>JABUSY010000016.1 GCA_021442455.1 Lachnospiraceae bacterium | reverse complement strand
TCTGAACAAAGAAATTTTATAAATCACGGCATTATGGATCTTATTTTGTATTTTGGGTTATATTTATATTGACTTCTTAGATAGATAAGAAAGATTGGTATATAATATAAATAGAAGGGATGGATAAAAGTATGCTATTAGCATCTTAGCGTCTATGTATGGTTTGGTTCACGGTGTAAGAGAGGGAAATTGTGCTATTATTTTGGGCTACATTGTCTGTTATTGCTCTTTGTCCTTGTTTTATAAGACTTTACCTTGAATAAAGTTTGAAAAGAGAAAAAACCATGTGTGTTATTTTTGTGTTTTGGCTGATGTGCATGCTTCTTGCTACTATGAGTGAAGAAGAGCGGTGTGTATTATTGTTATAAGCAAAAGTTGCAAAAATGAGGGGAAAATTATGGTGACTTTTATTGTAGGTGTAGTGGGTGTTCTTTTAATTTGTCGTTTCTATGAGGTTGTTCTTAGAGAATAAGAATAGGAGGTGAGTTGTATGTTGGCATTACTAGTAGTATCTGCTCCAATTGCATTTATGGTTACTGGTTTGTATCTTTTAGATTTTTTAATAAGGAAGTAAAGAATAAGAATAGGAGGTGAGTTGTATGTTGTTCGTACTAGTAGCAATTCCAGTTACGCTTCTTTCTGGTATAGTAGTTCCAATGATGCTTCTTAAATAAAGAAGTGAACAATAAGAATAGGAGGTAGATTGTATGTTGACATTATTCGTGATGACTCTTCCAATTGTGGGTATATTCTCTGGTATAACATATATTTCGAGTCTTCAATAAGGAAGTTTGAAATAGGAGGTAGGTAATTTATGCTATCGCTTTTATCTACAACTGTTGCTGCGACATTGATTGCATACGGCGGTGCATATCTGTTATCAAAATTTATGCTTGCATATGGTATAGATGCAATATCATATGGTATCAACGTTTTATCTCATTTTATAAACTCGATAGGAGGTAGGTAATTATGGTATCACTTGTAGCTGTGTCTGTTGGTTTGTTGGCGTTTGTCGTAGGAGGCACGTATCTGTTAGTAGAATTAATGAAAATTGTGGAGTGAGTGTTTATGGGATCATTATTTGTAATTCCTGGGATTTATAATACTATAGTTCCTGTTATATTTTATATAACAGATAAATGTGCAGAGTACATAGCTGCTCATAAGGCTTAGATATTTTAAATTTAAAGGCGATAATTGATTTCTAGTATATTTTGAAGTATATCTGCTTTCTGCAGCAATAGATATTGAAAGTCATTTTAACAATGTCTTTCAATATCTACAATAATGAAATGAAGAAAAACTCTTTATTATAACATTCTCATAATTGTGTAGAAAATCTGGAGTGGGATTATCGTTTTGAAATCAAATTTATTTTTTTCTTAATTTTCATTTTTTAACTTATAAACATAAAATTTGTTTCCTGTTTTTTACTTTGGAACATTCGAAAATTGTATTTGGCATTATTTTTATTTCTTGATTTTAGTTGAACACATTCATTTAGTTCCTTTTCTTAATTTTATATCTCTTTCATATTGTCTTACAAAGATAGATCACCTCTTTTATGTTGTTGTTTATTCCACATTCGATAGAAGAGTAAGCTCGTCTTTTATAATACAGGAAATTCGTATTGTCGCTTTCAAGACATAATTTTTAGGTTCAATAATCTTTTGGCGTTTTTTCTCATATTTCTTATTTCACCCTATAGTTTTAGTAAGTATTATTTTGCGTTCGATGTGGCTTGGTAAGTTCAAAAACAGCACTTTCTAACAAGGGCAATTATTAGCACTGAAAAGATAAATGGCTCTGATAAAAAGAAGCATTTGGCATTTACTTCTTTCTCAAATATGTTTTCTGTTACTTTTTTGAAAAAATGTAATTGATCATTTGTTTTTTTATCGCAATCAATTTCGTAATTGTTAAGCCGTAGCTAGAATTTGGCATTATTCCTGTATCTTTTTATCGGTATAATTTATCAGCTTAGCTTATGAGTATAATTAAAGAGTGAATCAAATTGGATATAGTGATTCGCTAGATACAGGTTCAAAAGAATACTGTTATGATATTTTTGATTACATTATGTATGATTACTGTTAAGAAGATAGCGTAACATATCATATTCTGAGCAGGCTGTTTCATTCAAATATATTTTCTACAATCATTAAACACAATGATAAAAACCAAAGCTTTAAGTTCATTCGTTCATGTATGAATGATTTTATTTTGTGCATCATAGGTTAATTACTACATACCTGGTTTTTCTCTGTATAACTGGAAACTATTATAGAAAGATTGTCAAGGTGCTAGAATGTCGCTGAATACAGTTGAGTTTTTAAACCTAGCAATGATATCAGTGAGAACACTGCCAGTTGAGTTTTCCGTAAGATTTATAGGATAAACAACGGTCTATGGACAACTACGGCTGGGAACTTCAATAAGATCGCAAAAAAGGTTCTGTTGTGAAGAGTGTTAAAACGCTTGCTGGCATAGGTATCTCGATCAGGTGACGTGCAAGGTGTTTTGCGATTTCAGATATTAGCATTTGCAATAAAAAAATTATATTTCCGAAAACAGACGAAGAAAGTGTTTCAGTCATAACATTGGTGACTGTTTTGAAGGTAGTGACAACGATGATGAAATTATAAAATACTTATAAGGATATGTACATTTCTGATAGCTGAAAGTAGTTTTATGATTTTGTAAGAAAAAAAACCTATGTTGATTTTGACTAGGGTCAATGGTCAAAGTTGTTAGTGACAATGATATCAAAATTTGCAACTAAAATTGTCAAAATAGTAGATACAAAGAATTATGAGAAACTCTAGTTTGATTGGCATATAATCGAAGTGGCAAATATAGTTTTCATAGTTAATTTTGGTATTATGATCAGTTCCTTGAGTAAAAATTTTAGATTGCACTGGTCAAAAAACAGTAAAATCAAAAGTAGAATTAAGGAATGACTTTTTATATCTGATATCTAGACTAGATATTTTTCTAGACATCAGAGAAAGGAATGCTACATTTTAGCATAAATTTCGTAAGGCTGTGGTTATGAAGAAGAATGCGATCAGTCCTGAAAATCCTGTAATGATTACAAAACTGTCTTCTGATTTTCAACTTGGATAATTTGTTAAGATTTATAAGCATACAGAATTTATTTGCCGAGAATACGTAGTGATGCAGCCATTGAAGAGTAGCTATACCATATACAGTGAAATGCATTGATTCGGATTGATCTTTAAAGATACGCTTTCTTTTCTATATGATGAAGTAAGGGTTTATGAATTGGCTAATGCAAAGGAAATGATAAGAAAAAACACGAAAATTACAATAAGAATAAATTATGGTTTGATAATATTCTTGAAATTTGATAAAATTTATTTTTTAAAATTTCAGGAAGAATTTATGTCAGTTTTAATCAGTAATATTAGCCGGCATTGTTACAAATTAAAAGCTACTAGATGAAATTTTTGATGGCCTATTCGTTATAGATAATTTTTTCAAGATTAAGAAAGAGAGAAAAGGGAATGTAATCTTTGATAAAGAAACGAAGAATACTCAATGAAATGAAGATCTTGATGTTTTATATGACACGCGAAATTCAGTTTTACATTTCGGATACAAAAACGTGTTTTTTAAAGAGGATGTGTCAAAAATGAAAGCTATCGTTCAGAGCGGCGCAGATATTCAAATATCAGCAGCTGCTTCCGAGCGAAGACTTTGAAAACAATTTAGAATTGGTAAGATATTGTCTCTGAGCAAGTAGCAAAGATATTTGATTAAGGACGGTGATACTATGCGTTAAATGAAAGATCGCGATATTAAATATGTGAGGAATATATCTTGCACATTGGAGATACACCACATCCAGTATACTATTATTTCGGCAAGCATAAGCACAGAAATCGCTCTTTAAAATTTTCACCAAGAAATTCTGATTAAGGATAGAAAAATAGAGTAACTTTGAACAATGTCGGAAATATTGGATATTCATCCAATTTATAAATGCTTTAGAGAACATAAAAGTAAGAAGAAATTGAACTAAAAAGATAACTTACTTTTTAAGTTATGGCAGGGTTTATTCAAAAAGCTATTAATATAAGCGATCAGCGATGATCTTCCTTTCTGAAAGTTTCTACACCTACAGCATTTTAGAGGAAGGCGACATAAATTATTCATCTTACAGACCTACAAGATGATAAACAGCGAACTGAGAAGTTTATATTTTTCGTTTATCATCAGTTGCATGCGATCAGAAAGGCCATTAGTTTGATGTATGAGTATTACTCTTTACGATGAAAATAATCAAATCATCTTCAATAATGTAATTATTGTAACCGATAGAATTGTTATGGACCTTCTTGTGACTTCTGAACAAAACCATCATTGGAATGGGAGATAAATGAAATTTGCTGATATGAAAATTAGCGAAACGACTATTCAGAAGTTTTTATATATTTAAGATATGGCAGCCATTGTGATGGTACTGAGCTCCAGCGAAAAAGTGCATGCTGATGTTGAATCCATGATTTTAAGAGACATTAAACAAAATGAATAGCAGGTCAACGTTATCCATGTTTGCTTTTACTAACACTAAAAAAATATTCCTATTCAGCTTTTTGGTAAGCTTAAGATAAAAGGCTAGAGAGAAGATTTTTATATTTATTCAATGAAGAAGAGAATCGAGAGAGTTTTCCTTCTTGATGTACTTATAGTATTTATAAAATAATTGAGGAAAACTCTCACTGCACAACAAGTGATAATAGAGGAGGGATTCACATCATCCATAGGTATCTTGCTAGTCAACATCGAACAGAGCCGTTATCGCTGAGCGTGGCTATATCGTTCTCAAAAAAGACAGATGGCCAGAAGTAGACGGGGACGGTTTGTGATACTATTGAACGCGCTCTTTGATGGCATAATTTAGCAGAAAAATATTTATGAGCTCTTGATATATGTTGCTTTCTTGAACATAGCCGTGGGGGGTTATGTTCAAGAAAGATTCTTTATCATCTGGCTTAAGATTGATTCAATGCTGTTTGTACCACAAGTCTTTATTCATTATGCGGATAATCTCCGAGAGAAAGGTATATTGTATATCGTTCGTGTTCTCTTGTAGGGGGGTGTAGATGTTGTATAGTATTTATCGTCAAAAGATATCGTATATTCGGACATTTATCATGTCATGGCCATAGAGCGTCATGGCTGGCAATTGCGATCAGAGACAAAGAAGAAAACAGCAATCGCCTTGATTTTGACTGTTTATTCATACGGCTAATCAAATTCATTGCTGCTCGAAGAGTTAATGCAGCAAGAGATATGTTTCAATTTTTATTTTGGTTGCTCAATTCATCCTTAAATAACTGAAGTGTGATCTTTGGAATTGTATCACGCTCGTGATCATTAGGATAATCATGAGAGTCGCCTATACCGTGATGGTGGTGTTACACCACAAATTTTCGTTTTTGCTTCTTTTGTAAATGGCATAAGTTTAGTTTTTTCACACTCCTGCTTAAGTCTTTTCAGTATTTCTTACAAAATTTTCTATACAATATCTTTTATAAAATTTCTGCTAGGTTGGAGAATGTGAGATGAACGTTCGGAGGAAGCAAGAGAGCGACAAGCTGGAGCATTTGGAGAAAATCTTAAAACAAACTTTTGCAAGATAGATTTGGTTCTATTAAAAGCATGGAGTCTTGGGATAGCTGCTATATATTTTGACGGGTGGTGGTAAATGGGGCTCTCAATGAAGCATTTTGGACGAGAAAAAATAGGGGAAAAGCAGGAAAAACTGGCTATTGTGGTTTAATCGATAAGAAATTAACTATGATTTGTGAAGGAGGAGACGCAATCCCAATTCCGGACAGTGAGCTAAAAATAAAAAGGCCTTGAAATTGTATTTTCGCTCTTGTAAAGCTGTTATGTAAAGGAATAAGTCTTATAAAAGAAAGAGAATGACATTTGGTTAGATATCATTCTCTTTCTTTTATAATTAATATTCTAGTGGTTTTTCTTCACCCTTTAATACTCGGAGGGCGCCCTGCGCTAAAGCCAGGAGCTCTTCATCGCCAGCATATACGGTAATTCCGCTGATAAAACCAACACGTGCCTTAATTTCCTTAATCACTTTTTCGCCATAGGCGATGCCTCCGGTCAGGATGATTTGATCTACTTTTCCGTTCAGGACAGCAGCCATGGCGCCGATTTCCTTGGCAACTTGATAGGTAAATGCATAGAATACATATTTAGCTTCCTGATTGCCGTCTTCAAAGGCCATTTTCGTCACTTGGCGCATGTCATTGGTTCCAAGATATGCGTTCAGTCCTCCTTTACCATTCAGCAACTTAGCAATCTCAGCTTGAGTGTACTGGCCGGAGAAGCAGAGCTTCACAAGGCCTCCGGTAGGCAGGGAACCTGCCCGCTCAGGTGAGAAAGGTCCGTCTCCATCCACGCTGTTATTCACGTCGATTACCTTACCGTTTTGATGTGCAGCAACAGATACGCCGCCACCCATATGAGTGACAATCAGATTTAGAGAGTTGTAGGGAACTCCCTGTTCTTTGGAATATCTTTTTGCAACCGATTTTTGATTCAACGCGTGGAAAACGCTGATTCGTGGTACTTGAGGAAGTCCGGAATAGCGTGCTATCGGTGAAAGTTCATCCACTACTACCGGATCGAGAATGAAAGAGGGGATGCCAAGAGGCTCAGCGATCTCTCTCGCTAGCAGACCGCCTAAATTGGAAGCGTGTTGGCCATGGCGTCCGCTTCGCAGATCCTCCAAAAGTGCGTCATTGGTGGCATAAGTGCCGCTTGGAATCGGTTTTAACATTCCACCCCGTCCGATAACTGCAGAGAGTACTTTGATATCAAAGTTTTTCCCGGTGAGAAAATCTAGAATCAACTGTTTCCTGAAATTCTTTTGATTTACGATCAGGTTATATTTCGCAATTTCTTCTGTAGGATGGCGCAGAGTTTCTGAAAAGAGAAGAGTTTCGTTATCGAAAATGCCGATTTTTGTAGAAGTAGAGCCTGGATTGATAATCAATAATTTATATCCCATAATTTCGCACCTCCTAATATATACAAATCTGTATTTGTTGGCATCGAGGTTAGTAAAAGTGCACGATGAACTTTCAGAGTGCATGTGCTCTAACGGGTGTCAGACTCAGTTGATGATGGATTTGGCAATGACGGCAGCGAATGCGATGGAATTCACCTTTGTTTCAACATCATCGGAGCGAGAGGTTAGGATGACAGGGGCAGCTGTACCAAGGAGCACATTTCCGTTTTTTACCTTTGCCGTTCGGATCAGAATCTTATAAGTAATGTTTCCGGCATCAATGTTTGGAAACAGCAGGATGTCTGCATGTCCAGCTACAGGATTGTTTACTTTTTTGTGACGGGCGGCTTCCGGGTCTATAGCCAGATCCATGGATAAGGGGCCGTATACTTGACATCCTTTAATCTCACCGCGTTCATACATTTCAGTTAGTGCTTGTGCGTCTACAGTGGGCTGCATCTTTGGATTGACCACTTCAACGGCACAAAGAGGGGCAACCTTCGGGCATTTGATTCCGCAGGCTTTGGCAACTTCCACAGTATTCTCAATGATATGTACTTTTTCTTCCAACGTCGGGTATGTATTGAATGCGACGTCAGTAAAAAAAAGCAGACGATTGATGCCCTCAATTTCAAAGACGCAGACATGGGACATCATTTTTCCGGTCCGAAGACCTATTTTCTTGTCCAGAACGCTCTTCAGAAAAAGTTTGGTTTCCAGGTAGCCCTTCAAAAGAATATCAGCCTGTTTATTGTGAACAAGCTCTACAGCCTTCAATGCGGCGGTAGTCAGGTCCGGTTCATTGACGATTTTAAAATCGTTCAGATTCATATGAATGGAAGTGGCGATTGCTCGGATTTTAGTTTCATCTCCCACTAGAACAGCATCGCTAATTCCGCGTTCTTTTGCAATTTTGACAGCTTTCAGCACAGCATCATCCTGAGCGACTGAAACAGACAATTTTTTCAAAGTTCCGGAACCGGCTTTGGAAATGATCTCATCAAAATTTTTACTCATTTTGGTATACCTCTCAACATAAATATTTATTTAGCAATCCTAGTCTATCACTGATTTCTTGGAAGGTCAATAAGTATTAGACAAGACTTTTCTAGTCCATTATCGCCGCAAAAGCGATGAAATTAATTTAAATTTTAGTGATTTCAGAACGGGAGGTTAGAATTACTAGGCGGAGTTCTCCTATGAGTACATCGCTGTTTCATGTCTATAGTGGATGCCTGACAGCAGCTTATAGGTGGATATGGCTTGCGCAAAAGTCAGAAAACAATGCAATATCAGCCTGGCCTTTCACTGGGATGTCTTCTTTTTTGTAAGGAATGTCTTCTAGATCTATGTTCATCTTGATGAAGAGAGGGGTGTAGATATGGAAGTTTTAATTTGAGTTTTTGTTAATCAAAGTTTAGTGACGATAAAGCTTTTCATCGGAATATCGGGCGGTTTATTGTGAAATATTTCACCATTTTTTAAAATGCAGCGGAAAATTAGGCTCGTGGATGATTGTAAATTAGCACAGATCCAGATCGATGAAGATGCCTTCTGAAAAATCTGAGTTTTATCGTTTTACAAGTATGGTACGGAAATGTCGCGGTGTCTTCTGGCTGTGTTGACAGCTTTTCATCCATAGTGAAGTTATGGTGGAGACAGTAATTGCGTATTTGTCAAGCGAGCCTGAGGCTTCGCTTGACAATAGATCATTTGAATTTTTATTCAAAAAGCAATAGATGATATTGCTGGTTATAAAATGTCATAACGCATACTAATATAGTCAAAAAAGAGAAAAAGCCTCCGTATTTTTCCGAATGGGATGTAGGATACGGAAAATTATGCTTTAATCAAAATATTTAGTTCACTCCTGAAGCAGATGATGTCTCAGAAGGCTGGGACTTCTGGTTTTTCTAAACCCTATATTCATTAGCTCGAACAGATTGTGATTTAGATACATCTTCGTTTCCTGGTGTGGCCAGGCTCTAATAGCTGAATAGTTCTGCTGGAAAGAAGCGCTGCAGGAAATGAAAAAGTCAGAAGAGAAAATTATATATATGTTCATGATATTTATGACTGTATTTGAGAGAGAAGACTATGAAAGTAAGAGTTGCCTTTATATAATACTGAGGCTCGCTGTGTATGGAAATGGTCTATATCGGAAGTTATTGGATGGAAATCAAAAAGCTGTTTTTGAAGATTATATGATTTTATGTTTATGGAAGAATTTTCTCTGCGATAGTACCTTTGAAAGTTTTTGCATGCATGAAAGGAGAGGGGAAAATAAAAAAGGAAAGCGAAAGAAACATAGAAGATTGTTCTGAAACAAACGTTTCATGAATCAACACTGCCGCACTGTAATAGGTGAAAAGAAGCTGATAGTGTCATTCTGTTCTAGATCAACATAAACGTGATGATTAATCTAGTTGCAGGAGACATCTATCTACGAAACGACGTTAGTATTCGTAAAAAATATTAAGGTACATCTGGAAAAACTATTTAAGTCTCGTGACAATGGATGGATGTAGCAGAAGACGTGAACTATGTGAAAAACATGTTTGTTGAGCTTGGTATTTCCGGCTGAATTGCGATATTTACTTACTCTGTAAACTTTCTTGGATAGTGAAATTGTAATGACGCCAGAAACTGCGAGGATGTAGCAGAAGACGCGGTTTTTTCTGTAAGCATGATTTTTGTTGTTGTTTCCCCTTTAGATTTTATTCAGAGGATTGAAAAAATTAGGGTTTCAACTAAAATACAAAAAAATGATGAGGTGATGGCATATTTTGTTAATATTATGGTTGGTCAAGAAATTATGCTGGATATATTGGGTATGTTTGAGTATGATGCAGTAATGAAGGATATTTAAGTATTGATGTGGATTGATGATGATATCGTTTCTTGTCTTTTTTGTATACGATAAACTATCACAAGGGTATAGACATACAAAATTTTCATGCGTCTTGACGTTATTATGAATGCGCACAACATTTTGTACAATTATACCTTGAATATTCAAAATACGGTCTGTAGAAGGACACTAAGGAGTTGCGTGAATCTCTATCAAAAGATCAAAGAATATCTCAATAGGTTATATATCTATGAATTTAGGATGTTCAATTGTTAATGAAGAGAGCCCATTATCTCCAAATATGAACAAAAATTTTCGCCGTGACAAGCTACTTTTATCGAAAAAACTTGCTTATAAAATAAAGCAACAGGTTAAGTGAACTGGTTAGATTTTATGAAAAGTTGTAGAGAAGTCTTCTTCTACCACTCGTCGAATTGCCCATCAGATGAAAGATATTCATTTTTCTGAAAATCAGAAGAAACGTACGGAGGGGGGAGGAGATAATCTATTTCAGAACAAAAAGAAGTGAAGTAATGTGAGAATTTGATACTATTAAAAAGCTGATTGAATATTCTAGTTTGGCATTGTGAGCTAATCTTGTTTATGTTAAGATGACGGGAGTATCGGAAATGATTCCTCAAAAGCTCAATTCTATAAGTATGAAGCGAATGGAAAATAATATTCATAAAGACTGTATTTCAATTTCGAGCGTAGGCAAGTGAAAATCGACAAAAAAATTTACACAGGATGTCGAAGAGAAGATTGTAAATTTAAAACTGGTATTTCATATATTTCGTGAAATGATCGACATTCAAAAGATTACCTTTTGTAAGTTTTCTAATTGGTCACATTAAAATGTGCAAAAGAGATAAGTTAATTTTGCAACAGCGACTTTATCAGTTTTTTTGCTTTGAGATTTTTGCATATAAGTAGTGCAGTTAGTAAAAGAACCGGAAAGAAGATGGATGTTAGAATAATCTGAAATAGTTGTTGACCAGTTTCGATATTATGCTGGTCAGCGTGGATCCTCCAGAACAGGATGTTCTGGCAGCCTGGGATAGAAGAGTGAATATGATACTACTTCGTCTTAATCGAACTTGTTCCTTTGAATATAGCAAATGCAATGGAGCTAGTTAGATTTTCTATTTATCCATACTAAGTCCACTATCAACAAAAATAGATATCCATTGGCAAGATGGTCTGTGTCTTGATATTTTCACATAATATCCTAAATATCAGAAGCCATTTAGTGAATAGTTGTTATATAAGTCATATCTTGCTCACCCTTCTCAATCAGTGCGTTGATCAAGGAGCGAATGAATATGAAAACATTTATAACCGGAAGAATAAACTAGAGTAGCGCTATGAGTTTTAAGCAGGACCATTCCAAATATTCAAAAAATACAATATGCTAGAAAGTAGAACAACATTCATCAGGTCATAGTAATAAAAAGAGTGAAGCAAGGGTGTGAGCTAGAAAAACAAGAATAGCGACTACATGAAAAACATAAAAAAAACGTGTGGTCGCTGTTTTACTGTCTGTATGTGTGAACAAAGTATAAAATATCAGCATGAAATGATATCAACAGATAGGATGGTAAATGTTTAGATGTTTTGCGTGCAGAATGCAACTAGGATCATTTTTTAAAGTGTGATATGATTGTTCACGCTGATTTTTCTATGCTTTATTGGTGAAAATTCGAGGCCATCCTCGAATTTTGTGCTAGCAGCTAATCTCGAAGGGTTAGGATTTTGACGATTAGGTAATTTGTGTTGTTTTTTTGATGATGATTCCTTTACAGATGGCATATTGAAATTTTCTTTCGATGTTGTCCACTGCTTTACGTTTATCAACACTTCGCTACCATAGCTCAATGTTGCTCTTGATACAGTATTGCAAAGTCTTACTTCCAGTAGTCAGAACCTTAAAGGTTGCTTTGTAAAGAGTACTTTTATCACGTGAAATTTTCCCCCTAACGATATAAAAAAACTTGTCGATGAGATAAACAAGATCAATCATAAGGTGTTTTCGGTGAAGAAACAGATATGCTGGGCCGCGTTTATGAATATTTCCTGAAAGAATTTTTGGTAAATGCTATCAAAGAAGAGGGTGAATATTACAATGTCGTGCGATATTGTTCAACTTATTGTAACAATGATCGAACTGTTGAATGGAAACGCTGTATGACTTCTATTACAGTTCCGGCGGTATATTCCTTCAGAGGTGTAGAGCTGATAAAAGAAAACTGCAGGGATATTATCTGCATCAATTTCATCAATGTTTACGGTCAGACAAAAGAACCAGCTACATTATCGCCTTGCAGAGATGAACTTCGATCTGTGCGGTATCAGATATAATCTTGGTGAAATGAGTAATTTATTATTTGCCAATAACCAGTACTGTGGATTGTCCTTTAATCTTAAGAATAGGTATAGTAAGCAATCTGAAGCATGAGGTAATGTGGGCGAATTACGTTTTTTGGAGAACAATGCAAATTATGCATGGATACTGCATATCTTGACCTTGTCTTTTGATGTAGCGGGCTTTCTCATTGTCAATGGTGTGTTCTGCGTAACAAGAAACAATATTAGCGATCTGGCACGAGCTTATCAAGAAAGATAAGGTTGAGGTCGTTATCATTCTTCAAAGAGAGTTATTTATTATCACGGATATCAGTGTCACGCTATGGATACTGAATCAGAACAAACAAGGCGGCGAAGTAGTATCACAAAAGAAATATTCACAATTTCGAAAATGAGATCCTCTTCATGGATTTGCGTACATGAACGAAAAAATCGGTCAAGAACGAGAGTAAGAAGAAAATGCGTTTCAGTTCCGACTAGATTCAGTATGCGGCAGACATTTACCATGAATTGGCAGTGTGTGGAAATCCGCTGGAAGTAAATATGGCGTCCTGGAGCTTTACTATAGTATCAGAAGAGCAGACATAGAAAAGAATTGCTAGAACTTTATTTTTAATCAATGCACTGATTTTATCGACTATGATTTTTCGATGAATTATGAGGTGGAAATGACTCGCATTTAAAAAGAAATTTACGAAAATACTTGAAGAGGTTTTCAGAGAGAGAAGTATAACTTTAGAGAACTGATAGAATTCAGGGAAAATATGTGCAGATGAGATCCGAAGAGTGAATAACCTCAAAAATTTTATAACCACCAAAGCTAACCTATATATATTATAGAAGAAATTTGTCTGTATTCCCAGATTATTTCTCTTGAAAAATTCGTTTTTACAATAGGACATCACGTCACGGAAGAAAATTCAGTATCGTATATTAAGATGGTGATTGGAAGTAATATATACAGATGACTATGTTGTATTTAGAATCAAAATAGCGACAAAAACATTAGTTGTGTTATGGGAATAAGTAAAAAAATTGTTCGTTCATTAAAATTTGAACTGATCCTTGGAAATGTATTAGTATTTGCAATAAACAGTTTTAACAAAGATATTGTTGTCTTAGCAACCATGTCATCAGCTCGATATTATAAAGTTTTTTCTGTTAATCAAAGCAAAAATAATATTTTCATATCTTGCAATGTGGTCTTTCTAGAAAAGAATTTCATCGCTATGTACGCTATACATTCGTTGGGTTTTACATGTGACAATTTTCCATTTGATGATATGAAAATATAAAAATCCTTATCCCTGTAATTGATATTCAAACGGCATTCTCTAAGATATATATTGTTTATGTTTATCGTAAGAAAATCAATTAAAAACTCAAAGCGAAGATTAGAGATATTTGTTCGATTCTTCTGTAGGACTCGTCGGAGGCAAGTGCATCATGAATTTATTCACTAAACGACATGGAATGAGGATACATATTTTTATTAAACTGCTATGCAAGATATTGGATGTA
Organism: Lachnospiraceae bacterium; assembly: GCA_021442455.1. Taxonomy (GTDB): domain Bacteria; phylum Bacillota; class Clostridia; order Lachnospirales; family Lachnospiraceae; genus Scatomonas. The sequence goes on along the minus strand of JABUSY010000016.1, from coordinate 36,376 downwards.
TTTGACTTGGAAATACTCTAATGAATGTTTTGAAGGAAATGAATGATGTGGCATAGCCTGTTAATAATGATTTGGAGTATGAAATCTAAATTCGATTTTGAAGAGACGGTTAGATCGATAAGCTTGCTGCGAGCTATGATCTTTTTGAATCTTTAAATAAATACAATAGTTGATTTGATTGAATTTTTGTTGATGACTTTCCTGGATATAACGAGCAATTGTATTACAATTATTACAGATAATGAGATTTCATTTAATTATTCATGCAATTTTGAAAAAAACGGGGTTGTTGTATAAGTTAATAAGCAATTTTTTTATTTAAACGAGTAGAAAAAAGTTGTGTGCTGTCTCAGGTTTCAGGCAACAGAAAAACTCGTTGCAGCGTTCAAAGGGCCCCTTGCTTGTAAGAATTATTGTGAACTGCAATTTAAAAGCATCACTATTCGAACGATCAGAAAGACGTTTATAACGACAATGGATCTACAGGAATCTGCTGTCATCATTATTAGCGATATTTCTGATGAAGTGCCGATTTTGCCCAGACTAAAATCGAGTACAACTATCGTATTCGTCATTATGAGATCGATTATTTCTTTAATCGGTGTTTTATCGCTGATTGTGTTGGAGATACACTCCTTGTCGTCAAGGAGGGAATACATATGGAAAAGCTATAGGACTATAAATAAACGATTCGAGTACGAGAATATCTTCATTTTCTTCTTGATCCGCTCTTGGCGGAACGTTCCATATTTATTTTTATTGCATTATTGTTCTCTGACATGTATTTTCGACGGCATGAACGATTTTTATGGAGCAGTTTTAGGAATTGAAGTTCATGCCGTTTATGGCTATAGTCGCAAGCGTTGGCAACAAACGATGAAAAGAAGAGATATACGATTCTATCGGAATCGTTAAAAATGACAGATACTCCGATGATTTGGATACAGTTTTAAAAAGAACACTTCAATTTTAAAATCGCTATCGTTTTAACATGTGAATTGTCGGATTTGATGTTTCGGTGCTGTCATACATTTATAATGATCAGCTGTTTCCGAAGAGGCTGCTGCTTCAAAATATTAGTCACAAAAACAGGGGAAATTTAGGAAAAGTTATTATTGCTATATTGGAATGTGAGATAACATGCATCAGGTAATGAAAGCTTATGGCGATGACAACTTCGCAGCGTCACGCAAAGATGACGTTGAACAGGAAAGGACAGTGTTCAGAGAAGAGATGCGTGTTTTGAAAGATCTTTTTGCTGGATATAATTAATCGTCGTTCTTTGACCTTGACGGGGATTCGGCGACTAGATATGCTTTGCTGGAAAGAAAACAGTAGAATATATGTTTGTAAGAACGCAGGAATTGCAGAGCGAGGCTACTGATAACAAAAGAGTTTAAAAAATCTTTCAGGAAGCATTTTCTGAAAATGATGATAAAAATGTTTGCAAATACAGCAAAATTGAGAGTATTTTCGAAAACGGCGAACAGGAGGTTTATGAGAAGCTGTTGGATGTGAAAAGGTCTGCATCAAAGCTGAAGCTTCTGATCAAGCTTTTACATAAAACAGATTTTAGAATATAACACAACCAATCAGGTGGTGGCAAAGCGTTTTCAGGAAATGTTTGAGAAAATAATTTAACAATATCATGCAAGAAGGAAGTGCATTTTCACAGAAGAAATTGGAAAGATACAGAAATTGACCTCGAAAGAGATTCTCAATCAATGTCACAGAATAGGCAATAAGAATACTGAATGAAATAAATGCCGACAAGAAGAGCTTCTCTAAAAAGTTGAGCTGACATTATGATATCTTGATTGCCTTGCACAATGATTATAATTTCGTTTATGATAGGACCAAAAGGTCAACAGAATCGTAGTAAACGACAAATGTATGACATTGGAAAAGAAGATAAAAGCAATCATAGATACAAAATCTTCATTCGCAGATTGAATGAACAATCAGCTTGTTCGTGATCAGCTAAAATTCGATATAAAAATATATCTGATAAAAGCGCATATATTTTGCAGTTTAAAAAATTAATGGCACAAGTCAAAAAACTTTCAAAAAACAAATGATTATGTGTTTCACTCATTCTAACAAAGGAGATAGTAAATTGAAAAGGCTGGAGTAATATATTATCACAACTCCATCGTTTTCTCAGTTCGTGAAGATTGGATACACCATAGATAAAAGTTTTGGAGGATCAACCGCAGCGGATATACGCCGTTCGCTTTTCAGGTCTATGTCATTTATGCAGTTGATTTCAGTTTATCAGATCTGAAAATTCGTAGGATAATTGATAATTTGAATCTGAATTTGTACTCTGTTGAAACTTTCAACGGAAAAGCAGTGTCTTAGAAAATTCTATGTCATATCGCTGGAACGTATATTTTTGATATTTATGATTGCGCAGATTAACTTGAAACAGATACTGCTTATTACGGAGAAAGATTAGACCGAGAAAACTGCGAATAAGATCAATACCGCAGTAAGAAATCTCTGTGAGGGAAATTGCATTTGCATGGACTTTGACAAGATCACAGTGAAGAGCTTGTGGCATAGAAAATAGAAAAGAGATGAGGACGGGAGATGACGAAGAAGCCAATATTATTTTTTGAGGTCCGAGGATGCAACATGCGTCCCTCTACTGAAGTAGATAGAGCTAAATCTGGAGTGGCTTATAGAGTTTATCAACACTGTGGCCTTTGCCACTTGATCAGGTAAGATACTCTTGGACGGTTATTTTTATCGGGTTGCCTTGCCGTTTCGTTGTACAGCTGGAGAGGCGGAAGTATCGTGATAATGATAAAAGCAGGTATAGAGAAGCAACAGCAGATGTGAGAAGGCGCGATAGACGACTTCTGAGCCCTACCGAGCTGTTTTCAAAAAATAAGAAATCTGTGAGTTTTGTAAAAGACGAGGTTACTATAACTAGACAAGAGAGATGGAATGACGGTTTGCTATATGCTGGTATAATGAGGATACCAACGAAGACTACAAGCGGCTCATGTTCTCCTGGAGAGAAGCTCGCAATAGGTTAACATCTATAGTTTTGGCCGAGATCACGAAGCAGAATTTGTCGAACTGGTTTCACAGAGTACTATAGCAGACATGAGAAAGACGATGAAATTGCAGTGGGCACACAGTGGGAAAAGTACGAGTAGGTCAGGAAGCAAATAGACCAAATCGACACTATTGTCCAGCGTTTCTATTTATTAATGGAAGATAACGTTAGTGAAAAAATCAGTGATGACAATGACTACCGGCTATGAAAAAGAGCAGTGTTGCTTAGAGCAGTGCTTCGAGGAGATTGCAGTAGCCTTAACCGAGGAGCAGCGGAGGGATGAGAGCTTTGATTCGTTTTTGAAATTTATAAAGAAATACGATATAATAAAATTATCAAACTGAATGTCGAATGATTGCATAAATTTATTGAAAAGATTAAGGTATTTAAGACAATGGAGGATGCTTATGGACCTAGAATACATCACATCAAAATCTACTATTATTTCATCGGAGAAATGGTGGTTAGCCAGGAATTTATGGACGATGAAAAAACCTGTGCTAATAATACAAGCCTTTGACAACAGCATATTTAAGAACAAGTAGAAGTGTGAAATTATTTTCGATATTTTGAACGATATAGCCAATAAAACGAGTGATAATTATTTTTATCTTCCTTTATCTTTATGTGGTGTTTAGCTTATGCTGGAAGCAAAAATGAAACGCATGCCAGACGAGAGTTTGGAAGAAGTAAGCACAGAAAATAAGAAATATTGTATGAAAATCTTGCTGGTTTGGTAAAGATATGTTACAATATCTTTCAATGGAAAGATTGATGAGAGCTTGTGACAGACTGAGAGGAAGTAATTAACTTCGCCCTTTATATTTGATTTGGATAATGCCAACGTAGGGAATGTGCAAAATGAGTAGCAGCCGTTTTCATTTTGAATTATTTAAAATGAAAGCAGCTTTTTATTTTATACTTATATTAAGTAAAAAATTTTAAAGAATGTAGATGATAGGTAATGAAAAGCCGCAGCATTTCGGTAGAGAAAAGAGGTGAATCGTCACAGTATTAGCAAGACATTGCGGTCGCTGTATAGGTAGAAAGGATAGAATTATGAATGAAAATTATACAACACAGATGCATGCCGCCAAGCAGGGAATTATAACACCACAGATGGAGGCTGTCGCCAGGAAAGAGTATAGATTGCCGAAGGAAATTTGCTCGTTGGTGGCGGAGGGAAAAGTCGTAATTTGTGCAAACAAACGGCATGTTTGTTTGGACTTTAACGGTGTGGGATCTATGCTTAGGACAAAGATCAATGTCAATCTTGGAGTTTCCCGTGATTGTAAAGATTATGATGCGGAAATAAAGAAAGTGATGGCAGCGGTGGATATGGGTGCAGAAGCGATCATGGATCTCTCCTCTCATGGAGATACAAGGGTGTTTCGAAGAAAGCTTACGGCAGAATGCCAGGCTATAATAGGGACCGTTCCGGTTTATGATGCTGTTATTCACTATCAACGAGATCTGGCTACACTTTCGGCGAAAGATTTTATAGATGTAATTCGTCTTCATGCGGAGGACGGTGTAGATTTTGTCACGCTTCACTGCGGGATTACACGGAAAACCATTGAACAGCTTCATAAGAAAAAGAGAAAAATGAATATAGTCTCCAGAGGAGGATCTCTGGTATTTGCATGGATGTGTATGACAGGTAGGGAAAATCCGTTTTATGAATATTATGATGGAATTCTGGATATTTGTCGAGAATATGATGTGACTATTTCTCTTGGGGATGCTTGTCGGCCTGGATGTTTGGCGGATGCAGGAGATGTTTGCCAGATAGAAGAATTGGTACGATTAGGAGAGCTAACAAAAAGGGCATGGGAAAAGGACGTTCAGATTATGGTGGAGGGACCGGGACACATGGCTCTTGATCAGATCGCTGCGAATATGAAGATACAGCAAAATATTTGTATGGGTGCGCCTTTCTATGTGTTGGGACCGCTTGTGACAGATATTGCGCCTGGCTATGATCATATCACCTCAGCGATTGGTGGAGCTATAGCTGCCGCGGCAGGGGCTGCTTTCCTGTGTTATGTAACTCCAGCAGAGCATCTGGCACTTCCCAATGTGGAGGATGTTAAACAAGGTATCATCGCTAGCAAAATTGCGGCTCATGCGGCAGATATTGCAAAACATATACCTCATGCAAGAGATATTGATGACCGGATGGCGGAAGCCAGACAGAAGTTGGATTGGAAAGAACAGTGGGCATGTGCTATTGATCCTGAAAAGGCAAATGTTATCCGAAATAACAGAAGTCCGGAACATGAAGATACTTGTTCCATGTGCGGAAAGTTCTGTGCAGTCCGAAGTATGAATAAAGCACTGTCCGGGGAGTATATAGATATTTTATGATGTGCGGGAATGACATCAGAGAAAATCTTCAGATATCTCTTCGGCTGTATGCTGTGACTGACAGAAGTTGGCTGTTTGGCGAGACTCTCGCGCAGCAGGTTGAAAAAGCTCTTCAGGGTGGAGTTACTTTTCTACAACTCAGAGAAAAGCAGCTGCAGGAAGAGAAATTTTTAGAAGAAGCATTGACAATAAGAGAGTTATGTAACAGATATCACGTGCCTTTTGTTATAAATGACAATGTGAAGGTTGCCCTGAGATCAAGGGCTGATGGAGTGCATCTGGGTCAGTCGGATATGAAAATTCAGGAAGCACGTCGGTTATTGGGAGAAGATAAAATCATTGGCTTATCAGCTCAGACAGTCGATCAGGCTATACAGGCTGAGAAGGATGGAGCAAACTACTTGGGAGTAGGAGCGATTTTCGAAACTTCAACAAAGTTAAACGTCATAACTTTACCCAAGGGGACTCTTAAAGAGATTTGCCAGTCAGTTAGTATTCCAGTTGTGGCCATCGGGGGAATTAACAGCAGCAATCTTATGAAGTTAAAAGGAACAGGGATTTCTGGTGTAGCGATGATATCGGCTATTTTTTCGGAGGATGAGATAGCGGTGGCGGTCAGAAGGCTGAATGTATTGATTGAGAAGATGACAGGGCTATAAGAACAGTTTTGATAATCGTAAGTTCAAATTTTTTTGACTGTGCTGGACTACCAGAAGATTTGAAAACGATTGCGGTTTGCAGTTTCTATGGAATGAGTGTCATAACGGCTGTCATTATTCAGAATATCATGAGCATTTCAAGTATCTATGTAATTTTCTAAAATTCGTACAAAGACAGATAGACACAGTATTTTTGGATATTTTTCTTAATGCTGTAAAGATAGAGATGCTTTCAAACTGTGAAATTGTTCATGCTGTAGTCGAGTGCTTGAAGCTATATCAGCCGAAATAGTGTGTTATTGGCTTCTACCACTGATGGTTTTCCCAGTAAGCGGAAATCGATTGATGGATATAGAAAACTTGTGACTAAGAAAAGAATTGTTTTTTCAGGTGAATCTGATCATGCCGAATCTTACGGCAAGAGAAGGTTAAGCGGTTTTCAGATTCACGAAAGAGAGATATTGCTATCCGAGAGAGGGAATTGAGTAACCATATACTTCAATGGAATCTGATGTATCCTTGTATCAAAGGGTTTTCTGTGGTTTGTCAGAAGAGAGTTCCTTTTTCGAAAAGTGTGGTGATGGACAAGGCGTAGAGATAACATCGTGGACGCGGTGGAAGGCTGCTGGATTACATCTGAAGATCAGAGTAGATCATCTGACTTCTTGGGTTAAGTGGATATGTATGCCGTTTATTTTTCCTTCTTTCATTAGAGCGATCATAAGATATTTACGATATTCCTGTTCAAATTTGTCAATGCTTCAGGTTTCTATGAGATCTATTGACTCTGAGTTCACATTAACTATGATATTCGATGTCTTGATTGCAACTTTCCGGGTGCTAAACATATGGGATGTGATCAGGATGGACTGCTCACTAGCTATGCATCGAATGTTTTTAATAAGTGAAGATATTCCGCTTTAGCATCGCAATCTGCTGTCAAATGTTTTATATGGTTTTGATAAATAAAATTTAAAATTAGAAGAAAACATTAAACAATGCTTGCTTTTTTTATGAGAATGAGGTATTATGAAAATGTATGGTTGATTGGTCAAGCGGTTAAGACGCCGCCCTCTCACGGCGGAAACAGGGGTTCAATTCCCCTATCAACTGTTTAGCACAAAAAAAGAAATATAAAGCCAGCATTATTTTTATCTTGTCTTACTATTTTTTCTATTACACATTACTCAGATTTTTTATATGGTGAAAGCGATAAAGAAGATTTTCTTGGCACAGAAAAAATTCATAAAACTATGTGATACTGATCTACCGGCTCAGTAGTAGACGCATATAATAATATAGGTATTTCATGAATAACCGGCGGAAAGACTATCGATAAATATAAAAATGGAAAAGAGCTTAATCATAAATTCTATCAGCGTTAGCTTCCAAGGCAGTGATGTAGATATGGGTATTGACAGGCAGAAAGGAATGTCTCAAGGCATAAAGTAAAAACAACAAGGAAATATATTAAGGAATTCTTATGTTATTCTCTGCTTTTGCTATATATAACATAACGGATGTTTATATGTTTCAGAAAATATTTTTAAAAAAAGATGAGGTTGCGGATAGATAAGCTTTGCTTATATTTAAATTAAGCCTGATGCTGCTGATATGGAGAAATAGCTGATTTTTGGACAGCATCATTGCTTTGAAAAGATGTTTTCATCTTCAGGAGATGCTGCTCGAGGCTATGTTTGTGAGTTTAAGGATTATTTTATCTGAAGCTTTATTTTTGGCCTATGTGAGCTTCTGGATGTGACATTGAGCTGTATAATAGGCTGGTTTGTTGTCGGTTTAGAGATTTATTATCTTAATGGATTTTTTGACAAAAATGTAATATCCGGAAGCTTCTTTCTGAGTATCTGACAATATCAGGGTGTTGAATTGCCCTTTTGTATTTTATGTTTTCCCTTTGCTATCAGAAGTATAAGAAGGTTTAATGCTAAGCATTTATCTGTTTGATTTTACGTCGCGGGTAAAGAGAGATGTGAAATCTTTTCCTTGTCTTATAACTGTTACCGAAGGGGGAGATCAAGTTATATTTCCTGTAGATGTTAGCAGTACATATTTTAAGTAAGTTTGGAGATAAAATTTTTATTTAGCAGTGAAGAAGAAAAATCATGGAAGATTTCCTGTGTGATAACTGAAAATGAATTCCAGCATCATAGGCTAATGCTGGAGAAGAGTTTTTTGATGAAAAAAGTATGAAATTTGAATGAAGGTGTTCTTATTAATTAAAAAAGGCCAGGAAAACACGATGGTGTGGCACATTCACTTAACGAGCTGTTAGAGGAGAGCAAATCATGTGTACTGGTCTGGATACAGAGATAGGACTGACGATGACTGAACAAAGTTTGCGTTGAGGCAGCAAGTTTTGGCATTGGCTTTATTGTTTTGGTTGTCGGTGAACCGCTATTCCATTGGAACATCTTAACGTTGAAGATGGAATTCCAAGAAATTCTGTTTCCTATTTTTGGTAATGAAATGATATTGACAATGAATTTATCTGAAATTTTTTAACAACAGCAGAAAAAGCTATTGAAGGTGAAGAAAACAATACGGATAACAGGAAAGGCAGGAGTAATATATTCGTTAAGTTGGAGAATATCATAAAGTTGTTAGATAAAGAGGATAGGCTGTTCAGTGTTCTTGTTATAGCGAAAAAAAATCAGAAAAGTGACCAGATGGGAATTTTTTCCATAATATATGCTGTTTATTTCTTTGCTAGGAGCTGAGTAAAGTTTCTGCAAGCTATTTGACGGCTAGAAGTGGCTTCTTTCCCATCAATGCGTTCCGAGAGGTCGGAATCCTTGAGTGTTTTTTGTATTTGGATAATCAGTGTCAAGGTAGTTCTCTACATCAGGGAAACACTGCAGTTTAGGCTGTTTACAGGGATTTAGAAGCAGGCGCTTCTATTAATGAAAAATTATGAGAGTGCATTTACATTTCGTTGGAGGGAAAACAGAGGTAGAAACACTCGTCGGCGGTCAGTGCAGGACACTAAAAGAAAACATAATAATTGTGTAAGGTTTCAATATGCTTCTTTGGAAAGCATTATTTAGATTAAAGAAAGTTGAGGCAAGGATTATTGCGGTTGGACAGAGATATAAGAGGTCAACGGAACGAATTGGACGGACGCAGAAGTCCATGCTTTTGGTTAATCTAGATATGAAACTGAACAAATTTTTGAATCGTTATCTGCCGGAGGGTATGGTCATAACTGGGATTGAAAAAGGGTGTCGCTCAGATTCCATTTTAGCTAGGCTTACATCTCTGTTGGACGGTGCTTTATTACTAAATGCTTTCTGCGAGGCGTATTCTGTGTTTCAATGAAGCTATTAATTCGTGTAATAGAAGTCCTAAATTTTGGAAATGGAGAAGGTAATGAAATTTTGAGAGAAAATTCATATTTTTTGATTTTTGAGCCAATAAGCATATAAGGTACATAAAAAAGGTGAGATGCCTTCCGTTACATTATGCAGAAAAAAGATATTTTGGTGAGGATTCTTATGGTTATCCTGCTGAAGGTAGAAATAAAACAGCAGTGGTTGGAGGATGCAGAAATACTAATAAAAAGCTAGGAAAGAGAAGAGGTGAGTTTTACAAGCGTTTGTTCAAGGGCTATTTTGGCTTATGTGAGTTATGATAGTAGAAAGGGGTGTGAGAAAAATTTTGAATATGGAAAAAAGGCAGATGATTAACAAATGTAAAGGGAACATTTTTGACTTGGATGGTACTTTGCTGGATTCTATGGGGCTTTGGCAACAAATTGATGTGAAATTTTTGACAAAAAGAGGATTAGAAGTATCTGCTGACTATCAAAGAATGATTACACCTATGGGTTTCTTTGATGCTGCGGTATATACGATTGAACGCTTTGCACTATATGAAACGCCTGACGAACTGATTCAGGAGTGGATTGATATGGCTTATGAAGCGTATAGTCAGATGCTGTTACTGAAGCCTTATGCTTATGATTATGTGAAGAAGTTGCATCAGACTGGACGCAAACTGGCCATCGCCACTTCCTCTGAACGTTATTTGGTGATGTCTTCCCTGGAACGTACAAGGCTGCTTCCTATGCTGGATACGGTTGTAACAGTAAAAGATGTGAATAGGGGAAAAGGTTTTCCAGATATTTATGAAAAGGCTGCCAAAGACCTTGGGCTGGAACCGGAAAAATGTGCGGTATATGAGGATATTATAGAAGGTATACGAGGTGCGCAAGCAGGCAATTTCATGTCTGTCGGCGTTTATGATAGCCAGTATAAGGGAAGTTATGAAATCATGAAGCAGGAATCGGATATCTATATTTATTCCTTTAAAGAGCTGCTGTGATTTGGATTAAGGGATAGAAATTATTGCATAAATTTATAAAAAGTGTTTGATTTAGCGTTTTTTATAAGCTTATATTTTGTATTAAAGGCTAGTTCATTACAGTCAGTGTATCTGTTTTTGATTATGTAATATCGAATGATAAAAAGATTAATTTGATATGACGCTAAAAAATGAAATTCTGAAGATATTTATGGAAGAAAAACTGTTTTTTAGTCCGAAGAAAAATACGGAATTATTAGCGGTAGTACCCCCCCTGGGCTTTTTGTGAGGCGGACAAAAAATGTTGAAAGCCTCTATCCTACCTGGTGGAGTAGCAGAAAAAGTCGAATGCAGAGAAGATTTCGTTCTCTTACGAAGAATGATCATTCTTGGAAAAATCTTACAGAAATAAACGAGATTTTCTCTGTAGGAGTAAAGTTTAACATGCCATGACAGAGATCTAACAAATTAAGGAGGAGTATAGATACCGTAAGGTAGAGCAATATTGCCATAGATTGACTGAGGAAAATAAATGATTTCTTTTTGGTTGCATTCCAAGAAAGATTTTGTTACAATATTTGCTCATTTACACCATTTTTTGGTCAATCAAATCTGCTTCTGATAAAGAATATGGATATAAAATATCGTAGCCTTAGATAGTATGGCGAGCTAGAACACATATGAGATGCCATCAGGATTTTTGCTTTGGAAGGATTGAAAGCGGTTTACAATGCGCCTAGGTATGTATATTGGAAGAAACAAGTAGGAAAGGGCGGAATCATCAGATCTATGAAATTGTTAACAATGCGGTTGATGAGCATCTGGAAGACTGCTGCAGAATAAGATTCAAGTTATTCTGGGCAGTGACGTTTTTTACATGATTACGGATAACGGAAGAGCAATTTCTGTAGGAATTCATGAAAAGGGAGTATCAACGGATCGGATAGTATTCATGACATTACATGCCGGCGGCTGCGGAGTTTTTGGAGGGATATGGAAATGATTTTGATATCAGTAAACTACATTGTGATGGATGATGCTGATATGGATAGCGTTCATATTTTCACTCTGCTGCTAACTCATTTTTATCGTTTTCTGCAAAAACTGATCTATGAAAGGCCATATCTATATTGGTATGACTCCGCTGTATAAATGCCATTCTTGAGAGAGGTAAGGCAATATATCTTTATGATCATAAAGCGCTTGGAAAATGCAGGAAGAGGCGTATGGGAAGAAGTTCAGTTTGCAGTGAAAGGTTTAGGCGAGATGGATGTGAACCAGCTTTTCGAAATAACGCTAGATCAAAAAAATGGCGAATAAAACGGATGGAGATTGAGGACGTTTCTATGGCTTTAGAGGTGACAGAGATTCTCATAGGAAGAAAAGTTCTGCTTCAGGAAGGCTTTGATTTATGAGCATGTAACGATGCAAAACTGGACGTTGAAAAATAAAGGAGTAGTGAGATGGAAGAAGAAATTATCAAAAGATAATATTCGGAGCTGATGCAGAAATTACACATTGATTATGCCATGAGCGTTATCATAGCCAGAGCCATGGCAGATGTGCGAGATGGGTTAAAACTGCTTCAACAGAAAATTTTTTATGACATTGTTGGAGCTTGACCACTATTATTATCATCCTTACAGGAAAATGCGCCTATATCGTGGGAGAGACAATGGGGTAAATATTACCCTCTCATGGTGACAAGATCGATTTATGCTGCTTTGGCGGTAATGACACAGGAATTGAAGAAGGGACAGCCACTACTAGACAATCCTGGAAATTTTGGATCTATTGAGGTTAACGGAGACTGCCGCCATGTGTTATACGAAGGTAGGCTTACAGAAAAATTACATAGGACATTTACCTGAAGGATATGGATAAGGAAAGTTTTGAATTTTTTTCTCAATTTGAATGAAACAAAGAGGGAGTCAGAAGTGCTTCCTATCAGAGTGCCGAATTTGTTGGTAAATGGTGTGGAGGGGTAATCTCTGCTAAAAAATTTAGAAAACAGCATATACCGTTTCTCATAATCTGAAAGAGGTTGTGGATGCAGTTAAAGTCTATATAGGAGACATTAGAACAAAGGCATTGATGGCGTACATATCAAGGGGCTGATTTCCAAACTGGATGAATTCTCGTGAATCAAGATAAGCTACACTAGATTTATGAAAGCTGATGTGAAAAAAATCGCTTGTGGGAGAAAATGGAGGCAGGTACGAGTAAGAGCAGAAGGCAATATCTGATCATCACGGCGATTCTGTATATCATTATCGGAGCAAACATTAGAAAATTCTTCAATGATATGGCCGATCTGATGACAAGATGCCAAGCGCCTGAAATTTTCATTATTTTCAACTAATTGTCAGAAAGAAGAAATTCAGATTGTGTTTGAGCTACGAAGAGGCACCGACACAAAAAATAGAATTTATTCTATTAAGAAGACTAAGCTGGAGGATACTTTTGGCGTGAATATGTTAGCAGTTGCAGACGGAAGGCAAAAAACGATTTGGTTGAAGAAGATCAATAAATATCACGTGAATTTTCAGTTCTCTTTAGTCACCTGTAAATATCAGAATCTGCTTGTTAAAGGAGCTTGTGGGGAAAAAAAGAGGTTCAGGAAGGGGGTTGATGAAAACATGTAACGTCATTGATTTGAGCATTGAGATTTTTGCGAAGCAGCAAGAATCAGCATTAGGTAAAAAATGTCTGAGGATGGAAATCACTGATGCTATACGCTTTCAACATGAATCCAGTAAAAAAACTGTCAGAGAGTTGAATTTTACTAAGAGACCATGAAACCGCCATATTTGGAAGAAAATGCGTTTGTAAAAACTGTGTCCATGATGATTATGGACGATCTGGAGCAGATAAAAAAGACTATGGAAAGAAGTGGATAACGGTTATCATGAATGCAGAAGAAGTCGTACTGGAGAAAGAGACATTTAATAGAAGAAACAGAAGTGGTATTCTTGATGGATAGTTTCAGATACCTCAGGACAATTGATTTTTCTGTTTATGGCGAAAATAAATATGTGGATCCACTGTATGAATACGGATAAAATCTGTTCAGTCAGTTTAGGAATGAGTGGATACCTGTTGACAAAATTTGCAATTATTTTGAAAAAAGGAATAGACTATCTATGTAAACTGGCCTGATCAACATCGTAGATAAAAAGCTTGTATTGTTCGCGAAGGAGGGAATTAAAGATAGTGAACAGTAGTAGTGAATTCGACGTGGATAAGTAAACCATAGTGGTTACGAAGCTGTAGGAAGAAGGCAATTTACGATGTTACTAGGGATCGCGGCGTTGAATGATGATTTAGTGCTGCAAAAGTACTGTAAGATAATTTCATTCAATTTCTGGCGATCTGAAAGAGATCCATGAGAAACAGCAAGTCGATATTAGAGTCAGAGAAATTCTGCTTAGTGTATGTGATGAGGTAGAAGCTCGCATACTTCTTTGTTTATAAGATTGCTTTCACGATTCCATTATCAAGAAAGAAAGCTGATCCTGAACAAGCTGAAGATTGGGAAAGGCGACGAGAAAGGGAACAGATTTAGAGATTATTCATTCATCAATGTAAGACAAGAAATATGAAGGTATGCAACATTAATAAAGAGATGGTCTTGCTTTGTTCAGATTGATTCAACAGGCCGAATCTGTCATTGAAACTGAAAGATAGGTTAATGGAAAGTCTTGCTTGGAATGGAAGTAGCATTTGTAGAAATGCTGATTGGAGTGGATTTTTAGGCGCTAATTTTAGTTATGATATATACATAAATTAAGAAAGGTTGGCTTTCTAATACGGATTTTTTTAGCGTTTAAGGGAATGTAAAAATTCGCCAACAATTTGAATGTGATCAACATTATTATCTTTCTATCCATGGTTGCTGTTGTAATTTCTTTTTTCAACAACGTGGCATGTTCGTTTTAAATATACGGTTTTTATAAGACGGAATTCGTTATCAGTTTTAGCGAGGTTTATAGCATGATCTTTGAATTACGGTAGGGAAGAGAATTAACGCTGTTTATTATACAGATCTGATCAATCATAGGATATACCTCCCCTTACGGCGATAGCCAGTGCCTAGAAGAGTAAGAAATTCTAAAGAGTTTTCTCTAGCAGTAAGGAAGCGACGGCCTTTTCGTTGTATTGACTGGAAATAATTCCTCCATCGGAAAGGCGGGAGTAAATGCCGGAGAATTTACCGTCATAGACGAAAAGGCCTGACATATTGGTGTATTCTTTAAAACACTTTGGCTCTTCTACCAAACAAATATTTTTTGTTTGGTAAGGATGACAGTATTCTTGGTAGATATAGCTATGATTAAAACTGGCCTCCACATGTTGTCGCCATTGTTCTGGAGTGTCGTCACATCCGGCATAGACACCTCTGGATGCGTAAGAATCCAGTGGTTTTATTAGCCATCGATCTTTTGTCCGCAAAATTTCTTTTTTAGAGCAGTGTTGTTCATCTAACAGGTTCGTGTAAGGGATATGTTTTTTGACAAAATCACGTTCCAGCGAATCTAAGAGTGAGAGCGTAGGCTCTTCGCGGAGAAGTTTGAACAGCAATTTATTATGGATGATTTGTGTACAGAAAGATCCGATCAGGCATACTGCCTGTTCCTGTACAGCTGTTAGAAAGGGTTGAATATAGTCAAAAGCAGCACATATGTCCGTCGTGACCGCACGCCGGTAAACGGCATCTACTGGGCAGCCAGAAGGGGAATAAAGCACGTGATTTCTGTAATCCATTTCTGTAATTTCACAAATCTCACAGCAAACGCCCGCTTTTTCAAAGCGGCGTTGAAATTCTTCAAATTCAGTAATAGATGCATTTTCAAGAAAATCTACGATCGCTACATGAGGATGATCCACTTTTCGTTTGTAAGTATCGTAGATGTTCAAAAAGGTCTGAACCCATGAATCATATAGCTCATAGGATGAAAATGTATACCGTTGTTTCATTTTCTGATGAGCTGGGTTTAATTTTAGTGCTTGATTTAGAACGTAGTCTTCATTCATAGCGCTGGTTCCGTCTGTATTGATCTCACAAAATTTAAAAGAATGGTTTTTTTCGTTAAAAAAAATATCAAACCTGGCAATGGGAAGCAGGCTGTTGTATCCCCTGGGAAGTAGGATTAGATTTTCTAGTTCCCTGGAAAAAGGGAAAAGCTTACGATATTCCGGATTTTTAAGATATTCTCGGATTACCTTTTTTAATATCGCATAAGTGACGGTAACAATTTTTTTATATTTTTCTGCGACTTCAGGTGTGAAAATCTTTGGAATTTGTAATGTCCGAACGCATCGTCCATGATATGCCACAGAGGAATGTTCCAGATAATCCTTGATTTTTAGAGCAGCCTGGTAATTTTCTTCAAAATTTTCTTCAATGATTTGTTGATATTGTTTGCGGATAGATTCCATGATACTCCTTAATTAGCGTCATACGCTGCTGAATATTGTTGTTAAATGGTATTAGGAAACAGCACCTCGCTGTCTTACAAAGGTGCTTTGAATAGAGCCAGTAGTTTTCACAGGAATACTTGAACCGGATGGTCGTATATTTCGCTGTCATAGCTGTTTTTGAATCAGGTAGTTTGCTATATTCAGTGTATTCTGTTTTGTGTTAGGATATTGTGTAAAAGTTTTAAGAATGTCTGGTTCAAAAAGCATGCCATCTGCATCGCGGATTTTACATAGTTGTTTCACGTGTATATTTAGAAAAATTATGGAGAGTATATGTTACGGCGGCTTTTGGTGTCATTAAAGTGCCTGGGATCATGACATAGCAGATGCTGTCCACATTATTCCAGATGTTCGTTGTGCAAAGCATCCTTGATGATAGGGAAGCTCTTCAAATACTGAAGTATTGCCGGTTAGAAAATTTGAAGGCAGACATCAAAAAATATTTTATATTTGTTGGCACCGAATTTTTTTATAAAAGTAGTCAATAAAGAGCTGAATAGCTGCTATTTCGCGCATCAATATTGTGTCTCTGTCGCCTGAGAGGATTGAAAATACTGTTCCATGTAATAAAACCGTTTTTTAGAAAACAGTGGAAGGTCGTCTGCACGGATGAGCGACTGATATTCAAAAGTAATCAGACGATATCTGCAACGTTTTGCTAGTCACTGCATGATAAACGGCAGGTACATATTTAAAGTCACTCGTATAGGTGCTCTTTAGGAACAATATTAATTTCCAACTGTCCATTCGGTTTTAAGTTGATTGAATAGTCATTGTTTATACTCCAAGCAGATGTTCATCTTCGTAGTAATGACGTGAGTAGTTCGTGAAGCAGGTATTCCACGCCGCATTTTTTATAATATGTTACACTAGTGGATAAAATGCTCGATTCTATGCTAAGCTTCTGGATACAATGGAGCTTTTAGCTATCCCGAACATCTTATTCGCGTATATTTATTCAGTTTTTTTGATGTCACTCATAAAAATCTCCTGTTTTTGTAAATGAATTATCAATTTAGGTGTTGAAATTTTGGAAAAATCATGTATAATAAATGCTACACAGTAAACGTACAATGCCGGAATAGCTCAGTTGGTAGAGCACTTCACTCGTAATGAAGGGGTCATCAGTTCAAGTCTGATTTCCGGATAAATGGAATTATTTGTCATAGGCTTATTTATATTAGTGATTTGACAGCAAAATGATGTTGGTGATTCTATAAAGATTAGATCAGATATAGTATAGCAAATTCTGAAATATAATCAAGGAAGAAATAAACGAATGTGTATATAGTCTTTATTCAATAAATTAGCAATGTTTACGTATATCTGTTAATTTTTTTAGTACTTTAGATGGTTCGCTATAAAACAAAAAGAGGTTGCATGTAGGCATTAAGTTTGATATGAGAAAGTATTTATAAATATCAATGGGATGAGTGTATAGAATGTTTGGATTTCTTGTTTGTCCAGGAGTATTTTTGCTGTGACATTGGTTATTATGTCTGTAGAAGTCACAAAGTGAGCAGTATATCCAATCCTGTGACGATTTTATTAGGCCATCGTCTTAGAAGATAGAGGGGTCATTTTTTATTTAGATACAAATGACCCTCTATCTTCTAAAAAAGTCTTTTTCTAACTTTCTGTCAAATCTGATTTGATAAATTTTGGATATTGAATTTCCTAAACAGGGCTAAAATAATGTTGTAGCAGTTTTCATTTAATTTTAATATTTCATTATTTTTAGAAAATGTAGCAATAAAGCTTTTAATCAAAATTCGACCAAAGCAGATTCATGTACATCTAGTTGTACTAATAATGAATGCACTTAGCAAAAGTTATGATTCTAATGAATTATACTATGCAATGGCGTCGTTGGTAAGTATATTATTAAGACTTCTGGTTTTCTTCTAAATTTCAATCGTTCAGGGAGAGTATAAGTATATTAGATATCAAATCTTTCAACAAACATTAGGTTATTATAATTTAGTGTCAAGTGTCAGTAGTTTTCTTTTTTGCTTTAAAACCTATAGCCACAAGACTTTTTTCTACTTTGATTCCTTATATTCCTTTTGTCTTTTTACAAAATTGTTTTTGTAGAATAAATTGTAAAAGGATTGAAAAGCTGGTAGAATGTGTTTGGAATGTTCGCAGACGATCGGAAGAGTATTAAAGAGGGAATGCTGAGCTGCTGAAAGATTGGAAGACGATGAAACTAATGGCAAAATGGGAACTGAAGTTTTCTGATATAGTGAAGGAACGTTATTCAATGAAAAAATTTTATGAAAAATATCTATAGCTATGTCAAAACATTGAGTGACGAGATCCGGACATAAGTAAGATAGAGGAAAGAATATTTTTCACATGATAACCTGATAAAAAAATGTTCTAACTGAGACAAACAACTATTGACAATCCATGGGAAAACGACGGGATACTGATATTTTAGGACATGGCATGTGAATATTGGGAAACTGTAGCAAGCACTACGCATGCACAGTGCCTGTTTTATCAGAACTTAACTTTAATGAACGAAAAAGAGTGGAGAAGTAAAGAAAAAAATATCTTGGAACAGCAAAAAAAACAAAATTGTTGCTGATTTCAGTATTTGTAAAAAGTATTAAGTTAAAATGGAAGAGAATGCTTAGAAAGGGAAAATTGAAGATAAAATCTTGTGTGGCCGTAAAATAGACAGTCTGTCAAAGAAAAGAAATATTTTTTTATCAATTTGAATAAAATTAAGAATATCTGCTAATTTCATTTTTAGATCAATAAGAAGAAAGGATGTTCAAAACAATTTCCAGGTAGGATAATTGTATTAAAAATAAACTGCAGGAAAGCAAAAGATAGATCGGCAATGAAGGTTTTAAGAAATATTTGCTTTCCA
This sequence comes from Lachnospiraceae bacterium, assembly GCA_021442455.1. Taxonomy (GTDB): domain Bacteria; phylum Bacillota; class Clostridia; order Lachnospirales; family Lachnospiraceae; genus Scatomonas. The sequence continues at coordinate 17,601 of JABUSY010000016.1, read as the reverse complement.
TTATGTACATAACCTGAATCATTCTTGCAATACTATGGATACAGAAAATGAATGAGATGCATGTAAAAGGTGCAGTGAATCGCAATATTATTTTGCACAGGTTGGGAACAGACGATTTTTATATTAATTTTTTCTATGTTTGTATTAATGAAAGGATGAGTTGCTAAGAATAACAGATATCAACTGCAGATTTCGGTTTTTGTAGATATCCTAGAACATAATGGAAAAGGAAGGTATATTCACAGAGTGCAAGTAAAACGAAAAACAAAAATATTGCTGGGTTATTAGAACTCTCTCTCTGCCTCTGCTCTGAAATTTGGAGACGAAAAGAATGGAACTGACCGTTTGCCAATGAATATGTTTGTGCGGATAGAGTTTCTATATGGAAGACATCATGATGCAGTAAAAAAAATCTAAAGAAGATAAATGAAAAACGGATCTCGATCAAATCAGTCAGAATAATCGAGATCACTATGGAATAGCCAAATCCAGAAGTAGATCCATTCAGGCAGATATGTGTATATACTTCTATGCGATAACTTAGCGTTGTATGAGGCGATTGTCATAGAGACAGTTTTAATGAGCAAGCGGTCGTCGGAATTTTTTTATATTCGAAAGGTGTAAGAAATATAATGATCTGAATCCGGGACCATCAAAAGATTATAGAACAACTGATATGAAAAGTAAAAGAAATCGACCTTCTGCGGAAAGGTACAACAAACATAGTATGCAGATTGCTGTTTGTCATACTGTATAATCAGCGATTTCCTACATATTAACATTCGTCAGACAGAGAAGTATGAAAACGATAACTTTTATGCTAAATTTTCTAGTAGATATGGCAATGGGTACGCTGAAAAATATAAATAATCGGATTCTTCCGGACCTAGAAGGATCCGAGAGCTTAAAGCGATAGAAAAAGAATGGAAGGATTACATGATTACTGAGCCTTCCGTTGTCTTGATGATCTTTGGCAATGTTTGTATATAATGCGAAAAAACATGGGTTCAAAATGAAATTGTGCTGGAGGGGAAATTATTCACTTTCAACTACATGCTATTAGACGGAAGCTGAAAAAAGAGAAATATTACAGATCTGACAGAATACTAGATGCAAGGTGGATAAAGATTTTAAGGACGCTTTATTGAGGTAGGTCTGATAAACAAAGGGGGAGCTAATATTCTACAAAAAGAGATTATATCTGAAATAGAAAAAAGTAAGAGTTCTTCCATCAACTGTGAACATCGGAGATAATTTCTGGTGCTGAAAAATTTTTAGAAAATTATTTCTGACAATAAGATGAATTTGGAGTTAAAAAACAGTTTATTGAATTGAAAAGTAAATTCTGGATCTCCAGATCAAGGTGACGGATGATCCTGTGTCGCTTAGTTCGATGAGTGAAGCCATCAGAAGAAAATTCTTATCGGAAATTAGCTTAATACGAAACCAAATCTTTTGTTTACTGTTGTCCCGCTCAGGCGAAGTTGATGTAAATATATAACAACTGATTTTTAGAGTTGTATAGCAAGGTCCATCGGAAAGGAGTAAGTGTGCTTATAGTCTTTAGCAAACTGACAAAGTTATTGTAGGTTTTCGAAAGCATTTTAATTATGAGCAATGCTTTGTTAGTGGAATGAACAGATGATATCTATAGGAGAGAATGAACACAGTGCAGACGCAAAAATTTCAATTTACAGCTTGCCTGTTTTATGACGATGGTAATTATTTTAGAAACAACTGAATTTTTTGTCGGTACAGCAGTTTTTTCGGGAATGATCATTATATGTGTAAATCAAATACTGTTGCAAGTTAGGGCTTGGTGTAATTCTGCAAATTGTCATCGATATTATCGCTTCGTAAGAGGAGTATTGAAAGTTTTGGCGGTCAAGCGGCTGCGGCTTTGTTTTTTATCATCATTCATTATAGATGAAATGTCGTTATTTTTGCTGTGGATCTTTTGCTTGTGAATGAGTTGGCGATTCTTGAATATCCGAATTCGGGCAGAAATTCAGAAACTGCAGTTTTATTTTTTGAAGGCTATAACATTCTTTTCGAGGATCTGATGTACAAGTGTCAGATAAACGATTTGCTTGAGATACTAAAAAAATTTGGCGTTTTTTTCAAAAACGTTCATGAGGAGATGTATTCATGAAGATGTCAAGCATCGGATATAATAAATGCTATGTAGAAATACGTGCTAATCTTCTATTTTAATAAGTAATAAGCCCATAAGAGGATATCAGCATTCAGAATATCTTAAGGAAAATTTTTCAGTATGCTTGGCAAAGATGACTGTTACTTCCACATAACGCTATTGCTTCATAGAGGTATAATCTAGTTATCCAGAATTTAAAACCGCTGTTTCAGATGATTTATTTTGAGGACCAATATACTTGAAATGGAATTAAAAGTGCTGGTTGTGACACTGATACTTTATTCCAATGCACGTAACTACTAGGGAATAAGTAAAAAAATAAGGAAAAATTTCAAAATTATCTGACTCTACTTCTGGATAAAGAGTTTTTTGATCCTGCCGGATTATTTATAGCATGGGTTATAGAGTCTATACAAAAGATGATTTCAGAATGGTTATTATATGGAAAGCATAGGACAAGAAACTGTCAAAAATCTAAAAAAGGAGTATAGTTTGTATAGGACGGTAGAGAGAATTGCTAGAGAATGTATTCTGTAAAAAACACTGAATTCTGAAACTAGTGGTCAATTAAACTTTTATGGAATTTTTCTAGACTATGCTGGATTTGTTAAAGGAATTTATATGTGCCGCTATTGGAAATACGCATATATCCGGCTGATTAAACCAATCGGTCATTAAAAAGACTGATAATTTGACACAATCATATATTTGGTTTATATATACGTGAGATATCACAAAAATACGATGAGTTTTTGGAAAATACATTTTGTTTTGTAACGAAATAGTGAATATTCGGATTAAAAGTAGCTGGAAATTTCTAAAGGTTTATAAGCATGCTGAATAGTTTGAATTTCGAGTGAAAAACTTCTGAAGGCCATTTTCCAGAGGTATCTGAAAAAAAAATAAAAATTACTAATATCCTGTAGAGTTGTGTTTGTTAAGTCGTAACTCCAAATGTTTCTCGCTGCTTTTTAGTTGTTCTAGAGGAAATAATATCTTTCGTCATAAGCAAAAATTTGATGCTTTCAGTATGGTAGATTTAGGAATGATCAATGAAAATATTAAAGAAATACTGACATAATTACTTTGCAATTCATTGATGATTGCTGTCTGAATATACTGATAATATTTTCGATATACTTGTTATGAAGCATTTTAGACCATCAAAAAGAATGAGCTTTCAAGATACTTCAACTTCATTAATTATTCGAAAGGAAAATTTGAAATTTGACTGAGTATAATTTTGGCAGTGCCATATCCACAGTTTTTACTTGACAAGTTGACTACATTATAGTATTATAAAGAATAATAATGATGCAAACAAGGAAATTTGTAATATGTTTTTTTGTATATTTCTTATAGAAAATTATATTAAAGCATCAATGTCGTATTAATCGGGGAAAATAAGTATGAAATAGATCCAAGTACTAATTTCTGAGAAGTATGATGATTCTTTGGAATAGATCATGAAATGAATTTAAGTAGTCTCTTCGGATCTTCTGGAGGAATAGATTCATGGCATTTGAAAGTTTGACAGAAAAACTACAGAATGTATTTCGAAAAATCAAGAGCCGCGGGAAACTGACGGAGGTTGATGTAAGAAATGTGTTGAAGGAAATTAAAATGGCACTGCTGGAAGCAGATGTGAATTTTATGGTGGTCAAACAGTTTATTAACTCTGTACAGAAACAGGCAGTTGGACAGAAGATTATGAATGGCCTGAATTCCGGACATATGGTTATCAAGATTGTTAATGAGGAATTGGTCAAGTTGATGGGTCCAGATGCTGTAGAGATTGCTTTAAAGAAAGAGAATGAGATTACAGTTATTATGTTGGTGGGCCTACAGGGTGTAGGCAAGACTATGACGGCAGCTAAGATTTCTGAAAAACTGAAAAATAAAGGTAGAAGGCCTCTTTTGGTTGCTTGTGATGTCTACCGTCCAGCTGCGATCAAACAATTACAGTTAATTGGTGAGAAGCAAGGTATAGAGGTATTTACCATGGGTGATAAGATAAAACCTATGGATATTGCCGAAACAGCTGTGGAATATGCCAGGAGCCAGGGTATGAATGTAGTTATCGTGGATACTGCTGGTCGACTTCATATTGATGAAAAAATGATAGAAGAGCTGATTTTTATCCGTGAAACGGTTCATGTAGATCAGTCTATTCTGGTGGTGGATGCTATGACTGGTCAGGATGCAGTTAACGTAGCAAAGATTTTTGATCAAAAGGTTGGAATTGATGGTATTATTCTGACTAAACTGGACGGTGATACCAGAGGCGGAGCTGCGCTTTCTATAAAAACGATTTGCGGTAAACCTATTTTTTATGTGGGCATGGGAGAAAAGCTTTCAGATTTGGAGCAGTTTTATCCAGACCGTATGGCTTCCAGAATACTTGGAAGAGGAGATATGATGAGTTTGATAGAGAAAGCTCAGATTAATCTGGATAAGTCTACAGTCAAAAAGATGGAACAGAAAATGAAAAAGACTAGGTTGGATTTCGATGACTATTTAGAAACCATGAACCAAATGAAGAAAATGGGCGGGATTGTTAATGTGCTTGGTATGATGCCAGGACTGAGTGGGAAAATGAGAGATTTGGAAAGTATAGTGGATGAGAAGGCTTTGGCAAAAAAAGAGGCTATAATCTATTCCATGACGCCGGAAGAACGATCCAATCCTGATTTATTGAATTTTTCGAGAAAAAAGAGGATTGCGAATGGTGCAGGTGTGACAGTTGTTGAAGTGAACCGTTTTGTAAAACAGTTTGAACAGACATGTGAGATGATGAAAAAAATGCCAGGAATTATGAAAGGAAAAGCAGAAAAATTAGGAGGTTTCAAATTTCCGTTTTGGTAAGAGATTTGTTCTGAATTATAGTAAAAGTTTCACAAAGGGAGGAGAAAAAAATGGCCGTCAAGATTCGTTTAAAAAGAGTAGGACAGAAAAAAGCACCTTTTTATAGAATCGTTGTAGCAGATGCTAATTCTCCAAGAGATGGAAGATTTATTGAGAAAATCGGCATCTATGATCCGAATCAGGATCCGAGTGTATACAGTGTGAATAAAGAGGCTGCTAAAAAATGGCTTGCAAATGGTGCCAAGCCTACAGAGGTGGTTGGAAAGATTTTTAAGCTTGTAGGTATTGAAAAATAATTCATGAGCGGAGGTATTTTTTAATGCAAGAATTAGTAAAAGTAATTGCAAAATCTCTAGTTGAAAATCCTGATGAGGTAGTCGTTACACAGACTGAGAGCGGCAATGCTTTACTGATAGAATTAAAGGTGGCATCTTCTGATATAGGAAAAGTGATTGGCCGAGAGGGACGTATTGCGAGAGCTATCCGTTCTGTGGTTAAGGCTGCCTCTTTCAAAAAGGAAAAGAAAATTGTGTTTGAAATTCTGCAATGAAATAAGGATATTATGTGAAATATTGCTTAGTTTCGTGTGGCCGAAAGGTTTCTGATTATGAAACTCTTTGGCTATATTTTTTATAAAAAAAGAGTCTTTGTCTTACATATGGCTGATACTAGATTTCGGAAGGAGAACATGTATGGAGAAGTTTTTGAAAGTAGGTGTCATAACTTCAACTCATGGAATTAAGGGCGAGGTTAAAGTACATCCAACTACGGATGACCAGAAACGTTTCCGCACAATTGAGTATGTATATCTTCAGACAAAGATAAATCGGTTATCTCTGGAGGTGCAGAGTATTAAATTTTTTAAACAGTTTTCTATTTTGAAATTTAAAGGTATTGATTCTATTAATGATGTGGAACAATATCAAGGGTGTGAGTTGTATGTCTCGCGAGAACATGCGGTTTCTCTGAAGAATAATGAATATTACATCGCAGATCTCATAGGGATGGAGGTATGTTTGAAGGACGGAAAGAAGCTTGGCATTTTAAAGGATGTGATCAAAACAGGGGCGAATGACGTTTACTCTGTGGATACAAAGAATTATGGAGAAGTCTTGATTCCTGCAATCAAACAGTGTGTTATAAAAATTGAGGTAGAGATTGGGAAAATGACGGTATGTTTACTTCCTGGTCTGATAAATTATGAAGGAGATAGTGTTAATGAAGACATGTCAATATTGTAACTTACAGTTAAAGAAAAGATTTTTCATAAATAATAGAATGAATATGGTTGGTCAGCAAGCCCTATAAGCAGCCATCTTACAGTAGTCATATAACCAATATCATACAATTAACAGTCTTACAAAATCAGGTAAGAAAGATTTATAGAAAAACAGAATCGCTATTATGATTTTCTACCAAGTATACATTGGTTGTTTTGTTGGGAATTTCTGGAATTCTCCAGAAAAAGATATTGGGAGTTTCCAGAAGGAAGGTTAGATCTTAAAAGGTGATCGTATAAATAATAGAAATCTAGAGAATCTTATTTCAACGCTCTGTTTTATTGGTGAATTCGATGTTAACACAGTAGGTTTTATAATTGATGAATTATTATGTATTAACTTTATTCCCTGATATGATTCAGCAGGCAACTGGAGCTAGCATTTTGAGGCGGGCGGATCAAAATGGTTTGATAACTGTTGAGGCGGTGGATATCCGGAGTTTTTCTGCTAACAAACATATGCGAGTGGATGATTATCCCTATGGTGGCGGCGCCGGAATGGTCTTGGAGGCAGAGTCTGTGTATCGAGCGCTGTGTGCTGTGGAAGAGAAGGTTGGTCGTACCATGCGGGTCATATATCTTACACCTCAAGGGAAGGTATTGAATCAGATTATGGTAGAGGAATTTGCTAGAGAAGAATCTCTTGTACTTCTATGTGGACATTATGAAGGAATTGATGAGAGAGTGCTGGAAGAGGTAGTAACGGATTATGTTTCTATCGGTGATTATGTGCTCACAGGAGGAGAACTGGGAGCGATGGTGATGATTGATGCTATATCCAGATTTTCACCAGGCGTTTTGAACAATGAAGCATCCTTTCAGTTCGAGTCATTTCAGGACAATCTTTTGGAATATCCGCATTATACACGCCCTAAAATCTGGCATGACAGACAAGTTCCTTCGGTGCTTTTGTCTGGAAACCACAAAAAAATAGAAAAATGGCGTCATCAAAAATCTCTGGAGCGGACCAAAAATCGGAGACCTGATCTATTTCGGAGGAGTTATCAAATATTCTGTATCTGGTATGGAGATGAGAGGATAGGCGTTGTGGCAGAGCTCTTGATCAAAAAACTTTCAAGGTATGGAAAAGTATTGAATTTTAATCGCAGAAAGCTTAGGAGAGAGGGAGGTATGTTCGATCAACAGGACTTGGTAATTTTTGTTTTCCCAGGACAACCGACTGAACATTCACTTTTGGATGAACTACCTCAGAGGCTGGCAGGCAGAAATACGCCTTTTATCTTATTAACTGTTGGCAAAAGGAAATATCAGAAAGATGAGGAAGAAAAATTAAAGCTAGAGAAAAGAGGTTTTTCAAAACTAGCTGTTTTTGAAATACTTTCAGATCTGTCGAAGGAAAAAGTAGAGATCGAGAGAATTTCTTTAGAAATACGAAAAAAAATTTTAACAATTCAACTTGACATGTAGTTCAGTGGCAACTGTAGTAATGAAAATGATTATTGGTAATATGAACTTTTAATAGCCATATTTAAGGAGAGATAGAAATGAACGAAATTATTAGAAAAATTGAAGAAAAACAATTAAAAGCAGAAGTTCCGGTATTTCGTGTTGGAGATACTGTAAAAGTATATGGAAAGATTAAAGAAGGTAACCGAGAGAGAATTCAGGTGTTTGAAGGTATTGTTCTGAAAAAACAGGGCGGAAGCAATCGAGCTACCTTTACGGTTCGAAAAAACTCAAATGGAATCGGTGTTGAGAAAACTTGGCCAATTCATTCTCCCATCGTCGAAAAGATTATAGTAGTGAGACAGGGGAAAGTAAGACGTGCAAAACTGAATTATCTAAGAGATCGTATTGGAAAAGCAGCTAAGGTAAAAGACTTAGTCAAATAAATGGCTAAAAATAGTATAGAGTTCATGTTTAAAAATAAACAAAAATACAAAATGTATTGTAAGATATGTCAGAGATTACTTTAGGAACTTCCGTGTTAAAGAGGTCTTTTTCTAGATATTGTAGATTGTTGTAGTTGTAATACTCACATTTATGTTCTATTAGTATTGTCGAAAAATATCTTAGTTTCTAAGAAAGTGCGATGGAGTAGTTAATGCTGGTGGCTGTGCAATACTATACTGATTAATACGATAGCATATAAACTTAGCTTTTTAAAACCGGGAAATATTATTTGTCTTCTGTATAAAGAACCTGATAGATGAAAAAATCTATATGGAAAAGAAGCATAGCTGTTGATTACTAACTCTGGTTTTGCAGAAAAGTCGTGTTGGATGTTTGGAAGTTCAAAATATTTTGTTTTTAGTGATAAGCAAAATGTCAGTAAAAACAAAAAGCGACACGTGGATATTGAAAAACAAAGAAGAACATTGTTGGTAAGCTATGGATATTGATGACTTCCTTGGATAAATTTAGGTTGTAAAAAGAATAAATGAGGTGAAATTCATGGATATACAGTGGTATCCTGGACATATGATGAAAGCGAAACGTCAGATACAGGTAGACATAAAGCTGATTGATCTAATTATAGAGTTGGTAGATGCAAGAATTCCAAAATCCGGAAGAAACCCTGATATTGACCAGATAGGAAAACAAAAATCCAGACTGATTCTGTTAAATAAATCTGATCTAGCTGACGAGCGACAGAATCAAATGTGGCTGAAATTTTTTGAAAATCAGGGATTTTTTACGCTTTTGTCAAATGCTAGAAATAAGACAACTCTACGTTCGTTTCAGCTTCTGGTGGAAAAAGTTTGCAAAGAAAAGCTGGAACGAAACGCTAAAAAAGGAATTAAGAATCGTCCACTCCGTGCTATGATAGTAGGAATTCCCAATGTAGGAAAATCTACTTTCATCAATTCTTACACAGGCCATGCCTGTGCGAAAACTGGCCATTGCCCTGGAGTGACGAAGGGGAAACAGTGGATTTCCCTTAGAAAGGGGATGGATTTTCTGGATACGCCGGGAATTTTGTGGCCGAAATTTGATGATCCGAAAGTTGGAGAACGGTTAGCGATGGTTGGTTCTGTAAAAGATGAAATCTTGGATACGGAAGAACTATCTTTGAAGTTGATTACATTTTTGATAAAAGCTTATCCAGGTATCCTAGAAAGGCGGTATTTACTAGAAGAAAAAGGAAAACCGCTGGAAATTTTTGCACAGATAGCGGAGAGTCGTCAATGCCTCGTGAAAGGCAATAAGTTATCTTATAAAAAAGCAGCGAGTATTTTGATGAATGATTTCCGATCCGGAAAGCTGGGACGGATTACCCTGGAGCAGGCTCCGGAAGGCATAATGAGTAATAAAGGAAAAAACAAAACGAAATGAAAAAAAAATCGGAAATGATGAGAGAGCTGAAGCAGGCGTCAGTGCCTGAACGGGAGCGACTGCTAAAACTGTATGCCAAGGATGAACGAAAAGGTGTTCAGAATCTCATTGAACATTATCGTAGAATAATGAAGAATCAGCAGCAGGAGCGGGAAAGAGTGGAGAAGCTCTGTGAATATGAAAAGAAGTATATGCAATATGACAGTATATGTGGAATTGATGAAGTTGGCCGAGGTGCACTGGCTGGACCTGTGGTGGCAGGAGCCGTAATTTTGCCAAAGGACTGTCGGATACTTTATATCAATGATTCTAAAAAGCTTAGCGAAAAAAAACGAGAGGAGCTGTATACTATGATCACAGAAAAAGCAATTTCTGTTGGAATCGGCTATCTTTCATCTGTTCACATTGATGAGACAAATATTCTTGAAGCAACTTATGAAGCCATGAGACAGGCAATTAGTAAGTTATCTGTGCGACCTAAACTCTTGTTGAATGATGCTGTACGAATTCCAGGAGTGGATATTCCACAAATATCGATCATAAAAGGTGATATCAAAAGTCAATCCATTGCGGCGGCTAGCATTGTAGCAAAAGTAATCAGAGATCAGCTAATGCTGGCATATGATAAAATCATACCGGGATATGGGTTCGCGTCCAATAAAGGGTATGGGGTTAAGGTACATATAAAAGCATTGAAAAAATATGGACCAAGTATGATTCACCGAAAAAGTTTTATTAAACATTTTATTTTCTGATATGGAACTGATAAACGAGAGAAATAGAGAGCTAGTGTGTCTATTTTTTTGTGAGTTCTTATCAACAATACTTATTCAGTAATTTGTTGATTTTTTCAGTGGTATCTCGGACTGTGTCGACAGATATGTCATGATTTAGAATGTCGATAATGTTTGCTACATATTTACCCATTTCTGCTGGTGCATACCAGGGCCTTGCGATGAGATCAGGTGTCCGGTAAGTCAAGTCGGTTGTGATAATTTTTGCTATATATCCTTTTTGATAATATTCATCAAATTTGTCGAGACCATTTGTGAACAGTCCGAAAGTGGTGCATATAAATACATCTTTTGCGCCGCGTTCTTTCAGTTGTTTGGCGACATCTAGCATGCTTTCGCCAGAAGAAATCATATCATCGATAATGACGACATTTTTCTTAAATACAGAATCACCGAGAAATTCATGAGCAACAATTGGATTTTTACCATTAACCATGACAGAATAATTGCGGCGTTTATAGAACATTCCCATATTAACACCCAGAATATTGGCAAAATAAACAGCTCTTGACATTGCACCTTCGTCGGGGCTGATGATCATCAAGTGGTCATTGTCTATTTGCAGATCCGGCACACATTTTAAGAGCGCTTTCAGAAATTGGTAAGTTGGGAAAAAAATTTCAAATCCATGAAGCGGGATTGCATTCATCAGTCTAGGGTCGTGAGCATCAAATGTCAAAATATTGGAAACTTCCATGTTATTTAGTTCTTGAAGGGCCACAGCACAGTCTAAAGATTCTCTTGCAGTGCGTTTATGCTGGCGGCTTTCGTATAGAAAAGGCATAATTACATTAATACGATGAGGCTTTCCAGTAGTTGCAGCGATGATGCGTTTTAAATTTTGATAATGGTCATCTGGAGACATGTGGTTTATATGCCCGTTTAGTTTATAGGTGACACTGTAATTGCAAATGTCCACTAAAATGAATAAATCCATGCCACGAACTGATTCCATCAGCTGCCCCTTGGATTCTCCAGTGCCGAAACGAGGACATTCACAGTCTAATAAGTAGGTATCAGAGAAATATCCAAACAGTGGACTTTGCTTTTCAGGGTTGCTTTTGATCAGATTTTTGCGGAACTCGACTAAAAATCGGTCGATGGTGTATGCGAGGGTCTCACATCCTGGAAGAGCACAAATCTTCAAAGGTGCAACAGGAACTGAATGCACTAAATAGTCTAAGTTTAAATTTGCCATGAAGACCTCCCTAGTGTACAAATACATTACTATTCTATTACTTTTCTTAGTTATATTTATATCATGAATAAACTCGCCTGTCAATGCTTGCTTTTTGATAGTTAAATTGATATGATTATTAATGAAATGTAGTGAAGTTATGAGAGCATAAATATATCATTTAGGAATAGGAGTTGTTTTGAAAAGCGTTTTGAAAAGCGTTTTGAAAAGCATTGCTAAGGAAATGTCTTAGTTATCAATATCTGATATATTATTGTATTACTATTAAAAAATATTCGGTGCACAGTGTTTTTCTGAAATACGAGAAACACTAAAGAAGATATGGGTGCAGTATTTCAGAAAATTTTGATATAATGAATATCGTTCCTGTCAGAAGCTTTGCATTAAAGATGACAATGCTAAACTATCTTTGAAAAATTTTGTGACGCTAATCACGATGAGTGATTAAGACATTGATCGTGTGATTCGTTATCATATTTCCTAAATAAATCTCTTTTCAAATGATAACTCTGAAACTGTAGTGAAGAATGTTACATAATTGTTTGATAAGTCACTTTTCTCGTAAAGGTCGGTGCCTTTACAATATCACAATAAAATGAATATCTAGATCGTATTCTTTTTAGGAAAATAATTCAGGCAGAAACTTGGAGAAAATCTATAGGATCTAGCAGATATATTATTGGAAGCTTAAGAGTGTCTCAGTGGTTCTGATAGATAGAACTAATGCAAATTCTTCGACGGTCTGTTTCTGAAAATATTTAACAGACAGGACGAAAAAAACTTTTGGTGCTATTCCATTTTGTGACAGAAAAAATATGAAAAGATTACCGGACCTATTTTATGTATGCCTCTAATGATATGGTATCTGCTGATAAAGTAATCCTTTCCGGAAAAGATATGATGTTTTATCTGCAGCTGTAGAAAGAAATCGGTATGTTGAGATTTCTGAACTAAGAAAATAAGGGTGTAAATGGAACAATGTTCCGCGAACGGGAAAGAGCACAGTATAATCATAACGGAAGGAAGGCTTAGAGGGTTCTCCATTAGACGAAAATTTCCAAAATATTATGTTTGCTGGTACCGTATTTATGAAATATGGAATGGTTTTTTGTGAATACATTACGGTATTTTGTCTAAGCAACGGGCAGGGTCTAATGAAACAGATGAGAAGATGTGAAGGAGACAGATATATGAAAAAACCGATTGTCGCAATTGTTGGCCGGACAAATGTTGGGAAATCCACGCTATTTAACGCGCTGACAGGAGAAAATATTGCAATAGTTAAAAATACACCTGGCGTTACCAGAGATAGGATTTATGCAAACGTGACTTGGATGAATCATAGTTTTACGATTATTGACACGAGCGGGATTGAACCTGAGAGTAGTGATGTGATTTTGAGCCAGATGCGGAAGCAGGCACTGTTTGCCATAGATATTGCAGATGTGATAATCTTTTTAACAAATGTGCGCCAGGGAATGGTTGATTTTGACGCCAAGATTACGGATATACTGAGGCGAAGCAAGAAGCCGGTGGTTCTTGCGGTGAATAAGGTAGATCATTTTGATCGCCAGATGATGGATATTTATGAATTTTACAATCTGGGTATCGGAGAACCGTTTCCAATTTCAGCAGAAGGTAAGCAGGGGCTCGGAGATTTGCTGGATCAGGTGGTTACTTATTTTTCAGACAGATGTGCGGTAGAAGAAGTCGACGAACTTCCAAAGGTTGCCATCATTGGAAAGCCAAATGTAGGTAAATCTTCTATTATTAATAAAATGCTAAGGCAGAACCGAATGATCGTATCAGATGTAGCAGGCACCACGAGAGATATCATTGAGACGCCGGTTCGGTGGAATGGTAAAGACTATATCTTTGTTGATACAGCTGGTCTACGGAGAAAAAACAAAATTAGAGAAGAGTTGGAGCAATACAGTATTATACGGACAGTAACTGCAGTTGAAAAAGTGGATGTGGTAATCGTGGTTATTGATGCTGTTGAAGGAATGACAGAGCAAGATGCAAAGATTGCGGGAGTTGCACATGAAAGAGGTAAGGGGATCATTATTGCCATAAATAAATGGGATGCCATCGAGAAGAATGATAAAACGATTAACGAATTTTCAAGAAAAGTACAAAGTATTCTTTCCTTTATGAGCTATGCAAAAATCGTGTTCATATCTGCGGTAACAGGACAGAGGTTTTCTCAACTATTTGACACTATAGATATGGTCTTGGAAAATCAGGCTTTGCGGGTTACCACTGGAGTGTTGAATGAGATTTTGACAGAAGCAATCGCACTGAATCAGCCTCCGTCAGACAAGGGGAAAGATCTTAAAATTTACTATATGACAGAGGTGGCTCTGAAGCCTCCAACCTTTGTGATTTTTGTGAATAATAAGAGGCTGATGCATTTTTCTTATCTACGCTATTTGGAAAATCGTATTCGAGAGTCATGTGGGTTCCGGGGTACTGCATTAAAATTTATCGTGAGAGAGAAGAAAAAAGGGAAAATGATATGGAACGAGTAATTTGTTTGTTAATAGGATATGTATTTGGTATGTTTCAAACAGCATACTTTTATGGAAAATCCTATGGAATAGATATACGGACTAAGGGAAGTGGTAATGCAGGTACAACTAATGTGCTCCGCACGCTAGGGCTGAAAGCGGGGCTTATCACCTTTGTTTGTGATGTTCTAAAATGTCTTCTAGCCGTTTTGGTAACCTGGTTGATTTTCCGAACTTCACATTCGGAGATCATAAAATTGTTGAAAATTTATACATCTTCTGGAGTGATTCTGGGGCATAATTATCCTTTTTATCTGAAGTTCAAGGGAGGAAAGGGAATAGCCGTTACTGCAGGTATGATTATCGCATTTATGTGTTGGTATTTGATAGTCATCGGAATAATTTGTTTTTTTCTTCTCTTTTTAACGACGCATTACGTATCTCTAGCTTCATTAGCATTGTCGGCGGAATTTTTAATCGGCGTCCTAGTATCCAGCCAGGTAGGTCTGTACCATATGAAACAGACGGACTTAAATGAAATGTGTTTGATCATTATATTACTGACGGTGATGATTTTCTGCAAACACAGAAGTAACATTGTGCGTTTGATCCGCGGGAAAGAGAGAAAAACATATTTGAGCAGAAAACAAAAATCAGATCTGTAGAAGAATAATGAGAAGGACAATATTGTGCTAATAGGTTCAAAAAGTTGGAAGATGTCGCAAATTGTAGATTTACAGAAATAATACTTTCTGGTCGTATCTAAATCTAAATTGAGGAAACAGAGATGTTTTTGCAATATTCCTAGAAGATAAACAAGATATCTAAACTAGTTCTAGCGGATGATGTGGTTTGTAACGGCGATTGGGAAACAGTAATTCGTGACCAACCATTTCTAGTTCTCGTCGTGTCGTTATCAGCCATGTACAGCATTTCTAAAAATATAAAAACTTATGTCAGACTGTCCAGATTATCGTCGACGTAGCAAATGAATTGGATATAGAAGGATATAGAAAAAGTTATTCTGATGAAGGTAATAATTATAGTTAACTTACTGTCAGCCTACAGTCACACAAAAGAGGTTTAGAAGTGATTGGCGATGATCATCGTGGCAGACGCTTGACGCTTCATAGAAGAGAGACGTTGGATTTGGATCCAGAGTATATTTATGAATTCTGTATTCTGCTTCTATATAAGATTTGCTGTGCTTAGTAAGAAAATAAGGAGAGATATTGGAAAATGTTATTGTCATGACATCTACTATCATTACCAATGCAAACGATCAAAATTTGAACTGATTGCAATGATTATAGTTTGGGAAGAAAAATCATTTGTTTACAGACATGAAAACAATTACTTATAAGCGGTATGTGCGATATGCAGTGAATGAATAATGCAACATGTTTTAACTGATGAGGGTATCGAAGAGCTCATGTTTACAGAATTTGTATTTTGCATTTCACTAAACATAGTTGTGACTATAAGAACTTTGGTTTGTGGATGCGAATGATCAAAAATCGCAAAAAAACTCTGAAAGTATGCAACAATAAAAAACGATCTTGAGAGGAGCGGATGTTTTTATCAGAGATAAAGATATAGGTATTGTGCTAGATGTTTACGGCGACAGTCTAGACAAGCTGTAAATAAACTAGTAGTTTTGAAAAAATGGAAAATAAAAATCTGGTTTTTGATATAAAAACCGTGCAATATCTCTGAAACGGCACTAGCTTCGTGACATACTGTGATTAAAGACGGAGCCAGTTGAATGTTTGTTACTTGTTAACCTAGTATTTTGGAATGATGGTGAGAAAACTCTAGAGGAAGCTTTTGCAGCTGTGTTCATAATGAAATATGATTCAATGGTTCTGGCAGAATTATGCGATGGCTTTTTACTGTACGGATTTAGACAGAATCTATTTATTGATTTCAAAAAAAGAATGAAGGTTGCGCATGGTATCTGCTATTAATGAAATAGATGAAAAATCTATCCACAATGACTATAGTAATTTGGTACTGACATACTTCTTTTTCCCTATCATCTTTGTGATTTTCTGCTTTCTGTTCCGGTGAACTTCTGGTTTTGACCTCATAGCTTATTGACAAAATATGTTTTATAATAAAATTCATTTCAGAGCAGGTAGAGAAGAAAATGAAATCCCAAAAAGATGATCATATCTAGTGATGTAGTTCTATTGAAAGCAGTACAATTTGTAAAATGTTTTTTAAATATGCAAAGCTAACGGAAAGTTGTAAATTTAAATGCCAGGAAATTCCAAATGTATTATAATGTTGTTGAACAGGCTTTTTGTATGTATTCAATTATTTATACAAGTTATTCTGGATTATCATTGAAAATTATCAGTAGTTATGCTAACATAATAATGCTATATATCTAACAATTGAAAAATGAAGCTAGCTGATTTAAAAAAGAGCAGTTTACCGCAGTATAGTAAAGTGATATTGTAGTTTAAAACTATGATGTAACGGAATAAGTAATTATAGGTGATTAATGAAAGTGTCCAAAAAGGTCCATGCAGTCATTGATGTTTAGTGTTCAGAAAATGTTTGGTTAAACTTATAAGCGGGTGGAGAGTGAATATCATACAAATCGAAGTTTTTTCTCTGATGAGCATTTATAGAATGTTGCTGTTCAATTATTATGTAAAGTGGAAGAAATATGCAGTAAGAGTAACTAAAAAAAGATGATATATCTGAAACTGTCAATACATACAGACTTTGGCTTGGTGGTATATTATGTTTGATGCTCTATACGGACAATTGATAGTCGTCTATCAGGTATCGTGGTTATCATATGAGGCTCACCATTTGTGCAGGGAGTATGATATATTAGCTATTAAACAACGTGGTAAACGTCAAGATTCTGATTTTATAACTAAATCCAAGAAAGGGAACGGCAGTCTTTGCAACGAAAATTTTCTGGAGTAAGGTTTATTTCAAGTCGTTTCAGAGCAAATGTATTTTCAGTTTTTTAGATGCGAGAATAAACAAATATCAAAATTCTGTTTTTAGATATTTTTTCTAGCAAAAGAATACGCGGTGGTTCAGTATTGTGTTCCATGTGGTCTACTTGAAAGTTATGAGCATAATGATAGAATAAAAATGTTTTCTTAGTGTGTAAATGTCAGCATAGAATTGGAAAAGTCATCTGATATTTAGTAGAAGGAGGCAGTATATGAGTTACAAATCAGATCTTGAAATCGCACAAGAATGCACGATGAAACCGATTGTCAAAATCGCGGAAAATGCAGGTATCAATGAGAAATATTTAGAACAGTATGGAAAGTACAAAGCAAAAATTGATTACAATTTATTAAAAGAATCAGAGACTCCGGACGGAAAGCTGGTTCTCGTCACCGCCATCAACCCTACACCTGCAGGCGAGGGAAAGACCACTACAACAGTTGGCCTGGCCGACGCTCTTCATCGAATCGGAAAACATGTTGTAGTAGCTCTTAGAGAGCCTTCCCTCGGACCAGTTTTTG
>JABUSY010000023.1 GCA_021442455.1 Lachnospiraceae bacterium | reverse complement strand
TTTTGATCAGTACTTTTAGATCAGTTTGGTCCATAATATATGGTTGTACACAAGCTTTTCCAGGGAGATATTGATGAGATAAAAGCTTTTTTATAATAGATTTTTAAATTTAATAATTTCGCTAGTGTTCGGCCTGACCGTCATATGCAGATTGATACATATTGCAGGCGGTTAAGTGAGAGTCAAGTCAGTTTTAGCTGTTTTTTCGAGCTCTGTTAATTTTCTGTGAAGGCTGTAATTAATACAGCTTGTAGCCAGATACGCTGAGATGCTGTGAAATGGTCTGTTCGATATTTACCCTAAAAAGCCCTACCAGGTCTACACAGCAATTAAACAGATTAGGTAATACCATTTTTGTATACGCGCTTCATTCATCATGTTGCTCAGTTATAATGGAGACGTTTTCATCTATGCATCATTGGAATAGGGATAGCAACAAATAAATGTTTTATTCAGTCACCCAATCGGCATTGTTCTCCTTGTTGTTGCAGACGGAATTGCTCAAGTTCCTTTGCAATTTTTATATCAATTTCATTGTAAGCAACACCTTTAGAATGGGCTATTTTCAGCTTTTTCTCTGAATTATAATATCTTGGAGATGGAAAAAATGTAGATGATTTCGCATTTTTTTATCTTCATTTGCGTGGCTTATTTTTTATGGCGTTTTTGTTATTTTCCATGATCATATTTTGTTACTCTTTTTCGTTATAATTTTAAATATCTAAAAATAAAATGGATAGATAACATTTTCTTAGTGCTGAGTATGATTTTTCAGCTGGGAAATGTCTCTGTCTACGGAGCTGTAATGAGACTGTGTATGTCAGTGAGAAGGTGATTACATTCGAAATATTATCTCTCCTACGGTCTAGCTGACACAGATGCCGAATTCTTGGATATTGCGTGTGATTCAGATGTACCTGGAAAAAGCTATTACAGTAGTAAACTGTATTGTTATATCAGCCTAAATTTTATATTAGCAGGAATTTAGAGATAGTTTGCAGATGTGCTGTCGCTGTTTCTGGAATCAGGGAAGAAGATTATGGTTGTTTTAAGAGACAGAAATTAAGGATTATATTTTTGAATCGGTGATAATTTTTTTCGTAAATGAGAAAATTAAAAGAATCAATTTTTCGCTAATTGTTTGAATAAAGGGTAAAAGATGGAAAGATTTAGAACAATGATACCTGTGAGGGATGTCAGGGGAGAGTTGGACATCTATTTGGAAAGTTGTTATATTTTGTTTATTTATGATTATGTCAGAAATACTTTATTTAACCACAATGATTTTAATAATAAACGCGGTTGAGATATATGATAGACGATTATACAACAGATTGTTGTAGCGTCAGAATTCCCGTTACAGGCAGGCTAAAAGGATTGCAAGCTTGAATGGTATTTTTCTGGAAAATAACTGCTACTAGTTGAGCAACTCACAGTTGGTAGAAGTTGTGAATGAAAATAATGTTGAAAAATTCCAGGATTATACATATCCGGACAAGGAAAGATTTGATTTTGAAAAGAAAAATCAAAGTTTGTGGTCATCCAATATCGTTTTCCAAGTTGCCGGGTGCGTACGGAATAGAGATTTTTTCTTTGAGCAAGAAAATTGATTATGAAGCCGAAATTTAGGCCTCTTGATAAATTCTGTGTTGCTTGAAGGCGCGGTGAAGGATAAGTATTTCGGTATAACGATCGAGAATTCGGTTTTGGCAGATGCAGATGAGATTTTGGTAACTGTCAAAAGAGAATTTTGGGAAGAGACTGTGGTTTTGATAAAAAACTATGAAAGGAAAAGTATAGCATTTTAAATGTTTCATCATGGGAGTTGAGTGAAGTTCTATCTTTGATGTGACGGTACAGAGTTGTGAGCTCTATTCTCAAGAGAGGGGCGCTTAGTTTCATTTGTACAGTGTGAAGGCAGCATTCTGTCTTAGTGAGACCTGGATGAAATACAGAAAGAACAAGTTGCTTTACCATTCAATTTAATGGTGTCCTGAAACACCGGATAGCACGCAAGCAGAACTGCATAAGTATCAGTTAAGAGCGAAGTTAGCCGAGACGATTAATTCGCGTTTTTGCAGGTTTGTTTCAGACTGAACGGCGGAAACGGAGAATCTAATTGTCAGGCAATAGGGGAAAGCGAAGAGAAGTTTTTTCGATTCTGATCTATGCGCATGGGGACAGAGAAATATATCAAGGTGATTTCGTTTTAGCTCGTATGCCATTTGGCTGACATACTATACTAAAGGAAAGCTTTATTACAACTTCCGGAGAAGCAGTCGTAGTGGTAGTTGATTATAAAACTTTCAGTGAATCAGGTTGCTGTATATTATCGGCTTCGTTAGTGCATTCAACGCGGACAGCCGGAAACAGATCGGCAGTGTTATATTTAGCGGAGAAAGAAGTTATACAATTTCCTTTTCCAAGGGAGGGGTGAAAAGCCGGCGAGATGATTTTTTCGCATTTTTACTTGTGTGATGATGAAATTGATGCTGTCAAATACAAATACGGTTATCACGTTAAAAAGATTGAAGAGGCATAGATTTGTACTTATTATACTGGAGAAGGCTATATTTATATGCAGCGTAGCTGTACTTTTGAAACAGGAAGTTAGTACATAATTTTTTTGATAGATGAAAGCTGATGTTAAACCCTAAATATAAAAAATTTTAGTAGGAAAAAACTGATGATGTTTTTTCCTGTTTGACGGATTGGAGGCGGTTTTCAGTACAGTGACTGTACAGGAAGTTTCAGAAGAGCAGAAGCCGGAGGTCAATATTTTACACAGTTAGCTTATAGGCGGTGCATGGGGCCTATAAGCTATATCAGTTTTTTGTGAGATGTTAAATAAGAATATGGATATAGTAATATTTTATAGAAGTGAGAAAATGAACTTCTGTGTCTTGGAATATGAATGTTGAAAAAGATTCAGATGATGATTAATCGAAAACGGAAGGTATTGCCTGAAAAGGTAACAGTAGAGTGCTTTATCCGGACTGTGGAACTTCCTATTGAGGCTTTTGCTGTGTCTGTGATGAAGAGCGGATGATGAAAGTATTGCAGTTACCGTGGAATTATATCGATGATTCTCTATCACTGAGTAAGGATATTTAGCAATTTTTTGGCATCCATACTGAACTAGTTTCTTGACACTATGATAGGCAAGCGGTGTCTATAACATGCTTGTTTGTAAAGAGGGGGAAGATGCTAAATATGAATATGGATGAATCACAGAGGAAAACAAGCCAAACACTGACAAGATTGTCTGCAAAGTGCTTGATTTTAAATAAGTTTTCTGTGATATGCTTAAGTTTTTTTGATAAATTAGATAGCTCAAGCGCAGATACCTGAGAGACTAACTGTGGCCGTTATTGTGGAAAAAGTATCAGGCTGAATTGGGCTTCCTTCTCAGTTTTCGATAACTGTCCGAATTCTGAGAATTACAGTATTGTTATATATGTCGGTGAATGGCTGATTAAAATTTATGAGTGCGGAGAGCAGTACATTTCTTCATACCTTAAAGGTTTGTAAAAAAAGTTCCTTATACGGTTAAATGTACGTCATCAGTTCGGATAGATGCAGTAATATGGACATAGTAGATGTCATAACTGGAAAAGTATAAGAAGAGCGAATAGCGCGGAGATCACGCAACAGATTTTGTCTGTTAATCTTTTTGTAACACCTGAACTGGAAATTGACTACAGGCAACAAATCAATCTCATCTTTAATTGTTTTGTTTCCTAAACGGGAGTTTTTGAAAAATAATTGTACAGAAGAAAGTTGTTCTTGCTTAGCAAAATGCAGGATACCAAATTTCAGAATGTATTTACTGCGAGGCCAGAGATGGTTTGATTAGGAGCTATAAGCAGAAGCGGAATACACTTCTACAGAAGTATGAGATAGATGAAAAGGTGATAGATTACATTGTGGAAATGGTGAATGCCTTGTATTGATGATCTTTAGTGACCAGCATTAACTTTTGCCAGGCTTGAGATTACCAGGAAATTTCTGGATATGATAAGTAATACATTTGTCAAAAATTTGTTAAAAAGATGAAATATCTAAAACATAAGTAGATCGGATAAACGTTGGTTATAAACATGTATTTCAAATGGATGAGCATTTTCGTTGGTCACGCTTGAAGTCCGTGACATTATAGAGCTAGATGTAGCGGATTATCTAACTTATGAATTGATTATCACTGACAGGAAGGAGTATGGTGAAAATTTTCTGAGACAATATGAGAGCTTTAGTATAATGGTTGATGAAGTGTAAGAAATTGAAAAGGAATAAAATTATAAAAATATATCAATTACTTTGTGGTAAAAGTCAAAGTTTTTCATGCTGTACATATTTGAGCAGCAGTATTTACAGCGTTTCTAATGCGTCAGGGGTTATCCCATAATTTTTTAGGTTTGTTTGAATGACAAAAAAGTTGAATACAGCGTTTAGTAATGGTTTTGAAATATGACCTTCCGTGTCAAGAGCTCTTTGGTATTTATGGTGTCAATCTTCAAACACCAGTAGGCCTGAAAATCATGGTCTACAAGAATAATTAACATGGAAGCAGTTGTCATTTCCGATGAAGGAATTAGTATATTCTAAAATTTTTTATATTTAGGTTTTAACATCAAATAATATTATATTCAATCTGGTATCTTAAAATCACAGATGTGTATTGCTAGATGTTTTGGTACGTTATGTAGAGTCGGTGAAAAAATTGGCACTATGGAAAAATTCATTCATATCCTTAGGATGCTATTCGGATATAAGTCATGTGACTATATAAATTTTTATATGATAAATATAAGAAGCAAGATTCTGAAGGAAGATGCATATGAAAATTTTGCTGATTCATGGAAATATACACGGAACATATACACTTTTGAATGTAGCAAGTGCTACGCTTTTTTACCAGGGAGATAAATATAAAAATTGTGTATTTGGTTAAGAAAACCTGTTGTAAGTACTGTCTTGTTTTCGAAAATGAAGGAAAACGTGTTCTGCGTCTTGAGAGGATCAGGTGAACAAATAGACCATTCGGATGGAGATGATGGAATGATCACTGGATCTCCTCAGTGTATGATTCTGGTCCGTCAAAGCAGATTTATATATTTTTCGCCCAGCTGTTTTACAACATCGTGGAGAAAATGGTCGGAAAATTGTCGGAAGTTTCCTGACAGAGAGGAAAAACTAGCATGTACTTTGACTGTCTGAAGAAAGATTGTACTATCAGTAATATTATTTAGTAGTTAATTTCCAGTATTTGGATCAGGACTATGGTTTTACTTCAAGAGATGTGCGTAAAAAGATGAAGTGGGATTTTAAACAATTCGTGCCTTTTGGAAAAACATTGCCTAATTTTTACAATATGCCGAAATTGGATGAAAGTAAAAGTTTCAGGAACAGAAATATGAGACTCAAATATCTAACAATTTTATCAAGTGTTGCCTATAGATTAAAATATATTTTTATGAAAAATGAACTTGTGATTCGTTGATTCTTTTTATGCCATAGGGGGAAATAGTGTATATGCTTATTCATTAAATGGGTTCTTTTTTCAGAAAATACATGGTAATGATAGTAGATACACGCGGATATAGGAGAATCTCCCAGAGGTTTATGGGGGATTTAGTATATTTTTATGAAGGGAAAGAAAATTAAAAAGTCAAACTTTCTGGGAATTGCTGACGGCGACAATATCGCTCTAATGTTTTCCATGAAGTATTCGAAGAGAGTAGCGTTTATCAATCAACAGTGCAAACTTGAACACTATAAAAGGTTTTATTCGAATTTCCATTGTGTTCGCAAAGAGAAACAGAGAAGCTAGGATCAACGCGGAGATACTTATCTTCATGGTTAAAGAGTCTCATATTGCTACAAGAGAACTTGGAAAGCTGCGTGCGATGACATTGTGGGTGATAGCCGGAGAAAAGAATATAATAGCAAAGACATTATTAAAGTTGATATACAACAAAACCAAGGATGGCGATCATATAGGAAGGTTATTTTATCGTGGGCAAGAGTCTTGAAAAGTTCAACAAAAAGGCATGAGAAAATTTTTGAATAAAAAATCTACTTGACAAATTATTGATTTATTATTATAATTAAAGAGATTATAGAAGAGAGAAGTATATAAGTTTGTGCTATTAGAGGGCATTTCCAATAGAAAAATAGTTTTTAGAAATAATTATGCAGTCTATATACTAGGTAAGATTTTTGGTGGACGTTTATAGGCAATCTCCATTACAGGACATATGGGATATATAGTTTTAGTATATGAAGAAAAGGTGATAGCGTGAGACATTTGCTCTTTGCTGGGTATGCAAAGAGCATTTTTATCGCATATAGAAGTTCAGAACATTAAGTCTTTAATCTCTTCATGACCGAGGGGATAGCAGCCAAAGTTGGATGGTTCATTTTGTTTAGAAAAGAAAAATCAGGAGGAAAATTATGAGTAAGGAATTGGTGAAAAGCTATGATCCGAAAGAAATTGAAGACAAACTGTATCAAAAATGGCTGAATAAAGGATATTTTCATGCAAAAGTAAATCCTGATAAGAAACCTTTCACAATTGTGATGCCACCACCTAATATTACCGGGCAATTACACATGGGTCATGCCCTGGATAATACCATGCAGGATATTTTGATCCGCTTTAGGAGAATGCAGGGTTACGAGGTGTTGTGGCAGCCTGGTACCGACCACGCGGCTATTGCGACAGAGGTAAAAGTTACAAATATGCTAAAAAACCTTGGTATTGAGAAGCAGGAGATTGGGCGTGAAGAATTTCTGAAGTATACTTGGAAATGGAAAGAAAAATATGGAAGTCGCATTATTAAGCAACTGTACAAGTTGGGTGTTTCTGCGGACTGGGAAAGGGAACGTTTTACAATGGATGAAGGCTGTTCCAATGCTGTTGAAAAGGTATTCGTCAGGCTTTATGAAAAAGGATGGATCTATAAAGGCAGCCGGATCATCAATTGGTGTCCCAAATGCCAGACCTCCCTGTCTGACGTGGAAGTAGAGCATGAGAATCAAGATGGATTTTTCTGGTACATTAATTATCCTATAGCTGGAGAAAAAAATCAATATATAGAAATTGCTACGACACGTCCGGAGACACTTCTAGGAGATACTGCCGTGGCGGTGAATCCAGAAGATAAAAGATATCAGGGGTTAATCGGTAAGATGCTGAAGCTTCCTTTGATAAATCGAGAGATTCCTGTGATTGCTGATAATGAATATGTGGATAAAGAATTTGGCACCGGTTGTGTTAAGATTACGCCAGCCCACGATCCTAACGACTTCAAGGTGGGAAAGAAACATAACCTGGAAGAAATCAATATTCTGAATGATGATGCCACCATCAATGAAAAAGGCGGTCAATATGCGGGAATGGATCGTTATAAGGCGAGAAAATCCATAGTTTCGGATCTGGAGAAACAGGGGCTTTTGGTAAAGGTTGTGCCATATACTCATGCGGTTGGTATACATGACCGCTGCCATACTACGGTAGAACCTATGATTAAGCCACAATGGTTTGTTCGAATGAAAGAAATGGCTCGGGCATCTCTCGAAGTACTGAAAACAGAAGATCTAAATTTTGTTCCGGAGAGGTTTAATAAGATTTATCTTTACTGGTTGAAAAACACAAAAGACTGGTGTATTTCGCGCCAGCTTTGGTGGGGGCATCGAATTCCGGTCTGGTATTGCCAAGAATGCGGGGAAATTCTGATAAAAAAGGGAGTAGTACCGGACAAATGTTTGAAGTGCGGATGTACCAATCTGAGACAGGATGAGGATACTCTGGATACCTGGTTTTCATCAGCTCTTTGGCCTTTCTCAACCTTAGGATGGCCTGATGAGACGTCGGAGCTGACTTATTTCTATCCTACTAGTGTTTTGGTAACCGGATATGATATTATTTTTTTTTGGGTAATCCGTATGGTGTTTTCCGGCCTTGAGCAAACAGGAAAATTGCCGTTTAAACACGTGCTGATCCATGGCCTTGTGAGGGACTCTTAGGGACGGAAAATGAGTAAATCCATGGGGAATGGAATAGATCCACTGCATGTGATTGATCAGTACGGTGCCGATGCTCTCAGACTGACGCTGATGACAGGAAACACGCCTGGCAATGATATGCGTTTCTACTGGGAGAGGATAGAGGCAAGCAAGAACTTTGCGAATAAAGTGTGGAATGCTTCTCGTTTTATCCTTATGAATCTGGATGCGGCCGAAGTGTCTGAAAATGTAAATTTGGCAAGATTGACGCTAGCTGACAAGTGGATTTTGCACAAGGTAAATACACTGGCGGCCGAAGTGACAGAGAATATGGAGAAATTTGAGCTAGGAATCGCGGTACAGAAGATATATGATTTTATATGGGAGGAATTCTGCAACTGGTATATTGAAATGGTAAAACCTTGTCTGTATAGAAAAACAGAAGACACTCAGACAGTTGTGCTCTGGACGCTGAAAACAGTTCTCAATCATGTCCTGAAAATGTTACATCCGTTTATGCCATTTATCACTGAAGAAATTTTTTGTACCCTGAATCCGAATGAGGAATCCATTATGATTGCTCCATGGCCTAAGTATTGTTTAAACTGGGAATTCTATCAAGCTGCGGCGGATGTGGAGTTAATGAAAGCAGCAGTTTGTGGAATTCGTGCGGTGCGTTCGGAATTGAATGTTCCACTTAGCAAAAAAATCAGAATATATGTGGTGTCGGGAAATCGTGCAATCTTCCAGACATTTGAACATGGAAGAATATTTTTTGCGACGCTTGCAAAAGCCAGCGAAGTTTATATTCAAGCGGATAAGAGTGGCATCGGAGATGATGTGATGTCAGTAATGATTCCTGGTGCCAATATTTATATTCCCTTTGTCAAACTAGTAGATCTGGATAAGGAAGTAAAACGTTTGATAAAGGAAAAGGAGCGTTTGGAGAAAGAGCTTGCTCGTTCCAATAAAATTTTGGGTAACAAGTATTTTATCAGCAAAGCACCTTCGGACAAGGTCCAGGAGGAAAAGAAAAAACTAAATAAGTACACTCAGATGATGCAACAGGTAAAATTGAGACTGGAGCAGCTAAAAAATAAAATGTAAAGTTGAACGTCATTTGCTTATGAAGAAATGGACTGATTATGGAGAAGATCGTTTTTGATATGCCTATATAATGTAATTCTGTTTTGTAACTAGTACAGATTAATTTTGGTGTTGGTCTTTGGTCAGACTGATTAGTGCAGTGATTTTGATGAAGTGAGTAATTTCGTTTACACGATTAGATTTGAAATTCATATCTGATGCTGGCAATGTGATAAACAAAATACTTGTTGACGAGTACTTTGTTTCTGATTATAGCGGTGGCTGGCTCTGATATGATAGTTGGCTTTCAGGTGTAGTTTTGCTTTAAGGGGAAAATATATAGAAATAAATGAAACAGGAATATTAATTTGTTCATTGTTGAAGAAAGTATAGTCCTCTTTGTAGTCTCCACGAATTTGGCGTTTTTGCGCTATTTCTTAGAAATTGCCTTTGCTTATATTATAAGGATTATGAATATCCATATTAGCTGGATAGTTATACTATTTGATACTGGTATCAGACGCATGGGTATGCCAAATGGCTGACTATGGAGATTGTAGAAAGTGCGGGGTAGCCGAAAAATCGCGAACGATTAACAAATCTGAAGGGTCCAATATCATAATTTTGCAGCTGGATTCGTTTTTGATCCGAATCTGGTAATTCTTTTTAAATATTTCAGAAGAGCCAATTTCTTGCTTCCGATATTTCGGCCTTGAAAATACTCTTAGGAATATATTTTTGAAGTTACAGATACTATATGAAATGTTTACTGTCTTCAGAGAACAGAAATTGTATAAATATATTCTCTGTTCAGGAGAGCAAAGGTTATCCTTCAGATCAAATTCTAGATCATCCAGAGATAAAGGTAATAGGCGTAGAAAATTTGGAAAAGAATAAATTATTTATAGCAATACTATTATGATGGAACACGGAAAAGGAACGAGTTTATCCAAGAGCTGAAAGACATTCTGTCTGAGTATCCTGAGTTGGTCATTGAGATTATTTACGGAAACTATCTTCATATATTTGTTCATATGTGATAGAGAATAATGTAGGTTTTGGAACAAGAAAACGAAAAACTAGCCGCGTATCAGATCGGTGCAGAGGTTTTTAGATGGTGAGGAAATTCATAAAGGCCATATCGTAAGATATCATCAAAATTACAGAAATATTACCAAGACAGTCTTAGCTATGCCATTTCGTCAAAAGTGGAAAATTATATGATTGACTACTGCCCGTTCTATCTAGAAGTGATAGACTCTAGCCTTTGTACCAAATAATCTGAAAGTGATTCAATACAATATGCTGTATGGAAAAGAATACATATACTGGAAAGAAAAATCGTAAGAGGTGGAAGATTGCAAATGGAGACACAGTACTGGTTGAACTCAAAGCAGTATTTGATGAAATTTACCATGTGACGGAAGAAAAAGTTTATTGTGATCAGTAGGCTGAAGATTAATGGAAAGGTTATAAAGAACGCTGTATTTTAGGGAAGCACAGATCTTTTATGGTGCGGTATGTGAAGATCAAATGGGGAAATAAGATGACTGGTCGGCCAAGTAGGAGATTAAAGATTATTCGGTTAAGAGGTTGTTGTCAAGGATTGAACTCAGAAAGTAGAGCCAGCTACAGCGACCCTAATATTTTTGAAAAAGGTATAGATATATTCTGATATTATGACAAAGAACCGTTTTTTTTTGGTAAGTTTAATTTTACAACGGAGTAGTGATTAGCTTTGAATTACGCAGAGGCAGTTGATTATATAGAAGCAGTACCAAAATTTACGAAAAAAACAACACTGGATCACACGAGGTATCTATTGAAAAAGCTTGGAAATCCAGAGAAAAACATGAGGATTATTCATTTGGCTGGTACAAATGGAAAGGGGAGTGTTTGTGCTTATCTGAATTCCATGCTGTCAGAAGGAGGCTATATATGCGGCATGTTTATATCTCCGCATTTGCTTAGGATCAACGAGCGGTATATGATCAGTGGACAGCCGGTGAATGATGAAATTTTTCTGCAAGCATTTCTGATGGTGCAGGAAGCATGGAAGGAGGCTATGGAAGAAGGTGAAAGCCATCCGACGTATTTTGAAATTTTGTTTTTAATGAGTATGGTGATTTTCCAAAAAAAAAAGGTGGATTATTTGATCATGGAAACCGGACTGGGCGGACGGATGGATGCGACCAATGTTGTGAGCAGTCCGATGGCATGTATTATCACCTCCATCAGTCGGGATCATACAGAATATCTGGGAGAGACAATCAGGGAGATTGCATGGGAAAAAGCCGGTATCATTAAGCCAGGAGTTCCTGTATTTTATGACGGGAGGGATCAGGAAGCGGCAGCGGTTATTAAAAAACGTGCCGAAGAGATGGGAAGCCCGGCGTTTGTGCTGAGAGAGGATATGTATAAGCTTCTGAGCAATACCTGGGAAGGAATTCGTTTTGAATTTCGATATGGGAATGAGAAGGGAAGTGAACTTGAGATTCCATATATTGCGGAATACCAAATGATGAATGCCTCTCTGGCTTATTTTAGCATGCAAAAGCTTCAGCCGGAGCATAATATTTTGAAGAGACAATTGATTGAGGGAATCCGGAAAACGAAATGGCCTTGTCGAATGGAGATAGTTATGGATGGAGTGATTATTGACGGAGCACACAATGAGGATGGAGTGGAACAATTTGTTAAAACAGCGGTTTATTTCGGAAAAGACACTCGGATTAGCATTTTATTTTCGGCGGTTTCGGATAAGCGATATCAGGATATGATCAGGGAGATCTCTGATGGTATCCATCCGGACCTGGTAGTCACTACGGAGATTTCCGGAAATCGAAAGGTTTCAGCCGAAGAATTAAAGGCATTGTTTTGCCTGGGAGGTTGCCGGGAAGTTTATGCAGAGCCTCAGGTTGAAAAGGCTTTTGAAAAAGCGTATGCGGAGAAGGCAGATGGATTGATGTTTTGTGTAGGTTCTCTGTATTTGGCTGGAGAAGTGAAGGACTGGATTGCTCGACGTGCAAAGGATGCGAAAATGCTAAATTGACGGGTACACGAGTAGTGTAATATGATTGGAAGGTTACTGCAGTTTTATATGTTCGGCAAGAGAAAGTGAAGAAAAGGATAAAGAGGCATATGTCCTTGAGATAGTGATTTAGATAGTTGCCTTTCGAAAAACATCTGTATTTTCAGATATTATCAATCTTATTATGAGTATTTTAATCGGTATCCTAGTCATGTAATTTCTGGTGTTCCATTCTGTCAAACAAAGTGTAAATCGAAACGCTAGTGTAACCTATAACAATACAATGGATATGTAAACAGAGAAAATTGAGGAGCTTCAGCATCGAATTGATACTCTCATGTAACAGCGAAGTCCGTGCAGCAATAGATATATTTTGTGAGAACCTGCTCAAAGGCTATAACCGCCTATTAGTTCCCGAATGATGCGCAGGTGGACAATTTGTCTACAGGATGGACATGACTTTTTATTGGTAGACACGAAGGCTATCAATGGAGATGATTTTACTGTGCTGACCTATAGGTCTATTTCTGCTATTTCAGCAGCGATATACCGAATACGATTGCCACATATTTCAGGAGAGATTGTAGAGGAGTGTTCAAATTTCTGAAAACGATGATAGCGAAATATTACATAGACCTGCTGAACATGAAAGTGGATAGCCAATTACCTATAGATAGTAAAAATATAAAGGGACATGAAAATCGTATATTTTTGAATAATTATAGAGAAATACAAAAGGATGTTGTTGCAGATGATCAGATATTTGATAGATTGAGAGCAGCAGAAAAATTCTTGAATCGCTTTGGAACTACGGGGTGTCCGATAATGTTTAGGGGGAGGTGAAATGTGTTCTCAACAATGATGAAATAATCCCATATAAATGATGGCAGAGGAGAGCTGGAAGAAGATCGCTATGCGCTTCGAAGGAAGTTTTGAAAAAAAATTGCATAATGTGAGCAGAGCGGTTAAGCTTAGAAGCGATATCGGAAGCTTTCTGTCTTTCTGTAACTTTTTCTTCGATAATTTTTTGATAAATCAGATAGTATAATTTAAGATTGCTCAGGAAAAGAGCAAGTTTTTTCAGACTATTCAGTAGATGAAGAGGATTTTGACAGAGTTACGAAGATTGTAAATGGTAAAAGAAAGTTGAAAAGAATTTTTTGAAGAAAATATTTTGATTTCACAGTTTAGAGCGGCCTTTTTAAATACGTATACAAAAAAGACAAATATAAATGATTTGAAAGCTGGGGTCCGGCAATGAGGGGGGTTGCTAGGGGGCTTGTCGTAGATTTTAGCAGGTATATGCATTCAATGCTGGAAGAGGTAGTGACCTGAAAACGAATGTATCTGAGGAGAATGCCAACGAAATCATTTATGGATAAGAAAATGAGATATATTAGATCCACATTGAATATAAGGTTTTGGGACATGTTTAGCTGTATGTGATAGTAATTGATTACAAGGAAGGGATAGCAGACGTGAAAAAGGTTTATGGAACCGCTGTTTACCACGAAATATGAAATGGAGCAATTCGGTATAGAATTTGTTCTTCATGGAAATCTTGTTGAATGAGATCGCTGTAGGCTCCCAGTCAGAGGTGAGGATGGAAATCCATATGAACAAGCGGGTCGGCTGTAGAAGCAGAATTTTTGTGTGAAAGATGAAGCATAAAATGAGATACTTATCCTGATTAGGAGAAGACACACCAGGGAGATAAAGTAACGAGAGATTTGTTGCTAAAGCAAAATACAGATCTAGTGAGGATCATTTATCAACAGATTTTTGCATTGTGGCGTTTTTGTAGAAGACCTCTTTTAGAACAGAAGCATTTGATTGATGAAATCCGCGGATTAATTTAATATCCACCATGAGGTACGTTTTTAACATGGTGGATATGATAACGAGGAAAATTCAACGTTTTCTCATAGATGACGATATGTTGAAGGTCAGTTGTTGGATCTGGTTCGTGGAAGTAGATGGATTTTTTCGCAATTTTAATCAAGGAAATTGAACTGACACGAGTGGGTTTCTATTGGGCTGGTTA
Organism: Lachnospiraceae bacterium; assembly: GCA_021442455.1. Classification (GTDB taxonomy): domain Bacteria; phylum Bacillota; class Clostridia; order Lachnospirales; family Lachnospiraceae; genus Scatomonas. The sequence goes on along the minus strand of JABUSY010000023.1, from coordinate 36,748 downwards.
TACTAATGATGAAAGCTGAAAAGTGTCATTTCCTTTTGGGTCTTCGCAAAGGGGAAGGTGCTAAACTCAGGAAGAGTTTTTCAGTAAAAAAGAAGATAAATATAACTTGTTCTTTGCTTTGTAAATTTTCCAATCTTCAAAATAGTTTGAATTTTTTACAGCTAGTATTTTAGGATGCTTGGGCGGATCTTCAGATCTCATGTCGTATCTTTTAGATTCATCTAGTGCCTGAAATATGGGATACTTTACTTATTGAAGAGAGCGACAGGCGATAGGCACTGTGGCGGATCAGATTAATCGTACATACTATCATATCATCCTGATAGATACGTTTAATCTAGTTCAGCCAGCTCCTTATTTCAAGAGCGGAATATAGGTGGAACAGGTTAAAAAAACAGTAAACCAAAGTTGATTTCGAGCAATATAGAGCATTTTTTCAAGCGTTGCTGTTAGAAGTATTTGTACAGTTTTTTGGCTGATGCTCGTTTGTGTACGGTAAAATACATTGTTCTGGTTGTATTTGTTACAAGAAAGGATAGATTCTCTGCTAAAAAATCAATATTCAGCTTCAATGTTATCTCTTTTTTTATGTCGATTTCAAGCAGGTGTATAATGATTTTAATAAAAAATACAACATCAAGAATCGTTGTAATTCTGGATTTCAAGGTACTGTGGTGAGTGTACAAATCTTCCAATGGCATTTGCAGTTTTATTGTCATGTAATACGAAATACCTCATGGTGCGATAGTATGTTGAAAATACGTGAAACTGGTTATATTATTGAGGGTGAGAAACATCCGTATATAGAAAAGCATCCGTCTCCTGTTTATCAAAACGTTCTTCAAGAGGCACATTTTAGAATTTGAACAGTCGTTATGTAGAATGAAGCTGCGTATTATTATATTATAGGAAGAGAATGTTTTCCTTCTTAATAGTAAGTGAGAAACTCAAAGAAGTCGAACAGTTCAGTGCTGATAGAAGGGTTCAGCAGATTTTCCATGGACAATATAGAAAATTTAGGCATTTTATTAATAACCCACTTGTTCTGATAGTTCATAGTTAGAAAATTTGCTATGTAGTGATCGAAGAACATACTTTCATAATTCGCCATGTGCAGCTTGACGTTTTGGGCTGGTGTTTGGATATAAGTTCAAGAATATATTCGTCAAAGGGTTTTCCATGCATAGAGTAGTATTTATTTTCAGATTTCCAGTGTAAGGAGGAAAAAGTCTGCTAAGTTGCTCTATTCAGGAATTTTTGCATATTTGTATTTCTCAGTGTCTTCCCTGAAATTTATAAAAAATACTAGAAGAGTCGTCGTGTCGAAGTTGAATTTTAAATTTTTGTCGGTGATGATTCTTTCAATATCTTTTCTAAAATAGTCAAACAAACGCATGTAGATGATCAGAATTTCGTTATCGTAATCCATGCAATATTCCGGAGAAGTGTACTTAAAAGTGTCACAATCATTAAAAACATTAGGTTTTTATCAGTGCTACTGGCAGATGGTTTGCGGATTGTATAGGTGCAATCGTATCTGATTTATCCTAGTAGAAAGTATTACATATTCTGGATTGTGAATCCATATGGAATTCTGAAAGACTTTTTGAGCCAGTTTGTACAGAGCAGTTATCAGTTTTATATCAATTTCAGGTAATTGCTCATACAGGCATAATTTCTCTGACAAATATCATGTAGTTAGGTATTAAGGAAAATATTCTGCGTCATTTGAAAACCTAAGCTCTATAGGTTTGAGAACCAGATACAGAATGTCCTGGAGAAGCTGGAAGTTCTGGTATGGTGTATTATTAGGAAAAAGTTATGATTTTTCACCTGATACTGATATAGTTATGCATAAATAGTACGATCAAGGATGTCAGATCTACCAGCATGTTTATCTGCTATGTATCTGGAAGAAGAGAAATTATTGAAAGTACGATTGATCAGTTGTGACGAACAGATAACAACGAAGTGGTGTTCCGCTGAGTAATGGTCAATCTGGCAATTTTTGCCGTGATCTTTCTTTTGAATATATATGTTGGAACACATAAACAGAAAAAAAGCTGATGTACATAAGTTTTTATGTTTACATTAAAAAACCACTGGGGATTTTTCTTTGAGCGTGGATATGGAGGAGTATCAAGAAGATCTTACGGTTACTGAAGTATTAGGCGCCTTTTTGCTGAAGAAAAAGCATAATCCTGAAGTGGCCAATCGCAGGAATTGAAAACTACGCTAAGAGAAGGAAACGTTTTGAATGATAAAGTACTTTTCACATAATCGTGATTGTAATTTCAATCAGTAGATTGTATAATTATATAAAAGGAAAATGTGGAGAGAGTATATTCATGGAGGAAACAATCTACAAACGGTTTTGTGAAATTTTGGGAAGGTCCTATGTGCTGGTTGATGAACTTATGAAAAAACATACCAGTTTCCGTATCGGAGGGCCAGCAGATTACTTTATCTATCCTGATTCAAAGCAGCAGCTGTGTCAGGCGCTGGCGCTGTGTCAAGAAAAGAGTCTTTCCTGGTTTATAATGGGCAATGGTAGCAATCTATTGGTGAGTGACCATGGCTATCGAGGTGTGATTATACAAATTTTCAAAAACTTTCAGAAAGTTATGATAGATGGAAAACGTATCACGGCAGAAGCTGGGATCTTGCTATCACACTTGGCCAGTATGGCTTGCGAAAATTGTTTAACAGGATTAGAGTTTTCTTCAGGAATTCCAGGTACGTTGGGTGGGGCAGTAGTTATGAATGCAGGAGCATATGGTGGCGAAATGAAAGATGTCCTATCAGGAGTGACAGTTCTGGACCAGGAAGGTGTTGCTCATCATTTGAGTGCAGAAGAGTTGGAGATGGGATACCGTACTAGTAATCTATTAAAACAGAGAGACTGGATTGTTGTAGAGGCAGAGCTTCTTCTGGATTATGGTGAACAAGAAAAGATCAGGCGAAGAATGGGAAAGCTGAAAGAAACCCGGTGTGCCAAACAACCTCTGGAATTTCCTAGTGCGGGCAGTATCTTCAAACACCCGAAGGGCCATTTTGTAGGAAAACTGATTATGGAGGCAGGTTTACAGGGAGTACGTGTAGGTGGAGCTATGGTGTCAGAGAAGCATTTTGGTTTTGTGATTAATGTTAGTGATGCTACGGCTTATGATGTGATGAAACTGATAAAGCTGATACAGGAAACCGTTTGGGTAAAGTTTCGTCTTCGCCTGGAACCGGAGGTTGAGTTTCTGGGGGAATTTTAATAAAAGATTCGGGGAATGCTGATGCGTTTTGTGATTGTAAAAGGAATATTCACCGAAGGAAAGAGCGCAATGTTGAAGATGTTGGAGGATGCAGCATATTTTTGAATGGATAAAATTTTTAAATTTCTCTTGAAAAAAAGTTTGGCTATTAGAAATACAGTCTGAGATTTTGCTCCTGAATGTCGATGACGAAACACTGGTGAAGCGCCATTAATAAATTTTTTATGTCACTGTGCTGTTAAATAAAGAACTGGAAGAGAGTGAACATACAGAAGGAAAAAGAAAGCAGTTAGAATTTTTAAAGTTACAGGGAAATTATAACATAGATGCCAGCTAGTTGCTAATTAGAGAACTGAAATTAGAACTGGCTAAAATCTTGATCCAGAACCAGGAATTCAAAAGTTTCATAGTAATAATCATATCGTTTAAATTTAAATATAGGGTCCCTTCTTATTTTTAGTGTTTGTTTTACGCTTTTTTTCGCATTCCTATTGCGGAGATGATGTTTTGATCAAGTTTGAAGCGATTTTGGTAAATTTGTGGATATGATACGTTCCCTGATTCCGAGTTGTATTTAAGAAGGGAAGAAACAGCAGCTGGTAATTTTCAATGGTTGTAAAGTAGGAAAGCATCGATCGGTGATGCTTGTGAATGAAAGTTATAGCGGAGGATTGAGAATCTTAGAAAATGTGTCATGTGAATTAAAGATCAGTATATCAAATAAGAAGATAGTGAGAAAAAGAATGTAAAATAATATATTTTTCGGTGAAGTCAATAGAAATATTTTCTAGGTAAGATGGGCAGGTGCGCAACAATAAAGGATGAATATACTACTGTATCCACATGTAAAGAACAATGTCTGAATGGTAGATAAATATTTACTTTTATAAAAATTTAAAAAGATCTTGCGGAATATCAAGTAAAATAAAGTATTTATCAATGAGATAGTTACATAAAATAAATATGGTATTATCATGTTGGCAATGATCAAGACTACTTCTGAAAGTTTCTGTAATTCAGGTTCAAGAAGTGTGCACAAGGTAAGGTGATTTATGGATGCTTCTTTGTCGATTTCCATACAATTGTCTGTGAAATGGTTTGGATTATACAGAAGCTTGAAAAATTGTTGAATTATCTGTTTGCAATAGAAACAGTTTTATGATATAGCAGAAAATGCTGATGTGCAGCTTTTAATCGATCAGAATACCTATTGTTTATTGTTTGTTGAATATATAGATGAATATTCTGTCCTATACTTCTGATCTTTTCAGAGATGATATTATTTACAAGCGTTTGCTATTCACTATGTTATTTGCTGAGAAAGCAAATACATGGAGGAAGTTGGTTTTTTTCGAGTATACTGTTGTCCAAGAATTTTAGCTAGAATAAGAATAAAGAGTTTCTCAATTATCTTGAGTATATAGTTCGGACTTTCTTGAGTTGCGAGATGATGAAAAGTGCTGCTCTTCATGAGCAGCGTCTTCTTGGCCATAAAATTCTTGGACAATAGAGAAACATTATAAAATATACAGCAATAGCCTGACAGAAAGACTTATAAGTTAAGTTCTGTACTTACCAGACTTATGAACATGAAGGTTGTCTCGTAACTGTTCTGTAGATATATTGTAATCAAGTGTGTCAGTTAGAGTGCCTAATTAGGAAGCATTTGCAAGCACGCGATGAGGATATTTTTTATTTTTCTTTCTTCTGTACCTTACTCATGCTATAGATTAATAGCATAATTTATTATATCTGTGCATAATAAATATTGCATTTTTGTAAAATTGAGACTGCCGGAAGGTAAAATATTTATTAGGTACAATTTTCCTTGTTGATACTGAAAATATAAAACTTTTAATAACGGATCATACATTCGCCAGGTTTTGAAGAGCAGTATCTTTGATCAGAACATTTCCATGTTCCAGCAAATAGGCTTCTCCGGCAACGGAAAAGGTTTCATTTGTCCCATACTCCGAAAGAATATTGCAAACCTTATTGAAGGCCTCCGGAGTACAGTTGGACTGGTGAACTACTAGTTGGTAGCTGCCAAGCTTCTTGTTTTTATACAGTGAATTTTTGCCGGAATAAAAGTGATTCAAGCTGTGAGCTGCCAAGATAGCATCATCTAAGGAACAGAAGCGGAACGTCTGGACCAGATTGACTGTTATCTTCTCTGTATCCTGAGTCGCTTTTTGATTGGAAGATTTTTTCGTATCTTTTCTGATACTACTGTTCTGTAGTTTATTCTTCGCTTCATAAATCTTATGAAAGAGATCTACGAGATCATCTGCTCCAGAAAACTGAGTTTCCTTTGTTGTACCTGATTCGTCATCGAAAGGTGAAAATTTAGAAAAGCGTGTGTCTAATTCCTCCGGATTTTCCACCTTTGTGATGATCAGTACAATGCTGTCTGATGCTACAGGAATCGCCTCTATCATCAAAGGCGAGTTGTCAGATTCAAAACCAAATTCATAATGAGCTTGTTGCATCATATCTTGAAATAAAATTTTTGCTTTTTCGGTACCGTAAGCCAATTCACTGAGTTTAATTTTGCGGCTTGCTAAATCGTCGCTTGTTAAGGTACAGCGAATTTGGCTGTCATTAATTTTTTCAATCTTCATTTTATTATATCTCCTTCTTTAGTATTTAAGAAGAAACTTTGTCTTTAGAAGATACACTTAGCTATGTTCCTTATATGCGATACAAGAGATCTTATAACATAAATAGTATATACCAAAAGGATTGATGATGTAAAGAATTTCACAGAGTTTTTTAAAATTGTAAAATGTGCTGGCAATTTCTGATAATGGTCATGAAAGTACAATTTAGAAATGATATATTAGATATCTGTTTCAGAAAGGGCTGTTAGTATGATTAAGTGATATATATAGTTCTATAATTTGACCTGAACAATTCAGAACAGCTTTCTACGAATTTTCTTTAATTACCTTTAAGTACAAACATAATCAGTATTCTGAACGTATCTTTATTACAACAGTGATAAAATATTGTCAAATTACAAAAGTAATCATATGCCTTTCTGTTATCATGACACAACTTCAAGTATAACTAAATATAAAAAGAAACATAAAGCGAAATCTAGAGACAGAGTTATTAATGATATTGGTCTCTTTCTGAAAGGGAGATGAAGTCAATTGTAGATGTCTGTGTCGTTATTGATAAATGGTCCGTTAGGCAGGGAAAAAAGTCTCTACCTACCGAAGGACATTAAATTGAAATTTATGTCGAAAAAATAGTCTTTCAATTGATGTCAGATAATTTTAATGTTAAAATGGTAATTGAGTAGTAATTTAGGAGGCATTAAGGAATGAAAAAAAAACGCTGCTGATCGTTATTTGTCTGATTATTATTGCAGCAATTATAGACATTGGTGGATTTTTTATTAATTGTTATTCACTTATGAGTGGAAAAATGAATAAGAGTGAATATTATGGCCTGTCTTCCAAAACACAGGTGGCTTTGATTGTTAATGATGAAGTGTTGAAAGAAAAAGGACTACTGATAGACGGAGAAGTATATATTGATTATACGACAGTCTGGAATTATTTGAATAGTGGTTATTATTGGGAAGCCTCTGATTCTAGACTGCTGCTTACATTACCGGCAGAGACAAATATTTGGACACCGAAAGACGGGAGTGATGCGGTGATTCTGGATGAAAACGGAGTGCCTTATATTTCTGCCACTTGTATTAGAAAAAATTCGGATATAGATATGAACATTCTGAAAGAACCATACCGGGTTGTGGCCAGAACTTATTGGAATGGGGTAATTGTCGGAACTATGACAGAGGATAGTGAACTTCGATACAGAGAATGGTGCAATAGTGAGATTCTGACGGAGGTAAAAAAAGGGGATACAATGGTCTTACTGGAAGATTTACAAAACTGCTGTCGTGTGTCTACCACTGATGGTTATATAGGTTATGTGCCAAAAGGAAGTTTTATGCAAAATAATGATGCCACTCTTTCACATATAACGGATGCGCGGTTTCAGTTCCAAAAAATTTCTATGGATTATAAAATCAGTCTTGGATGGCATTATGTGAATTCTCAAGAGGGGAAAGAATCTTTGAGTGAGCGTATTTCGGAGGCAGCGGGTTTGAATACTATATCGCCCACATGGTTTTCTTTGGCAGATGAACAAGGGAATTTGCTTTCCTATGCTGATAAGGCGTATGTGGAGCAGGCCCACGCCGCAGGACTTCAGGTATGGGGAATGCTGGATGATGTGAATAAGAGTTCAATAAGAACGGGAGAAGTGCTGGCAGGTGCATCTGCTAGAGCTAATATCGTTCAACAGCTGCTGCAGATTGCAGCGGACAGTCACATGGATGGTATTAATGTAGATTTTGAATTTATCAAGGAGGACAGCGCGCCTCAGTATCTCCAGTTTCTTAAAGAATTGTGTATAGCAGCTCATGCGCAGAATTTGGTGGTTTCTACAAATAATTTTGTGCCGATTTATACGGAATATTATAAACGAGCTGAACAGGCTAAGACAGTTGATTATTTAATTATCATGGGATATGATGAACATACGGCATCTTCGAAAAAAATTGGTTCAGTAGCGTCTTTGCCGTTCGTAGAACAAGGAATTCAGGATACGCTCAAGGAAGTTTCCGCGGAGCAGGTGATTAATGCGATTCCGTTTTATACCAGAAGTTGGGTAGAGACCATTGATACTTCTATGACCAAGAGCAAAGTTCTGGATATGGATGCTGCGGCTGCTTTTGTGGAAAGGCATGGGATTGTCACCACATGGGACGCATCTGTGGGACAGAAGGTAGGAAGCGTAGAAGAAGAAAGTGTGAGGTACAGCATCTGGCTGGAAGATGAGCAATCTGTAGAAGCAAAAATGAAACTTATTACTCGATATAATCTAGCAGGTGTTGCAGGGTGGAGGCTTGGATTGGAACGGGCGTCTGTTTGGAATATAATTGCACAATATCTGGCGGCATAGGTTAGTAAAAAAATAAGGAAAAGGAATGCAAGACAGGTATCATAGTTGGCAATGAATGAAGAGATGTTCAAGACAATGTTGATTGAGTAGATTTAATAGGGATGATTCAAGGTCAGAAAATGAAAAACGAAGCATATGAAGAGCAGAGAAAGCTGCTAAAATAACGTGACGTTGAGGGAGGACGAGATAGAAGCTCTGAAAAAGAATATACGGGGGGAAATTAGAAATCTTATATAGTTATATATATATGAAGAACATCAGCTGATTGCTCTTTGACGCACAGGTGAGGTTAGAGCGTATGATCAGTGAGTACAAAAGTGGGAAAGCGAGAAGAGTTCGAAGTGTTCCCAAATTATTGACAAAAAGTTCCTAGATTTCGTTCAGTTATGAGGTTGATGATAAAGTTATTCAAGGGAGGGGAAAATATGTGGCTGTTCAGAAAAAAAGAACTGGATGATATTGTAAAGATGGTTAATCAGGCCAAGCGCCGCCTTATGCAGTTTTATAAATCAGTTATTGCCTTATTGTCAGCGCTATACCAAGCGTCCATTCAGGATTTAAAAAATTGATGATGAAGGAGGGAGCTACTTCCATTTCAGTACCTTGAGGCATATGGAGGAGAGGCCTGAAGGGATCCAAGCTTAGCCGGAGGAGCATATTGTAAATTTTTTGTATAAGTGTTGAAGAGGAATGAGGAAGAAGTGAGATAATTAAATTTTTAGAAGCATATATTTAGGTCTAATAAACTCTAGAGATAGTGAAAAAGATGGTTGGAGCTTTGTATAGCTATATTGTTGCTAGAATGAATGTATTTTTTTATTCGGTAAATGCGCTCAGTTGATGAAGGTAAAAGTTGATTGTATTGGATGAGAGGCATAGTGAACATAATCTGTGGGAAATTAACGTAAATCAGATGAATAATAGTGAAAGATGATAAAAGTTTGTATGAATAGGTATCAAAGAACCATCAGGTTCAAGATTTACAGAATCGGGCGGTGCTAAATTACAAAGTAGTTCTCGTATGCGCTGTTCATATCCATCAGAGTAGCTCTTCGGAGGAATATGTGAAGGGAGAGTGAGCCTTTTATTATACAGATGTGATAGATGGAAAAAATAGACAAAGGTCTACGAGACATTTTTGTGAGTGAGGTAGAGACGGATCGGCATTATGGAATGAGGCTTTTTGAGTAACTGAGAGGAGGAAAAATTTAAAATCAATATCAGTTTTAAAAATTGTCTTCAATGAAATTGAGATCTGTCTTTAGAAGGAGAAATAGGGGTTTTCATTTTTCAGACAGAATGTTATACTTATAAAGAATATAGAAAGTTAAAGATGATGAAAATAGTTCAGATGACTGAGAAACAGTTGAATATAGAGGCGCTTCGGAAAGCAGGAGAGATTCTTCAGAGGGGTGGCCTTGTAGCTTTTCCTACTGAGACGGTATACGGCTTGGGTGGGAATGCTCTAGATCCAGAAGCATCTAAAAAAATATATGCGGCTAAGGGAAGGCCCTCTGATAATCCCCTGATTGTTCACATCGCCAAAATAGAAGATCTCTTGGCGATTGTCAGTGAAATTCCGGAAAAGGCAGAAAGGTTGAAAAAAGCTTATTGGCCAGGACCGCTGACTATGATTTTTCACAAGAGTGATAAAGTACCTTATGAAACCACGGGAGGTTTGGACAGCGTAGCAGTTCGTTTCCCGAGTAACCGAATCGCGAAGGCACTAATTCAGCAGGCAGGAGGATATCTTGCGGCGCCTAGCGCTAATATCTCTGGAAGGCCAAGCCCGACACTGGCTGTTCATGTGCAAGAGGATTTGGGAGATAGAATAGATATGATCATAGACGGAGGACAAGTTGATATTGGTTTAGAATCTACCATTGTAGATTTTACCGAAGACTCTCCGATAGTTCTACGGCCGGGCTATCTGGACCGCTCCATGTTGGAACAGGTACTGGGAGAAGTAAGGATAGATCATGCCATATTGTCAGCGGACAGCAGAGTTCGTTCAAAGGCTCCTGGAATGCGCTATAAGCATTATGCTCCGCAAGCGGATTTGGTGGTTGTAAAAGGACTAGAGAAAGATATTCCCGGGAAGATTAGGGAGCTCGTTCATGAGAAAATAGACGCTGGTTATAAAACTGGCATTATTTGTACGTCTGAGACCAAAGGAGAATATCCGGAGGGAATTATATGCAGTATTGGATGTAGGGCTGATGAAGAGAGTATCGCGCGTCATTTATATGAGGTTTTACGAAAATTTGATAATGACGGCGTAGAATATATATATTCAGAGTCCTTTTACACACCTCGGATAGGAGAGGCGATCATGAATCGTCTTCTGAAGGCAGCAGGACATGAGATCATCGAGATATAGTGAGGTCAGCGGTGTACAAAATGATATGAACAGAGTTTAGGTAAAATGAGCGATCATGCAGAAAAAACACTTATTTTCATCCTTGAAAGTCAGATGCAAAGAAATGATGTTCTTTTTTAGTCGATTATCCAGAAGGTAAAAGCAGTTCTGGTTAGCAATGAACTGACAAAAAAGGAATATGCGGCTATCCAGCTGTTTCAAAGAGGTGTCAATGGGAAAGGAGCTATTGCGAACAATACTAAAAGAGGTATAGAAACCAAGGAAGGTTATACCAATCGATGAGTGTATACGATTGTGGAATATACAGAAGTGAGTGAAGGTGTGGCCGAATTGTACGGAGCGCTGTGTTTCTGATCGCTTATGAAAAGTATTATGAAGTCTGAAAGCTCTGGATCGACCAGCTGGTGATGCAATTAAATGAGGAGGAACTGAAAAATGATCGGTTTGGGATGTGACCACAGCGGTTATGAGTTAATGCAGGAAGTGAAAAAACATCTGGATAAGAGAGAAATCTTATATCAGAATTTTGGATGTTACAGCAAAGATTCGGTGGATTATCCAGATTATGCGCGGCAGGTAGGACATGCATTACAGGAAGGAAGCTGTGACAAGGGAATCCTCATCTGTGGCACAGGAATTGGAATCTCCATCATGGCCAATAAAATGTCCGGAATTCGTGCTGCGTTGTGCAGCGACTGTTTTTCTGCAGAAGCTACACGATTGCATAATGATGCAAATATTCTGGTCATGGGCGGACGTGTGATAGGAGTTGGCTTGGCGATGAAGATAGTGGACACCTTCCTGGACACTCCTTTCTCAGAGGAAGAACGTCATAAGAGAAGAATATATAAAATTGAACATCCTGAAACATAATATCAGACAAAAGAAGAAAGAAAGTATCATTATGGTAAAAACAAACAGTTATTATGGACCATGTGTTAATCCAGTGCAAGATTGAAATGATCTGTCGGGAAGATATCAGTTTCAAAGAAATTTTGGAAAATGATCGGAGAGGTGAGCATGCCGATATGTTATGAGACCGTCAAAGAGATTTCATTGGAGGATGCGAAAATATCACTGCCATTTGCAAAATTACTATTAAGCAGCTGCTAGGAAAGAAAATGTCGGTAATGCCGATTTTGTGTGTCGGCTAGGGGAGGGAAGAAGATATTGCTTGACGATTATTTTAGTTGTTAAAGTAGGCCGATTAATCTATATCGTGATTCAGAAACGATGAAATCAGCAGAGTATTACTGCAAAATTCATACTGAAGATAGCTAACTGTGAGGTATTCGTGATTGCTCCTGTGCTGTTAACCGGCGATTTTGTTACGGATACTCTTACTATGCTGAAGGAAAAAGGAAGCAAGAAAATTTATTTCATGTATATCATAGCGGTGCCTGTGGGTATTAAAAAAATAAATATGATGTCATCCGGACATGGATTTGTTCATCGGGTTGCTGGAAGACTATCTAAACGATTGCGGATACATCGTTTCTGGATTGGGTGCTGCGGGAGATCGCATTTTCTGGACAAATAGGTAGTAGTATTATGAATGATAAGCGCAAAGATTACATAACCTGGGATGAATATTTTATGGCTGTTGCAAAGCTGGCTGGAATGCGATCGAAAGATCCAAATTCACAGGTTGGGGCTTGTATTGTCAGTATTGACAACAAAATACTTTCCATGGGATATAATGGTTTTCCCATAGGTTGCTCGGACGATGAATTTCCCTGGAAAAGGGATGATGAAGATCCGTTAAAGACGAAATATGTCTATGTAACTCACAGTGAACTGAACGCGATTTTGAATTATCGAGGCGGAAGACTAGAAGGGACAAAGCTCTATGTATCTCTATTTCCCTGCAACGAATGCGCAAAGGCCATCATTCAAGTGGGGATCAAAACAGTAATCTATGACAGCGATAAATACGACGGAACTCCGGAGGTCATGGCTTCTAAAATGATGTTCCAGGCAGCAGGAGTGCAGTTTAAGAAATATACGCCGACGTACCGCAAAATTGAAATTACTGTGTAAAATTATTCAGAAATGAAATATCGAAATGAATATGGTATAGGGAATATACAGCATAAAATAAACTTAGGTCCGCTTTGTTTAAAAACGACCTTTTGATAATTTGTGAAAACTAAAATGAATATGATCGGTAATGAGATGAATACAATGACGTATTTGATATTGATATAAAGATTTTACGTTAGCTGACTATTATATAGTATTATTTATGAAGTTAAAAAGTAAATCTACCAAAAGGGAAGTCTTTAGTATTAAGAGGTTGAGATATGCATTATCACGCTTAAAGGTCAGATATCTGACATTTTCTTATTTGTATTTTTTCATGTTTGTTACAACATTGTGCAAATGTTCTTGCATAATATTATCATGGCTACGTGGTGGTGTATAAAAATTTTGGATTATATTTCAAGATACAATAACTCTAAAATACTAGTTTAAAATGAGATGTGATGAGGAAATTAGTAGAAAATCTTTCGACAGAATTCTTTTATAAAATTACATAAGCGATTCTGTGGAGAAGTGACATGCAGAGATTATTTTTCATTTTTGAAACACTGGATGCTCGTGGTAAATTTTAAAAAAATATTATAAAATGTATATCTAAACATGAACAGACAGGAATGGTTTAATCATATTTGCTTGGATCTGAGTAGAGCTTTCATTGTTTGCGAAAACCAATTATTATTGAAAGATAAAAATAGTATAACATCTACTGAACAATTGAGAAAGATCCTTCTATGGACCTTTTTGTGGAGTGTAGGAAATAAGTGGGATCGGATGATGGTCAGTATTCTCTCTCTTGGAAGGTTTTGGATCTGACAATTTTGATTATAAGATTACAGAGATCTTTGGTTTAAACCAGATGAAGCCTAAGAAATTATATTAAATATGGTGGATAATGACCAATAATTTATATTCTATGAGAGTTATGTAGAACGTTTTCAAGGTTTTGGAAACAGATAAAATGATAACAGGGGTGCAAGTAAAAAACAAAGAATTTTCTTATGAGCGCGTGGAAATTATATCTGTTAGATATTGGAAGTATATTTATATCTGTAAAAGGATTTATTGATTACGTTCGGTAATGGATGATAATTATCGGGAAATATTTCTGTCAATAGATTTGACTTTATATTTAAAGCGAGGCATGTTGCAAAGGAATACTATGTAGTTGTTCCTTACGCTTTGCTTTCTAGAATCTTCCAGTTTATATGTCTGCGAAAAAAGAACGTCGGTATAGAGAAAAAAGTAAGAAAAACTATGAAGCCTGTGAAGTGCCGTAAGGTGAGAAAATTATATGACAGAACAATGAGCAACTGGTTCAGGAAAAATCTAACGAAAGTCAAGTATAGAGTTTGAAATTTGATATTGCGGTTTCGGAACGATTCTAGAGTGAATGTTCTTCGGTATACAAACTTTGACGCAGAGAAAGACGGGAGCGATATCTGCAAAAATCGGAAGTTCTGTGTGATGAAATGATAGTTTGTTTCCACTGAAGATGTTTCGGATTGAGAGAGACGAATTGGAAATTTAGCAAAAAACGCTGGGAAGTTGATGCCATGATGCGGTTATATTTGAAAAAACGATAAATTCCGAGGTGCAACGTATGCATAAATGCATTTGTAGGCCTCTTCTTGAGAAATAAATTCATTGAGAGAGTTTAAGAAAAACTTTGGCACTCATCAACTACAAAAGTGATTTGTTTATTAAAAGTATTCTTAAATATTAGAAGAAGGAACCGACTCTTCCTTATATGCAGGAGACAGAAAAGTTTCTTTTTGGAGAAATTTTGTAATGTGCACACACATTTTTACAGTTTCTCTATAGCTTTCTGGGCGGAAATAGTCAAAGATATTTTCTGCTCTACCAATATATTTACTTTATCATGAAGACATAGAGGATGTGAGCCTAATTTTACAATACATGGAAGCTCGATGAAAGCGTATTTTTCGATACGATGATCTAATTTATTAGCTGTATGAAAAGTATTAATATTGGTAATCGACTTATGGATGAGTTTTTTGCCAGAGATACCTGGAAAGTGTGATTCTTTGCATCTATCAGAGAAAAACTGATAATGATAAGGTATGATATCAGTAAGAGTACGACAGAAATGATCTGTTTTATTTTATTTATGTTTTGGAGTGTTAAAAGGAATCTCTCCTTGGTGTGAGTTATATTTTGAATGTGAATCAAAAAGGTTTTATACTGTGAAAGATATAGATAGAAATATTTTGAAAGATGTGAGTGAGGCGATTTATGATGACATGAAAAAGGATATTGTATGCTAGAGAAAATCAGTGCAAACTGTTTGGTAGGATGAAGAAAGTGATTGTTATCTGCTTAAATACTGTACTGGATAAAATTGTAGATCTGGAAAAATTAGCAAATTAAGTATATGAAGAGACAGCTTGCATAACATATAATCAGTGAAGTCATTGAGAACTCAAACGCTGCGGGAACAAATATATTCTAAACGAAGAAATAATCCATGCTGTTTGTGTATCAATGAGTATAGATCGTTTAAAAACGGTCAAGCAAAAAACTATAATGAAATTTAATGAAAAACGCAAGTTTCGCTCAATATCGATTCTGGTTTTTCTGCGTAATTTTCTGTTTCCTGTCATATAAAATTCCAGAAATATTCCGTAATGACATTAATATGATTTTCCCCAGTATACTAACTTTTTAGCTGGTTTTCCGCAGCAGACACAAAAATCACTTAACTGTTCCTGCTCGAAGGGAATACAGCGCGAGGTGGCAGCAAAATCTCCCTTGATTTTGTCCTCACATTCTTGGCAGTTGCACCACATGGCACGTATGAAACCTGGTCGCTGATGAATGGTTTTGTCAAATTCTTCATAAGTAATTACATCGTAAGTATGAGAATCTCTATAAGTCAGAGCCTTATTATACAGATTCGATTGAATTTCTTCGAGTAGATCTGCAGTTTTAGATGGAATCTCGTTTATGGAGATTATATATTTTTGGCGAGTATCCCGGCGGACCAGGATCGCTTGATGATTTTCGATATCATTTGGCCCGAGTTCTATGCGTATAGGAATGCCGCGCATCTCCTGTTCTGAAAATTTCCAACCTGGGGTTTTTTCAGAATCATCCAATTTTACGCGGATACCTGCGGATTTCAGTGTCTCTCTGATTTCAAGGATTTTGTTCAGAACTTTCGCAGTGTCATGGCGAATGGGAATAAGCATAACTTGAATAGGAGCAATTCTGGGCGGAAGAAGCAGGCCGTTATTGTCACCGTGTACCATAATCAGGGCACCGATCATGCGAGTGGTTATACCCCAGGAGGTTTGGTGTACATATTTCAGAGTATTATTCTTGTCGCTGTATTGAATGTTAAAAGCCTTTGCAAAACCATCACCGAAGTTGTGACTGGTGCCGGATTGGAGTGCCTTGCCGTCGTGCATCAGAGCTTCGATGGTATATGTTGCCTCAGCTCCGGCAAATTTTTCCTTATCGGTCTTCCGTCCTTTGATGAGAGGGATTGCAAGCACTTTCTCGCAGAAATCTATATATATATTTAGCATCTGCATGGTGCGTGCCTCAGCTTCTTCTGCGGTAGCGTGCACAGTATGGCCTTCCTGCCAGAGAAGTTCTCGCGAACGAAGGAAGGGGCGGGTAGTTTTTTCCCATCTCACAACAGAACACCATTGATTATATATCTTCGGTAGATCTCTGTGAGAATGGATATTTCTGGAATAAAAATCACAAAAAAGGGTTTCAGAGGTGGGACGTACACACATGCGTTCCTGAAGTGATTCCAGTCCTCCATGGGTGACCCAGGCAACTTCGGGAGCAAAACCTTTCACATGATCTTCTTCTTTTTTCAGGAGACTTTCAGGAATAAACATAGGAAGATATACATTTTCCACGCCTGTTTTCTTAAAGCGTCGATCCAATTCATGCTGAATGTTTTCCCAGATGGCGTAACCAGCCGGCTTGATTACCATGAAGCCCTTTACGCCGGTATAACTTATGAGATCTGCTTTCGTGATCACATCTGTATACCACTGAGTGAAATCGTCTTCCATGGATGTGATGGCTTCTACTAATTTTTTGTTCTTTGCCATAATATTTCTCCTTCTTTTTTGATCTTCTCATCTCAAAAGATACAAAAATTCGGTTTGACGGATTCGCATATCGAAAAACGGTCGATTCAGTGACCATATTGTCTTCATGCGGAGCGGAGTGTACATTTCTCGGAGAGATTTTATTTGTTTTTCTATGAAAATATTACTTTCCAGACAGGAACCGATAATTAATTCGGTGCCACTACCTTCATTGCAGAAGATTTATTCCTTCATCGCCTTAACACGCAATTGGCACGTTCTGCTTCTTGTAGAATTAGATGGCTTCAAGGGCCGATTCTATCTTTGTCAAACGTAAGACTTACACTGGCTGGCTTCCATCTTGTGGATTTTCTAGCATGTACTATTCACTATTAACACTCTGTTCATATTAATTCCGTTTTATTCTAAGATAAATTGCAGGGGTTGTCAAGGTTTTAAATTTTTAAACTATATAGGTCAAATTTTATCTGCTCGAACTGTTCCATTCTTTAACAGAAATAAGATTAGGATTCTTTTACCATCTTTTAGCTGGAGATTTTAAAAAACGGGTAGTATCTAGACTGATTTTCAACCGCAGAAATTGGCGCCAAGCTCATTTCATAAGGTTGTGAGAGGTCATCTGGTGTAATTGTTGCTTTGACAGTCGAAAAAGATATGTTACAATAATAGTAGTGGATGGTGGATGAGAAAGAAATGAAGGAGACAAAAATATTGAAAATAAAATTGCCTGTTACTGTAAAAGCAATTCTTGACAGACTCAAAGCCTTCGGTTTTGAAGCATATGCGGTAGGAGGTTGTATCAGGGACAGTATACTAAAAAGGCGGCCGGATGATTGGGATATTACCACGTCAGCTCGTCCGGAACAAGTAAAGAAAATTTTTAACAGGACAGTAGATACGGGTATTACCCACGGGACAGTAACAGTTCTGGTTGGAAGTAAAGCTCATGAAGTGACTACCTATCGGATAGAGGGAAAATACAGGGACGCCAGGCATCCGGAGAAAGTGACTTTTACGGACATCCTTGCCGAAGATCTAAAAAGGAGAGATTTTACGATCAATGCCATAGCATATAATGATGTAGATGGCCTGGTGGATCTGTACGGAGGAATGGATGACCTTCAGAAAAAAATGATTCGATGTGTGGGAAATCCAATGGAACGTTTTACAGAAGATGCACTGAGAATACTCCGAGCGGTCCGATTTTCAGCAGAGTTGAGTTTTGATATTGACAGAGATACAGTAGCAAGTATCATTTGTCTGGCTCCGTCTCTCGAAAAGATCAGTGCCGAGAGAATTTGTTCTGAACTTATGAAACTGATTACCTCTGATCATCCGGATTATTTAAAAGTAGCTTATACAGTAGGAATAACAAAAATTATTTTGCCAGAATTTGATGAAATGATGAAGACTCCACAAAATAATCCGCATCATTGCTATACTGTAGGAGAACACACTTTGAAAAGTATGTGTGCTGTAGAAGCGGACAAGACACTGCGGTTGACCATGCTGTTTCATGATATCGGAAAACCTTTTTGCCATACTACAGATGAAAATGATATCGATCATTTTAAGGGTCATGGAGATCTGGGAATGGAGATAGCAAAAGCAGTCATGAAGCGGCTGAAGATAGATAATAGTACAATGCGTCAGGTGATTTTATTAGTAAAATATCATGACTGGAGGATACAGCCTGAAGAAAAAGAAGTGCGCCGTGCAGTCCACAAAGTTGGCACGGAATTATTTCCACTTTTGCTTAAAGTACAGAATGCAGATAGCCTGGCGCAGAGTGAGATATACAAAACGTTGAAACTTCAGCGGATTATTAAGATATTTATGATATATAAAAAAATAATGAAGGCAGGCCAATGCCTAAAATTGAAGGACTTAGAGATCACAGGGGGGGACATTCTTTCCCTAGGAGGAAGGCCAGGTCCAGAAGTCGGTGAACTTCTGAATGCGGCTTTAGAGGAAGTACTTAATGAACCTGATAAAAATAACAAAGCATATTTGCTGGATTTTGTAAAAAACAGAATCAGTCAAGAACGTTGATTTGATAAAAATAGGAGGTCAACGAAATATGGACTTAGGGAAAACATTTACTGAAGGCTTAAAAAATCATAGAATAGGTGCAGAATGCCATCGACCAGAGCATATGGTTAATGAGGATATTCTGGCACAGATTAATGTTGACAAATCGGTGTTCACAAAAGCCGGGTAAGTGATGCTGGAGGAAATATTAATCCTTGTGTGCGCGGATAATGGAATGCGGACCAGAATATTAAAAATGTACGAAAGTGGTAGAATATTTTTACGGATATTATAGAAAACGCTGAAGGTGCAATATGGAGGCATAGGGAAGCGGATGGCATATATCGCAACAAGAGAGCTGCTATTATACACATATAAGTCTTACGAGTATAAAAAAGGAGAATGGTTATGAACAGCCTGAAAGGATTATATTGAAAATGAGGAAAAATAAAAAACATTACTTCTTTGGTGATTTCAGATTCGGCACTTTTGGTCAGCATGTTCAAAATATTTTCGATACCATTTGATGTAACTTGGGATGCTGTCGTACTCTTCGGAGTTCCGATTAGTATGGAAGCCGGTCACTAGATTAGTGACTACGATTGTTGTGTGCTTTTTTAAAACATTTTTAAAGAGTAATGCGCAGTCGGTGAATTTTGGAACAGCATATCGATTGATGGTGCGATATTGATATGGAAGACTGTAATTAAATCAGTCGGTTATGTCAGGAATGTTCCTGCCTGTTGATAAAAGTGCTGGAGATATTCAATCGTTTTGTAATCTTTAACATGAAAGCTGAATGTGTGGGAAAAGATAGATCTATTTAGAAGATGATTCCGTTTGATATAATAGGAATAGGCTGTTTTGAAAAAAAGCAAATAAATATTCTTTCGGAGCTCCCAGAATACCCTTGTACAGGAGCTACTGAGAAGCGTTCGTAATATTTCTCTCGGTTGTGCTGTAAGACGCTGTTATCAGTAAGAAAATAGGGAATTTTGCTTTTTAGCTGAAAGCATTTTTATAGCGGTTGAAGCATTATGGGGCTTATGTTAACAGGAAAAAATAAAAAATTCTTAGAAGAACATAGTCTAACTAAAAATAAAACTCTCTCTGTTTTTTTGAGGGGGGGGTGAGTATAAGGCAGTTTATGTTGTGATAGATGAAAAATTTGCAAAGGTTGATACCTTCTAATACCGGAAAGTGTCGACATACTCAGTAGAACGACAGCATTGGATATTCATTCGGCGTTTATAACAAGTAACCGAAGAAAAATTGTACCGAGAATGGATGAGACTTCTGATAACGATATTTCTGTGAATTGCAGGACGAAGGATAAATTGAATTAGATGAGTCATATAAAACAAACTATCAACTAATTTATATGATCGGAGAAAGAGTCAACTGAAAACTTTAGAACTGAAAAAAGTCGCTGTAAGAATTGGCATGAGAGGTATGGAGGTGGTAACGTTTTTTCACTGTTCCGATCATATAAAAAACAAAACCAAATTTTTCGATTTTTTGAGGTATTTTGATATATAATAGGCATAGATATTAGGTATCTCAAACGCCACGGAGGTGTCAATATGGATGACAGGGAAATTTATGAATTCTGGTTGCTTAATCCTTATTTTGACGAGAAAACCAAAAAGGAACTGCATGCCATTGCGGATGACGAGCACGAGATAAAAGAGAGATTTTATAAGGAGCTGGAGTTCGGGACAGCTGGGATTAGAGGCATTATTGGAGCGGGGACTAATCGAATGAATATTTATACTGTTCGGAAAATTACGCAAGGGATTTCCAATTATATTCTGGATATCAACGAGCAGAAGAAGGGTGTAGCGATTGCTTATGATTCCCGACGGATGTCTCCTGAATTTGCAGATGAAGCAGCCCTCTGCCTAGCGGCTAATGGCATCAAAGCGTATATATTTGAGTCTTTACGGCCGACGCCGGAGTTGTCTTTTGTTCTTCGGAAGCTTGGATGTGTTGCGGGCATCAATATTACGGCTAGCCATAACCTGCCGGAATATAATGGATATAAGGTGTATTGGGAAGATGGAGCGCAGATTACCTCACCGCATGATACGAGAATTATGGATCAGGTCCAGAAGATTATGGATTATAATGATATAAAAACGATGGACCGTGAGAAGGCAAAACATGAGGGAATGTATCAGGTGATTGGAGAGGAGATGGACGATGCATATATTGAGGAACTGAAGAAGCAAGTCTTACACATTGATTGCATTCGGGAGATTGGAAAAGAACTGAAAATCGTTTACACGCCTCTCCATGGAAGTGGCAATATTCTTGTTCGCCGTGTGCTGAAAGAGTTAGGATTTGAAAACGTATATATCGTGAAGGAGCAAGAACTTCCCGATGGAGAATTCCCAACTGTGAGTTGTCCAAATCCTGAGGCAGAAGAAACATTTACATTAGGACTGAGGCTGGCCAAGGAAGTGAATGCGGATATAGTGCTGGGTACCGATCCTGATGCGGATCGCTTGGGCATACGGGTGAAGGATTCCAGTACAGGCGAATATCATACGATGACAGGAAACATGTCCGGCTGCTTGCTAGCAGATTATGAAATCGGACAGAGAAAAGATCGAATGGGACTTCCGGAGGATGGAGTCATGATCTCTACAATTGTTTCAACAAATATGGCAGGCGTGATCGCAAGATCTTATGGAGTGAAATTTATTGAGGTGTTGACCGGATTTAAGTATATCGGGCAGGAAATCTGGAATTGTGAGGCCACTGGCAGTGGAACGTATCTCTTCGGATTTGAAGAAAGCTATGGTTGCCTAATCGGCACCCATGCACGTGATAAGGATGCCATCGTAGCTGCGATGGCGATTTGTGAAGCTGCTGTATATTACAAGACGAAGAATATGACACTTTGGGATGCTATGCTGGCGCTGTATAAGAAATACGGTTATTACAAAGATAACAGCCAATCCATTATGCTGAAAGATATTGAAGGTTTGGCCAAGATCCAGAAGATCATGAATACCCTGAGAAAGGATCCACCAAAACAAATCGGTTCCTACTGGGTAAAGGTTGTTAGAGATTATAAAGAGGATAAAAAAGTGAATTTGGTCACCGGAGAGACAGAAACCACGGGACTCCCCAGCTCCAATGTCCTGTATTATGACTTGGAGGATGATGCATGGCTTTGTATTCGACCTTCAGGTACAGAAGCGAAAATTAAATTTTACTATGGAATTAAAGGCACTTCTTTGGTTGATGCTGATGAGAAATCTGAGAAGATGGGTAGAGAGGTTCTGGATATGATTCAGAAAATAATGTGAACTATGAATAAAAAAATTATGTATGAAGATTTTTAAAGGATCGTAGAGCAGCTGTGCGCTTCAGAGGACTGTCATTAGGAGCGGGAGTAGAAGTCATGCAACGTTGAAAAAAAATCATGATGGAAGAAAGCCTATAAAGTGTGGCGGATGGTATCCTGATTCTGGAAGAGATAGGTAAGTCAGAGAATCTCTGTGAGAAGTTGGGGAAATGTTGATGATAGCAGTATGCCTTCGCAGACAAATTGCTGATGTAGTTGGACTGTTCAAATTGAATAACATGGTGGACACCATCAAATGGAAGATGAATACAGAAGCAGCAGGTGTTCCAGAACTGGGAAAAGTGAAGAAAAAATAAGAGGGAATTTAGCGTCTGAGAAAGAAATCGCAGTGATCTCGTGTAGCCCTTCGTCTTTGATACGGACTTACAAAATCCTGAAAAAGCTGTCCCAATAATTTATGGAAGTGTTTTAGAATGAGAAGGACAGCTTTCCAGACGGTGTTAAATAGCTAGAAATAAATGCTGAAAGAGGAAAAGTTGAAAGCAAACAGGAGAGGCTCTACTGCAGATTTGAAATTTTGGGTCTATGGGAAATATATACGTGGCGATAAAAGCCCTTAGCAAGTTCTTAAAAATGTATGAAACATTGGAATAATCTTGACAAATGGGGTATCCTGAGTATATAAATATTTGTAGAGTTATGATAGCATTCACTCATTTCCATAAAAAAGTGGGTGTTTGATCTTAATTTAGTTTTAAGAATGATACAGGAGGAAATTTATTCATGAATAAAACAGAATTAGTAGCAGCCATAGCTGAGCAAACTCAGTTATCTAAGAAAGATACCGAAGCAGCTTTGAAAGCTTTCGTTAATGTTGTTTCTGTAGAATTGCAGAAGGGAAGAAAAGTACAGCTCGTAGGATTCGGTACTTTCGAGATATCCGAGAGAGCTGCAAGACAGGGAAGAAATCCCAAGACTGGAGCTTATATGCAGATCAAAGCATCCAAAACTCCAAAGTTTAAAGCTGGAAAAGCGTTAAAGGATATGATGAACTAATGTATAGAGTTTGATAAATAATTTGTAAATGGTCTCAGTTGATCAAGTGCCGAAGCGTAATCAAGAAAGTGTGTGTTAAATGAAAGAAGAGTGCTCATTAAATACTAAGCCGACTAAGGCGTTGGCCTAGGCGAAAGCAAGCGATATATTGAAGATCTTATTCAATATGAAATGAAAAAGAAATATATGATCAGGAAATTGCTACTATTGGTTATATCACTATGGAGTAAGATTACTGTTTTTCTATGATATGATATTCTGATAATATTCTGTCAAGCTTTATGGTATGGGGAAATATTAACGACCGCAGAGAATTTTATTTATTGTTTTTGTGTTTTAGTAAATTTTATGAGGAAAACATTGAAAATTTTTGCTTGAAAGTATGTATATCTTCTGAAAGCATCAGTATTTTTTTAATCCAATGCGATGTATGAGTGCTGAATAAGTGTAAAAATATTAGAAATATCATAAGATAAGATGGATATGTAAACAATGTTAAAAACAAAACAAAAAAGGAAGCAGATATCATTGATTCCAGAAATTTAGAAACAAAAAATGTGTTTTCGGAGGGAAATATGGCAAAAGGGAAAAGCAAAAATAGTTGTAAAACAATGAAAGTATATCAAAATAAAGCGACAATGATAGAGATTATTTTTGTTGTATGTGTACTCATGTTGATTTTGCTGGTGCAGGGGCAGAAATTAAATGCTACACTGTCGTTCAGAGAACAATTGACTGATGAATTGAAGCAGCAGATAAAGAATGAAAAGCAGAGAACTGAAAATATCAGCGAGATGCAAAAATATATGAAGAGCGACGCATATCTGAAGAAAGTAGCGAAGGGTAAGCTGGGTCTTGTTAAAGACAATGAGATCATATTTAAGGAATCAGATTAATATTTGTTCGATGATTCTTAGTGATGTCCTAAAAGAATATTTGGTAGAAGTTGGATTGAGCAAAAAGTAGAATTAGATGTAGATAGTTATGTCTGAGATTATAGGTGTCTTAGTAATACAGGAGATGGGGAAGATTATTTGATTATGAACACTATTCACAGAAAAAATGCTTGACAGCTCCGGAAGTGGAAGTAATAAAATGAAAAAGAACATCTGTTTTAAATATTCGAACGCAGAGACCTATTAGAGTTTTTTTGCTGTCACCTGGTATATCAATAGAAATATGAATTTTTGAATGAGTTGAAGATCGAGAAAGAAGAATCAGATCGCTTTAGAATTCAGAGATTGAAGAGAATGTTGTATTAACGGGTCAAAAATTTCAGTATGTTTAGGATCAGACAGAATTTTTATTTTTGTGGAATAATCGGCTGCTTGAGAATTGGTTAGTAGTTGAAAAGTAGCTGAGAGAGGTTTTGTATATTATAGTAGATAGTTACAGAAGATATTTGTAGTATCACAGTCATTAGGAGTAAACTAGAAAGTGTGATATTTGGTTAATCATTTCCAAAGAGGTATATTTCGGTATTCTTTACGGAGGATAGAAATTACCGAGTATTGTACAATTACAGCTAAAGCTAACTAAAGTTTTATGAGATAGCTGTATTTGTTGCACTTAGGATAGGCAGCTGATAATGTGTCTTTTAAATGGTATGAGTCCTTGGTCTGGTAGACAGTTGTGAGAGCAAGGAGGTTGAGGAATTGCTGGAAATATTTATACTCTAAAATTTGTTGAATTTTCATAGCAGCATTTACAGCTTCCTGAAAGTTGAAGCTTTCACAATTTTTATCCAGAAAAATTAAATATATTGATATGATCAGCTTTATTAGTTTGCTGGAGGGTTTTAGTACAGTACTTGAATTGCGTACCTTTGTTAGAAAGCTATATGATAGAGATGATCTGGTAATGATTATTGATGAAGTACTGGATGTGTTGTTGAAGTAGGAGGAAGAAGAGCATGAAGGAAATATTGCTGGATGTCAACAGCACATTGCTCAGAAAATTTGGATACAAGTCATACTGGAAAGGAATGCTGAGCTACTGTGAGTATTCGTTTGAAGAGATGATATAGCGGTACTTGTGGCAGGCGTGCGGAAAATCGTAGGAGCTAAAAGTCAGGAGTTTGTATAATGAAGAAAAAAATTCTGGAGTATATCAATCGATATCAGATGATGCTGCCGGGAGATGTAGTTTGTATAGGCCTTTCCGGAGGTGCCGATTCTGTGTATTTGCTCTTGCTTCTCCAGGAGCTGGTAGAGGAACTGTTTCTCAAGCTGCAGGCGGTACATGTGAATCATGGGTTCCGAGGAGATGAGAGTGCTGGAGATCAGGTGTTTGTGGAACAACTTTGTAAAGAGCGGGGAGTACCGCTCTTCGTTTATGATCGTCTGGTTGGGAAGCTAACGACGGAAAATCATATGGGGCTGGAGGAGGCCTGGCGGATGATGCGTTGGCAGGCATATCAAGAATGTTTGGAGCGACATGGTGCCACGAAGATCGCCTTGGCTCATCATCAAAAGGATGTAGCGGAGACTTTACTTTTCCATCTTTCTAGAGGAACATCCCTTCCGGGGATGGCAGCGATCCGTCCTGTCAACGGAGCGATTATCCGACCGCTGCTTTGTATAAGCCGGGAAGAAATAGAGCATGATCTAAACAACAGAGGGATTGTTTGGAGGACAGATAGTACCAACATGGATCATACTTATACGCGGAATGGTATCAGACATCGAGTGATATTTTATCTAGAAGGGCGTGTCAATAAGCAGGCAGTTCGACATATGGCAGAGGCAGCGGGAGATCTTGAAGCAGCTGGGCGTTTTCTACAGGAAGAGGCTCTGAAGCGGATGAAGGAGCTTGTTCTGGATCGGGAGAATTGCTTGATAATTCTGGAGAAATTTTTCATGGAACCTGAAATTCTTCAGGGCTATATAGTATTAGAATGCCTGAAAAGGTTGGCAGGTTCTAGGAAAGATTTTACTCGTAGCCATGTGTCTATGGTCAGAGAGCTGATGAGCATGCAGACGGGGAAAAGAATCTGTTTACCTTATGGAATTACGGGGATTAGGGATTACCATGGAGTCTGCTTGAAGGCAGATGAAGGAGTAGGATCACAGAATCTGGAGCCAATTTCGTTGTCGGAGAGCCTAGTACCTGTTGGAAGTAGTGCGAGATTTTTCTTTGGGAAATATGAAGTCGTTTGTGGAATTTATGAGAGAAACGATGCAATAATTCCGAAAAAGGCGTATACGAAATGGTTGGATTATAATAAAATAAAAAACGATTTGCTTATTCGAACTAGACAACAAGGAGATTTTCTTGTAATTGATCAAAATGGAAGAAGAAAGAAGTTAAAAGATTATATGATCAATCAGAAAATTCCAAGGGATGAAAGGGATTACATACCGCTTTTAGCTTCCGGAACGGAAATTTTCTGGGTGGTTGGATACCGCATTAGTGAAAACTGCAAAATAGACAATAATACGAGACATGTCATGCATATACAAATAACAGAAGGAAATACATATTACTGCGAGAATGCGGACAATAAATAGAAGAAGAGATGGGTTGAAACCCAGATGAGAAAATTTGGTGAAGAGATTATCCATGAGTACGAGGGGAGAAAAATTTGTTTGTTTTGCGCTCTGAAAGGGAAGGATGTGATTGATCCTTGAAGATATTATAAATTCCGGGAACAACTTTTGATGAATTTGAAATAAAAATGCATGGTTGAATCCAGAATAACTAAAAAGCTTTCAGACTAAATAATTATCGTTATATACAATACCATAAAAAAGTGCAATCATAATCATATTTTTACTATATGGCTGATTATGTTCAAAAACAAGGTAGTATGGTATGGACCTGTTCTTGCTTGTGATGACTAGTATATTTTGAATTGTTAGTTGAACTTTGAGGTAATGCAGTTTTTATGTATAAGACAATTCATCTGTGTTGCTGTGTATACCGTAGTAGTTCTAGAGGAAATATTTTACTTTCTTCGAAGAGATATGATCCTCTGAAAGATGAAGGTGATATAGTCGTTATAGCGTGAAAGATGCAGATAACCTTCAATTTTGTCAATCAGTTAATGTATAAAATTTTGAAAATACAGATTAGCTTTTATGACATGATTCTCATTTGTCTGTTTGGATAAAAAACAAATCACAATAAAAATGCAGGAGACGATGTGGGAATATTGAATTAGTATGATATTCTTGAAAAAGATTGGTACGCCAGACGAACTGGTCGCTGCAGAAGCAAGAGAGTGTACAACTTCGAATGCCCAAATATGGAGCCTAAAAAAGCGTAGAATCTGGAAAATATGAATTTGATTTTTGGGACAGTGTAGATTACAGTGTCTGTCTTCTAAGCAATAATGAAGCAGCAAAAGTTGGGATATTCAGTTGTAAACTTGGATAGTGGTATTGTGTAGTGTGAGCAGTGTAAACTTCTATATGAATAATTATTAGATGGAATGTATTGGTTAGTTTGGTTCTATGGAAAAGTAATGTCGAAGGATCAGGCGATAATTAGACTTATGAATTAACTCTGTGAAAGGAGCAATATGTCTTGTATAGAGAAAGATTAGCATATCAGGAATATGCTTGAGGTGATACAACAGAATAGCAAACTCTGACAATTTTAGAGAATCTGATTAGAGCGAATACTATGCGCTGAGAGAGGCTTTGGCAAATCTTCTAGGAGCGACAATGGGCGGCACTTGACAATGTTGTCGTTGAAGGTATGGATCTTCTTTGTGCATTTGATTGGCATGTGAAGATTCTGGTTTGGATTAAAGAGGTAAAAATTTTCCATGGAAGTTTTTTCAAAAATCATTCTAAGTCTTCCAAAATATTGATTGAGGCTATAAGCCTGGGGAAATTATTTAGAAGTCATATAAAAAAAATAGTTACAAATGAAGAAAAATTAAGGACATATTACAAAACGCTTTGGATTAGTACAAGCCTTGGTTGATACAGATTATAAACTTTCTGATGAATGGAAGTGAGTTTTAATGTCATGAAAAAATTTTTTCTGATGAGTGAACGAATTTCGAATATCAGGACATAGCTGTATAATGAATGCTATGAGGATATGTTAGGATATGAAGAGCATAGATAAAGTTTGTGAATATGATGATAGGCTATGAAATTTGTTCCAATATTTTTACTTTAGGAACAGAAAAATTAGGAGAAGAAGTTTTATGCGTGACGGAGAGCTGCTTAGTTTCAGCGGGTTGCTAGCATCAACAAGAAGAAAGGAGCTAATGAAAGCTATTTTAGGCGTTGACAAAAAAGTTGGGAGTATTTTATTTTGGATATATCCTATCCGTATGTCTTTAAGGCTTCAGGCAACAACCATTCATGCTATAATGACGGAGAACGGGATTCGGAATGATTTCGAAAGACAGAAAAAATAGGATTTAATGCTTAAGTAGCGTATGCAAACTAGTTTCCATTGGGAAAATGACAAATTTTTTTTAAAATTATTCATCACAGAAAAGGAAAAGGATATGTGAAAAAACTTTTTAGGATTGTCTCAGAAAAATATTTATTCAAGGAAGATAATGTCAATAGTCTGATCGGCGGGCAATAAGCAAAAAATTGCATTGAAAAAAGAATATTTTTCAATTGTAAATGTGTTGTTTTTTGACTCTATCTGAGATTTTTACATGGATAAACGAACCTGTGAAAATGGCATTTTGCTAATTCTTCTTTATTTCCTTGGCAACCGAGACAGTTTTTGCGATGACATGCGGTCTCCATATGCCGTCATTTTGTATGTCTTTTGCTATTTATTGTTATGAATGAGCTTACACATCATCATGATTATTTCCGTTTTACACTGTCATCCATAGGGGGGGAGTGTCTAGAAAGTATTGAAATTCATGAGGCCAAGGGAATGGATAAAGCAGTAATGTGCGAAGAAATCTGTTATGTCCGGAAACTGGGTATAAAAACAGTATGAAGCTAAATATTCCGATCGAAAGAACTCGGAATATTTTCTAACACTAGTTTTAGTGATAAAAAAGCTTGCAATTGTAGATAAAATTAGTTATAATATTATATAATATCAGTATCATTATGGACGGATTCTCGAGTGGTCAAAGGGGACAGACTGTAAATCTGCTGCAAATTGCTTCGATGGTTCGAATCCATCTCCGTCCATCTGCCGGCGTGGCGGAACTGGCAGACGCTCGGGACTTAAAATCCCGTGGGTAGTAATACTCGTACCGGTTCGATTCCGGTCGTCGGCAAAAAAAGCTCCTAAATATGGGCTTTTTTATTTGTATATAAGTAATCGGAGCACTGTTTTTCCGTCAGCAGTAGTTGTTTCATGGAGAAATTAATGGTCAAATAGATAGAGGGAAAAGAAAGAAATTGTGAAATAAATAGTTGTAAATATAAAATTATACGTACGGAGCTTATATTGAGTCGCAGTGTGAGAAGATTATGTTTATACACCGGACGAAGGGAAAACAGATAATTCCACTACTGAAATTGTGTAACATTATTACAACGGGGCATAGTTAAAAACGTACAGGCTTTTTATCTATATTTTCAGAGAGTGAAAGTTCTGAAGATTTTTTTATGGTAAAGTTTACAGAAATTTTTATCCTGAACAAGATAGATTGGGTTTATATTTGCACAGGACATGGGAGTAGAGAGGGGCAATTTGAAAACGCTGAAAGATATTATTGAGATGGCGAAAGCTTCATGAATGGACAGAAAAATCGTATAAGAGAAAATTATTCTTTAGATGTGAGTTGATAGCTAATGATTTTCTGATCACTGAAAAAGTAGTTATAGGAGTTAGATTGATTTATTTTTCGTGAATGGCGAAAAGCCATGTTAATTTTTGATAAGTAGACAATTTCAAAGATCTTAGATTAAACTATTATGTATTTTTTTGTGAAGAAGTATTTCGTGGCATTAAGAAAATTTTGTAGCGATGATATTAAGATGTAAAATATTATTGATGTGTCTCTTACTTTGTTAAACATTTTCCAGGATGACGTGGTTTTGAATGATGGAGGAGAGAGCTATTAGATTCATATGGTAGTGATGGGATGTTCATAGTTTGAAAGTAAAGAAAACTTTGTTGTTCAGAAGGAAGGTGGAATGGTTGTAATAAATATTGACAAAAAACAAATTTATATTTCTGTTCAGTTTCTAAAATAGTTTATTGAAGAAGAATATCCATTTTCGAATATTTTTTGGTAACCAACAAACTCCAAGGATATAGAAACAATATGGGGCAATGTTCCCTTCCTACAAGGGAATATGTTTTCAATTATTTCTACAATCATCAATATAGTGTATCAACATAAACTATATACAACTAAAGTGTTTGGAAATTGAAGCATCGTCCGAAGCATTCTGAAATTCTACAGGCTTATAAGGCAGCGAAAGACAGAGTGTTTGTAGTTGAAAAGAGTTTCAAACGAAAATATTGCTATCTAAAAGAGGAAACAAGAAAATTTGTCAGCGACGATTTTTTTGAAATCTAGTATGAGAGGTAACAAAAGAAAAGCTGTAAAATGCCAGGCTGTACCGAAGATGAAGAAAAAGGAAGTATCAAGTGACGTAATTATGGAATACTTTAGTTTTTTAATTATTGATTCCTTTATAGAAATACTAATTGCTATTGAGGCTATATTGGGAGGCGTGTTCAGAAGCAGTTTTCATTCAATATTTGGAAGGAAATGAAAAATGATATACCGCGAGAATGGGTGATGAACCGGACAAATTATTTGAACAATGAGATGATAATTCGATGGTTCAATGTGAATGAAATGTTTCGAAAGATGTATATATTACTGAAGGTTTGTTATTATCAATCCTAATTTTGAAGATGTTAGATGAGAGTTTGAATTACAGCATTCCTTACTCTCGGATAGCTCTGATCATTTGTTTTTTTGATGTGTAAAAAAGGACATTTTTTATTGATAATCTGGAGGCACTTCAGGTTTATATTTGACTATGATCCTGTTTTTAACTCCGTAGAAAACAAGAACCTACTTTTAGAGTATGTTCCTACGAAGGTCATACAGAACCTAAACATTATACTAAAGAATTGAGTGATTGCAGGGGGCTGGCAGATACACTTCCTATTTGTATGAATCGTTTGAGGCGGTTGTTCAGATTGGAGATTATTATAGCCTCCGATCTGGGATACAACTGTATTATCTGTATGAAGAAAATTATAAAAATGTTTCGATATAATAATCCCTGTTTATACCAAAATGTTTGGTTATCAGGAAATCATAGAGGTTTATGAACAGGATGTGGAGATAGTAAACCATAGTGATGACCAAAAATGTACTGTGATATGAAAATTTATCTGAACTATTATAACAAACTAGACATAGGGCTTTTGTAGGAGTTATCAGTCGCAATAATTTTGTTTAGATTAACTTCGTTGCTTAAAGGAATTTTGCTCATATTTGCGTTCAATTACAATGCGAGTGTTAAGAAGTTTAAGCTTTTGGAACAGACAATATTTGAGAAGATAGAAGATATGAATAGGAAGCGGCTGTATCAGTCTTGTTGTGACCGATGTCTATAAGTGCGGTGAAAAGTATTGCGTTTGTTGAATAGGCATTTTTTAAGAGGATTGGAAACAAAGATGGATAATCTGGATAAGGAAGAGTTCGGAGCAGACTGAAAGAGCTGAAATGTGGGATCAAGAAAAAGCATTCTTTCCTGCTCGCTCAGGAGATGTCACATCCCCTGAGGTACATAGTATCCGAGAGTACTGCCTATATGTCTAGCTGCATCGACAAAGTGGAGTATTCGATTAAAGAAGAATACTGATTAGAGGAATTATGCGAAAAATGTACTCTTTACTGTTCAGTTACTTTAGTGTTTTTTTTCTTGCATATCTGATCCGGGGTACACAGAATTGTGTGTGGAATATGCTTCCATGTTATGTTCTTTTTCAATGCAATTACTGCCATCGGGATATAAGTAAATATGAAAATTGGAAAAGTAAACAGATATAATATCTGCTTAGGTTTGCTGCAATAAATCCGTTTTTGTTCGGCCAGAAGAGTTATTGCGCCAAAGAGAAACAATGATATATAAATATTTAACAGACAGCCGATGAACGCAATTGTGGCTGTCTGACTAATGTATAGGTTCCTGGTTAAGAATCCGAATATATCGAAAAATAGGTTTGTCAGAAGGGAAATTAGTGTTACTAACATTGCTGGAGCAATGACCATCAGCATGTCATAACACTGTAAATTTTGTTCGATAGCAGCTCCTTTACACAATTTTTTCCCGTACTTGAGGAATACCTGATAGAAGCCTTTTGTCCAGCGCAACCTTTGGTTCCAGGAAGCGCGAAATGTGATCGGCTGTTCATCATAGAGAATTGCAGCTTTGCAATAGCCAATCTTATGACCCTGTATGATATGATCGGTAGAAAATTCAATATCCTCTGTCAACAGGGTATATTTCCATCCCCTGTCTTTCAATAATATTTTTGAAGATATAAGGAAACCTGTGCCGGAAATAGCACAGCTTGTACCTAATTTCATTCGAGCCTCATTCAGCAAACGCGATTCTCTTAAAAACCACAGAGCATAACCGGCAGAAATCCAATTGGTGTCATAATTTTTAGAATTCCTGTAGCTGGTAATTATGTCATATCCCTGCGTATAGGTACGGTTTATTGCTGCAAGATAACCGGAGTCCAGGACATTATCTGCATCAAAAAACAGGAAAGCATCATAATGGCTGATGCCTTTTTCGGCATCAATCTGTTTTAAGGCATAATCTAGCGCATATCCTTTGCCAACTCTTGTATGATCAAAGCAACGTTCAATGACAAAAGCACCTAGACGAGCAGATAGCTCAGCGGTACGGTCGGTACAGTTATCTGCAATTACATAGACATCGACCAACTCAGAAGGATATGTCTGTTGCTCAAGACTCCCCAAAAGACCGCTGATTACTGCTTCTTCATTTCTAGCAGGTATCAAGACAGCAAAATGATGCATTGGTACTTCATGAATTTCTTTTTGATCTGTTGGATCTTTTCTTAAGAGACTGACTAGCAGGTACACAAACTGGTAAGCATAGCAGCAATTGAAAAAGGATAGCAGTGTAAAGTTTAACAATTTAATAAATGCGCCCATGTATAATCTCCTTACCAATATTAAATTTTCTGTAGATCAAATATAGCATTTTTGTTCGATTGATACTAACACTATTAACGAATATTATGTTTCCGGAAGAGTAGCCTAGCAGTTTTAGAAAGACCGCAAAGTCACATCAGTAAATAAAATCATTATACTATAATACAAGTTGAAAATTTTGAAATTTAAAAAAAAATTAATAATAATTAAAATTCTTAAGAAATTTAATTGCATAATAGTATGCAGTTATCTTGTATGACGGCGGCACTAGTACAAACATTGTGTACCTGCAAAATTATCGACTTTATCTCTCGGAAGTTGGTATCAAAGCCAATTTTGTTTCAGTGTTTAGATAACAGAAAATTTCTTTCAATCAGTCAGCATAGAAGTATTTCGATAATAGTATATCTACACTAATTTCATTATCTTTTTGTAACTTTCTGCTTGCGTCTGTCCAGTTTTTTTACTTGTTCATATTTTTGAATTTTATCTACAGTTCAAAAAAATCTTCGATGGGAGCCGTAATCAACGTATGTTGTTGAAGATTCAGATTGCATTTGATATTGTTTTTTTCTTCGGTCACGATAAAAGTAGCCGCAGTTTGTGTTCGTAAAATTGTCGCTGTCTTTTACAAAGATCGTTTATGGATTTTGAAAAATTTATATACAGAAAAATCAGGCTAAACATAAATTGTGTTTTGGAAATTTTTTGCTGTATAATGCGAATATACAGAGGAAGTGTGTACCTATTTTACTCAGATATCATTCGCGATTATGCAGAATACATTGGCTTAAAGAAAGAACAAAATGCGCTTGTGGATATCAAATTGTATAAGAATTGATTTTTCTATGTTCCAATATAACTGTATTGTTATCTATCATATTGGAAGTATGTCTGTTCCAGGTCTGGCCGCGAAAATGATGATATGATATTTGAGATGTTCTTCCGTCATTGAATTTCGCCTTTGGTGTACATGGAGAAGTGATTGAGAATCATAAACTTATTGGATGTGGATGAAAACAACAAAGTAAGGTTAGACTTATATCGAACGTGCGGCCAAACTGGGATATGATGTGGTTTTAATACTTGGTTAGTTATTCAATTATGTATGTAGGTTTATGTAAGTTATAGATTTTGTAGAAGGAAGAAAATATTCAGCAGTGATGATACAGTAGCTTCTTCTCGATATACTTAAAGAACCTAAATGGAGCTAACCGAACCTGTTTGTGGCAGATTTTCAATTCTAATGGGATTATTGTAGTAGTAGGCTGAGATAGAGATCGAGAAAAGAGGTTGCCAAAGAGGAAAATAGTATGCCGTTTACAATATAGTTTCTGCCGTCTGCAGAGCTATTGTTAATGGAGCGAACGCGAATATGAGAGAGATGTAGGAAAGTCTGCGGTGTCATCGGAAACTTTTTAACAGAGAAAGCTGTTATTATGCAGGCGTTTCAATATATGGCCTTGTCGTACAGGAAAGGATATTGATTGTGGAATACTTTTTCATGGCAGAAATTTTTACTATCACTTTTGAAATATTTCTTTGCATTTATCCCGGAAGAATAGTTGTTGCCTGGTGAGCGACCATTACTTACTTTATTTCAGATTAAGTATTAAGTTTAAAAATATTTTTGCAGCAACAAATAAGCATATGAAACATGATTAGGAGTTTATGTTAATTTGGGACTGAAGCGGTTCTATGTTGAGTTTTAGGAAGTGATATGATCGGCGGGTTGCAATAGTATAAGTATAGGAGAGTATTAAGTATAGACGGTCTGGAGAATGCCAGCAGCATTGATATATAATAGCAGATAGGGGGCCTGAAGTTTTAGAACAACGATTGTTGAATTTACTTTCACAATACAAGGATCGAGCTTGTTTGGCTGGCGGAAAAAATATTGTTTGCTTCTGACCGTTTTTAATTTATGATAAAATATTTCTGGTAAAAGATGAGGTGTATTTTTTAGTGGCCTCAAATTAGCAGACAAAGACAAAGAGAATAGATCGAAAGAACTTTAGGTGGGGCATATCCTCCGAAGCAGCGATGTATGAAACGCTTGAGTTGGTGAAATAGCCGGAGAACAGGGAGCGTATAATTTATGTTTTTACATCCAGTATTATTTACTTTTTATTTGCAGCTTGCGGAAGGATAAGGAAAATATGATGATATTCACGAAGAGAAGAAATATGTGATACATCTGATGCTGGACATCGTACAATATATAACGACGGAGAGGCGGTCAAATATAAAAGTGCAGGTTAATGAAGTAGTTGAAAGAATATACAGTAATCTTTATCCTGAGGCTAACGAAAGAAAACTCTGGCTTTGATGAAATGTTTGGTTTTGAGTTCAATAGACTATCTTGTTCTGAAACTTATATTATTTTGAGACCATGGAAATAGTGGGACCAGGTGTTTAAAAGTGTAGTGAATTTAATATATAATGGAAAATTTAAAGCATTGGAGTGAAGAAATAAGCAACAACTTTGTTATTTTAAATAACAAAATAAGAAAAATGAAAATATATGCTTGACATTATCGCAAAAATAGTTTAAAATATTTCAAAATGCAGTGCGCGAGTAGCTCAGGGGGTAGAGTACGACCTTGCCAAGGTTGGGGTCGCGGGTTCGAATCCCGTTTCGCGCTGGAAAAATATCGTTTTTATGGTATTTTCTATAATGTATGATAGCGTCGAGTATCGTATATAGGATCACTCAACATCTTGTGGTAAGAGCTGGTTTCGCTCAGTTTTCTTCCAGGCAGTGGCATACAAATATTTACTTCTCTAGAGGTGTAGTTTGACTTTTTATATACTCAATTTTTTTTTAACTTGATAGCATACTTATTTGATGTTCTAGCAAGTGATGTCAAGTGTTATATCTGAAAAAAATGAAAGAAGATCGATCCTGTCAGTTGTTTTTTGATCAGAATCAAAAAACAACTGACAGGAGGGTCTCTATTTGGAGAAAATTAGCTTATGGAAACGTTGGTTCCAAGATTCAAATACGAAGTGTAGGACAGGCAATATACTGGATTAAGATTATTTGCTCTGTGATAAGCTGGGGGCTAAAAAGAAAAATAATTGCTTGATTAAATTGTCTAGAATAGCTGTAGGTATATAGCACTATATTTACACGCAATTGTCATTTGTGTATTATACCTTTTTATCTTTATCCTGATAAATGTTATTAGAGGATGCTTTTTCCTATGATACTAAGCCAGAAAGTCTATAACATTTGCATTTTCCGGGAGTTTCAAGCGTACGAGTATTCTATGTATGAAACAAACTTTATTTTCAACATTTGCTGATATTTTTGGAGTGTGGTGATCGACGAGAGTTTGTCAGAAAATGGTTTGTTTCATCTATTTTTAATAGTCCGAAAAGAGCAGGGCATTTCAGTTGTAGTGGCGGATCTAGTTAGGTAAGGCATCTGGTTGAGGTATCTGGTTGAGGTATCTGGTTGAGGTATCTGGTTGAGGTATC
>JABUSY010000047.1 GCA_021442455.1 Lachnospiraceae bacterium | reverse complement strand
GTTTTAGCATAGTTTATACCTGGGCCTTTGCGAATATTCAAATCCGGAATCATAACTTTCACTTTGTACGGTAGGCAGCTTGGGTCTGTGTTCATCTCGTTTTGCATTGTCGAAAATGAAATTTCCGATGTATTTGACGTTCTGAGCCTTTTATTAACTTCCTTCACAATTTCGTCGTGTTTGTTATAAAGATAATCGCCAGGACATGACTTGTTGGCATAATCTCTGTGGACAGTCATATTCGATCCGTTCAGATGATTGATCCTAGTGTTTTTATCCCAACTCCACACTAGCTTTTTTATGTCATTCCTCTGGCAAATATCTGTCACCAGGTCTATAAGAACAGCATATACTTTATCGTTTACGGTATAAGGTGATGTTCTATCGGATGCCACTTCAATCGTGACCGCCCTGTGATCATTATCAGCATTAGAAGAACACCACGAACGATCTTTCTCATCCACATACAATCCGATACGTCCGTCTTTTCCGATTCCGTAGTTTGAAGATACTTTCCTGCTGGACAAAGCAAATATGTCACCCAACCCCTCCACGGAACATTGACCAGCCGCACAGTGAATTGTGATAGTATCGATAGCATGTAAGCGCTTTTTGGTCTTGTTCAATGAAATTTTTGTATAGGATATCAAAGAACTGTTCGCATATGCTGCAATCGAAGTATAATTCATAGCAACCATGACGATACCTAATAGCATCCCTTGAAGCAACAATATTATCACTTTTCTTCTTCTTTTTGCCAATGCTTTTCCTCTTTTCTTAAATAAACCGTCATATTACAGCAATAATGTTTGTGTTCCATACCCTAAAGCACAATACTATCTTCCTTTTACCTATATTGTACTTTAGCATAAAAAACTGTTAAAATCAACCACTCGACATTTCACCGTCTCACAAAATAACCCTAGCGAATTCACTAGTACTCCCCAAAAAACACTGAATTGTAATATCTGAATTTTCCTTCTATCTGTTATCAAATTTGTTGCAAAAATTAACATTTTATTGTTCTATATACTAACGGATATGCAAATAAAAACTAAATTGCAACACAAATGCTGTCCTTTTATAGCTGTTTTCTTATTTTCTGCTTATGCTTATTGCAATCAGTAAAGCGAACTTTAACAGATATAACAGAAATTCAGAATTGCTGATTTTTCAGTGCCTTTAATTAGTTTCAGTTATCCGCATTGCCGTCATTCCCATTTTTAAACTTTCTCATTGCGCTACGAAATCAACTGTCGATATATTTTTATCTAAACCCTAACATTCATTCCTACTCTTCCTTCAGCTTTATCGTCTCTGCTACCAAGCAGATTTCTTATACTGATATGATACTGTGATATTGCTCTTCCTTATCCTGTATCTAAAGCGCCACTATAACACTAACATTTTCCCTCAATATATTATCATCTATCATACTATAAAAGGCTTGATAATATAGTATCATAGTTGGCACTTTGATACAAGTGCTATATTCTTGTTTAATTGTAAACAAATCATAAATCTTCATGCTTATTCTACAAAAACAACACTTGACAACATCTATTTTCCCCCTTTAACTTCCTGGCTTTTTATGACAAGATTGATCATCTTGCTCTCCACGCGCTCAAAGTCGCCACATAGCCAATCTGTCCGTTGATGCTATCAAGAAGTTCATTCAAGCGCTGCTCCATTCTATTCACACACTTTTCATCAATTCAGTAGTTTTAAAAATCAAAAAATTGTCATAGTAGAAATACTGGCATTAATCGTAGGCTCATGCCCATAAAGAAAGGTATCACGGTTATAAGCTGAGCAACTTATTAAATTCGCCCATTGCCTTTCTCAGTGATAACATAGATCCCATGATGAAAATGTACTGTTTATAAGAACGCCGACTTTAAAACTAAATCTCTTGTGCACACACATTCGCCTATAAATCTTGGATCCAATTTGACTTTCTGCAAAGATATCAGTGGCCTTTAATTAATCAGCCTGAAAATAAATATTGTCAATGAGTTAATAACCGTTAAATATTAGTCATGTCTTTCCAAAATCTGACGTATCTTGCCCCACTCACTTTTATCATTGACACTGTTGAGTAAGCAGATATCCGAAACACTTATAATCCGATTTTGGGAAATTTTAATATCATAACTACACTCTGTCATTTGAATCAAGACATACATTTTCCCGATTTCTGCATTTTCTATTTCTTTGCTTACTCACAAAAAACATAACTGTTATTTTACTGAACCGATCAATTCCTGTATCTCTTCAACGTCGTTATTTTTCATGTAATTTACAAGTCCTTCCACAATTTCTGTTGTTGCATATGGATTATAGAAATTTGCCGTCCCCACAGATACCGCTGAAGCTCCTGCCAGTAAGAATTCCAATGCGTCCTCCGTGCTAGAAATTCCACCCATTCCGATAACCGGGACCTTTACCGCGTGAGCAACCTGATATACCATTCGGATCGCCATAGGCTTAACTGCAGGTCCTGACATTCCTCCCGTCTTGTTAGCTAAAGTAAAAGTTCTTTTCTGAATATCTATCTTCATACCAGTCAAGGTGTTGATCAGGGAAAGAACGTCAGCCCCTCCTGCCTCGGCAGCCTTGGCCATTTCTGTGATATCCGTCACGTTGGGACTAAGTTTCATAATCACCGGTTGTTTCGCGTATTTTTTTACCTCGGCAGTAATAACTTCCACTGTCCTTGGATCCTGTCCGAAAGCAAGTCCTCCTTCCTTCACATTGGGGCAGGAAATATTTATCTCCAACAAATCGATCAACTCTTCTCCCAGCCGCTCCACCACTTCACAATAATCCTCCACAGTCCTTCCACAGACGTTCACAACGATCTTCGTGTTAAACTGCCTCAGATACGGAATGTCCCTTTTACAGAATACTTCGATGCCCGGATTTTGCAATCCTATAGCGTTTAACATGCCACCATAAATTTCTGCAATCCTGGGCGTTGGATTACCTGGCCATGGTATATTGGATACTCCCTTGGTCACTACCGCTCCAAGCCTTCCAAGATCCACAAATTCACTATATTCCGCTCCTGAGCCAAATGTCCCTGAAGCTGTCATAACCGGATTCTTCAGCTCAACTCCAGCTAGGGTAACTTTTGTATTCATCACAACTCTACCTCTGACGCTTCAAAGACCGGACCGTCTTTACAAATTCGCTTATTATGTACATGAGAATGTCTGTCCACTTCCCTGGACCTGCAAACACAAGCCAAACAAGCTCCAATACCACAGGCCATTTTTTCTTCAATGGAAATCCAGCAGGGGATACTCTTCCTCTCCGCATACTGCTTGACAGCGCGCAGCATAGACGTCGGTCCACATGCAAAAATCACCTCTGCAGAAAGCTCCTGTTCTCTAACAGCATCTAAAACATTTCCCTTGATTCCAAAACTTCCGTTTTCTGTAGCTGTATAAACTGTACCTACTTTTTCAAACTCTTTCAGAAGAAAACACTCATTCCTATAACCCAGAATCAGCCGCTTTTCTGCCTGCAGCTGCTTCGCACTTTCCAGTATAGGCGCTATTCCAATTCCGCCGCCCATCAAAAATACTGTCTTTCCAGCCGCCTCTTCTAGCGGAAAACCATTTCCCAAAGGGCCCAGCACAGAAATCTGTTCTCCGGTCTTCAAGGTAGAAAATTCTAATGTTCCTTTTCCTACTACTTGATAGACCAAACGCAGGCGTCTATTCTTTCTGTCAATTTCACAGAGACTGATTGACCTTGGAAGCAGACGGCTTCCGTCCTTACAATAAAGAGAAACAAACTGTCCAGGCCTTGCCTGTTCCGCTATAGATGGCGTCTCCAGCCACAGGCTGTAGATCCCAGCAGCTATTTTCTCCTGGCACTCAACCATGCACCATTCCTTTTTCTTCATTTCGTAACCTCCAGTACCCCTCTAATATCCGAAACCATATCCAGAATAGCCTGTCTCGATGCCTGTGCAAAATGTTCAGGCCCAAAAGCTCCATACTGTTCCTGACGATAAGCTGTAAGAATGCCTCTTGAAGAATTAACAATTGCGCCCAAGCCGTCTTTGTTAAAAAAATTCACTAAGTCTTTACCTTTTCCGCCCTGAGCGCCATATCCAGGCACTAGAATGTAACTTTTAGGCATTATTTTTCGCAACATCATGCTAATTTGGGGGTAGGTGGCGCCTACCACCGCGCCAACGTAGCTATAATTATCACCCATCATCTCTTCACTCCACCGAGCTACTTTTTCCCCCACCAACTCATATAAGGGACGCCTGTTCACAAGACAATCCTGGAATTCTCCACTAGAAGGATTCGAGGTTTTTACCAAAATAAAGATACCTTTCTTTTCTTCCCTGCAGACCTTCAGAAAAGGATTTACGCCGTCACTTCCCAGATAAGGATTAATCGTTACAAAATCCTCATGGAAGCCTGCATAATTTCTACTTCCCACCCGGACTCTTCCAAGATGTCCGACCGCATAGGCCTCAGAGGTTGAGGCAATATCCCCTCTCTTGATATCTCCGATCACAATCAGCCCTTTCTCCTGGCAATAGGTGACTATTTTTTCGTAAGCCGTCATACCCGGTACACCAAACTGCTCATACATGGCGATCTGCGGCTTAACAGCCGGAATGAGATCGTATATCGCATCAACGATCGCTTTGTTAAACTGCCAGATGGCCTCTGCAGCGCCCTCCAGAGTTTCTCCGAATTCAGTAAAAGCCTTCTTTTGTATCTGTTCCGGCACATAAGACAACATCGGATCCAAGCCTACAACAATGGGGGCATTCATCTTCTTGATTTTTTCTACTAGCCTGTTAATCATCGTACTAAATTCCTTTCTTTGTCCTGATAAACAATTTTCCCTCCACAGATTGTTACCATAATCCGCCCTTTTACTTTCTTCCCTGCAAAAGGAGTATTTGCCCCTTTTGATTCAAAACATTTTGTGTCTATTTCATATTTCGCTTCCGGATCTATAATTACCACATCTGCCTCACTACCAGGAACCAGAGAACCTCGTCCCTTCAGATGCAGAATTTTAGCTGGATGATAGCTCATTTTTTCTGCCATCTGCATAGGTGTTAGAATCCCCGTATTCACTAGTTCAGTCAACGTCAGTGCTGCAGCCGTCTCAAGACCAACAATACCAAAAGGAGCCTTCTTCATAGTAGCCATCTTTTCTTTGACGCTATGCGGAGCGTGATCCGTACTGATCACCTCAAAAATATCTTCCTTCAACCCCTGTTGCAGCGCTTCTTTATCTTTCGCTGTCCTCAACGGAGGATTCATTTTATAATTCGTATTTCCAGGAATGATATCGTCGCTCGTCAATATAAAATGATGGGGGCATACCTCGCCTGAAACATCTATCCCCCGTTTTTTAGCCTCTCGCAGAATATTCACGCTTCCTATAGTAGAACAATGGCATAAATGCAAATGGGCGCCCGTTGCTTCTGCTAGCAAAATATCCCTTGCGATAATGACATCCTCAACCACATTCATAATTCCCGGCAACCCTGCAGCCCGAGAATGTTTATCCTCATTAACGCAACCGCCATTCATCAGATCTACATCCTCACAATGGGCCAATACTGGAATCCCGTGCTGTGCAGCCAAATCCATGGCCTTTTTGTAAAGTCCCGCGTTCATGACAGATTTTCCATCTTCACTGATGGCCGGAATTCCATGCACAATCATTCCCTCAATATCTGCCAGCACCTCACCTTTCTGCCCTTTGGTGATAGCTCCTGCCTGAAGTACATGGATCGGAGAAGAAGATTCTGCTTTCACCTTCACATAATCCACTCGATTCGGCGAATCTATCACAGGCTTTGTATTAGGCATCGCCAATATCGTCGTATAACCTCCCCGAGCGGCGGCTCTTCCTCCACTCATCACATCTTCTTTCCAGACCTCGCCTGGATCACGCAAATGAACATGCATATCAATCAGCCCCGGCATCACATAACAACCTGCCGCATCTAAAATCACATCTTCCTTCGTCTCTATATTCTTTTCAAATGCTGTAATATATCCTTCCTTTAGCTGCAAATCACAGATTTTATCCATCTTTGTGTCCGGATCAATGACCCGTCCATTTCTAATCAATATATTCAATAGACATACTTCTCCCTTCATTCGACTGATCACAAGTATACAGGGAAATAACAAATATTTCAAGTCTATCAAAAATCAGAAATTTTTCTTGACTTTTTGCACTAGCATGTTATACTATATAGATGTTCGAATAAAAAGTGAGAATCAAATTAAGAGTATGATCAGCTATGGAGGTACTGTAAAATGCATAAAGGAACAGTAAAGTGGTTCAATGCCGAAAAAGGCTATGGTTTTATCACAGGTGAAGATGGAAAGGATATATTCGTACACTTTTCAGCTATTCAGTGTGACGGATACAAATCTTTAGATGAAGGCCAAACTGTTACTTATGATTTAACCGAAGGCGCTAAAGGCATACAGGCTACTAATGTTAATAAATGTTAATCAAGCACAAAATAAAAAATAATATGAAATTGTTCTGTAAGATATTGATATAGAGGGCAGTTTCATTTTTTTCATAATTCCTTTAATAATAAAGTATCTTGTTGTTTAACAATATTCAAAAACATAATCTTTTTTTCTTATTATTCTTTCAATTTTTGAAATATTTCTCGGCAAATTTCTTTCACCTGTTTCCCATCTGTAACTATAGTCAGATCTGCAGCTGCTTCATAGTAGAGATGACGCTGCTCCATCAGAGCCTGTATAGCTGACAATTTCTTCCGTCCCTGCAGAAGTGGTCGGTTGTCATCATTGCCGGATACTCGTGTCAATATCGTTTCCGGCGATGCAGTGAGTAGAATCACTTTCCCATTCTGTTTCATCGTTTCAATATTACAAGCGCGCATGGGAACCCCTCCTCCACAAGAGATAACCGTATTTTGAGTGTTCTGAATTTCCAGCAAAAGTTTCGTTTCAGCGGCTCGAAAATATTTTTCCCCTTTTGTCTCAAACAGTTTAGGAATCGACATGCCTTCCCGTTCTGCTATCTTCTCATCCATTTCAAACAAGGACATTTTATATTTACTGTGTAGATAAGCTGCCACAAAACTCTTACCGGTCCCCATGAAACCAATCAAAAACAGATTATAAGACAGGCTAGATTTTTCGTTCATTGTCGCTCCATCTGTTTTGTCAAATTATCAAACTTCATCATAATCTCATTGCTTCTGGCAATGAATTTTGTCATTCTTTCTGGAATCAGTGGCTGATGACTGAGCATAGCCAAATCATAAAGCTGCTCACAAAACATCGGTATATCTTCCGAATCCTTGTGCTCGAAAATAGATTTTACCAGAGAATGCTTAGCATTCAGGATTAGTGTCTGTTCTCCAGCAAATATGCTAGCATCCATCGTGCCCATGTCATACATCTTCATCATCTCGTTCATGCGCCGACTCTCCTCAGACAATGTGACTATGGAAGAAATCTTATCATTTTTCAGGTTCTCTACCTTAACTTTCAGCTTGTCGTTATGCAAGACTTTTCTGAATAAATTTTCCATTGCTTTGCTTTCCTCGACCAAATCCTCCCCCGTTTCCTTCAGTTCCTCTGTCAGATCAGCATCTATGCGCTGGAATTTTACTTTTTCATTGGTTTTCTCCACATAAGTGATAAACGCAGAATCAATATTCTGTTTCAAGATCACGGCATCCATACCTTGTGCACGGAATAAATTAATATACTGACTCTGCTGAACAGGATCAGTCACATAA
This sequence comes from Lachnospiraceae bacterium, assembly GCA_021442455.1. Taxonomy (GTDB): domain Bacteria; phylum Bacillota; class Clostridia; order Lachnospirales; family Lachnospiraceae; genus Scatomonas. Next base: position 49,372 of record JABUSY010000047.1, on the reverse strand, counting down.
TAAACTGTCGTTTTTTTCTTCTCTTGCGCAGTTTCAGCAGTTTCTTTGGTTTTTCCTCTATTTTCGGATGATTGTACTTCCGAAACTTTTGCCTCTTTCTCAGTAAATTTTTCATTCTCCTCTATATAGTTCTTGAGAGTCAGATATTTATCATCTATGTTCTTATACAACACATAATCCATCATCTTCTTGGAAAATTTTTCGTCTTTGATACAACCGAATTTGATGAAAGGATTGATATCCTTCCAGTATTTCTCATAATTCTCCTGTTCTGTTTTGTAGATGCCAGATAGCCTCTCAGCTACCTTTTTGGAAATGTAATTGGAAATTTTTTGTACAAAACCATCATTTTGCAGTGCGCTCCTGGATACGTTCAACGGCAGATCTTGGCAATCAATCACACCCTTCAATAACATTAGGTATTCCGGAATGACCTCTTTGATGTTATCTGCAATAAAGACCTGATTGTTATACAGCTTAATAGTTCCTTCAATTAAATCATACTCCTTACTAATCCTTGGAAAATAAAGAATTCCCTTCAGGTTCAATGGATAATCCATATTCAAATGAATCCAGAATAAAGGCTCCTTATAATCCAGAAATACCTTTCGGTAAAATTGCTTATATTCTTCTTCTGTACACTCATTAGTATTCTTCGTCCAAAGAGGATGAATATCACTGATGGAAACAGGACGTTTTTTTATTTTTACCTGATCGCGGGCCGAAGATATCTCAACGATTTCTTTCTCCCCCTGATCGTTCTCACGCTCTTCTGTTTTAGCATCTTCATGAATACGCTCGATGACTTCATCATCGTCTCGAAGATCCGCCTCTTCAATCATTTCATATTCCGATTCAGTGTTACTCTTAAAGAGAATAATCTCTACAGGCATAAAAGAACAGTACTTTTCCAAAACTTCCCGTACACGGTATTCGTTAGAAAATTCCAAACAATCTTTGTTTAAATATAAAGTAATCTCCGTTCCAACTTCCTGTCTACTTCCCTCAACCATATCATATTCTGTACTTCCGTCACATTCCCAGTGAACCGGTGTTGCTCCCTCCTGAAAAGACAAAGTGTCAATATGAACATCATCCGCCACCATGAATGCCGAATAAAAACCCAGTCCAAAATGTCCGATGATCTGATCTTGGTCTGCCTTATCTTTGTATTTCTCAAGGAATTTCGTTGCACCTGAAAATGCGATCTGAGTGATATACTCTTCCACTTCATCCGCCGTCATTCCGATTCCGTTATCAATGAATTTTAAAGTTTTCTCTTTATCATTCACGATCACCTGTATCCTTGGCTTATAATCCTCCGGAAGTGTATACTCCCCTGCCACGTCTAGCTTCTTCAGCTTCGTAATCGCATCGCAGCCGTTAGAAATCAGTTCTCTGATAAAAATGTCGTGATCCGAATACATCCATTTTTTTATGATCGGAAAAATATTGTCACTATTAATAGAAAGATTACCATGTTTCATTTCCATGGAAACATCACACTCCTTGTAAGATAATTGATTTTGATTTTATATTAGTACTACTTTGACCGAAAGTCAAGAAAAATTAGCACTCATTTTAAATGAGTGCTAATAAATTCATGATTATATTTCTACGTACACTCTAATTTTTCGCTTGGCATATGATAAAGAGAAAAAAATAACAATAATACCTCTTGCAAAGCCATAATTCTACAGATTTATCCCGCTATATACAATTTTCATTCTTAACGACACCGAAAAGAGTGTAGGAAATCCATCGAAATTTCTCACAGCATCCTCAACTGCCTGAAAATAAACACTAATATAGTTGCCAAAAACAGAAACAGTGCACACACAGCCAATGGAATAGAGATAATCCAAGTTTGTAAATATGGAAACTAATCATCGACCCGTTTCTATCATCTTCCGGCAACAGCATAAAGCCAACAACGAAAATACCCGTTAATTCAAAAGATTGAGTAATAGCGTATGGAGATGCATTTCTTTCATTCTCTTAGTATAGGTAGTATTTTCTACATAAAAATACATGAAGGCCAAGATGCGATAATTATTACATTTGTTATTTTCCATATTCACTTCTCTTATGCCTCGACAATTAGATACTGCCCACTGGGAAGTGCAAATACTTCGCTGGCTTCTTCTAACTCCCCATCCGACAAACCTTCTACATCCATGCCATGTTCATTGAGGTACTGGCGCACTTCAGCAATTGAATTCACTACAGTCGCCATACAGTCCTCCAGAAACGCTTCCGCTTCATCATAGTTCTCTGCAACGGGTTCTCCAAAGAGCTGTCCCTGATTCCTCAGAAAAGTTAAAATACACTCTTCACTGTATTCTTCCATGCTAAAATTCCTCCTTTACTTTATCAGCATCCAGAGAGCAATCCTCCAGGAGATATTCCAATGTACCAGTTTCATATCTATAGATCTTCTTTACCTTAGACACTGCATTCTTCATTGCGACTGAATACTCTTTCACTACTAGCATTTCAAGATCATTATACTTATCCCTCAAAAGCATACATTCATACAAATCGATATTCAGATTAAAAAAGAAGGCGCTGTTCTCATTGCCTCTCTCTTCATAAATAAAGATTTTCATATAAACTTCCTGAATCACATTAATCTTTGCCCTATCTTTCATGTGGTAGTAGTATCTTCTTCTCCGGCTAAAAATTCACCGATATTAACGCCTATTGACGCCGGTAAACAAAATCTTACAACCCTTCTACTCCAAATGATATACATGATCTTCTGTTCTACATCCAAAAAATTTTCTTTTAAATCAAGCATTGTGCCTGCAACAAAAACTCAAACCGTCGTTTTTACACAGATAATCAACTTCATTTCTAAATGGAACGAACCAGCCGCTGTAGATTTAAATACTTCCTTGCATTGTCGACAAAGAAAAACCAATTTTCCTCTAATTCAGGCTATGATTCAATCAGCAAGTACCTGGATGCTAAAACTGATCGCCGCTCCATAAGAGCATCTCATCCAGATTGCTAAGAATCATCCTGATTTTTTCACTCATTTTATGTATCCCTCAGTTCATTAAGTTTATGATTTCCAGTGAAGAATTTATGAATCCGGTTCAGATAATTTTCTTCCAGCTCGCTTTTTGGCTTGTAAGCTCCAACAAAGTCCGCCGTATAAATTTTGACTACAAAACCGTTTTTTCATATTAGTCTCCCCTAAAGCAATACATTCTCCTTGCTCCACTCTCATACAGCTTATAATCGGAAGAGCACCTGAAAAATGTGGCTTCTTGGACACAGTATCTGGTTTATTTCTAAACCAAATCAAAAAACTTTGCCAAATATATTAACAACTGTAAGGATAAAAGTTTTGAAAAACTCCAAGTTACTAAAATAATAATGCCCAATAACCTAACAATCGATTCTATAGTTTCTGTCAGAGTTCCATCTAAAACAAATATACACGATTTTATCATTGAATATCACGCTTTGCTCTGCTCCTTATAACTATAACCCCGCTTCGCAAGTAGTTCCGATAATTATTACACTGAACGTTACAGAAAAGAAAAAGATCTAGTATAATATGAATCTTGACAATACTTTCTTAATGACTGACAAAAAAGAACACAAAAACAATCACCCAAGCTTTTGCAAGCGAACATCTGATCGTAATCAATCCACCTGTCCGACAAGCTTTATCTGGCACTGAAGGATGTGTATTTCCATTACCTATAACTGCAAGACTAATCTAGAGGACCCATACTATGAAAAAACTTATATAAACCATCTGTTCTGCTGTCTGATGTTCGTTATATTTTTAAACCTATTGAAGCTTATAGTCTTGATTTCAAGACTTATTCAGACAAAACTTTCAGCAGAAACAAATTACTATTGTTTTTTAATATTGCCTAAAAAGAAAATCTCGACCTACCAAATACATTATTTAGAAAAGGCTGCCAAGATACTAGTCATCAATCTTCACAACAAATTCCCGTAAGGATATTGAACCCTGAGCAGTGAAAAAGTTATCCGTTCTTTTTCTAGCAATTATTTACGTTCTCTGTCTAAATACCAAAAAATCTATATGGAGCAAATGGTCTTCATAGAAAATAACGAAAACGATATCCCCTTATGCTTAAAAGCATCCATATAGACATTATGCTTCAGAAGGCTTTTAGGCACCTGCCAAAACCGCAATGGATATAATAGACTGTCTCTGATTGGAACCACAGCGCCATCAAGCAAAGCAATCGGATTGTAAATACAATGGACGGATAATTAATGCTAGTCAAGTACCAAAAGAAGAAACATAAACTATAGAAAACAAACTAAAAAAATTATTTTGGTTTTTCTCTGCAATGGCCTTTCAGTCTACATTGTGCTCAAATATATCCCTCTAAATCTGGATTGAAAGATAATTTTGACAATTTCATAAATCAACTCAAAAATTTCATTTGTAAATACACTTACCATCTGTTCACATGTCGTTTCAAACACCTTGAGTACAAAAATATCGCCGATCTTCTAATATATTTGGAAAACTGTCTCCAAAAAATACCGGATCTTTTGCTCATAAGTATCCAGCAATTGTTTCGGAAATATCATATCACTAATCCAGATGAACGCAAGCATGAATTTAAAAAAATTCCTAATAATCCCTAAAATATAGATCACGCGATCATTCTAATCATATCTCTGTAGTACCGAAATCGATTCTCACTTGTATAAAAAGGAATTGTCAGAATATATCCTCTATCAGAAAACCAACCTTAACTTTTTCACACCAGGACAGAAACTGAAGTTTATGGCATATAGGGGTAAAAATCCCTATGAAAAATGGAAGAAGATATCATGTTAAGTAATCTAAGTGCCGAGTTTTTTTAGCTTATTTGATCTCTTTCCTAACGAAGCTAACCAAATGATGTAGACATGGGAACCAAAGTTTTACAACACTTATATTATACAGTCTTATATGTAGGATTCTCTATAGAATTATCTTTTTCCAAAAGTAGTATCAACAAATAAACATTTCCCACCTCGGCTAATTCCTCTAACCATAAAATTATATCGATAACTAAGACATTGCTTCCACTTGAAACGCTTCCAATACACAATACCATATCTAGAATACGCTCCAAAGCTCCACCTCTATTGAGCCAAACTTGTTTCTAAGCCAAATCTGTCTTGCCTCTGCTATCTGCTAATAGAAAGCCATCTGGCTAAACATAACGTAAAGTAAATAGAATCTAAGTTATTTTATATAACAAAATGATTCTCAATGACCTCAAACGAACAGTTACTGAACTGGTAGCTTAAAGGAATTTTTCAAAGAAACAATTCTGTTAAAAACTAACGCCTCTGGCCTAGAATCTTTAGCGTCCACGCAGAAGAAACCGTTTCTCACAAATTGAAAACTATCATATGCCTTGGCACCGGCTAGACTCGGTTCAACATAACAATTTTTTAAGACAGTCAAGGAATCCGAATTGATATTCACGGAACCGTCCTCGTTATAAACACCTTTTTCCTCATCAATCAGATTCTCATACAACCTGCATTCCACAGGAATCGCGTGAGCTGCTGACACCCAGTGAATAGTCCCCTTCACCTTTCTCCCATCCGTACTGCTTCCGCCCCTGCTGGCCGGATCATAGGTACAGTATACAACTATAACCTTACCGTTTTCATCCTTTTCAAAGCCAGTACACTTTACCAAATAAGCGTTCATTAGACGCACTACATTCCCTGGAAATAAACGAAAATAGTTTCTAGGCGGCTCCTCCATAAAATCTTCTCTCTCGATATATAACTCTTTCGAAAACGGAATTTGGCGGCTTCCAAGGCTCTTATTCTGCAAATTATTAGGCACTTTCAGCTCCTCAATCTGGCATTCCGGATAATTATCAATCACCAGACTAATCGGATTCAGTACTGCCATGACCCTGGACTTTTTTAGCTTTAAATCTTTCCTGATACAGTATTCCAGCAAAGCATAATCCACAGAACTGTTTGCCTTGGAAACTCCACAAAGATCTACAAAGAGCTTAATAGACTCCGAACTGAATCCTCTCCTTCGCATGGCAGCGATGGACACCAGGCGAGGATCGTCCCAGCCATCAACCACTCCGTCTTCCACCAGCTTCTTAATATATCTCTTTCCGGTTATCACATTGGTCAAATACAGCTTAGCAAACTCAATCTGCTTCGGCGGATGTGAATATTCCATTTCTCGCAGCACCCAGTCATACAGCGGGCGGTGATCCTCAAATTCCAGTGTACAAATGGAATGAGTCACACCCTCGATCGCATCCTCAATAGGATGTGCGAAATCATACATTGGATAGATACACCAGACAGTTCCCGTATTCTGGTGATACATATGGGCAACTCTATAAATAACCGGATCCCGCATATTGATATTGGAAGACGCCATATCAATCTTCGCTCTCAGCACTTTGCTTCCGTCAGGAAATTCCCCTTCCTTCATGCGCTTGAATAAATTAAGGTTTTCTTCTACACTCCTTTTTCGATAAGGGCTTTCTCTGCCAGGTGTCGTCAGCGTGCCTCTATATTTACGGATCTCATCCACGGACAAGTCACAGACAAACGCCTTCCCTTTTCGAATCAACTTTAACGCCGCCTCATACATCAATTCAAAATAATTAGACGCAAAATAAAGATGATCTCCCCAGTCAGCACCCAGCCATTGAATATCAGTCTTTATCGCTTCAACAAATTCTGATTGTTCTTTTTTTGGATTTGTATCGTCAAAACGCATATTAAACTGTCCATGATATTTCTTGGCCAGACCATAATTTAGAAGAATAGATTTTGCATGCCCAATATGCAGATAACCATTAGGTTCCGGTGGAAAACGAGTACAAATTCTATTATAAGTTCCTTTTTCCAGATCCTTTTCAATGATTTGCTCAATAAAATTCTTGGAAACTACTTTTTCCATGAACTACATCCTCCTCAGATATGTCCACTCCTATTCAACAAGCGCAAACCTGCCAGGAATAGATATTTATATAAGACAAGCATAACATAAATTGTGCAAATTTCAAAGTTTTTTTACATCAGATTATAAACTTCTATTATATTTAGAAGACGAAAATGAAAATTAAGCTTCAGATAAACCCAATTTAAAATTCATATAATTACCCTAGTAACAAGAAAGTCATCATGCGTAAGAGAAATCATGAGTGAGAAGATGTCAAACAACAAAAACGATATGCTCGTATTACTTATTGCAATACTACTTTATAAAACGACAGTTTCCAAATGTATTATAACCGATAATACTATATCTGACGGAGAAGTCCACATTTTACTGATGAGCAGTATGATCTGCTTGATTTTCGAAAGGAGTCTCTTCATCTCGCTAAAAGTTTTGAAACTTTAGGAGGTTTTGTTGCTCATGCTGTTTTTAAAATATGTTGACACTAAAAAATGAGTGCTTCTATTTTTTATGAACTTTTTCTGTAGCAGTATCAATTTGGCCACTAAGACAAGGATTAAGAAGATCATGGCTCTTAAAAATAATCTTCAAAAACTTAACGACTGCCTTGAAAATTCTATTGAAATTAGAATTTTCGTTATATCAGCTAAATAAATCCTGGCTTTTTCCAATATCTCCGCTTTGCATTTTAAACAGCATTATATATAAGCAGTATAGAGCAAAAATCAAAATTCTATTACTTTGAAAACCATCATATTGATCTGATATGTGGCGTAAATCTATCCAGCTGGACCACTACCCCGGAACATTATTCTCTTTTTCAGTAGGATTCGTGTCTTGACCATTCTGATATCTATGCAGAGACAGCACTTCCGTCAATCTTCTAAATATCGTTTTAGGAATTCAGAAGCTATTTAGGATACATCTATGCGATAACAGGAATCTGTCTTTATCGAAGAATTCGAACCCTTCAGTGTTTCTGCAGATTTTACATTTACTTTTTCAAATATACTATCCTCTTACTTCCCAGAAGCAAGCATGCTCTTTCCGGTTCTTCTACACATGCTTTATCCAGAAACTTAATCTATTCTCTCAGTTTACATCATTTCCCTTCATGCTTACTCAATTTTAAAATGTAACGAAACACCTGTGGAATCAATCATTGAGAAATATTTACTTCTACAGAATATCTCTTTAAAAAGAAAATTAAATTATCTATTCTACACACTCAGAAGACAATAGTTTACAAAACTTTAAAGTTTTATATTGACTAATTACTCAAAAATGATAAACTAAAATAGACGGAAGCATAGCTCAGCTGGGATGAGTATTCGCTTCACACGCGAAAGGTCAGGAGTTCGAATCTCCTTGCTTCCATATTTTATATCTTGTTTCAGATTTTCACAGCAAATAGGCGCATATCTATACCCCCTCTTCCGAAAAATAATGATATTATTCAGCATATATTTCATTCCCATATTGCCATAAATTATACAATTATGTCGAACCACATAAAATACAAGACATGAAAGCACAATACCTATCCCTATATCACCTGATTCAGGAAGATCATTCTGAAGAAAAAGTCCTTCAAATCATTCGTTATATCTACTAAAATATTGGCTGTGAGAAAAATCACCTCTGTCAGCATCACCACTGACAAAAATAATACTATGCAGCCATCAAACATATACAACTAAATTTTCTTAAAACCACGTTTTCTCTTCTTGCAATTGTTTACTGCTCTGTTTTTCTAAGTTTTGGTTTCAGAACTACACATATAATATCTACGATTAAATTAAATTTAACATGCAGAAAAAATAATCCCATTCTCGTATAATCCAACTATTGAATTGCTTTCGACACATACTTTCCAATTCCCTTCCAGGTTGAATTATCTTTACTATAACTAAACTTTTCAACAATTTCTCAAAAGAAAATATCCGTCAAAGAAGGTAAGCGGTATTCAGAATTTTTTAGTTATCTGCAAAAACGATAACTACTATTTTGCAGATAGCCATAGAGTAGTGGATGATAATTGCTCTTTCTCCCCCCATTCCAAATATCAGATAGAAATTTTTTATAAAAAGAATCCATAAATCTTTGCTCATATAAAGGCATAGTTCCACATACCACATACAGAAAGAACCAATAAAAGCTGCTCCTTTCCGTACAACATTAAAAACTATATTAATTAATTACATTTGTCTACGTTGCTGGCATCAAGAAAACAGAGCATTGCTCATAAGCACCCGAAAGTTTCAAATATTCAAATTCGTACACTTCATAAAACACCCGTATTCCACAAATTGGTTGCATGCTTGATGCAAATCTTCAGTGCATTCGGGGGCACAGTTTGGTCAAGAAAACTTTGCTGGAATCCGCTTGACTGAGAGAGGATGCATACTAAGTACCAAGAACAACAATAGTCATCCTTATTTCCCAAATAATGCCACCAACTTCAATGTTTACTTTTGTTTCATCAGTTTCAGAATAGTATACATTTCTTGCTTCTCGATCATAGCTTCTCATATAATCTGATTCTCATCTTCTCCTGTGATGAATATAAAGGATTAGCTCTTTCCTCCATGAACGTTACTTTTGAAATCATCGCAGAAAACCAGTATCAACACAAACAATGACACTAACAAATTTAACTTTGGATAACGATTTTTTCTTTATCAACACAATTGTTTATCTCACTGCAGAAAAGGAAATCTTGCATATTTTCGATACCTCCCATAATACTAGTGTCTCACCGCATTACGATTGTAATAATTTTAAAATTAAATAAAAATTCGTATCTGCGTCATATTTTACAGTTGTTAATCGATCAAAAAAGATACAAATGACCAATACACAGGCGATACCTAGAACTGTAAAAATGATTATTTGCATTTTTAGTGTTCATCCCCCCTACGCATATTCAGTAGTCTTTTTATTCAGGCCAAGATACAAATTACTTACGTCCAAAAGTATCTTCTGTAAAACGATCACGAAGATTACTGCAAGCATTGCAAAGAATAGAAATACACACTGTTATCCCCTGAGATACCTTTAACAAACCCCAGGTACAAATACATGGTTTCCAAAGATTAAATTTATTTAGGGAGTTTTTTACAACCCATTAGGCCATTCATTCAATCCTCTGGCAATCCCTCATCAATCGTTACGCTTTCTCCGACAACACTGCTTCTTGTATAACGAGGCTACGAACCATACCTCCCTAGCCTATAAGACAGCACCTTGATTTACCTATAGAAAAACCCAATTATCCTTTTAAGATAATTATCGTCATCAAAAAACGATCATGCTAATTTCCATGATGGTCTTCAAGATAACGTTATGGTATAAAAAAGAAGTTGCTTTAATTACGTTGAACAAGACAAGCACAAACCAAAGCACGAGTAAATCCAAGTTAAACTTAAATTTTAACACTTGCTACAGAAATAATCAGTTTTTTCTGAATATTCTTAAATACAGAAAGAATATAATGATCGCACTCTTAATGACATCCCATTCCCACATAAATGATATACTGGTAAAATCTATAACATGGAAAAGATAAATGGCTCCTATCACAAGACTGAGCAACTTTCCTGATCCTCCTAGAGAGCTGATGTTCTTCCATCAAAAACTGCTATTATCGATTTCATTTAAAACCACTTTTCATGCTTGGGGCACACACTATCCGGAAATTGCAATGAGAGGTAAAAATGACTGTCTTATTTATAGTCAAATGCGATCTGCTTATCTTAATACCGATCGTATAGCTTTTCTTGTAAACTTATGAAATACTTTATTAACACATTTTTTAAAAATAGCATTGCATATAAGAGAAATAAGGGAAATCAGAAGATCATATCCTTCAAGTGCCAACTACAGACTACTTTGAAAAATCTATGTGATCTTCAAAGTTATTACTATTACCGAAATATTCAGTTTATCCATGAACAAAAACCATTGACCATATGAAAAACATTACCTACGACCATGATTACCGAAATTAGCACATCAAACGCTGTTCCAAATTTCCAAATTACTGCAATTACAATACAAATTACTGATATTACATACAATCTTTGATGTTAATATAAATTTCCTTATTCATTCCGAAAGTAACATTCATCGCAAAGCTGAAGATGTTCAACAGCCTCATTAAATAATTCAAATTATAAAATTCTCTGGCAAATACTACGAGCAACAGCAACATCATTACCGGAAAACTCACAAGATAAAATGTTCTGAGTGAACTTTTACCAAAATTTTTGTTGTACAGTCCCGATTGGCTTAAGAAAGTTGAAAGAAATCATAATAGTATTCAAGTCCTCCTGGGTTAGAAGACTGATGATTATATAGATCTCTGCTTTCGCGTGAACATAAACGTCCCTGGTCAATGCATCCAATATTAGCACCTTCGATGCCAATATTATCTACTGATTGTCGCCAGGAAAGACACAAAGAAATTCTTCCCAGAATCTTTGATTGCGATATTATTAATATATTTTCAATAATTTTTATCTTCTTTTTTCTTTTCTAACAAGTCCAGAATTGCATAAAGCGTTGAAGCTTGAAAAAAGTGATATTCTGCTTAACGCTCATCTTCATGACCAGCACGTATTTTACGATTCTCCGAAACATATACAATGCCCTCCTTACATAGCACCCTAAATAATGGCGGATATTTAACTCTTGGCCTTCATATATACCTTTCTGGAAGCTTTTTTAACAATTCAGTTTAATTTTTACTTTATGCAAAACCGCATAATATCACCTTCTCAATGCTAGAAGCTGATATTATCCAAAATCTTTTATCGTAAATTCTTTTCCATTTCTGTTTCCGCTTTCGGTTAGTAACTTCCCATTCTGCGCTCAAGGAAGCTAACCATCAGTAAATTTTTCTAAATCTCCGACACCTAGTTTGTAAAAATCTATTTTCAATACTTCATGCACGAGAATTCAATTTCGCAACCATTTTCATTCTATTAAGAATCTTAAACAGTTCTTTTTCTATTTTCTCTGACAGAGCAGCAGTCGACTCATGAAAAATAATTCTATCTATTTCTGAACCATGCCAAATTTTTAAATCGATGTAAAAAAGCTCATATTGAGTTTCGCCAACATTTTGTCTATGTATTTTGTCATTTCATGCCTCAAAAAACAAGTTTTTAAACAACACCATTTTTTAAGCAGACTGTCTTCCTAAAAATGATAACAATTTCTTTTCTACAGTCCCTGCAGTAGATGCTTGAAAGATTTTTCCCCCATTCACCTGCATAATACCTTTGTCTGCTTTGTGCACACCACAGACTACCTTCATTAATGTATATTTTTGGTAGCGTTCTTGCCTCAAATCTGAACTTTGCCTGTTTTTAGTTCAAAGTTAATGCTATCAAGAGCCAGCACTCCATGAAATGACTTAAGAATATCTTTTAATTCCAATATTACATCACTCACGGTGCTTCCTCTTCTTTTTAAATTGTCATATATTACTATATATTGCCCTACTCGCCTGAAAGGTATGTTTTTCCAAATATCTGTTTTACCATACACTAGTTTTTTTATGCATTTCCATGCGGAATTATGCAGCAATATAGCTTTATATATATAAAATCAAAAATAGTTCATACAAAATATATATTTACTGATAATAATTCTATTATTTTATAATTATCTAGTCAAAATCTTCTATCTTTTCTTAGTTCTGATTTTCTGTTTTTTTATATAAATAAAAGAGAATCTTAAGATCACTGTATACCAAACTGTTATCCTAATGGTTTTCTGCATGACATCAGGCATGAAAGTCAGCTTCTAGTTTACCGACATATCAAAACTTGCAGAACGCCTAGATTCATCTTACCGACCTCTATATATCTGTATAATTTTTAGATTTTGAATCAAGTGAAAGAGTGTAATGCCTTCTTCTATTCAATTATATTATTCATCTCCGGCTACAATAGCTTATGATAACACTCATATTCCTTTTTCTATTTTCATTTTAGATAAATTGCTACAAAAACTGAACGGCAAATCATATTCAATACAAAAAAATATCATTATATATATACTCAGATTTATTTGAAACGATTTTCAAACAATACAAAATTCGATATATTAGATCACAAAAAGCTTTCCAATATTGACAGACTTTTAATTTTTCGATCCAGAACTTTTTTTATATGACGATTCATCAGATTTTCCAGTTCTTTCAAGACTTGAGTTGTTACCGTAAAGGTATACAGCTTTTTCATAGGCGCTCCCATAATATACTGGCAGATATAGAACGCTAATGGACTCATGGCTTTGTCATCAAGCGCATATTCTCCATTAATTGTCATCATGCGAAGCTCATAAATCCGTCTAACCAAGCGATCCTCTAGACTTGGATTCAGAAGAGCTTTTAAGGACAGATATAGAAGATGTAACATTTCTGTTCCCTCAATTTCCTCTTTACCATAATAATCTGCGAATTCTAGAAAATAAAAACCATAATAAATTCCAGGCTGTTTCCTGGTAAGCTCCATAAAATAATTTTTAACGGATGCTTGGGTCAGGTGATAAGAACTTTTCCCCTGTATTAGAGAAAACGTACCAAAGACAAAGGGGTGAGCCGCCGCCAAAAGAGCACTCCCTTGGCGCTTAGCACCCCTAGCAAATACTGCAATTTTCCCAAATTCCCGTGTCAGAATCACTATCCGCTTATCCTTTTCCCCAATTGGCATGGCAGACAAAACGATTCCCGATACGTTAATTATTTTCCCCATGAAACACCTCTTTAGAACCATTTTTTCTTATCATAGCCGTAATCCTTTACTAGAAAATCGCTGTTTCTCCAATTTTTGCGAACCTTCACCCATAGTTTCAAATTTACTTTGCTTTCCAACAGTTTCTCAATCTCTTCTCGAGCTTCACTGCCAATCTTTTTCAACATGCCTCCTTGTTTACCTATGATCATTCCTTTATGAGAATTCCTATCGCAAATCAGCGTGGCTTCTATATCTGTGAGCTTTCCATCCAGCCGTTTTTTCATCTTCTCAATCATGATCGCAATTCCATAAGAGACTTCCTCTCCCAGAGATCTCAAGGCCTTTTCCCTAATTATTTCTGCCACCATCTGTCTTATGGGTTGATTTGTCACTGTATTTTCATCATAGAATTTGGATCCATAAGGCAAATATCTGAATAATCCGTCAATGATATTGTCTAAATTCAGCTCCAGTTTTGCAGATACCGGAATAATCTCATCAAAATGTCCTATCTTACGATACTTCTCCATACAGACCAGCAAATCTTTCTTCTTTATCCGATCCACTTTATTAATTACTAGTAAAATAGGAAGCTTTGTTCTCTTCAACATTGCCGCGATATGCTGTTCTCCAGCACTTACATAGGTATTCGATTCCACGAGCCATAATACAGCGTCCACCTCCTTCAGCGCATGTTTGGCGACATAGAGCATATACTCTCCCAGCTTATTTTTCGCTTTATGTATCCCCGGCGTGTCCAGAAATATAATTTGCCCTCGTTCACAAGTATAAACTGTTTGTATCCTGTTTCGAGTGGTTTGAGGCTTGCGCGATGTAATGGCTATTTTCTGACCAATCAGATGATTCATCAACGTAGACTTTCCCACATTCGAACGCCCAATCAGCGCAACAAATCCAGATTTATTATTTTCTTTTGTCATATTCTTTTCCTATAGAAACTCCCTCTCAAGCTTGAATCAAAGCTTCTACCGTTTGGAATATATCTCTATCTTTTTCAATGGCAGCCTCACTCCCAATCACGCAAAAGTTATTTTCTTTCAGCACAGCTTCTATAAGCTCAGCCAGTCCACGAATGGAAGCTGTATTCGCCTTCAGAATTTCATCTCTCTCTTTTTGAAAGTCTTTCATGGTCACTCCTGAAAAATAAGCAGCCAAAGCCAACTCTCCTTTTGCTGACGCATTCAGTGGAACATCTAGCTCGCTAATAGCCCCTATGATATATTTTGTCATTTCCCATTCATCGGCCTGAAAATTCCGCAAATACTGCGGCAAAGCCCGATATACCTGCAGAGTATCCTTCAAATGTGGATCTCGGTAAGAAACTAGATAGCTCTCCCCCATACGTTTAAAAGTAGCCATACAGCCATAGGCCCCTCCTTTGACTCGCAAATTCATCCACAAATAATCATAATTCAAAATCGTTCGAAGAATCCGTAAAGCGCCTGTATAAGCAAATCCAGCTTTCCTAAAATCTCCCGCCACAGCCACATACTGAACCTGACCTGAAGTCTTAAAGCCTTCATTCTTCTGTTCTGCTATCCATCGAAAATTACCTTTTTGCAGCGACTCTGTATAAAGAACCTCTTTTAGCTTTTTCACTTCCTTTTCTAAACCTGAACAGCCCTGTCCATCAGCTGTCAAACTAACAGTTAGATTTTCTGGGCGAAAAATCAATTTTATAAGCCTTTGAAGCTTGCAAATCAATGCCTCCTTTTTCTCATCAAAATGACTTTCTAAATCTTCTATCAAGCGATAATAGCTAATTCCTGAAATTCTCTCTTGCCACCCGCTGACCGCCGATACGTATGACAGTGCCCGCTGTGCAGCCGTCATATGCCCGGACACAGTCAAGGCGCTCTGAAGCTGCATCTTCTGGCTGGACAGAATTTCATACAAACGTTTCTTATCTTCTAGACGAGAAGTTAGAAGAATTTCAGAAATTATTTTGAACACAAAAGACTGCTGAGAATACAAATATTTTGCCTGCACGCTAAACATACAAACACAGCCATTTTCTTTTTTTTCATTTGAAAACACCTGCAATGCACAACTGATCCCACCCGTACAGCTGTTAATTTCATGAAATAATTGGCTATAGGTAAAATTTTCTGTACTGACATAACCCAAAACAGACTTCAAGAGCCCCATATAGGATATCAGTTCATCAGGAACTCCTCGTGTATCAAATAAAAGCGTCAGATATGCGATATCATTCATACAATAATTGTGATACAGGATCTCTGTTCCTTCGCACTCACTAACTTTCGTATTCAATACCAACGACGTTTTTCTTCTGATATCGCTCCTTTTCAAAAAAGGAATACTACGTACAACTTCTTCCTCATCTTCAGCTTCCTGAAATACTTTCAGTGCTTTCGTCTGCTCTACTAGCTGTTCTAGCTCTAAGTTACTCAGGGAATTCTTGATTTTTTTTAATTTCTTTACCTTAACCTCTTCTAGCTCCGCTACCAAACCTCTCCGAGGTTCCAGTATAATCACCACGCTATGAGGATTGGAGAGAAGGTACTTCTGAATTAACTTTTCAAAATATCCTTCCTCTATCCGGTTTTTCAGCTCATCAAAAATTGCCAGCTGTTTTATATACTCAAAAGGCTTATCATCGTCATACAACCAGCTTCCAAATAATTCTAGACCATAGACCAGTCCCTTAGGGTAAGAAGCATAATCTGCTTCTCTGAAACGAAATTCAAAATAATTAATACCAGAAGCCAACGCTCTCCGGTCAAGTCCCTCTGCCACAATCTTTTTCAGAGTGTTTTGAATAATTTCCAAGAACAGATCCTTATCACAGGCTTTGGCATTCTTAGCGACAATAGTAAAAAATGGCTGACATATACTGTTTTCATAGGAACCACAGATATCCTTCCCCACATGGGCATCCAATAAAGCTTGTTTAACAGGTGCACCCGGAGCGTCTAAAAGAACATACTCCAGAACTGAAAATGCTACATTCAACACCACATCCAGGCTGTTACAAACTACCATGCTATTTGCCAGATAGCTATTCTCCTCTATAGGCTCATCATCCAACACTGGATATTCCAAAAATATTTGTTTTTGATTCTTAAAAGGTTTTTGAAACTGAATCTCAGAATCCACTTCCGCAGCGTCAAACTTACTCAAATATTCACGGTCCATCCACGCTAGCTTTTCCTGCATATCTATATTGCCATAAAGGTATATGTAACTGTTAAAAGGATGATAATACTTCTTGTGAAAATCCAAAAATTCTCTATAGGTAAGTTCTGTAATATATTCAGGATCACCTCCAGATTCTACTCCATAAGCGGTATTTGGAAACAAGGCATTGAAAACAGATCGCTCAAGAACCTCTTCTACCGATGAAAAAAATCCTTTCATTTCATTATAAACTACACCATTATAAGTAAGCGGGTCATTTACATTCTCCAAATGATAATGCCAGCCCTCTTGCCGAAAAATCAATTCGTTGATATAAATATTTGGATAAAATACAGCATCCAAATAAACGTCCATCATATTCTGAAAATCAGTGTCATTACAACTAGCCGCCGGAAACATCGTTTTATCAGGATAAGTCATAGCATTCAGGAAAGTACTTAGAGAACCCTTTGCCAGTTCTACAAAAGGATCTTTCAACGGAAACTTCCGTGATCCACACAGTACCGCGTGTTCAACGATATGAGCCACTCCAGTGGAATTTTTTGGTGGCGTTCGAAACGTTATATTGAACACTTTATTCTCATCTTCATTGACCAACAGGACAATCCTTGCTCTAGTTTTTCTGTGACGGAGAAGCGTACCTTTAGCCTGAATATCATCTAGATATTCCTCTTTTATTAACTCATATGCATCCAGCATAATCTCATCCCTTTCTTAACTTTTCTGTTGCATAAGACAAACCGACAAAACCGCTGATTAATTCTCTCCTCATTATGAATAACATCAGATCCACCTACTCATTGTTCCAAGTCTAATGAAAATCTCTCGAATGAAAAAACTCAGTCTCTTCAAACAATAAATTCTCATAAAATATTACTGTAAGCTATATTATAACGTCCTTATCTCTGAGATATATATATTGAAAGAAGAGGGGTTTGACTACTATCTTTTTATCCAGAGAAGTATAGTTTTTTCCTTCAGCTCTAGATTTTTTTTCTAGGAGCTATATAGATCCTAGAAAAAACAAACTATATTCAGATAAATTTAAAATTTTACCCTCAATATTAGATTTTGTATCATTGTATCTAAAGTTAATCTGAGCATCAGCTATTCTAAAGCTAATGGACACCAGCGTCCCTTCATCCTGCGCCATTAAAGTATTCATCTCGATTGTATACAGGCTCGACAAAAAGTCCTTGATCTTGCACCTTAAAAATTTGCTCCATCGCCAAAAAAATCTTTACATTTTCATATTTTAAAGAAAATTTTCTGAGTTTTTTAATTTCTATTAACAAAAACTAAATAAGATCCCCTCAGCACATTTCACAAAAACAGTTTTGTAAATCGAAGCAAACAGAATATAGATAAATTAATATTTTTAAACTTTATCAAAAAACTATTGTCTATTGTCATTCGTATCTTTGGAAAAAAGTCTTTCTCATACTGCTTTCGACTTTCTGCCTAGTTTATAACTTATGTATTATACCATATTTCCTGAAATATCGCAAGCTGTTCCACTGCCCTATCGGAAGTAGCTACAACCATTCTTTCTTGACAGTCTTTAAAATATCTTTTTCTTTCTCTCTGTACTAAAACAAATTTTTTACTGCTTTGAAGCACTCCTCTTTTTTCGCATGATAACTTCATGAGTTTCAAAATTCTTCAATACCTATTTCTGTGTTTCATACTTCAAGTGTTTTTCTCATCAATACGAAAAATAAACAGCGTCCCGTATACTTCATTCAAATATTCATTCAGCTTTTCCATAATATTCAAATTTTTCTCTGTGCCTTTCTCTAAAACCTCATTTGCATCATGACATTATCTCATTTTTATTTCCAAATTCATTTGTATGCTCTCTCTGAAAACCACATTCACATCTGTAATGCTTTCTTTTCCTTTTTCTCTCTAAAACCATCAGAAACAAAAAGGTATTTAAAATTTTCTTCATTTTCCTATCTAAAAAGCAACAGTTAATTTTATCAGCATTTGGTTATTCTGAATCAGTTTTTTAATAAAAACTCACAACCAGTAGCATATTTTTTCACTTTTACCTGAATTAGGCCCATACCTAAAAGAGTTTTATGATTTTTATGCAACGATAAACTTTAACACTATCTGAATTTTATAAAAGCTTTTGAACATATTTCACCATTCAGATGATTCATCATTCCAACATAAAATGATAATCTATAGCAAATTGTCACACAGAATTCGAAGGTTGTAGAATCATTGCAACCCGAAGTTCAAACTGTCCTAGAATGCGACCCACTGCTTTTGTTCAGATTCTTTCCTTAGCATTACACCAAAAAAATTATCTCAATAATGTAATTTGTTTACTTTTTCTCCTATACAACTTTCAGATAATTTAACTCTTTCCTAATTGCTAGCAAATAGTTACTCTATAACATCTGCGTAATTTCTGGACTTTTGTACCTACTCTAAGAAAACTATAATTATTGTTGTATCTGACCCGATGGCTAAGTAATGAGAAAATAGAGAATCTCCAAATACATTTCTATAATATATCTAGCATTGGAATAGAAAAAGCCATTCCGAATATCGACGCGGTATTGACTGCTATGTCTACCGAAATATCTTTGTATACTATATATTCTCTGTATCATCTTCATTTTCAAATTTTTAGAAATGCCAGGAAATATATCCCATATTCCTAAGAACTGTAAAAATCATATAGGCAACTTTTTTGTAAGATTCCGTCAAAACGCCTGACCAATGAAATGATACATTGGTCAGGCACCTAATTTTATTACAATGAATTTTTTTATTTTATTAATCTTGTCCATACAATGCGATTAATTTGTTCAGATATTCAAATCTTTCCTTAGCCTCACTTTCAGACTTAGCAAACAATCTTGCCGCCTTTTCCGGATTCACACGTTTCAGTGAATTGTAACGTATCTCACCGTTCAAGAATGCTTGATAAGACTCAGACGGAGGTTTAGAATCCAATATAAAGGCTGCTTTACCCTCTTTCTTCAAAGCCGGATTGTAGCGGAATAGATGCCAGTAACCAGATTTGACTGCTAACTCTTCTTCGGTCTGTGCTTTGCTCATGCCTTTCTTGATTCCGTGATTGATGCATGGAGCATAAGCGATAAGCAGAGACGGCCCTGGATAAGCTTCTGCTTCCACGATAGCCTTTATGGTTTGTGTGAAATCAGCACCCATAGCAATCTGAGCAACATATACATAACCATAGCTCATAGCAATGGAAGCAAGGTCTTTCTTCTTCATTTCCTTACCGCCTGCAGCGAACTGTGCAATTGCACCTGTAGGTGTAGCCTTCGAGGATTGCCCTCCCGTATTAGAGTAAACTTCTGTGTCAAATACTATAATATTGATATCTTTTCCGCTTGCAAGCACGTGATCAATGCCTCCAAATCCGATATCATATGCCCATCCGTCACCACCGAATACCCACTGAGATTTCTTTGACAAAAAGTCTTTATACTTCACGATATCTTTGCAAGTTTCACAGTCAATTTCTTCCAATATCGTAACTAACTTATCACTATCCATACCATTAGCCGCAGCGTTATCGTAGGAAGCCATCCATGCCTGACATGCTTTTTTTAGCTTTTCAGAAGCCTTATCGCTGACACATACCTGTTCAACCTTCTCTTTCAAGCTGCTTCTCATGGCTCTCTGAGCCAGAAGCATTCCATAACCAAATTCTGCATTATCCTCAAATAAAGAATTTGACCATGCTGGCCCTTTTCCCTCTGCATTCACTGTATAAGGCGTGGACGGTGAAGAGTTCCCCCAGATAGAAGAACATCCGGTAGCATTAGCAATATACATCCTATCACCGAATAACTGAGTAATCAGCTTCGCATAAGGTGTTTCTCCGCAGCCTGCACATGCACCTGAAAACTCAAGCAGCGGTTGTTTAAACTGGCTTCCCTTTACGGTTGTCTCTTTGAATTTGCTTATAACCCTCTTTTTTTCCGACAATGTGACTCCGTAATCGAAATACTTTTGTTCTTCAAGAGTGCTTTCCATTGTTTTCATCACCAGAGCTTTTGTTCCTTTCTTTCCAGGACATACATTTTCGCAAGAACCACAGCCTGTACAATCCAGAGAAGAGATAACAATGGAAAAATGATATTCCTCCAAGCCTGTCATCTTCAGAGTCTTCATTCCTTCCGGTGCCTTAGAGACCTCTTCATCAGTTAATGCAATCGGACGGATTACCGCATGCGGGCATACATAAGAACATCTGTTACATTGAATACAATTATCTGGATTCCATACCGGAACATTAACAGCGATACCACGTTTCTCATAAGCCGCAGACCCAGACGGAGTAGAACCGTCCACATAATCCTTGAAAGCGGATACTGGAAGACTATTTCCTTCCTGTGCGCTCACCTTACTCTGAATATTATTAACAAAATCTACAACATCTTTTCGGCCGCTGGTAGTATGAGTCATAACGAGTCCCTCATCAACTGCAGTTTTCCAACTTTCCGGAACCCTAATCTCTATAGCTTGCTTAGCTCCTTCATCGATGGCTGCCCAGTTTTTCTGTACAACGTCATCACCTTTGCGACCGTAAGTAGCTTTCGCAGCGACTTTCATTAGCTCAATAGCTTTTTCCTTCGGAATGATGTTTGCCAACTTAAAAAATGCAGATTGCAGAATCGTATTAATACGAGTTGGACCCATACCAGTCTCAATACCGATCTTCACACCGTCAATGGTGTAAAGTTTGATGTCATGATTGGCGATAAATGCTTTTACCTGTCCCGGCAAATGTTTCTCAAGACCTTCCATATCCCACGAACAGTTCAACAGGAAAGTACCACCGTTGACCAATTCCTGAACCATGTTATATTTATTCACATAAGAAGGATTGTGGCATGCTACAAAATTAGCTTTATGAATCAGATATGTGGATTTGATTGGTTTCTTTCCGAAACGCAGGTGAGATATAGTTACACCGCCAGATTTTTTTGAGTCATAATCAAAGTATGCCTGTGCATACATATCCGTGTTATCGCCAATGATCTTAATGGAATTCTTATTAGCTCCTACAGTACCATCAGCTCCCAGCCCCCAGAATTTACAGTTGATAGTACCTTCCGGAGTTGTAACAAGAGGCACCCCTTCTACGAGAGACAAATTAGTTACATCATCCACGATGCCGATGGTAAATACCTTTTTTTCAGTATTCTCATATACGGCAACAATCTGTGCAGGTGTGGTATCCTTAGAACCAAGACCGTAACGACCTGTGAACACTGGAATCTGATCGAATTTGCTGTCTCTAAGAGCCGCAACAACGTCCAAGTACAGTGGTTCACCCATAGCACCCGGCTCCTTGGTTCTATCAAGAACAGAAATCTGTTTTACAGATTTCGGAATCGCATCGATTAATGCCTTAGCAACAAACGGCCTGTACAGGCGAACCTTGACTACACCGACTTTCTTACCCGCAGCCATCATGTAATCGATAGTCTCTTCAATAGTATCACATACAGAACCCATAGCAATGATTATATGCTCGGCATCAGCAGCTCCATAATAATTAAACAGTTTATAGTTTGTTCCGATCTTCTTATTTACTTTATTCATGTACTCCTGTACGATTGCCGGAAGAGCTTCATATACAGAGTTACATGCCTCCCTTGCCTGAAAGAAGATATCCGAGTTCTGAGCAGAACCTCTCTGGCAAGGATGATTCGGGTTCAGAGCATGTTTCCTGAACTCATCGATCGCTTCCATCGGAGCCATGTCCTTCAAATCCTCAATGTCCCAGGTTGCAATTTTCTGGATCTCGTGAGAAGTACGGAACCCATCAAAAAAGTTAATAAATGGAACTTTTCCCTGCAAAGCCGCGCAATGTGCAACCGGTGTTAGGTCCATAATTTCCTGTACGGAAGACTCGCACAGCATAGCCACTCCTGTCTGACGACAGGCATAGACATCAGAATGATCACCGAAAATAGATAGAGCATGGCTGGCCAGCGCACGAGCGGATACATTAAACACTCCCGGCAACTGTTCGCCTGCAATTTTATACAGGTTCGGAATCATCAGAAGAAGCCCCTGAGATGCCGTATAAGTACTGGTCAGCGCGCCAGCAGACAGAGAACCGTGCACCGCACCTGCCGCACCTGCCTCAGACTGCATTTCGGTAATTTGTACTTCTTGTCCAAAAATGTTCTTTCTGCCCTGAATCGCCCACTCATCTGTGGCTTCTGCCATCGGTGATGATGGGGTAATTGGATAAATCGCTGCCACATCGGTAAACGCATAAGACACATGAGCCGCAGCATGATTACCATCCATGGTTTTCATCTTTCTTGCCATCTTAATGTTATCCTCCTTAAAATACAACTTAATAATACTATAATTATAACACTGATTCTACAGAATGTCTACGTCCCTAATTGGATGTATATCGAAAAACACAAACCTGTTTCCTCCCATTCACTCCATATCTTGAAACCACACTGTGTAATGCTGTGTAATACAAAAAACAATTCCAGAGTGTCTAAAGTCTGTAGAGGTTCCATTTTTTAAAGTATCCAGAATTTCCACAGGAAAACAAACTCAATTGATCCAATCTTTTGATTGTCCGAAATATATCTTGATCCAAAAATATTGGCCCTTTGCTATTATTAGCTTTGCCTCATTTTTCAACTTCTCACCAAAACTCGTCATCTGCCAACTATAATCTATTAAACCTCATTTTCTTCCACTTCAGCCTTTCTATAAATACCTCTACAATACCCACCTTGACACATAGCCTCCGAATAAACATTCACGAATTTTGAATACTATACAGATAACGGCTCGATTTCCTGCTTTCGGGCGATGATATACATCAACAATCTTTCTGTATTTTATTACGCTCCCAGTATCTATTAATTTTTAATTTTTTCTAAATTACCTCACAATTATTTTGATATTTCAATTCCTTTGGTTGTGAGCTTTAAGGTGGCCAAGCAACATTTCCTCATTTTTTTGCAAATCTATTCTTTGCTTTATCACAATTCGATTTCACCATCATTGCCCGCGTCCTCAGCTAAATAAAACTTTCGTCTACCTCCTGCCTGAACTCTAGCGGTCTAGTTTCCTATTTCTTCGTATACTCCAGACACTATTCTATAGACAATACAAAACTCACTGTCATAAAAATTAATATATTAAATTCAATGCCAACAGCCCTTGCCTCCCTTCATACTGCTCCCCAGTGTAAAAATTATATCACTTCATTTTTCGAAAGATAACAGCTTCAATACTTTGTCCGTTTTCAGCTTTTCTCTGTTTCTCTCGTAATATATTGGTTCTGTAATCGGTCAAAGCAATAAGAGTTGCTTACGAACATCAATGCACTGTCCATAACCGCTATCTCCCTCTCCTCCAAAAAATCAAAACCAACTTCTTAGTATAGTAATATTCCTTTAGAAACATATTGAATCCGATATCGATACCAGCAAATAAGCTGGATAAATTCAACATATCCTTTCCCAAAAACGCTCAATAAAATTCGACGAAAAAATTCAGTTATATATCCAAAATATTTTTCCTACTGCTCTGAACAAAACTCATAGAACGTATTTTTTCTCCCTAAGTTTATCTGAATAAATAAGTTTTTAATCATTCGCAATATTAAAACGCTTCCTGAAGCAATATTAGGAAATTTTCATGATTTCATGAAAATGTTTCGATCCTTAATTCTAAATCATGGCTTTCTTATATGTATGGTTATGGTAATATCTTTCGCAAATCATCTCACCGCATAATTTCATTATACTTCTCCTGGTACAACGATTCTCTTTTTGTGTTTTGTTCAATTAAACTGTTAAATTCTTGCAACGCCTGTTTTCCTAGCAGCCTCGGCCACTGCTATCGCAACGGCCGGAGCCACCCGTTTGTCAAAAGGATTCGGTATAATATAATCAGGATTCAATTTTTGTTCATCAACCAGTCCAGCAATCGCATAAGCTGCAGCAATCTTCATCTCATCGTTGATATCTCTGGCTCTTACATCCAGCGCCCCTCGAAAGATTCCCGGGAAAGCCAGGACGTTATTAATTTGATTTGGAAAATCACTTCTTCCAGTTCCGATCACCGCTGCCCCTGCTTTCTTCGCCAGTTCCGGCATGATTTCCGGCTCTGGGTTCGCCATCGAGAAAAGAATCGGGTGCGAGGCCATGATCTTTACCATCTCTGGAGTGACTATACCTGGCGCTGATACACCAATAAACACATCTGCTCCCACCAGCATATCAGCTAAACTGCCTTTTTTCTTTTGCAGGTTAGAAATTTTAGCCATCTCCTGCTTATTCGCATTCAACCCTTCTCTTCCTTCATAAATTGCACCATTTCGATCGCACATAATCACTTCCTTTAGTCCCAGATACACCAACAGCTTGGTGATCACTATGCCAGCTGCACCAGCACCAGAAATCACCACTTTAATATCGGACATCTTCTTTCCTGTCAATTTTAACGCGTTCAACATAGCTGCCATGGTTACAACTGCAGTCCCGTGCTGATCATCATGAAAAATAGGAATGTCACAGCGCTCTTTCAGTTTTCTCTCAATTTCAAAGCATCTGGGAGCTGAAATATCCTCCAAATTAACACCGCCAAAGCTACCAGCCAGTATCGCAATAGTCTTCACAATATCATCTACTTCCTTACTTCTCACACAGAAAGGAAAGGCATCCACTCCCCCAAATACCTTAAACAAGACACATTTACCTTCCATGACCGGCATTCCGGCTTCCGGTCCGATATCTCCCAAGCCAAGTACGGCTGTTCCATCAGTGACAACAGCCACCATATTACCTCGGCGCGTGTATTTATAAGAGAGATCTACATCCTCCGAAATCTTCAAACAAGGCTCTGCAACCCCCGGAGTATAGGCAATAGATAAATCCTCCAATGTTTCTAGCTTTACACGACTAACTATTTCGATTTTCCCCTGCCATTTCTCATGTTTTTCTATTGCTTTTTGTTTGACATCCATCTTCATTCTCCTATTTAATGATTTGACATTACATTTTCTTGAAACTTTTGCACTGTCTTCACAGACAGCTCCATAGCCGCTTTCTCTTTTTCAGTCATGGGAAGCTTCAGAGTCTTCTCCACACCTTCCAAACCAAGAATACAAGGCATGGAAATAACAACTCCTGCCCAACTTCCGAAGTCTTCTCCCAGAACATGCGCCACAGGAAGAATAGCATTTTCATCTTTCATAATTCTCTCTACGATATTAGAGACCGTCATAGCTATTCCGTAAAAAGTGGCCCCCTTCATCTGGATAACCTCTGCCCCACCTTCCTTGGTACGTTTTGATATAGCCGTTTTATCCAAATGAACATTCACCTGAGCAGCATATTCATCGATTGGCACGCCACCAATATTAGCAGCACTCCAAATAGGTACTTGGCTATCGCCATGTTCTCCAAGTATATAGGCATTCACATCTTCTATGTTAACCTTCAAAGCCTCGCTGAGAAAGTAGCGGAATCGTGCAGTATCCAGCGAAGTCCCACTTCCGAGTACCCTACCTGCCGGCAGTCCAGATTCCTCAGTCACCACTGCTGTCGTTACGTCCGCTGGATTGGAAATCACCAAAATCAGTGGAGAAGTCGCATGTTCCATGATGTTTCTGGTAATGTTTCTTACAATGGAAACATTTGTCTTCGCTAGATCTAGGCGCGTCTGAGCCGCTTTCCTCGCAATTCCAGCCGTGATAACAATTAGCTGCGCGTCCGCACATTCTTCATATCCGCCTTTTCTCATCCAAACCTGTTTAAAAAAACTAGTTCCATGAGCAATATCCAGTGCAGCTCCCTTTGCCTTATTTTCATTGAGGTCCACTAATACAATATCATTCGCCTGTTTTCTCACCATCAGCGTATACGCAATAGCCTCTCCTACCTTACCAGCACCTACGACCACAAGTTTGTTTTTGCGTGATTTTGTCATGCATTTTCCCATTCCTTTCCTTCTACTTTATCCACTCTTTACACGAACAGATCTATATTTTCCTCATTGTCAAGAAAATAACAAATATCTCAAATTGTACACTAATAGGCATATTTTTTCAATATAAATTCGAAAATTCATTTAATTTTTCAGTGTTCTTTTAAACCACTAGAAGCAATCTTCTCTTTCACTATAATGCATAACGCAATGAGCAAATAACAATATTTCAGAAATGTCATTGAAGCGACTATCACCTTTCCCAGAACACAAGTATCTCCTAATTTAATGATCATTTGCAAAACATATGCAACACTTTCTGACTTTTTCTGAATGCAGTGTTAAACATCCACCTGCCCCACAAAAACAGAAGATGTTTGAGCTATATAGACGGAGGAGTATAGAAAACAGAAAAATATTTCTGGCTTACGAAAAAAATCAAAAAAAATTTAACGAAATATAGAGAACTGTTTTTAGCAGAAACGCTGTCCCACGCAGCAAAAGAAATTTTGCATGCTTGCTTCCAGGACGGCACTTATTGTTAATTGTATTGAAGATCTCATGAGAATAATTATGATTTTATAAAATATAAAGCTCAGTCTTTCTACTTCGATATTCCATTCAGTACCAACACTTTTTTCGCATATATTTATTCGATGTTAAAAGTAATGTTGAAGTTACTCTCGTGATTGATGAACTCAATCTACTTTCCATCCTCTATAGCCTTTTAAATTTTTCACTAACCGAAAAGTGAATTTTTTATTCAGTATCTCTGTATACAGATCAAATCGAAACTTAGTAACCGTATTTTCTCCTGCCTTGAAAAACAACAAATCATTACTTTATATAGAGAGAGTCCTGAAGCTGCATCATGCATCCTATTTACATTATTTGTTGTGTTGCTCACAGTCTGAATTTTCGAACACAAAATTCTTGTCCTTAAGACCCATCTGGAAAGTAAAAGCATCTACTATATTGAACAACTCATAAAGCAGATATTGCATATTCCTTGGCCATGCTGAAACATAGAACACGAGAGCCTCACTCTTTCGAACAGCTAAGGAACCTATTCTCAGGTAATGTTAACAACACAGTTGACATAGAGCTAAAATTTTTCTTTACCACAACGGCACAACCCTTATAAACCATTCTGTCCATCGTGCTACCAAAACAATCGTCCTGCTGGCTGAGAAAAACACTTACCTTCCCAGTGTGATATTCAAAAACAAATAGCAGTCTAATCCACAGAAAGAAAGCAGCCTTTTCTCCCGTTCATACCTACCTTGATAATCAGGAACAGATCACTGTTCCTCCTCCACGGCAAATACTACACCTTCCTCATTTACGATGGAATATGAAAATCAAGTATTGTTCGTTCAGTAAACAAAAAAATGTTGGAATAGTTATTGAACAGAACTACTTTACATTACAGTTAATATCATAAAAATGAATGCCAATACTACTTCTACGGATGTAAATTCCCACATTAATTGATATATTTTATCCCCTAGCCTTGTTGCCCCCGCTTTTCTTCTCTCTTGAAGCTTTTTTTCTGGCTTTTATTACCTTAAACATTATAATACATTATTGACCATAAACAACGAATTTTCCGAAAATACATCAGCCCACCTGCTGTGTCTGCCTTATCTTCAAGCGCATGGCCATTGTCCGAAAGCGAAAGTAAATATGCTCCCCAATACATAGATACCAATTCTGCCGGATCCAACGCCATAAACTCCAAATTTTTCTCATCCTTCCACAGTAGCCATGCGCAAATGCAGGCTGCTTTCTTCAATCCTGCTGGGAATCGTGTTGATCTTTTTATATCCAGACTTTCATATATAATGTGGTTCCGTTACAATCATACTAAAATGCACTTCCTCATTGGTCAGCTGAATCTTCAGGACTACTGTCATATTCCGCTGCCCATTTCTTCAGGAAAATTATATTTACCAGCTTTTAAGCAATTCCATTGGTAAAATGACTTAACTGTAGGATTTCTTTCTACATCTTCAATGCGTTCATCAATGTTTATCCGAATAATCTTCTCCGTACCTCAACGAAGTCGCTCTGGGAAGCCCACTTTTTTTTGAATCTTACGCAACGTTTGATTTGCAAAATACTCTGCCTTTTCCGAATTGTTTTTAATAATGGAATTCAGATAAACCGTATCCTTCTCAATCTCTGCCACACGCCTCTGAAGAGGCTGCAGGATAGAATTAACTTCCTCTCCTACTGCTTCCTTTAATACCTTATAGCCCTTGCCTTCAAATTCTTTAACGGTCTCGCAAGGCTGTTTTCCGGTGCAACTACAGTAAATATCAATCAGGTTTTTCACTCCTGGCTGCTCATCCAAGTAAAGGATCATTCCTTTGGAATCTGTAATCGCACGCTTGCATTTTTTGATAACAGTGTCCACGTTATCCATTAGGTAAATACTCCCATTGGGATTTTCATCAGATTTGGACATTTTCTTTAACGGATCCTGAAGGCTCATAATCTTGGCCCCTATCTTTCCTACATAAGCTTCCGGTATGGTAAATACATCTCCGTATAGGTTATTAAACCGCTCAGCAATATTCCTAGTAATCTCTAAGTGCTGTATCTGATCGACTCCTACAGGTACTACATCCGCCTGATATAACAAAATATCAGCTGCCATCAGTATCGGATAAGTGAACAGTCCTGCATTGATATTATTCGCATGCTTTTCCGATTTATCTTTAAACTGAGTCATGCGATTCAATTCACCTATGTAAGTAAAGCAGCTGAGGATCCACATCATCTCTGCATGAGCTGATACATGGGATTGGTAATAGATACAGCTTTTCGCTGGATCTATCCCGGCTGCTATATAAGTGCTCAGCAGTTTTCTCGCCCGCTTTCTTAGGATGGATGGATCCTGCCGGATGGTTATGGAATGCATGTCAACCACACTGTAAAAACAGTCATATTCATCACTCAAGGCAACCCAGTTTTTCAGCGCACCCAGATAATTTCCCAATGTAAGGCTACCCGTAGCCTGCATGCCTGAAAACAATATTTTTTTACCATTTATCATAATTCTGCTCTCTTTTTTAATCTAAACAAATATTCCCGGCCACTTGAAGATTACGAGTTTCTTGTAGTTTACAGTTTAGCATGATCGTTTACGGAAGTCAATTTATAATTTACTTCCTGCATCATACGATGGTTACATCTCTGCTCGATGCAGTTTGACTATTTATGGTATGTTTATTTCCTTTCAAAACCTGCTGACAATGAGATGCAGAAAACACTTGCACATCATAATCGCATAAAACTTCAACCGGGGAATTTATCTATCCAGGAAAGTCCATATCGGCAAAAAACCGTAATCACTTTTAATCCCTTGTCATAAATACGGTAGAGAATTCACGCCATCAAACATTTTGCTTCTCTCTTCCTACGCAATGACTCTAAATTGCTATCAGACTATCTATATTGACCTATGTAATTTCCGTATCATCGTCTATCTTCTGCTATCTGAAGAACATGAACCGAAAGATATTCGCTTGCTCTTCATGACGCACCTTCAAGTTAAAACAGAATTTTCAAGAAGAAATTCTGAGCTCTTCACAATAGTTTGGATATATAAAAATACCTTACGAACAATTATTTATTAAGAAGTTCTGTATGTTATCAAGTCAGAACAAAACTTATTCTTGAGAAATTTCTCTATACTATTCCAACAAGTATCATGAATGCACAAACTCTACCATTAACTGACGCCTACTTTGATGACATTAGCAATCATCGGCCCTTTTTCCTAATATTCACAGTTAATCTCATAGGCATTCAGCAACCATTCTCTTGCTACTTCCGCTTTGTCGCATCATTGAAATACATAAAGACCAGAGATTCTCTTTTACATAATCACCTGTTTTTATAGATTTGCAATTCGACATTTAGATCCACCGGATAATCTTTTTCCTCCGACCCTCTCCCATATAAACTACATTTCAACTTTATTGCAAAAACTTCTTCGAATATATCAACTTGCATATACAGGAATCTCTTTTCTGCATGAATACCTGAGGGAGCTATTCCAAATGATAGACATCTTCATATCTTTCGCTTTTTGGCCTCTGTCAGCTATGCAAGCTTTTTCAGAACACGGACGCTTCTCACATTTCAAGCAATATTTCCATGGCCTCATTTAATTTTATTAAGTTTTCTCTAAAAAAATATTTTTACACATGGATAATCAGAGGAATAGCCGTTTAAATTCTCCAGAAGGTCCATGTCAAATATAAATATTGAATGTTTTTCCTCTGATATCACTGCATTTCCGATGATAGATGATAAATGAAGCCCTTTGAGATCAGGATTTTAATCTTCCTCATCAAGTCTGTCCAACGTCTCGATTCCTACCATTTGAAAACTTTAAAACGGCAATTTCCCTTCTATTCTATCCGGATAAAAAACTGGAATATCAAACAGATATCTTTCAGAATATTTGCACTGACTCTTGCAAACACATATACTTCCATAAATAACCATCCATAATTTCCCCACAAATCTACCAGCATGACTTTCAGTTCGTGATCTTTCATCACAACTGCAGTAAACCACCAGCTTTCCATCACCTCCTGTATAATCTACTTGCTAGAGAAAAATGAATTGCTCCTTGAGAGCAGTCTTGGCGATGTAAACGATCATTACAGATAAAATTCTCTGAATTCATTAAATGCCTGCAAACTTTCGTTTTTGCTCGCAAATGACTGTTAAATATCGATGCAATCATGTAGTTTCTGAAATCTTATAACTATCTTTGACACTTTACCCTATATTTTTCTCTGACAACTCAATCAAGTTGCCATCGGTATTGTAAGAAAACACAGGTACGTCTTTCATCTCTTAAAGGAATCATCGGTCAGCATCAATGAGCACTGCTCTTGTTTCATCATTTTTTTCTCGATTTGAAATCACATAAGCTGATTGAAGATAATAACACTTAAAACCTTGATTGCAATTGTAGATAAAAAGTACTTTGCAACTGTTGTCAGATTTCTTACTCTTTTTCATTGCTTTTATTCAAAACAATAACACTGACTTACTCTTAATAGCATATCTGACAGTACTATCATGCAAAAAGGAATCTCAAAAATAATTAATCTACCTCTTGATAGTTATAGTTCCAATAGTTTTTTGCATAATTCTTTTAAAAATACCTAAACAACTTCGTCGACTTTGCAAGCGAACTAAGTCTAGATTAAAAAATATTCAAAAGTTTCTTCAATTGCTTTTCAATTACGCACATTATCTCTACCCACAATATCTAAAATATACCTATCCTCAAACAAAAAATTCAAAAAATCCATCTTTCCTTCTGCAATTTGCAATATTATAATAGACATCAGTCAACCATAAAGTATATATTCGTTTCAACCTTCAAACTTTTTCCCTGAAACTGAAAAGAATCATATGAACTTTATCTCCTCAACCGCTCCCTCTAATTTGATAATCACATAGTAAAAAATTGGACATTAGTTTCCCGATACATATACATTCACATTTTTCATAGATAATAGATATCAGATTGTTGAAGGCAGATGCAAACTTTTCCAAAAACTTTACATCGTTTAGCATAGCAGTACCATAATACTATATCTCTACAGACAAAGAATCTTAGAACTGATATAAAAACAAATATGACTTGCCATAGTGACGGATAACAGTTATTACTTTGGTAAATTCATTATTTTTTACTAACCAGCTGATTGAAATCAATTTCTTTCGTAATTTTTATATTATGTCCCTTCTTTAAAGATTTTGGAGACTTATCACAATTTTATGCATTAAAATTTATTCAAAAAATTCTTATTCAACATCCCAAAAACAAAGACAAAAATAGTAGGCAGTATATGTCAACTATCTATAGTTATAATCCTCTGGCAATTCCATTATACAAAACCATATTGTTTGTTTTCACAATGATCGTTCCACATCCGTTGTTTTTAAATCAGTTTCTGGAACAATCCCCAGATACAAAAATTTCGTGCCAATCCCATAAATAAAATCATGCTCTTCCTCATTATGCTATACTTAATACTTATATGAAAATTGTCACAAAAATAAATCGAATAAGCTTATGCCTGTGACTGTTCATATTTTTAAAGTAGCATGATAAAAACTTATTGACCTTGATATCTTGCAGGATAAGGAAAAAAGCTTCCGTATCTTCTTTGATGAATTTTTTGAAAATTAATCATTCTGTTTCTAAGGAAAAGATATTCAAAACTGATTACCTTCACATTGAATTAAAAAGCTTCCCTTAAAAGGAATTTTTCGTTACAATCTTTCTTTTCAGAATATTACACAACCATCCTGGCACAATATATTGCCAATCTCCGCCACTTCTGACAGCTTCCATGACCTGGAATATCGCCGTCATTACCTTAGAACAGACACCTCCGTCTCTATAATTTTACCAAACATCTAGAGACACAAGTATATTATCGCCAATTTTTTTCTCCATGAATACGAAAATATAACTCTATAAAATCACTTTAAAACCTGTTACCTAAATTTGAAATTTAGGTTTAACAGAAACAACGTAGGACGATATTTGGAAACGTCTTTAACACCATCACTCATTGAACTTCAACGACCTCATCCTAATTATCTTACGGTCTGTTCGCAGGAGTCATCTCATAAGCCAGAAATATCAAAAATACAGGAGTAACACAAACGCATACATAACATACTGGCGCTAAAGATACTTCTTTATCATCTTAAAACTTTGAAGAACTGGACAAACGACGCCTCCATTTTCAACACATACAGTACCGGAACTATCATGAACAGCATCGATAATAAAAGTTCAATCGTGTAATTCGCAATTACTACTCCATATTCCACGTCCGACACCCTGATCTTTGATTTCTGCTTCAACGGCAGTATCAGCTTGAGAATACAATAACACTACTGTAAGCAATATTACTCCAATCTAGATAAACTTACTTAATGTAGCGATAGTCAACGGGCTTGTCGTTTATTGTGATTTATGAATTAAGCTCTTCCCACGTGACCGACTTCTGTCGTGAAGCAATGTTATGGATTGGAAGCCAAAATGTAAACCCGTATCAATCTTCAAGCAGTATGCAGCATCGCTATTAGAAATTTTTAAGCTCCAGAGAGTTTTTATAGCCTTCACTCTAACGCCACTTCCGAAAGTATCTAGGTACTCGGGGCGAAAATACCTAACATTTTCTTATTCTGATCCTCATATCTTAACAGATATTTCACCATAGAAGCTACTAAGAATAAAATCTCTTCTGATCTTACCCTTTAATTAAATGAAGCCCTGAACCATGTCATGGAAATACTTCACTAAAAATTATTTTTCTGTAAACGCAGCCACGTAAAAATCTAAGGTGTTGAATTTCCAAGATATAAAGACTTTTTTAATGAAAGTAATCATAACACTTTGGAATAAATACAGCGATTACTCTGTAGTAAACGCTTCACCGTCAAAAAAGCAAACGCTTTGAATAAAAACAATTACAAAGACTGTACGGAAGTTGAAAATGTATTCAATACAAAAAACTGCTACGAAGAATAGCAACAACCCTATTCCCTGACTGATCCTGATAGCCGCCGTATCCGCAATTATCTACCCTGACTTCTACAGCTTCATCTTATTCTATGCATAAGATTATTTTGAATAGCATTACAAAAACTCTTGTTCTTTTCATCTTTTTCTATATAATTATTTTTGAGAACAAAGGAGGAATTTTATGCCAAAAAGAACAGATATTCACAAAGTACTTATCATTGGCTCCGGTCCGATCGTAATTGGACAGGCCTGTGAATTTGATTATTCCGGCACACAGGCCTGTAAAGCACTTCGCAAGCTTGGGTACGAAATCATACTTGTCAATTCAAATCCTGCAACCATCATGACGGACCCGGAAACTTCAGACGTTACTTATATTGAACCTCTGAATTTAGAACGGTTAGAACAGATTATCCGGAAAGAACGTCCGGATGCTCTGCTTCCTAATCTAGGAGGACAATCCGGTCTAAACCTGTGTGCAGAGCTGAACAAAGCGGGAATCCTGGAGAAATATGACGTAAAAGTTATCGGCGTACAAGTAGATGCCATAGAGCGCGGAGAAGACAGAATTAAGTTCAAAAAAACAATGAATAAACTATCCATTGAAATAGCTCGAAGTGAAGTAGCTTACAGCATAGATGAAGCACTCTCCATCGCAAATCAACTGGGCTACCCAGTAGTCCTTCGCCCTGCTTATACCATGGGCGGCGCCGGAGGAGGCATGGTCTACAATAAAGAAGAGCTAAAGACTGTATGCGCCAGAGGTCTCCAGGCCAGTCTTGTTGGACAGGTTCTTGTAGAGGAATCAATTCTTGGCTGGGAAGAACTAGAGCTAGAGGTGATTCGAGACTCCGATAATAATATGATCACGGTGTGCTTTATCGAGAATATCGATCCTCTTGGCGTACATACCGGCGATTCCTTCTGTGCAGCGCCCATGCTAACAATCTCAGAAGAATGCCAGAAACGGCTTCAGGAACAAGCATATAAGATTGTGGAATCAGTGCAGGTCATCGGCGGTACCAATGTACAGTTTGCCCACGATCCTGTATCGGACCGAATTATCGTCATCGAGATCAATCCCCGTACCTCCAGATCTTCTGCCTTGGCTTCTAAGGCTACCGGATTTCCCATTGCTCTAGTGTCTGCAATGCTCGCTACCGGCATGACACTGAAGGAGATCCCTTGCGGTAAATATGGTACCCTCGACAAATACGTCCCGGACGGCGATTACGTAGTCATCAAATTTGCACGCTGGGCTTTTGAAAAATTCAAAGGTGTGGAAAACAGGTTAGGTACACAGATGCGTGCCGTCGGCGAGGTCATGAGCATTGGCAAGACCTATAAGGAAGCCTTCCAGAAAGCTATTCGCAGTTTAGAAAACGGCCGTTACAGCCTAGGACACGCAAAAAACTTTAATACAATGACCAGAGAGCAGCTTCTTCAGCTGCTGAGCACCCCTTCCAGTGAACGTCATTTCATCATGTACGAAGCTTTAAGAAAGGGCGCCACTGTTGACGATATTTTTAAAATCACACAGGTTAAAAAATATTTTATAGAACAGATGAAAGAGCTGGTAATAGAAGAAGAAAATCTTCTGTGCCATAAAGGTGACCTTCCTACCGATGAACAGCTCATCGTGGCAAAAACAGACGGTTTTTCTGATAAATATTTAAGCCAACTTCTGGCAATACCAGAGGAAAAAGTTCGAGATCGCCGCTTGACGCTAGGATTGGAAGAATCCTGGGAAAAAATTCATGTAAGCGGCACAGAGGACAGCGCCTATTACTACTCTACCTACAATGCTCCCAACCAAAATCTGATATCTAATACAAGGCCTAAAATCATGATCCTTGGCGGAGGGCCTAACCGGATCGGACAGGGCATCGAATTCGATTATTGCTGCGTTCATGCATCGCTAGCTCTGAAAAAACTTGGCTTTGAGACACTCATCGTTAACTGTAACCCAGAAACTGTTTCCACCGATTATGATACCTCCGACAAGCTTTATTTTGAACCTCTGACCCTAGAAGACATACTCAGTATTTATCAGAAGGAAAAACCCCTCGGCATCATCACACAGTTTGGTGGCCAGACACCTCTGAATTTGGCTACTGATCTAGAGAAAAACGGTGTAAAAATTCTCGGAACCTCTCCTTCTGTCATCGATCTGGCAGAAAACCGTAACTTATTTCGCTCTATGATGAAAAAACTGGAAATCCCTATGCCAGAATCCGGTATGGCTGCTACGATAGAAGAAGCCATAGAGATTGCCGAAAAGATCGGCTATCCAGTCATGGTCCGTCCCTCCTATGTGCTTGGCGGTAGCGGTATGGAAATTATATATGATGATGAAAGCATGACCAACTACATGAAAACGGTTATAAATATGAGCTCAGATCATCCCATCCTGATCGACCGTTTTCTGAACAATGCCCTGGAATGTGAAGCTGATGCCATCAGCGATGGCACCAACGTTTTTCTTCCCGCAGTCATAGAACACATTGAACTGGCTGGCATTCACTCTGGAGATTCGGCCTGTATCATTCCCTCTGTTCATATTTCACCGAAAAATATGAACATTATTAAAAAGTACACGGAAAAAATTGCAAAAGAAATGCATGTAAAAGGACTGATGAACATGCAGTATGCCATAGAAAACAATAAAGTATACCTGCTGGAAGCGAATCCAAGAGCTTCCCGCACTGTTCCGCTAGTATCCAAAATTTGCAATATCCGGATGGTGTCTCTGGCTACGAACATCGTAACCTCTGAGTTAACGGGAAATCCATCTCCAGTATCAGAACTCCAGGATCAAGAAATTCCATATTACGGTGTCAAGGAAGCTGTATTTCCCTATAACATGTTCCAAGAGATCGACCCAGTGCTCGGACCTGAAATGCATTCTACTGGTGAAGTCCTTGGAGTAGCCCATTCATACGGAGAGGCTTTCTATAAATCTCAGGAAGCCATCCATTCGAAGCTTCCTCTTGAGGGAACTGTCCTGATCTCCGTCAATCTCCAGGATAAGTCAGAGGTAGCAAAAATAGCCAAGAGCTTTGTTGATAACAGCTTCCAGATTATCGCCACCGGAATT
Source organism: Lachnospiraceae bacterium (assembly GCA_021442455.1). GTDB lineage: Bacteria > Bacillota > Clostridia > Lachnospirales > Lachnospiraceae > Scatomonas. The sequence goes on along the minus strand of JABUSY010000047.1, from coordinate 11,849 downwards.
ACCTATGCAATTATCCGCGAGGCAGGTATCCCAGCAAAAAAAGTAAAAAATCTATATGAAGGACGCCCCAACATCCTAGACTGGATCACAAATGAAAAGATTCAGCTCATCATCACTTCCCCGATAGGCAAAGAAAGCATACACGACGACAGTTACCTGCGCAAGGCAGCCGTTAAATTCAAAATCCCTTACATCACCACTATTTCTGCAGCCAAAGCTACCGCTGAAAGCATCCATTATATGAAAACACATACTCAAGGAGATCTGAAATCTTTACAGGAATGGCATAGGGAGATCCGTGAAAAATCCTGATCTTCGAAAAACGTGATACTTAAAAAAATAGCTTCACAAAGTGCAAAACATTTTCTAAAAATCAAGTAATCCAATAAGAAAAAATTTATTGTCTGTTAGCTAACACTGACATATTTATGCCAAAAGATAAACAAAAAAAATACAAAGAAAACATTAACAAAAGGATGATATAAAATCATCATTTAGATAATAAATCGGCACCTTTCTGCTGTATTTTTAGAAAAGTTACTCATTGACAATATTGAAAAATTTTGAAACTCTTCTTAATTATTTTATTAAAACATATATTTAATTGCTGAACAGTCTTTCAACAAGTAGAAAGAATATTTTTGTTTGTACTTAATATTTTGATGAAAATCTAATTACATTTATATTTGTCTAGCCTGTGCTTTCCGCACAGGTTTAAAAAGAAAGGATATTTTCAATTCGCAGTTCCTTCATTGCAGTCCTTGACTTGCCCATTAAATATTTGCAATTGTGCGCCGTTCAAAAAGATAATATCCCCAGTCAAAAAGACAAAAAGTTCCGGTAAAAATGATATGAAAAGGTTCCAAAGTGATATTTTCTAACCGTTTAATAACACCAGTCAAATACATTCACCTCCGGAAAAGCTATTATATTTTCCAAATCATTCGATTTTTTTGAATAAAATGAGGCCTGCTTCGGCTAAAAAAGTCACAGAAAACACAATATAAGCTGTTAAACATGGAAAATAGGACAATATTTTTTCTGCATACTAAAACATTTGACATAAACTGACTAATGCAGTTATCATCAAGAGCGATAACAACTGTATCTTCTATTTTGCAAGAAAAGTACATTCCTAATATTCTCTTATGTCGATTTTGGAACAATAATGCCAGTTTGTGCCGAACATACAAACGTTTTGCTTATTAATGATCCAATGTCACAACTTATAAAACATGCAAGTTTTTAATAAATATTGGATAACTACGTATACATTATCATGTCAGAGAAGTCATTTCTTTTAATATATCTATAATCTCACCAGTCACAAATACTGGAACAAAACACTTAAAAACAGAGACACTGCTCTGTAAAAATGCTCAGTTTTTCAACAAGAACACAGTGGAATAAAGTGTTAAAAGCGGATTTTTTTATTGTCACAATATCATAACCCACATCACAAAAAGGAACACAGTCCTCCACCCCGAACATTCAAGCTTTGATACTTTTATAGCTTATTGATAATGGCAATCTTATCTTTATGTCGCAATTTTACACTACAAAAAGCAAAAGTTACATGATGATAATAACAAAGAATGTGAACCTTTTCCAAATGTTCAGTAAGTTTTCTTTCCTCAATATTTCCAGAACACGATTGATCCTATATCTTCTAACACGAAACTGACTGCAGAATACTCTTGACTGAATTTCGTTATAAACCATATAATTCTCCATCCTCTATCTGATTGCATATATATCTCTCTTTTGCTGCGATATGTCCGCAAAGAAAAACAGTACACGTATAATATGGCAAACATACCCTGCCATGATGAAGAAAAAACAAAGATCATACACATCTTTCCCATATGATGATTGCAAGCTTCTGATAACACATATAATCAATAGTGTATACTTATGCAAGAGAATGTTTTTAATATGAAATAATAAAAAATTTTTAATTATTGACGATTCAGAATTGAATAGGCATTTTTGATGAACAATCCTGATCGAAACTCTGAACGGAAATCTTATTTTGACTACTGCATAATGTCGTAGATAGATAAATTGAAAATTCTGACTGACATATTAATTTTTCAATCGTTTCTTCCGAATGGCTAATACAAACTATGATGATATCCGTCATACTGGTAGGAGAAATCACCAATGGAAACGAATGGGCTATGAGAAACACTCGCGCCGTGTTTCACTAGGGATGTTTCTTCTTATAACATAGCCAGCGATGTCCCGGATCATATATCCGTATTATGAGACAACACTTTCCGAAAACAATCGTCACTTCACTGCTTCAGGAAATATTAAGGAAGTTTATCCTATAAAAAAATTGCTAAAAAAAGATTAGTGCCAAACAATCCGGCCGTATAGAAATTCTCCTATTAAACATATTGTCTATATGTTCTTCCACAAACTTTACAATCTTTTTTCAGTATGGAACGCCGCCACATTAAATACGTTCATCGCTTCATTATATTCACTATATCTAAAATAAAACTGATATCTCGATTTTCTCTATATCTTATGCTGGCCACACTTTTCCCCTTGGAAAGCACTAGAGAATCCTCTGAATCAACCAAGGCGACACGAATACCTGAATTATTTTATGTATTCTCTCATTTTATTCACCCTTCCTCCCATTCCCACTCCTTTGAGAAAAATATCCATATTTTTTCTGGCTTCTTCTACATTTCCAAATCAGTTAATTGCAAACCGGTATGTATAATTCATTTCATATTGTGCAAAAGCTAGACCATGCTGAAGACAATTTGTTCATTCCTTATGGAAAATCAACACCCTTCGCTCCCGCAGTAAAATAGGATCATTTCCCTTTCATCAGGCTCTTGATCTTAGGTATTCGTTATAATATATCCTGAATTATGAAATTATTTTTTCTATCCTTTTATGTTATGTACTTCTTTCCTCGCCAATGTATAAAATACGGAAGTAAGCGGGATAAAGTCTAATATGAAGTACGATAAACAACAGGCTTCCGCCAACTGACACTACAGTATCCAATTACCAGGAAAGACGACAACAACTTTATAATATATCCTATATTGAATATTGACCTCATTTTTTTGAATAATGATAAAATAAAATTACGAAGACAATCGCCTACAAAAATTGACTGACAGAATCAGCAGCGTCTAGATGTAAATAGCTCAAATAGCATTCGAAAAACGAAAAATCAAAAAAACATAAAATCTATAATCACAGCAATCAGGAAGACATAGGAGAAGCTTACAATCACCAGAAATACAAAATAAATCAAATTATAAATAGTATACACACTTTCAGCCATTCTTCCGTGATAAAGCTGAAACATATTCTGGAACAGAGGTAATACAGTTTCGCCAACTACTCAACTCTTAACTTCGTAAAAAACGCGCGAACCATCCAGAAAATATTTCCACGTAGCTTCTCTTTTCCTCTCAGGATATAGCAGGTAAACATAAAAACAATCACAAAGATCAAAAGCGAACTAAGAAATTTTTTAATTTTGGAAAAGGTCGTAGAAAACATCTCATACACCCTGTCGATACTTCCCAAAAGATAAGCACATTAGAAAATAGCAATATCCAATTGTTTTTTTCCTGAAAATGAAATCAATAATATACGAATCACTGCACATGGAGCCACTTTTTAATTTAGACACAATGAATCCTAAATTGAAAAATGTATTGTTTTCTACCTCTCTCTGCCTTGGACAACTACAATCAAAAAACTGCTAGCACAACACTCAAATATCAAGTGCAATAAGATCAATCAAAAACGCTGTAGGCATCCAAATGAATCCTACTCGCATGTTCGATGATGCTGTCCAAATTTTTCAGTTCTTCAATAAATACTATGGAGGAAAGAAATTAGATATTTGGTTCGCTGCAGCATTTACATTCAGACGCCCTTTAAGTGCCAGTTTCTTGTTTGTCCACATCCATCGGACAAATTTTCTCAATCCACACATATCCTGTACTACTAACAGGCAGCTGTGAGCAAAACAGAGGATCACCCTGTCACCGCATATCTTCTGTAATTACCAGCGAAATAGTTGAATATATGAAATGCAAATACTGTTTAGCTTTGCAAAGATCATGATCGTTGAGACATTGATGAACTTTCCCCACAATAGCAACCAATCTTGGCTATATTGCTAATTTTTTCCTATTTATCGTGATGAAATCCGGCTTTACGTACATACAAATTCTCGATTCTTTTAACTTTTTCCAACAGCAATTAAAATTCCGATCAAAGACCCGTCAGATTTATTCCCAAAAAGTTCATCCATCTTTACTGTTAATCCTAGAAAATACAGACTCTGATCATCTTTTTCTTCCAGAGATTGTTTTCCATGCTTGCCTTCGTCCCCATGATCGATTTTGATTGTAATAGCATTTGCGCGCTGCATGTTTTCTCTCATTACACTGTATTTATTTGAAACATATTCAACGACAGAATACAACCTCTCCTCTTCACATTTATCTTCAGTACTTATTTTGATTTTGTCCAAGATAACACCTCCCCCGAAGGAGATATGAAACACATAGACCTGGTTATTCAAAACTAAAGAATGCTCGGCATTTTTCGAACGCTTCGCTCGTAACATCATTCAGCAGCGGTGGATTTAACTGCACTCTCATATAATCAGACTCTCCTCCAGTTCAGCATCTCCCATCTTGGTGTTCAGACATTCCGATCGTTTGCCCATTCACAACCTCTTATATATCCATATTAGACACTCAAGATCGACCTTCATCATATGTCCAGATCATACGGTAGTAGAATTCTATTATATCCGTTATATATTTTGATTGAACCTTTCCACTATACATTCTCTATTTATCACATTTTCTGCGATATACTGTAGATTTTTTGATGTTTTGTGCAACTATAATGGATTTAATTTTGAGTTTCCAACAAATCCGTAGCATACCTTTGTCAGTTGCTTTTATATTATGATAATGTTACAATGCATCTCCAATCCTTCTATATGATCCTACTATATGATTGAAGGATATCTACAGTAATTTTAAAAATTTCAGCAAATTATAATCGCCTCTTAAAATCTTCATAAGCGAATTGCTTCCAAACCCTACAGTCTCCATCTTCGTCTTCCAGCGCGATAGCCGGAAGTCCGATCCCATTGAAGGTGTTATTTTTCACCATGGTATAGATGGCCATATCCTCGAATATCAGAGTTTCACCAGGCATCAACTTGTGACTGAAAGAATAATCACCGATTATATCTCCAGCCAGACAAGTAGGTCCGGCCAAACGGAATGTATATTCTTTCTCCCCCGGATTTCCTGCATTCTGAATCGAGGGACGATAAGGCATCTCAAGCACATCTGGCATATGGCAGGCAGCAGAACCGTCTAAAATAGCAATATCCAGGCCATTACTTCCTAACTCCAGCACTTTCGTGAGAAGGACCCCTGCATTTAGAGCAATAGCTTCTCCTGGCTCTAGATATACTTCCACACTATAGCGCTTTCGAATCCTACAAATACATCGTTCTAACAGCTCCCGATTATAATTTCTGTTGGTTATGTGATGGCCGCCTCCAAAATTGATCCATTTAACCCCTGAAAGCCATGAAGTAAATTTTTCCTCTACCGAGCGGAGCGTCAACTCTAGCGCATCGGCATTTTGCTCACAAAGCGTATGGAAATGGATTCCCTCAACGCCACTCATCAATTCCTTCGACAACTGTCCTACTGTCGTTCCTAGTCTTGAACCAGGAGCACAAGGATCATAGATCGCGTGTCCTTTTTGGGTAGAACATTCCGGATTAATCCGTATACCTACACCTCTTCCAGCCCTTCTCGCCCTATCTTTATACCGCCTAGTCTGTCCTGGAGAATTCAACACGATATGATCACAGTATTCCAAAATTTCATCGAATTCATTTTCCCGGTAAGCGGGAGAAAATATATGATTTTCTCCTCCCATTTCTTCTGCCCCCAGCCGTGCTTCAAACAGGCTGCTAGCCGTTGCTCCGGATAAATAATTTCCGATCAGCGGATAAAGAGCATACAAAGAGAAGGCTTTTTGCGCCAGCAATATCCGGCATCCAGTTCTGTCCATGACTCCTTTCAGAATTTCTAAGTTCTCACGGATTTGTTTTACAGATATCAAATAACAGGGTGTTGGAAGTTCATCTCTTTTCATGCCTTATCAATCCTCTAGCAGCTTTGGAGACTCACTGACTTTCCAAGGCAAGCCGAAGCGGTTCAGCGCATTCATAAAAGGATCGGGGTCAAACTCCTCAATATTATAAACTCCTGGTTCTCTCCAAGTTCCATTCATGACCAACATAGCTCCAATCATAGCCGGAACACCTGTAGTATAAGCAACTGCTTGGGAACCTACTTCTCGATAGCATGCCTGATGGTCACAGACATTATAAATATATATGTTCTTTTCTTTTCCGTCTTTTTTTCCACGAAAAATACATCCGATGTTGGTTTTTCCTTTTGTCCTCACTCCCAGAGATGCGGGATCCGGAAGCACTGCTTTCAAAAATTGCAGCGGCACAATTTCTCTTCCTTCGTAAATAATTGGTTCAATAGAGGTCATCCCAATATCTTCCAGGCACCTTAAATGATTTAAATAACTCTGCCCAAAGGTCATGAAGAAACGTATTCTTCGGATTCCAGATATGTTCAGTGCAAGAGACTCTATTTCCTCATGATGAAGTAAATAGATATCCTTCGGCCCCACCTCAGGAAAATCATAAACTTTTTTGATCTCCATAGGATTCGTCTCCACCCAGCGACCATTCTCCCAGTAAGAACCTTTGCCTGTCACTTCCCGGATATTAATTTCAGGATTAAAATTCGTTGCAAAAGGATAGCCATGGTCGCCCGCATTACAATCCAAAATATCAATATAGTTTATTTCATCTAAGTAATGCTTCTGTGCATACGCACTGAACACCCCTGTCACCCCCGGATCAAAGCCACTTCCCAAAAGAGCCGTGATCCCAGCCTCTTCATAGCGCTTCCGGTATGCCCACTGCCATTTATATTCGAATTTTGCCGTATCCTTCGGCTCATAATTAGCCGTATCAATATAGTGAGTATTTGTCGCCAGACAGGCATCCATGATCGTCAGATCCTGATACGGAAGAGCTAGATTTAACACCACGTCCGGCTTTACTTTCTGTATCAGTTGAATCAGGGCATCCACATCGTTAGCATCTACCTGAGCAGTAGTGATCTTGGTATTCGTTGTCTTTTCCAGTTTTTCCTTTAACGCATCACATTTTTTAACTGTCCGACTGCCTATGCAGATCTCTGAAAAATCTCTACTGTTTTGGCAGCATTTATGAACGGCCACACTTGCCACACCACCGCAACCAATAATCAAGACTTTTCCCATCTTTCATCCATCCTTTCTTACTCTTTTTCCCTGTTACAGAGTTTTTATTGCTATATTTTCAAGCTTTGTAAATTGCTGTTTATTGTACTATTCATTGTCACATTGCAATCAGCAATTCCCTGATCAACTTTCCTGCCACTGCTACGGAAATCCCGCTAGCATCATAATGGGGGCTAAGTTCCACCACGTCACAAGCGACGATCGTGCTGTTTTTGCAAATTTCTATCAATACTTCTAACAATTCCATAAAACCCGTGCCTCCGGCCTCCGGCGTTCCAGTTCCAGGAAATACTGAGGGATCCAAAATATCCAAATCCAACGTCAGATAAATTGAATATCCAGAAAGACGCCTAACAGCCTCTTTTATTCCATCTAGACAGAATGGATGTATTTCCACATGACCTTCTCTGATCCATTCAAATTCTTTTCTTTCACCAGAACGAATCCCAAACTGAAAAATATGCCCATCTCCTAGTAGCTCCCAACAGCGCCGCATCACACAGGCATGAGAATATCTTACTCCCAGATAATCATTCCTCAAATCTGCATGGGCGTCCAGATGAATGATTCTCAGATCACTGTATTTTTCCCTGACTGCACGAATACTTCCCAGGGTCACCAAATGTTCACCTCCGATCATAAAAGGACGTTTTCCCTCTTTCAAAATCTGGCCACACCTTTTATCAATAAGGTCCAAGGATAGCTCTGTATCCCCCATAGGAAGCTCCAGATCCCCGCTATCAAAGACTCCAACTTCAGACAAATCCCTGTCCTGATAAAGACTATAGGTCTCCAGGCCGAAGGACTCCATCCTAACTGCCTGGCTACCAAATCTGGCTCCTGGTCGAAAAGAAGCAGTAGAATCAAAAGGCGCACCAAACAGTACAATGTTTGCTTCATCATATCCACAATCACAGCCAATAAAGTTCAGCACATTTTTATTCAACATCTTTTACTAACTCCTCTACGTATTCCGGAAGTGCAAAGACACCTGCATGCAGCTTCGGCAGATAGTATTTTGTCCGAATGCCAAAAAGTTTCCAACGTACACCGTCCATATCATCCAACGGATGGTATTTCTTAGAAGCGAATCCAAACAGCCAGTGTCCGGATGGATAAGACGGGATATGCGCCTGATATATACGACTGATGGGAAAAGATTCTATGATCCGTTTGTGCATCCTTTGGCACTGGAATGCTTCTTCTCTATAAAAAGGACTTTCATGTTGGTTGACCATGATCCCGTCCTCGTGGAGGGCATTATAACAATTTCCATAAAATTCTTTCGTAAAAAGCCCTTCTCCCGGCCCAAAAGGATTAGGTGAATCTATGATAATCAGGTCATAGATATCTGCCTTTGATCTAACGAATCTCAACCCATCTTCATGGTAAATCTGCACTCTTGGGTCATTGAGGCTACAAGCCATTTGTGGAAAATATTTCCTGCATACTTCTACCAGCAGAGAATCAACCTCTACCACGTCGATCTGTTGAATCTCATCGTATTTCACGATTTCCCGCACTACGCCACCATCTCCACCACCAATTATCAGAACATGCTCCACATTGGGATGAACAGCCATTGGTACATGGCTAATCATCTCATGATATATAAATTCATCCATCTCCGTTAACATCAAGTCACCATCAGCCACAAGAATTTTACCGAACTCTCTGGAATACAACACATCAATGCGCTGATACTCACTTTGTGCTGAAAATAGCTCCCTGTCTATTTTGATGGATAGCTTTACATTTTCCGTATGCATATCGGAAAACCACATTTCCATAGTTAATCCTCCTCTTTTATCCATTGCAAAAGCTTTTCACTACGCTGAACTCGTGACTCCCTTTAACACGTTTAGAAAACGAATATCAGAATCCTCTGGTCCCGTCATGGAACACCCTTTTCCCTTTGCATACACAATATAATCCAAAATCTCCTGTGTGACCGCCTCTCCAGGAGCCAGAATCGGTATACCAGGAGGATAGCACATGACAAATTCACTGCAAACCCTACCTGCCGCCTGCTTCAATGGCACAGCTTCCTTTTCCGCATAAAAAGATTCCTGTGGTGTGGTTATTACATGAGGATCAATATATTCCTGAGTAAGCATTCCGGCCTTATCCTTCTGATATCTCCGTTTGACCTCAGACAAGGCACTAACCAGCCGCTCTACCTCCTGCCGTCGGTCGCCAATGGAGAGATAGGCTAGAACATTGCCGATATCCCCGAATTCAATCTGAATATCATACTCATCCCGCAAAATGTCATAAACCTCAATACCTGCCAACCCGAGCTCCAACGTATGTACAGAAAGCTTCGTTGTGTCAAAATCATAAACACTGCTTCCGTTGATCAGTTCCCGTGAAAACGCATAATAACCACCAATCTTATTAATCTCATCCCTGGCATATTCCGCCAGAGCTATCACTTTCTGAAATGATTCTTTCCCCCGTAGTACCAGATTTCTCCTAGAAATATCTAAGCTAGAAAGCAGGAGATAGGAACCACTTGTAGTCTGATTCAGATTGATAATCTGCCGAACATATCCTTCCTTCATCCCATTTCCAATCAAAAGCAGCGAGCTCTGTGTCAGGCTGCCTCCTGACTTATGCATGCTAATAGAGGACATGTCGGCACCTGCTTCCATAGCAGAAATAGGAAGATTTTCACTAAAATAAAAATGTGTTCCATGGGCCTCATCTACTAGAACCTTCATTCCATGCGCATGAGCTAGCTTGACAATCCTTCTCAGATCAGAACAAATTCCGTAATAGGTGGGATGATTGACTAATACTGCCACAGCATCTAAATTCTTCTGAATTACTTGTTCCACCTGAGACACCTTCATGCCAAGGGAAATGCCAAGGCTTGGCTTTACATCTGGCTTCACGTAAATAGGTTGCGCTCCGCAGAGTACCAGAGAGTTAAGGGCACTCCGGTGAACATTTCTTGGAAGTATGATCTTGTCGTTTTTTTTGCAACAAGATAAAATCATGGCCTGGACGGCTGAAGTGGCCCCTCCAACTATCAAAAAAGCATGACTAGCACCAAAGGCTTCCGCTGCTAGTTCTTCCGCTTCCCGAATAATCGACACCGGATGACAGAGATTGTCCAAAGGCTTCATAGAATTTACGTCGATCCCCACGCATTTCTCTCCCAGCAGCTGTACCAGCTCCGGATTCCCCCGCCCATGCTTATGACCCGGAACATCAAAAGGTACCACCCGCATTCGGCGAAAACGTTCTAGCGCCTCATAAATGGGCGCTTTCTTCTGTGATAATTTAGACATGATTTTCTCCCCCCACTTTCCATAACGACCACATGGTCATACCAGCTTTCCCATTCAGGGCTTTGAATAAAAAAACACAGGCAGAAATGCTAACAATATTCTTGCTTGCGTCCTTATTATTTCTTAAAAGGTCTTGTGCTTATGAAAAAGTATCATAATTATAATTAGTTCTCCCGATTTTGATGGATATGGAGATATATTTTATTAAAGTCTATATAGCAAATCTTTCACTTGCAGTACTCTTAGTAACCGACTCACAAATTGATATCTTGTATCAAACACCGATTATGAAAGAACCAACTTATAAAATTTAGCTTTTAAACTTAATCAAGAAGGCAATACTATTGCCAAAATATCTGTATGAAAACTTCAATCAAATTTTCTATCCGCCCGCTTTGTATTATATAATAAAGCCTTTCGGAAATCAAGAAATTTAAAAAGTTAAACAGTTTACACATTGAACTACTTTCTAAAAACTATATACCTATATACTATATGAATCTTAATCCTTTTGCTTGACCAGTTTTCACTTTATCCTTTATTTTTCCAGTTTTACTCTGTCCTGTTTGCACAACCTATCTTTTCACCTATAGCAAAATAGATACTAAATAATTACGGTATCGGAACAAAATTTTCTGACACCGTATAATCTGGCTTAATATTCTTTAGCATATTATCCAGCCAAATAAATTGAAAATATTTATAAACGTATCATTCATAAGCCAACAATTCATAACCCAGGTTTAATTTATAAATGATGTGATAACTTGCTTTCTTATGAAAACTGAGTAAATCCATTAGTAACCATGCCTTTTTCTTCAGACATAGTTACCTTGAAGTAGCAAGAGAATACTGTTCAGTATAAACAACACATTCTGTCGCCAGGATCCTATGTACTAGCTTGACTATCTTCAAAACACAAACTATTCTAACTCATAGATAGGATTCTACCTCAGTCTGAATAATAAGTCGTCCGTCAACTAAAAATTTAGAAATATAAATGTCACTATCCTTTTTTCTAAAAAAGGAATAAACATGCATGTATTTCTCAATATTCATTCTATAATGATGAGAGTATGTTATCCTCGCTCACACAAAAAGCCTGAAAATTATATCCTAACAAAAGATTGGCATTTTCTGTATCATCAATCAAATATA
>JABUSY010000024.1 GCA_021442455.1 Lachnospiraceae bacterium | reverse complement strand
GCCCATATAAAACAACCACCTGCTACTATTGAACCAAAGACTAAAATAAGATCCATAATTTCATCCCTCCCACATGAGATATCTTTACTCTCATATTAAAATATATATATTATTATGTCAAGTAAAAATGACATAATAATATAAAATAAATTACTATTTATCCATCACTAGAACTTAGTTAATATAAATTATAGACTCAATCAATTGCCTCAGAAATGATTAAACTACTCTAATTGATGTAAAAACGATAATTCTAAGAATAAAATATTTTACATCGCATTTTTCTTTTTCGTTTAGGAATGTCCTAAAGCCTCACTGCGCAATCACATTAACAAATATATCCAATAACTATTTATATGTCTAAATCTATATCTGGCCTTAAATTTACATTGTCATTTCTCTTATGGTGAATCAAATACTAGTATAATCCTTGATTCAGATCCAAGCAACGGTTGGTAATCATCAATATCCCACTATTTAATATAAGCTTCATATGAATTAAAATATTCATAAAATATTAAAGTAATAACTGATTCAAGGAATGCTCGATATCCTTTTCCTTGTTTTTCTTCTAACAACAATCCTTCACATTTCAAACTGAATAACATCTTCGAAATCTTCATTATTATCATTTAAAGTTAATCTCTTAAGTACCTTTTCAGCCTTGACAATAAAATCAAAACGTTACCGATCAGCTTTGTATTAGCTTGACAGCAATTAATATTTATCGAAGAGAACCTTTCAATCTGCTTCTTTTTTTCTGATATTGAGATATTTGATGAATGACAGTAGAATTTTATAATATTTTCAACATCGCCTACTGCATTACAGATATAGCTACATTTAAGTATTTGCATTTTTTATACAATGTCGACACGTTCCAATGTGTCAAGTGGTTAGATGTAACTAAAATTTTTATTTTCAAAAACTATCATCTGTTCTTCTATAATAATCAACAACCATCTTTTTCCTCTACTGTTTCACCTTCCGTGTTTTAGGCTTTCCATACCCCCCCTTTTTATTCTCAGATAAGAAAGCTATGAAATCCAATGCTGTTTCTGTTGTTCCATAAAAATATGAAGTTTAATTTTAAAATCTCATTTTCATCAGTTAAATATGAATTCATAAAATATGCTAATGTCTAGATGCTTACAAAATATTTCTGATTGCATTTCATTTAAGTCTAAGTCAATATACACACCCACAATATCATCAAATCCGATTAGCTGAAAATATGGAGTTTTTGTCTGAACTAAACAAGTAATAAAGGCATTTTGTTGTCCAAGTCTTTCCTCTTCCTTGAATCACCTCAGAAATATGGAATAAACAATCTTGCTGATGTAGAACAAAACGCTATCAAGCCTTGTTCAAAGATACAGAGAGGATTAGTGATGCCCACCTAAAAATACGCGGTTTTATCCGCATAAATAATTTATCACTAGATCAACTGTCCGCCTTTTATAAAGCTTTGCAAAAGCTACGATGACAAAGGTAGCGAACTATATCTCCGAAAAAACTCAAATTTATGAGCATTGCAAATACACATTAAAAAAGGCCATCGAACTTGAAGCCACAAACTTTATCGAGAATTTATTTTGCTGCAAGGAAGAAATGCAAGATTTCGCTAAGGGTTATTCTTCCTACATCCTTAAATAAAAATCAACTATGCTGGTCCTGTAGTATTGATTGAACAGTTGTAGACTTTTCATGTTGAATCGAAGATGGTTCTACTACCACCCCGACTACATCATCGTTTCAAACAAAACTTCATGAATACGTGATCACAAGCATGGACTCGGTATTCTTGTTTCATCAAAGAATAAAGCCGACAAATGAAGTACTATTCCCTTGATGCTCTAAAACTGTTTGATAACATCTACGACATTAATATCATCAACATTACAATTTATTAGCCAAAGTTTCAGAATATTTAAACTTCGGAAATTTTCAAGACCGATCTTTTTCCGTATCAAAACAGAAGCAAAACTTATATTTGCATAAGATAGCTTCAATCTTCCATCGCTGTGGGGAAATTCGAAATATTGAATACACTCTCTCCTGCAGACGAAACTTTCCCTTGGTTATACAACATCAAAAAATACGCCCCGCAGTAGAAGCAATCAGCAATAAAGAAGAAAACAACTGAAAGCCAAGTGAAGGAAAAGGCCAACTGCAAGTATTTCAAGAAAAACAAAATCATTTAGGCAGTTACCAATACAAACTATGAAACTCTTAGCAAAAAAGCTGCTTGGCATCATCTCCATGTAAAAGTTCCTTGGAAAAACATGTTTCGATGAGCTTGCTTACATTGAAAAGTTGTACAATAAACCAACGCTTTTGCCACCAAACGCTAACCGTTTAGCAATGAATAATGCAAAAAAATTAAACTAAATGAACAATATAGTTAAAATTACCACACTAATCCCAACACTTGCTGACGATATAGCAAGATCTTGTAATCTAAATTCATCAACGAAAGCTTCTAAATACAACATAATCTTGTATCATTCCAAAATTTGACATCCAGACTGCCGCTTGCAACTGCCTATCGGAAGCTTCTTACAAGAAAGGTGAAGTTAAGCTTCAAGGCATCAAAGACAATAGTCAGTTTGTATTAGCACTTTATGTTATCCAGTTTCCTCTTCACAACAACGATATCAAAAAATCAAAAGACCCTTTGTCTGCGCTAATGCTTACTTCCAATGGCAATGCCACATCAGCTCTGGATAGCGTGGAGGAAAAGTACAAACTTATACTTTCTTACTCTGAAGTTTATTCCGGTATATTATGGCAAAAGCCATTAACTTCTACACTTTCAACAATCCCAAGTAACCAAAGAATTGCCGGTGGCTTAAATAATGTATAGAAGATCCGTGATTGTGATGCTCTTGGCGAAAAAGCAAGTGCTGAGTCTAATTTTTTTTATCCATTGCAGATAAAAACTGCCTTAGTTATATAGAGGTGACCAATTATGCAAATATTTCAGTCTACAATCTAATTGTCCTTCTTTCTAATGCCAACATTAAGTATAAATATGAAATTAACAGCAATGTACTCCTTCCGAATATTACTATATTACCTATAGCCCAAAGCAAGTAGACTTTACCTGCAACGAAACGATACCTGCGAATATTATCTCTACCCTTGAAAATCCATTCATTTTAGCTATGTTATGTTGCATAGTCAGTTACGCGGCTTTCACGAATTACATTCACTTTAATCTGCCCTGGATACTCCAACTCACTCTCTATCTGTTTGGAAATATCTCTGGCCATCAATACCATATCCGTATCATTCACTTGCTCCGGCACTACCATGATACGAACTTCTCGACCTGCTTGAATAGCAAAAGATTTCTCAACTCCTTTGAAGGAATTAGTGATATTTTCTAACTGTTTTAATCTGTTGATATATGTTTCCAGTGTTTCCTTTCGTGCTCCTGGCCTCGCTGCAGATATCGCATCAGCAGCCTGTACAATACATGCGATCAGAGACTGGGGCTCTATATCGCCATGATGTGATTCTACAGTATTAATCACAATATTTGACTCTTTGTATTTCCTGCATAACTCTGCACCAATCTGAATATGAGAGCCTTCTACTTCATGGTCAATTGATTTTCCAATATCATGCAAAAGCCCAGCACGTTTTGCTATCCGAACGTCCAATCCTATTTCTCCGGAAATAAGTCCTGTTAGCCGCGCCACTTCAATGGAATGCTTTAATGCACTTTGTCCATAACTAAAACGGAACTTCATACGTCCAAGCAAACGAATAAGATCCCGATGAAGGCCATGAACACCAACCTCCAGGGCTGCCATCTCACCTTCTTCGCGGATCATAGTATCTATTTCCTTCTGTGCCTTTTCCACCATTTCTTCTATACGAGCTGGATGAATACGACCGTCAATAATTAATCTTTCCAAGGCAACCCTTGCTATTTCTCTGCGGATTGGATCAAATGAAGATAATACGACTGCTTCTGGTGTATCATCGATAATTAAATCTACGCCGGTTAATAGTTCCAGTGTACGAATATTCCGTCCTTCACGCCCAATAATTCGTCCTTTCATTTCATCGTTTGGAAGCTGAACTACAGATATTGTAAATTCTGAAACATAATCGACCGCGCATTTTTGGATAGCAGTGACCACAAAATCTTTTGCCTTACGGTTTGCTTCTTCTTTGGCCTTACTTTCTAATTCTTGATAAAGTTTGGCAGTATCAATTCTTAATTCATCTTCCACAGAGTCTAATAAAGATTTCTTTGCCTGTTCGGAGGTCAAACCAGAAATTCTTTCTAATTTTTGTATTGCTTGATTGTGTAAATCGTCGATTTTCTTTTCCTTTTTCTTCAACTCTTCCTCTTGTACTACAAGATCATTTCCTCTTCGTTCTAATACCTCCGCCTTTCTGTCAATAGACTCTTCCTTACACAATACACGTTGCTCATACTTCTGCAGTTCCCATCTGCGTTCTCTATATTCTCGATCTTGCTCATTCTTAATTTTCAAATTTTCCTCTTGGGCCTCCAAAAAAGCTTCTCTTTTCTTAGCCTCAGCTGTTTTTAATGCCTCATTTATGATATTTCTAGCTTTTTCTTCGGCAATACCAATCTGTTCATCATCCTTCTGAAACTTCTTGGTAATTGCAGCTTTACTGGAAATAGGAACCGCAATAAATACGGTGACAACCACAGCAACGATTGCAATAATAATATTCAATGTTATTGCATTCATCACAGGAGCACCTCCTTATTAAGTTTTCATTGTAGATTTATGTAATTTTATACTGTTTTCACAAATTTGTCAATTAATCAACTGAAAAAGTTGAAACCTTCCTGATATTCCATAATCATTTTTCTTTCAAAGATTCCTCAATAAAAATTTATTCCTTGGAGATATCCAATCGCCTTTTAAAATTTTTTTCTTCTAGCTTACTTATACAATTGTTCTAATTTTAAACAAGCAATTAATCGATGAACTCTGAAATTCTTCCAAACTCTTCTCGATCTCTTTGCCAGCTAAAATTACAGAAAATTTTGTTCTTTTTGCTATTCACGCTCATTACATAGTTCTCGTCATATCGTTTATCATTGACATAATCATAGAACTTCATAAATCTATAACAACATCTACAGATTCAGGATCAGAGTTTTCCCTAACCAGTCCCAAAGGTTTTCTCGTTTTTTATCCAAAGCACTCCTAGAAAATTAACAGATACATAACCTTCCATATATAGTTTTTTTCTTCGTTTTTCTCTTGCAATAAAATTATTGTTCTATCATCTTCGTTTTTTCAACCGATCCTATCTTCGATCTTGCTACGGATTTTGCTGCTTGTAACTCGAAAACACTTCTAACCTTGGCCTCTACTTCATCCATGACCTTTGGATGCTCTTTTAGATAGATTTTTGAATTCTCACGCCCTTGACCAATCTTGTTTCCATTATAGGTGAACCAAGCACCGTTCTTCTGAATCATATCCATCTTTACAGCCAAATCTAGGACATCTCCCTCACGAGATATTCCACTTCCGAACATAATGTCAAATTCTGCTTCTTTAAAAGGAGGCGCTATCTTGTTTTTCACTACTTTAATTCTAGTCCGGTTACCAATCACTTCTCCGCCTTGCTTAAGAGCTTCTATTTTCCTGACATCTAAACGAACAGATGAATAAAATTTCATAGCACGCCCACCTGTGGTTGTCTCAGGATTTCCAAACATGATACCCACTTTTTCACGGAGCTGATTGATAAAAATCACGAGACAGTTTGTTTTGCTGATGGCAGCGGTCAGCTTTCGACAAGCCTGTGACATCATTCTCGCCTGAAGGCCAACATGGATCTCTCCCATATCCCCGTCAATTTCTGCTTTTGGCACCAGCGCTGCCACAGAGTCAACAATAACAATATCCACAGCTCCGGAACGAACCATGGTTTCTGTGATTTCCAGGGCCTGTTCACCGTTATCCGGCTGTGAAATATACAAATTATCTATATCAACACCGATGTTCTTGGCATAGACAGGGTCCAACGCATGCTCCGCATCTATGAATCCGGCAATTCCCTCTCTCTTCTGCACTTCAGCCACCATATGAAGCGCCACAGTAGTTTTACCAGAAGACTCTGGCCCGTAAATTTCTATGATCCTCCCGCGCGGCACTCCACCGAGTCCCAGCGCTACGTCTAAACTCAGAGAACCTGTAGGCACCGTCTCTACATTTATGTTCATTCCGCTGTCTCCCAGTTTCATTACTGCTCCCTTCCCATACTGTTTTTCAATTTGTCCAAGAGCATCATCCAGTGCTTGCATTTTATCATCGCTATTTGCCATCTCTTATCTCCTTCACATATGAACCATACGTATGAACCATACGTTCGTTTTTTAAATTTAGAATTTTATTTTATGATATGTCGATTTCTGTTAAGCAAAATATTATTTTCTCCGACTACTGCTTCTTTCGCATGTCACCTCCTCTCCATGTACTGTATATACTTTCTTCTGACGGCAGTTATTCGTAAATTCACTAGAAAAAATTTTCCTTTCACCTCCTGCTCTCTTCCGACCACTTCTTGGTAAGTATGTCTATTGATGAGTTTAACAGATTCATCTAATGAATACAGATAAGAAACAGGAAAATTCATTTCTGAGTAAAAAAAGTATAGCAAATTCCATTTTAAATAGCAATCTTTCAATACAGGAAATTTTATAATAATAACGGCAATCCGATCATTCAGACACACTCTGATTTCAAATAAATAGATAACAATACCAGAGTAACCATTCATATAACTCCTAATATTGTCTCGTCAAATTATTCTATGAATAACCTTTATCCATAGCCAAACCAACAATCTTATTTCACTTCCATGTTTGATCATAGAAAATTTTCTTTGCATATCGAATGGTTGCCAACATCTCATTGGAATTATAATGTGTAAAAAAGATCATCTCGACTTTGTTTTTTCGTATTCTTTTTACAGAAAAAACTGTACATTGTGAACCATTTCATATCTCAGGCTCATCAGCGTACTCGGTTCGCAAGGATCAAAAATACTCTGTCAAAAAACAGCACAGACAAGATTCAATTTTGTATGACATTGCATAAAGAATATTTGTCCGGTCCTATGATTAAAATGACTTTTTATCATATTTATAGTTACAGTCGTATTTTGAATCACCACTTCTCAAATTCACAATTTGTATACCATTTTGACATATTTTATCTCATTGATATATGATGCTATGCAAACCTATCATTCTTGCTTCAAGACCGATTATAAAGTATTTTATAAACATAGAAGTTTATCTTCGGATTATAATCCTCATAGTTAACCCCATTAACAATTCCTCTTAGAACACCCAACTTATCTCTCATGAGCCTCCACCTACGGCACCAGCCCCCCATCTAGATAACTGATATCCTTTCCCATAGCATTCCAAAACACGTCGCATTTCCTGGAAAATCTTCTTCATTCTCGAATAATGTCATATTCTTTCTGTTAAGAATATAGCAATATCCTGCTGTCTTCAGTGCAAATTTATATACAAACTGCTATAAACTAATCCTTGAACTATTCTTTCATAATTATGGACACTTGGAAAGCACAACTCTGACATTAAAATATTTTTTTAAAAAATACTTGAGAAGTAAGAAGTAACTCGACCACATCGAAAAATTCACTGGTATGAATCAACAGAAAACCTTCCAAAGAAACAAATAATATTATTTTTCATATATGAAAAGTCTTATTTTTCAATATGCACCATAGCTTTCGATTCAACGCAATGCTGCTGGCTAAAAGATAAAACCATGTTCCATCGAAGAAACATCTCTGTGTTTATATTCTATCCTAAATTTTATCAATAATCAGCGCGATAAACTCTGCATTCATCGATGTTTTTTCGCTACTGACCATATATCCGAATAATGTATCAATGATATCCATATTCTCACAGCTTCAAATTTACTTCAATCGCATAGTGAAGTGCCGTTCCATTCGACTTGGCGTTATTTGATATTTTTATCGTTAAATACAGAATTTTGTAATGAAGTTAATCATTGCCATATCGTATATACTGAGCAAATAAGCGCATCTTTCAGGCACGTTTTAATATATACAGATAATCCAATTTCATGTATAATATTCGTTATAACCAATTCCACAATCCGTTTCTGCTTGACTATTTCCGGTCAGAGAAGACAACGAACCTTTCCCCTTTCTTATCCTTATAGAATATTCTTCTGACATTTTCCATACAGTTTCAAAACACGTCATTCTTAAATATAATAAAATACTTCCAAGTTAAACGTATTCTCGTTAATTCCGCTCCGGCCCTTCCTCTAAAGCAGAAACTACTATAAACACAGAGTGATTTTTCAATATCGTATCTTTATTGACTTTCTTTAGCATCGTCAGGCTGTCTATTTTCAATATAACCATATAAGGAAATATCCAAGAGCGCATCTGAAGATAATACCCTGAGATTTTAAGATGTCATAGCCGTATATCACGATGATGAAAACCCGCTACAACAAAATTTACAATATTACTTCTCTCCTGTCTCTATCTGATATGAAAGCACAACTCCAGTGAATATGATCATCCTCCTTCCTGTACGATACAAAGATGATCGAAACTTTATCTGGTTAAAGAAAAAGAATGGGCATAGCCTGTATTTCACACTGCCTCTTCCCGAAAATACATTACCGCCCCATATAACTTTCACCATATTTTTTCAGAAATTCATTCCGTAATAAACTACAATCTTTTGGATATCAGAAAAGCACCCATCTCAATAGCATGCATAGATCATCATACTCAGAATTAGTTTTTCTCTATATTAGTCGTTCCTGTATTAACTATATCAACAAAATGGACTATACTCCTGTAAAAATACAAATCTGTGTCGCTCGTATCGAAGCCAGAGCAATCTTGCATCATCGCTCATTTTATCTATTATCGCCTGTTACCTTAGACGGATACATTCATAGAAATCCTTCAGACGATGCAGTTTTTCCTCTACATCTAAAAATTGCTCAACAGCCTGAAAATTTTCTCGCTATCAAATTTACCAATCCTCAATCAGCAAACACATCAATCACTGTTTCATTTACATCCGCTTTAAAGCTACAGCGTTTATCTTGGAATGGAAGGTCAGGCAAGTCTTCGAATTTTTTACCATGTTCCAGAGTAGAGATCACCTCTACAAAGAGCAAATACTCATAAAACCTTTCAAACAATTGAGAATTTCACCAAAGGATTTCCTCCATAATAATTGTTCAGATATACAATACCTAATCTCATCCGGAGCAAGATCCTACAACTCCATATCACGTCTGGCCATCATATCAAATCTTCGCTAGTGTATGCTATATTATGTAAAAATATAAAAAGTGCTTTGTGTAAAACATGATATTCCCTAAAAACTTCCTCTTAATCAAGATATGAGACCACTACGTCTATGGACGCTTTTATAATGTAATAAATTCGATAAATCATATCCATCTCTATGAATTTTGTCTGCCTATAATTTATACAATCAAAGCATTGGTTATATAGAGTATTCCCACTGTCTTGGAGCCAGACTTCCATATTTCCAAAAATTATCCGAGCAATTTATCAATGCGCTTCTGCATATTCTTCCTGCACTGCTCTCAGATACCCTCATAATGTGCCAAATATCTTTTGCGGAACACTGTAAGTGATCACACAGCCAGAATAGCCACTAATAACTGTATATGTATCCACATCTCAACTGACTGTCTTCATCATGGAAAAAGTCCATAGATATACTGTCAAAGTTCTTGTCATTAAGCGCATAAAAACATTCGCAGTCGACATATACTAAATAATCTTTCCTCTACCTATGACTATTAGCGGGAAAAAGATTGTTTGCCATACAGCCTTCCAAATACTGTTCGCCTGTGTTGAGCTTCCCGAATTCACACAATTTCATCCATTCTGTTTTATCTCCAGGTAATTCCAACAAAGCTAACCAAATCACCTAACCTCCCCCCGCGTTACTCAATCTAATTTCCCTCTTCTCAGCATGATTGCCATAATAATTCCAATGGGCACGAACAATAGTGATTTTTTCGCTATGATTGTCTATTGATTTTGTTTTTCCATAATTCTAAACGGGCCAGTCCTCTCAGAAACCTGTCTTAGTCCTTCCCTCTTATTTATCGTCTACACTATAATTGGGTGCTTCTTTCGTAATATGAATATCATGCGGGTGTGATTCCTTCAAAGAAGCTGCGGAAATCTTCACAAATTTTGCTGTCATCTTTAATGTTTCGATATCCTTAGCACCGCAGTAACCCATGCCTGAACGTAGTCCACCGATCAGCTGAAAAACTGCATCCTCAAGCATCCCTTTATAAGCTACACGTCCTTCTACGCCTTCTGGAACCAGCTTTTTAGCATCAGATTGGAAGTAACGGTCCTTGCTTCCGTTCTCCATAGCAGCAATCGAACCCATTCCACGATATACTTTATATTTCCTCCCCTGGAATAATTCAAAAGTTCCCGGGCTTTCATCACAACCTGCAAAAATATTTCCCATCATACAAACGTCGGCTCCAGCGGCAATAGCCTTCGTGATATCGCCGGAATATTTGATTCCACCGTCAGCTATAATTGGACTACCTATCTTTCTAGCTTCTTCATAGCAGTTCATGAGAGCAGTAATCTGCGGTACACCAATTCCAGCAACCACACGGGTAGTACAAATAGAACCGGGGCCGATTCCTACTTTCACCGCATCTGCTCCGGCCGCTACTAGATCTCTGACCGCCTCTGCTGTGGCAACATTTCCCGCAATCACCTGCAGATCCGGAAATTTTTCCTTAATCGCGCGAAGCGTATTAAAAATATTGGAAGAATGTCCATGAGCGGAATCAATAACAATCACATCCACATGAGCATTTACCAATGCCAACACACGATCCAGAAGATTGGTAGTAATTCCCACTGCAGCCCCGCACAACAGGCGTCCCTGAGCATCTTTGGCTGACAGTGGATACTTAATCTGTTTCTCAATATCCTTGATAGTAATCAAGCCCTTCAGATTGAAATTTTCATCCACAATAGGTAGCTTTTCTTTCCTTGCCTTCGCGAGTATCTTCTTGGCTTCCTCCAAAGTCACCCCCTCGTGAGCAATTACTAATCCTTCGGAGGTCATAGAATCTTTGATTGTCTTAGAAAAATCTTCTTCAAACATTAAATCCCGATTAGTAATAATGCCAACCAGCCTCTTGCCTTCCGTGACAGGTACACCAGAAATACGGTATTTTGTCATCAAGTTATTGGCATCTTTTAAAGTATTCTCAGGAGATAGATAAAATGGATCGCTGATCACACTGTTCTCTGACCGTTTTACCTTATCCACTTCCTCCGCTTGTTGTTCTACAGACATATTTTTGTGAATAATTCCAATACCTCCCTGCCTGGCCATGGCAATCGCCATCCGGTGCTCAGTAACAGTATCCATACCGGCACTCATCATGGGAATATTGAGTTTAATTTTCTTTGTCAGAAACGTAGTTAGATCTACTATATTGGGATTTACTTCGGAAAACTGTGGAACCAGTAGGACATCATCAAAAGTAATTCCATCACCAATAATTGTACCCATTTTCTTTCCCCCTTTTTCTGATATTCTAGCAATAATCCAGCAAGCCAACTTAAACTTTTTACACTGAAACTTCCAGACTGATCTATTCCATATGTACTTGAGTGTAGCAAAGATGCAATGGAATGTCAATCTGAAAATAAATTTCTGAAAAATTTCATTTTCCAATCCTTCAGTATCTTTTCGTCAAGCTCTATCAATACCTATTCTATTTGACAATCATCCTACACGATCATCAAAACTAGCATACTAAGATTTCGAAAAGTAATATTAATCATCCTGATCCCTCACCTGCACTCATACTCTTACCAATAAAGGAAAACAGCAAACGCCATCAATTTCAATGGCTTTTGAAAAATTTCATCAACATTCTAGTGCTACATTGACATAAAAATAGTCATATTCTACAATCAACCGAGAAATCCAAAAATATTCTGATTTCCATAATCAGAAACACCCGTTCGCACAATCAAGACGGCCGCTATAAGTCCTGCCAACAAAAAATTTTATATATAGATCACTCACACAATAGTTCCTCTTGATTAGCAAATATATTAAGAAAAATAGAAGCCATCGTTTATACAATGGCTTCTGTAAAATTAAGAAAATTTACTTTTTTATTTTATCACATCATTCCTGCTGCGCCACCGGCCGGCATCGGTGGCTTTTGCTCTTTGATGGTAGATACCACAGATTCAGTGGTAAGTAAAGTAGACGCTACACTAGTAGCATTTTGCAGAGCGCTTCTGGTAACTTTTGCCGGATCCAAAATTCCTGCTTTTACCATGTCCACATATTCTTCTTTGTATGCATCAAATCCAATACCAATTTGTGATTCTTTTACTTTATTGATAATCACTGATCCTTCCAGGCCGGCATTCTCCGCGATGGCAATCAACGGAGATTCAAGAGCTTTCATAACGATCTTGGCACCTGTCTTTTCGTCCCCTTCCAAATCATTTACAAGATCAGCTAGCTCTTTAGTAGCATGAACGTATATAGAACCACCTCCGGCGATAATACCTTCCTCTACCGCTGCACGAGTCGCACTGAGAGCATCCTCCATACGCAACTTTGCTTCCTTCATTTCAGTTTCAGTAGCAGCACCCACACGAATAACAGCTACGCCGCCGGATAATTTGGCAAGTCTTTCCTGCAACTTCTCTTTATCAAAGTCAGAAGTGCTTTTCTCAATCTGAGATTTAATCTGTCCGATTCTGCTCTGAATATCAGTTTTTTCACCGAGACCATCAACAATAATAGTGTTTTCTTTTTGAACCTTAACAGATTTTGCACGACCTAACATATCTATAGTAGCTTCTTTAAGCTCATACCCTAGCTCTTCAGAAATTACTTTACCACCTGTCAGGATTGCGATATCCTGCAGCATCTCTTTTCTCCTATCGCCATAGCCAGGTGCTTTTACAGCCACTACCTTAAAAGTTCCACGCAGTTTGTTCACGATCAGAGTGGACAACGCTTCCCCTTCTACATCTTCAGCAATAATCAACAGGCTTGCTCCAGACTGCACAATCTGCTCCAGCAAAGGCAAGATCTCCTGAATATTACTGATCTTTTTGTCAACAATCAGGATGTATGGATTATCTAAGATAGCTTCCATTTTTTCCATATCACTAGCCATATACGCAGATACATATCCTCGCTCAAACTGCATACCCTCAACCAGATCCAACTCAGTCAACATACTCTTTGACTCTTCAATCGTGATAACTCCGTCTTTTGATACTTTTTCCATCGCATCTGCAACCAGAGTTCCGACTTCATCATCTCCTGAAGATACGGCCGCCACTCTGGCAATTTGATCTTTCCCTTCAACCTTTTTACTCATCTTAGCGATGATCTTAACTGCTTTATCAGTTGCTTTCTTCATACCTTTTCTCAGGATCACGGGATTAGCACCTGCTGCCAGATTTCTCATTCCTTCATGAATCATAGCCTGTGCTAGTACAGTTGCAGTAGTCGTACCATCTCCAGCTACATCGTTAGTCTTGGAAGCAACTTCGCGAATCAGCTGTGCACCCATATTTTCAAACCCGTCTTCCAGTTCAATTTCTTTTGCAATAGTAACACCATCGTTAGTGATTAAAGGAGATCCATACTGTTTATCTAGAACAACATTTCTTCCCTTTGGTCCTAAGGTAACACGCACTGTATTGGATAGTTTATTTACACCTTCTTCAAGAGCAGCTCTCGCTTCTGCTCCGTATTTAATTTCTTTTGCCATGATCTTCAGCCTCCTAAATGAATGTTTTTAATGCTTACCAATGTTTTTTTCGACAGTGAGTCACTCTACAATTGCCAGGATATCTGACTGTTTAACAACAATGTATTCTTCTCCGTCCAGTTTAACTTCTGTTCCGGCATATTTGGAATAGATTATCTTATCCCCCTTCTTTACTTCCATCTTCACTTCTTCAGTCCCAGGCCCCACTGCGAAAACTTCTGCTTCCTGTGGTTTTTCCTGTGCCTTGGAAGTAAGAATGATACCAGCTTTTGTCTTTTCTTCTGCTTCCAGTTGTTTTAACACGACTCTGTCACCTAACGGTACTAATTTCATTTATATATCCTCCTTTTTAATTTATGTTCCTTATTTATTAGCACTCATCAAACTCGAGTGCTACTTATAGTATATTAGTTAATTTTATTAATTTTAGCAACATTATAAATCTTTGTATTATCCCTTATTTTAAAATTATATTCATGTTTTTCTCTATTTATCTCGTATTTTCTTTTTTTTACATTATTTTTCCATTTTCTCTAAGCAGATTTTATAAAGAAAAAATAACTGTTAAATATCACTAATTTTTCTTTCTCATCACTGTTAATACTATATTTTCTGAAAATATTGACAGTCTGATACATGTAGTGCGTGACAAACCAACTTCAGATATCCAGATAACCTAAATTTGATTTCCAAACAAGATCCTCAGTGCAATCTTATTGATTGTTTTCTATATTTCTCTTTTCTTTAATATTTTTAATTCATCAAAAATATAATTATTCAAGACTTTGATATGTGTCCCCTTCATACCGCTGGAACGAGACTCGATAATGCCAACACTCTCAAATTTGTGCAGGGCATTTACGATTACAGCCCGAGTGATGCGTACACGATCTGCAATTTTGCTAGCTACCAGGATTCCTTCTTCGCCGTCCAGTTCATTAAAGATATGGAGGATTGCTTACAGTTCCGAAAAGGATAGTGTGTTGAAAGCAGATTTCACTATCTGGATCTTTCTGGTAGCTTCCACATTTTCCTCGTTCACCGAACTCATCATTTCCAAGCCAACGACTGTCGTTCCATATTCACTGACGATAATATCGTCGATATCATACTGAGGTCCAAACCAACATATAAATTACTGTACCCAGACGCTCGCCTGCAATTTTAATCTGGCTGATGATGGCTGTATATTGCTCAATGTTTTCACCTTCAAATCCTAGTGTTTGCAAGTTGATATTTTCCTTTGTAGATAAAATGTTTAAGAAACGATCATTTAAAAGAACATCTACATGTCTTCCTACAATATTCGTAATCAGCTTTTTGATTTTCTCTACGCCTTGGTATTTTGCTACTCCCAACACCTTACCTTTTTTTACTAATCACAAGGATATGTGACTTCAAACATTCCATCATAACTTTGCAAATGTCATTAAATACCACCTTAGTAAAATGATTATTATGCAAAAACTTATTGATCTTTCTGGTCTTATCTAATAATTGTACGCTCATTTTATTCTCCTGGTATTTTCCCTCTTGCTAATTCAGCATTCATTTTTTTATAATATAATATATTTTTAAATACTTGAAAATTAATTTTAATCTTTATAGTCTCTTTGTCTTTTTAAATCTTTAAAATTCAGCAAAATTTCGTACATTGAACAAAATTATATATTTATGCCGACTCATTGACTCTTCGGAATATCATTATCAAAATAGGAACTCCTATCTAACAAAAACAAATATTTATTATTTCTATTTCTTTGCTACAACATAT
The DNA here is from genome assembly GCA_021442455.1 of Lachnospiraceae bacterium. Lineage (GTDB taxonomy): Bacteria > Bacillota > Clostridia > Lachnospirales > Lachnospiraceae > Scatomonas. The sequence goes on along the minus strand of JABUSY010000024.1, from coordinate 44,606 downwards.
CTACATTGTTCGTCACCGCATATCATCCACCTACCCTTTTCCAACATGTATCCGTTGCATTTCGGACATTTGTCTGAAGAGGGTTTCTGCCAAATCATAAAATCGCACTCTGAATTATGTTCACATCCATAATACCGGCGGCCTTTTTTGTTTTTTTTCATAATGACCTCGCCTCCGCATTTTGGACATTTAACGTCAATTTTTTTCAGATATGGCTTTGTATTTCGGCAACTTGGAAAGCTTGGACAAGCTAAAAATTTTCCATGATACCCATATTTGATCACCATCTTTCGACCACAGATATCGCAAAACACATCTGTTACCTCATCCTCGATTTTGACTTTTTCCAGTTCTTTTTCAGCCTGTAAAACAGAATTCTCCAAGTCCGGCCAAAAATTTCGAATAACAGTTTTCCAGCTAACTTTTCCGTCTCCCACACAAGCAAGCAAGTCTTCCATGTTCGCTGTAAAATTTACATCCACAATTTTAGGGAAGGCCTGTTTCATCATTTGATTGACAACTTCCCCAAGTTCTGTCATATAAAGTTTTTTATTTTCCTTCGCGACATACCGCCTATTGATGATCGTCATAATTGTCGGCACATAAGTGCTCGGACGTCCTATTCCCAGTTCTTCTAATGTTTTAACAAGGGAATCCTCGGTATAATGAGCTGGAGGTGTACTGAAATGCTGCTCCTGATAAAATTCTTGCAGCCTTATGATCGTATTTTTCTCAATTCTCTGCAATTGTATGTGATCTTTCTTCTCGTCCTTTTCTTGAACATAAACGGACAGAAAAGCGTCAAACTTCACTCTGGACGCCGATACATGAAAATAATATTCCCCGCCTTTAATTCGGACGAATATGGTTTCATAGCGTGCATTCTCCATTCGGCTAGCCACAAAGCGTTTCCAGATCAGCTGATACAAGCGGAACTGATCACGGGATAAATATTCTTTTATGATTAGCGGAATTCTCTTTACATCGCTAGGTCGGATCGCCTCGTGTGCATCTTGAGCCTTCTTGTTCTTATTCTTAGTCGTCTCTCCCTTGGCCGCGTATTTTTCTCCATATTGTGCACGAATGTAAGCCCTCGCTTCCTTGTCTGCTTCTTCTGAAATGCGAGTTGAATCTGTACGAAGATAGGAAATCAAGCCTACAGTCTCGCTATTTTTTAGGTCAATTCCTTCATAAAGCTGCTGTGCTAGCCGCATCGTCTTCTGAATGGAAAAATTCAATACCTTAGCTGCTTCTTGCTGGAGCGTGCTAGTGGTAAAAGGCAACGGCGCTTTTTTTACGCGCTCACCCTTCTTTACCTCTACAACTGAAAATTCTTTCTCTTTCAGTTCTGTTAAAATCTGGTTTAACTGTTCCTGGGAGGTCAAATTAATTTTTTCTTTCTCTTTTCCATAAAAATGTGCAAGCAAAGACTTTTTTTCTCCTGGTACTTTAAATTTACCCTCCAAAGACCAATATTCCTTTGGAATAAAAGTCTTAATCTCTTCCTCCCTCTCACTAATAATCCAAAGGGCCACAGACTGCACCCGACCGGCACTCAGACCCCGTTTGATCTTCTTCCAGAGCAGAGGGCTAATCTCATAGCCCACCATTCGATCCAAACACCTGCGCGCTTGCTGCTCATCCACAAGGTTCATGTTAATATCCCTGGCTTCTTTCAAAGATGATTTGACAGCTGTCTGTGTGATTTCATGAAATGTGATCCGACGTATCTTCTTCTCATCTAGATTCAACACCCTGGTCAAGTGCCAGGAAATTGCTTCTCCTTCTCGATCAGGGTCAGTCGCCAAATATACTGTTTCCGCTTTCTTCGCAGATTTTCGAAGGCCTGCTAGAAGATCTCCTTTGCCCCTAATTGTGATATATTTCGGTTCAAAATCATGTTCTATGTCAATCCCTAGCTGACTCTTCGGCAAATCTCTCACGTGACCATTAGAAGCCACTACTTCATAGTTAGCACCCAGAAATTTTTTTACAGTTTTCACTTTCGCCGGTGATTCTACGATTACCAGATACTTTGCCACTTCATTGCCTCCTGATTCACATTGTGTCTACAAAATTTAACCAAAACTTAATCAAATATACAACAAAAAAAAAATTCTTGCAAGTCCTTTTCTTTTTCCGTTCTGTTTTATAATTATTTGCTCTGAACAAAACAGTGTTTCTTCAGTATTAGCCGCTAAAATATAGTAACAAAATTCTTAGCGAAAATCCTTGGTAAAATTAAAATTCTTCCAGTTTTTTCTTTTCTGAAGAACTAATGATAAACTATTGATTAATTTTCGGTAAGTTTTCCTTAATTTTCTTCAAAAATACCCCAAATTATCCTCTCCTTTTTCTTGTGTAAATCCCAAAATCCTTCAATAGTAAAACAGATAAACATACAATCTCTGCTCCATGCACAATTAGTTCATGACAGCTGTACCTGATACGTCATATACATTTTCCACTCTTTCTATATGGGCGTAATCGGTAATAATCAGTGAACCACTCCTGCTCCTGCCTGCTATACACCAGAATTAGATCAGCCAGGGTGCTGATATTTTTTTTGTACTCCCCATGATTTTGTCTCAGTTTACTCGACTGAAGTGTCCATTGCCTCCTTACGCCACTAGACGCTGTATGTGCTGGATTTAACAACCATCACTTTTCCTCCACTTCAGGTAAAATTTCCAGAACATAACATAAAGGCTGTTTACCATCCTATCAAGCTTCTGAAGGTATATTTTAGATTCTGAGTTTCTTCTATATATAATCCTCCAGATTAAAAAATATTTTATAGGCAATACATTTCCGTCTTGCTTCCTATAACCAATCACTGCATTGATGATATAAACTTTACTGACTTTATGCTTCCCTTCTCAGTTTCTAATCATTCTGGAAACTCTCAATATTCTGTGATATTTCGTAAGTTCAGCTTTAGATTACAGAATATCCTTTCCATCAAACATCTCACTTTTTTTATTAAGGAACAAAATTTAACCAGGTCTCCGTTCGATATCTTACAGTTAAACAAAATTTCTTTGAGACCAAATCGTTCCGAAGAAAGTTGACACCATGCAAATCCTGATAGCTAGAAGCTGGAACCTTATCCCGCAAATTAAGCCTGTTCAGAATTGGTTGGTTCGCCTTCTGCAGAGAGGTCACTATCTCTCTCCGCGCACAAATACATCGAGCAATATATACGGATAATAACTACAGCAACAGCTCTTGTCTGTAAGTTGGTATCACATCTTTTGACCCGAGGATCCAGGTGACATACAAAAACTGTATCAACATCGGAACATTACCTAAAAAATTCTCTCCGTACTGTATATTTCCCCAACTTCTGAACATTCATTCCGGTTCATCTCTAGGAAAATTTTCAGAATTCTCTGAGCTTCCATGGATTTTCCTAATCCTTGAAAGAATGGCAAAAGATTATAGATTCTGGCGGTCATAATTATGTTCGTCAGAATTGATGTATCCTTTGCCCAAAATTTCATCAAAGTTCGGTATTTGACAAGTTTTTATACCGAAGGCCATTGTATGTCACTCGCCGCCTACTTTTCTCTGAAATTGTCAACCGAAGCCACACAAGATTTGCAAGCCTTCTGGCTTTCGTGCAACATAATCGAAAAGACCCTGTCATGTTTCTCACTCTTCTGTCCAGATTCAATTTTTACAGAACTTCTAAAAACTTCCACCATCGTAATAAACAAGTAAAAACAGTTTTCCTCTTGTCTCAGATCCCCTGGATCCTTTTTTACAGCGTCATTTTCACCTGACCAATCGGCTTTTTCCTCTAAGTTCATCATAAAAATATAGACATCACATCGCTGATATCAAGCTTCACCTATATGTGAATCGTTTCCACGCAGAAAACAATAGAAAATAACACGCTGTAAAATATAAATGCTTTTTCCTACTCTCTTACTAGTATCACTAACTTTTACAGAAAAACCACAAAATATAGAAATTCCAGAAAACAAGTGCAAATGAACTAGATCTCTATTAACCATATAGCTTGCAAGAATTAGAAAATGAACATTAGCGCCCAAGGTCGTCCTAATATCCCACTCATCCACCTTTTCAATCGTTTTTCTACTTTTAACTTACTTGAAAACGGTCAAAAAATTCAATGCCTACGCGTTTATAAATAGCAACAACTCTCTCCTTAACTCTTTTTTCAAGATTGCTTTTTCATTACAGTGTCAGAATTTTGTGATTGCGCAGCAACTACTTTAGGTTATACAGGGTACTTTCAATAGTTGGAAACATGCATTGCTAGTATCAGTGGCTCGATTTTGTGATTCACATGCAGCATAGACTAACCGTGAAGATTAATGATAACAAGATCTGCTTGTTGCCAGTCTCTAGGCTGCCATAGAGACATATGTACGAATACTTGCCTTAGTCTGCACAAAATATCCTGACTGGACACTACAGTGGAGTCCCGGCTCCATCTTTTAAGAAATCGTAAAAAACTCTCTCTCGCTTTCTATAGATAGGCAAACATTTTCTTGCAATATTTTGAAAAAAGATTTAAAATTTCCAATACACACATAACTAACACTGGATGATATCTTAATATTGTATTTTCATAAATCGATTGCTTCGTCCATAAACCAAACTGTGCACACGACTAGAAGGTTGGAAACCATCACAGCAAAGTTTACAATAGCCTAATCCGATTTTATATCTCATACCACAGATTTAGGAAGTAATATAAAATTATATTACATCATTTGCTATTACTTAAATATTTATATTTCCCAACTATAACCTAGCATTTCATCTTTTGTCTTAACTATTTTCCAAATTTTATATTAAGTAACAACAAGACAAAAAAATGCTACAAAAAGTAGAAATAATATATATCTTTGCAACTGTTCCCTTATCACTTATCACCCTACATTGTCATTTTACTTTTGTTTTATCTATTATAGATACTACATCGTGGAATCAATCGGCTTAAAATGCACAACTATCTACATAATCTTTTCTCGGAATACTTTTTCAAACAAAAGTTATATATTTTTCTCATAGCCTTTATCCATTGCTTCTTTCATCAGGTATCAGACATAAACTGTTTCGCTTTAAAGTACTTTTTGAAGACTTTTCAGAAATCCATCAATTCTAACGAGAAAAAGCTATGTTTTTCCAAAATATCAGAAAAATGACTCAAATGCAAAAAGGTTTTGATTAAGCAAAATCTCCACTTGATTACATACGTGATAAAGCAATATCAAAGTTTTGAAAAACATCAAAAGATCTGAGATCCATTAAATACACCCTTCTGATTAAAACGGTTACTACTTTTGATCATGCAAATGATAATCGAATGACCGATTATGCCAGCTCAGTGTATTTAATATTTACAATAAAATCATCAGCTATCTGTAAACCTTCCAAAACATCCAGAGAAGTATTCTTCTATAAAGCGATTAGAACTGCGAAGAAATACAATACCTTTTCTAGACATTATTATAAAGCTTCTTTACACTGATTGATAAAAAGTACACTAATTTCTCAGAAATAAATATTAGATCCTGAAAATACGCTATCACTTGTTTAATAAAGCGAAATACACTAAAACATCATATTTTTCTCATAAAAACACCCTAGAAAAACTACACATTATCTCTGCTCAGCATTGACATCTCAAAATATCGTATAAATCTAGCTCCATTCTCAAATCAAGATGAAGTGCTTGTCTAGGATAAGGAGCAGATTCCATAAAATTTCCTTCTGAATCATAAATCGCCCAGACTGTCACAGACAGATTTCGCCCATCTGGCTTCATAACTTCAATCTTATCCCCCACCGAAAATTTGTTTTTCTGTTCTACGCAATAATACCCTTGTCTATCTCGTCCGGATATCATACCAAGATACCTATATCCCTTAATATAAGTGCTTTTGTCATAGATCTGTTCCTCTACAGATGGCTTCCCATAAAAAAAGCCTGTTGTAAACTGTCGAGAGGAACATTTTGATACTTGATCCAGATACCATGAAAGATTCTTTCTGTATACCTCCGGAGCTCGGAAACAATCGTCAATGGCCATCCTGTAAGTTCTTGCTACTGTAGCCACATACAAAGCTGTTTTCATGCGACCCTCAATCTTCAGGCTATCGATGCCCACTTCTATCAAATCCGGGATATGCTCTATCATGCAAAGATCTTTAGAATTAAATAAGAAAGTCCCTCTTTCATTTTCATATGCTGGAAAATATTCTCCTGGCCGATTTTCTTCCACCACTGAATATTTCCAGCGGCAGGGGTGGCTACAGGACCCCTGGTTCGCATCTCTTCCGGTCAAATAGTTCGACATCAAACACCGCCCGGAATAAGAGATACACATAGCACCATGAATGAAAGTTTCCAGCTCCATTTCCTCCGGTATATATTTACGAATCTCTTTAATCTCATCCAAGGACAGTTCTCTAGCTGTTACAATCCGACTTGCCCCCTGGCTATACCAAAAACGGCAGGTGGCATAGTTACTGTTATTCGCCTGGGTACTGATATGACGTTCAATGTCAGGACAAACCTCTTTGGCGATCTCAAAGATTCCTGGATCAGAAATAATCAAGCCATTTGGCTTCAACCCTCTGAGTTCCTCCAGATAGTTTCGCACGCCTTCCAAATCTCGATTGTGAGCTAGGATATTGACCGTCACATATACCTTTGCTCCATGACTGTGTGCAAAGCGTATTCCATCTTCCATGTCCTTCAAAGAAAAATTTTTAGCTTTGGCCCGTAGCCCGAAGGACTCTCCTCCAATATAAACGGCATCGGCGCCATAAACTACCGCTACCTTCAACACTTCCAGGCAGCTGGCCGGAACCAACAGCTCTGGAATTTTTCTATTTCTCATTTACTCTCTTCCTCTCATCGCACTAACGGTTATCCCATCTCCTAACGGCACAATGGATATCTTTAGCAGCTCGTTATGCTTCAGCTTATACAGATACTTCCGCATCCATTTATAAATTGTGTAATTTTTCATTTTCACTAGATAATTGGGTTTGACAATATCCACATCCTGTAGCACATTATCGAAAATTAGAACACTACCCGGAAGCATCAGCCGCAACAACTCCGGCAAAAAGTGTAAATACTGACCGTTGGCTGCATCCATGAAGATAAAATCGAAAAGAGCCGCCAAAATTTTTAATAATTCCATTGCATCCCCTTCTAATAAGGTGATCTGTTTTTCATAACCGGATTTTTAAACATTTTTTTGAGCTTCCATTATCCTCTTCTCATCTATAAGCAAGAAGCAAGCACGATTCTTTTCCACCTTCCTGGCAACCAAAACTATCCGATATAGAACCAAAAGCTCCTAGATTCATAATAGAAAACTCTTTCTTCATATCCTCCTGAACTAGTATCGGCTGTATCACGTCCATTAAAAAAACTGAATCCAGAAATTCAGAGGATACTCGCTAATAAGTTTGCGTTGATTCAGCATTTTCCCAGTAACCATAAACGACGTTTCTCTGAGGATATACAGCCTTTTCGTAAACTCATCGATCTATGCCTCCATTATAATAGGTAAAATCATAGGCCTTCTCTGAGTCTGTTTCCACACAAATCCACCAAGAGAATCCTTAATCACATTCTTGATCTTCCCCCAATCTGATATCTTGTGGCTCAAACATTCATCCAGGGCATCTTCTACAACTACCCTGGCTTCTCCCATTAAATCTTCTGATTCTCTGACATATACGAATCCTCGCGATACGATATCAGGTCCTGAAAGCAACTGACTGCCATGTCGTTCTAATGTCAGTACAACAATAATAATTCCATCCTCAGAAAGGTGCTGTCTATCCCGAAGCACGATATTACCCACATCTCCGACTCCCAAGCCGTCTACCATAATCGCTCCGGTATGCACCTTACCATTTTTCTGTGCCCCTTCTTGATTCAGTTCCAAAACTTCTCCGGAACGGAGAATAAAAATATTCTCCTTTTGGATACCCAGCTCCAATGCTAACTTAGACTGAGCCTGCAAATGACGGTATTCCCCGTGAACCGGGATTGCATATTTAGGCTTCACTAGCGAGTAAATCAGCTTAATTTCTTCCTGACAAGCATGGCCGGACACATGAACATCCTGAAATATAACATCTGCTCCTTTTGCCGAAAGCTCATTAATGACCTTGGATACCGCTTTTTCATTGCCTGGAATCGGGTTGGAGCTGAATACGATAGTATCACCCGGCTTAATTGAAACTTTCTTGTGAATATTTACAGACATTCGAGACAAGGCAGCCATGGATTCGCCTTGACTGCCCGTCGTGACCAAAACCATCTGCTCATCAGGGTAATTTTTCATCTGATCGATATCAATTAATGTCTTATCTGGTATGTTCAAATATCCAAACTCCGCCGCTGTTGTGATGACATTCACCATACTGCGACCTTCCACCACGACTTTCCTTCCAAATTTGTAAGCAGAGTTGATAATTTGCTGAACACGGTCCACGTTAGAAGCAAATGTTGCAATAATGAGCCTGGAATCCGTATGATCCGAGAATATATTATCAAAAGTTTTTCCCACCGTCCGTTCAGACATGGTAATACCTTTTCTCTCCGCATTAGTACTATCGCACATCAGCGCCAACACCCCTTTTTTACCGATCTCTGCAAATCTCTGCAGGTCAATAGTATCACCAAAAACAGGTGTGTAGTCAACCTTGAAGTCTCCTGTATGGATAATTATTCCGGCAGGAGAATAAATTGCTAAAGCTGAAGCATCTTGGATACTGTGATTTGTTTTAATAAACTCAATTCGGAAACGACCAAGAGTAATCAATTGTCCGTGCTGAATTGTTTTACGCTTTTTAGGACGAAGAAGATGATGTTCTTTTAATTTATTTTCTATCAGACCAATCGTTAATTTTGTTGTATATATCGGAACATTAACTTCTTTTAAAACATAAGGAAGAGCTCCTATATGATCTTCATGACCGTGTGTGATCACAAAGCCCTTCACTTTATCAATATTATCTTTTAGATAGGTGATGTCAGGTATGACCAGATCGATTCCCAGCATATCGTCATCCGGAAACGCAATACCGCAGTCCACAACAACAATACTATTTTCGTACTCAAAAACAGTCATATTCATTCCAATCTGTTCTAAACCACCTAGCGGAATGATCCGTAATTTACTTTCATTGTTAGTTTTCAAATAATACCTCCAAAACACAAAACGATGTTTCTATTAAATTAAATTTCTAAAAGAACTTTACATTCTCCAACATTTTCTTAAATACGTGCGCTATAGCTTCAAACTCTGCTTTATTTTTCACCACATTAAATTCCACTTCATTATTTATGACAACGTTAATTTTTTTTTTTTTTTTAACAAAGCCTTCATATCCATTATACTGATAATTCAAACATCTCTAAAGTATAAAAATTGCCACTTAGCTTATCTCTATACTGCTTCCAAACTACCTCACACACATTCGCTTCGGAGAATATAATATACTTAACTTTTACCATCGTAAGCTATTCATCTCATATGGCAACATTGAGACGGCCTTTTTCAGAATTTCTTGAAATTTCATCAATTTTCTATCAGCTTCAGTGACTCACTACTACTAGGTTAACAACCTCCGCACACATAATTCATTCCGACAAATCCGCATCATGCCTGCTCATATTTCTGAAGCTTCATTCTTGACATACTCCTTCAGAAGCTCTTCTACCAGCTCATCGCGTGCTACTTTCATGATCATGCTTCACGCACCTTTGTGACTATAATAATATAATTGGAATCTCCGGACATAATATAACCAACAATTTGATGATTCACAGGAGTATAGCTCTTCTCTGCCATTAACATTATACACAACATCCCAAGCCTTCTTAGGAAAGAGCTCCTACTCCGTCTTCACGATATAAAATTGTGTAATACTCATATCTATCACACTTTCACGTCCTTAAGATAATATGTTTCTATTCTAATATAGATTTCTCAAAATATCAATAAGTTTCTTCTAAAATTAAGAAACAGTATTTAAACATGGCTCTGCAGATATATTCACATATATATTATAATTATAACGACAGAATGCTCAATATATTTACGTTCAATATTTCGGAAAGATATATGAAAAACATATCGAAAATACAGGATCCAACTCTTTCCTACTGCCAAAAACAGTTAGAGAAGAATGCTTGTCTACTGCTTCGCGCTGATTTTCACAAAGAACTGCAGCGAAACCTCATCCATCCATGATCCAGGTTAAATACCATTTGATGTGCTAGAGAGCAAAAAGGCAAATAATCCGACAGATCAGATGAAACTGAGAAATAGAATCCTATACAGTGTTTCATATCATGAAAATAAACAAAAAACGAGCTTTTCAGTGCATAATACAATATCCAAAAAGCCTACACGCTTTCTTCTGTGAGGATAATTACCTTCACGTCCATGTCCAAGCATATTCGGCATGATACCCAAACTTTATTCCTTCATTACACAGCCAAAAAGATTTAGATCTATCAGCATCATCTCGGACTTTTTTGAATGGTATTTTTTTCACGCTTCCTTGCTATTTCTACTGACACCTTTCAGTGCAAAATCTGCCTGACAAACCACTGTTTGAGTGATCAAATCTTTGCAGTATTCTTTACACTTCATCGCTCTTTTCCCATCCTTCGCTGCATCTTTTCACTGAAAACAAGAACATCAAAACATTACTTCCTCCGGATTGCTGAAACACCTCTATTCTTCCATTACATTCAGCAATAATACCCCAATCCAAGACTTCGTCCTTCGACTTTCGAAACATAAAAAGATTCAAATAACTATCCCAATTCTTTTTTTGATTTCACATCCGTCATCTCTAGCGGAATATACAAATCTTTTTTTTCGCTTTTCAATAGCTTATACAACAATCTCCCAACATTCACGTCTATCGTATTGGCCACCAAAGTCTAAAAAACTTTTGTCAAATAAGTATAATCACAATATAGTCTAGCTATCGCATCATTCTATCTGTAACCATATATTTTTTCCTGCCGAAGCATTTTTTATTTAATCACTTTCTAGAATATTTCTTCTATCGATCAATCTATTGAAATATCAAGATTTTACCGAAATAAATACAATTCTATAGATAACTCTTCAAAATGAGCGGAAAAATGTTCGATTCTACACTTTCTGTGTCGAAGCTTATTTCTTCCAAAGAAGCTTATACAATACCTTTCGATTCTAACTAGTTCATGATTCAGTACACAATTTATATGACAGATATTCTTGCAAAGCGCCTGGGAACCTCATCAGTTTCAATCATAAATCTTCTGCTGAAAACGCCTCAAAATTTTCTTCAGAAATTAGAAATAAAATAAAAAACCAAACAACAATGACAAGTAAATTTCTCTGCCGCATGTTGTTCCATAAAGCAAATCGACATATATGGAATACAAACGCAGATAAGCAACCAATACAATATATAGAAGAGAAAAATCAGAATGCTCACAGCCACGTTCCGTCGCTAAGCAAATCTCACGATAAAACATTCCGCTACAGATACAGAGTATGTAGTATGTAGCAAGAAAACCGAATCAATAATGCCTTTTGCTAGTCGCACAGCATCACACAAATAGTAAAACTGTATCATGCTGAAATATAGCGTCCGCATACAGGAAAATATCAGTACAAATATTCCCACTAGAAAATAAAAACATCACATATAAAAACAGCACTCAGCACAAAATATAGTATTTTGAAAATGTGCATTCCAGCAAACAATCAGTTTCGAACCCAGACTATAAAACAGAGATTCTTTAAATAATGATTCCAAATATCATACCGCCAATGCAACACCAAAGATTGAACCTATTGCATAGGCTGAAAAGCAATATTAGAAAAACATCACCTAAACTAACAGCGCAAAGAAGAGAAGAAGTTCTCCTGAAAAAAACTTTTTAACAGCTACAGCAGAAATATACTTTTTCTCCTTTTTTCTGTATTTTCCCTTCAAACCGCTCCACTGCACACTTCCTCTCTCTTTAATCAAAGAACTTTTTTTCACATATCAGTATATCCCCATGAACGATTCCAACCACTACAGCATGAACAAGTGTATTTTCCAGATTTTGTTCTGACAGAAACGCTGCTTTTTGATACTCACGGCCATGGCCGCTCCAATAGTATTTCTCTCCCAGCATAATCTTTTTCTCAATCAAAATTTCTATCTCTTTCCCAAGAAAACTCTGTAAATATTCTTTTTTTTTCCTCGCGTTCAACGCCAACATTTCTCTACTTCTCTCTTTTTTCACGACCTCCGTAAGCTGTTCTGTGTATTTTGCCGCTTGGGTCCCATCTCTTCTGGAATAAGGAAATACATGAGTCTCAAAAAATGAAACCTTATCTACAAACGCTTTTGATTCTTCAAAGTCCTCTGCTCTTTCTCCCGGAAAACCAACAATAATGTCCGTAGTCAGCGAAAGGTTCTCATACTGTTGTCTCAGGATACAGCATTTTTCCAGATATCTTTCCTTGGTATACTTCCGGTTCATCCTCTTCAGCGTCCGGTTACTACCGCTCTGCAGTGACAAATGAAAATGAGGACAAACCTTAATAAGACTTGCCAATTCCTTTACAAACTCTTCCGTAATAATGGTTGGCTCCAGAGAGCCTAGACGGATCCTTTCTATGCCTTCTATATCATGCACTGCGCGTATTAAGCTCAATAACTTCTCTCCTTGATCCAAATCTATGCCGTATGAACTTAGATGAATTCCAGATAGAACCACCTCTCGGCAACCAGACGCTGCCAGCCATCGCACCTCTGCACGGACGTCTTCAATCTTTCGACTGCGCTCCCTCCCCCGGACGTATGGAATAATGCAATAGGTACAGAATTGATTGCAGCCGTCCTGAACTTTGATAAAAGCTCTGGTGTGTTCTTTCATTTGATCTATTTTCAATTCTTCATATTCGCTGACTTGCCCGATCTCCACCTTATGAAGATGTTGTTCCATCCCTGCTTCGTATTCCTTCAGAATCATAAGCAAATCCTTTTTCTTATTATTCCCGATTATAAGATCGATTGTTGCATCCTGTTGCAGCTCTTCACCCTTGGATTGAGCATAGCAGCCGACAGCCGCCACCACTGCATGTGGATTCATCTTTTTTGCTCGATGAAGCATTTGCCTGGACTTCCGGTCAGCAATATTGCTAACTGTACACGTATTGATTAAGTAAAGATCAGCTCCCGGCTCAAATGCTACAATTTCATATCCGTTTTTTTTCAGCAGCTACTGCATAGCCAAAAGTTCATATGCATTTATTTTACATCCCAAAGAATGAAACGCTGCTTTCTTTCCCATAATGACTCTATTCTCCTAATTCAGTTCTATTAATTTCCTTGATTTTTTTCCTCTTTAAAGGTTAAGACTAAGATGTAAACAAATAAGCTTACTAAGAGAAAAAAGTTCAGGTGTTCTCATGAAGCACAGTTTTTTATTGCTTTGCTCATTGATAATCCCCCCTTCCGGACCAATAATTGCTATATTTCAATTATCTCCGCAGTCTTGACCGCCGTCGCCAACATGCTGTCTATCACATTTGCCAACTTTTTCTCCGAGTGCCGTATCATTTTCAAATTCGGCTTCGTCACCGGATGCTTAGCAACAAATATCGTACAGCAATCCTCATAAGGTAATACAGAGGTATCATACGTTCCAATTTTTATAGACACATCTATGATCTCCTGCTTATCAAAACCGATTAGCGGATAGAATACAGGCATGGTACACACTTCATTAGTACATGCCAGACTATGCATGGTCTGACTCGCCACTTGCCCAATACTTTCACCGGTTATTAATCCTAGCGCTCCATCTTTTTTCGCTAAAGCCTCAGCTATTATCATCATGTGCCGCCTCATAATGATCGTCTGCTCATTGTGAGGGCATTTTTCATAGATCTTCAACTGGATTTCTGTAAAATTCACCACATATAGACGCAACGGTCCGCTGTAACGCGCCACTAACCTGGCTAGATCCACGACTTTTTGTTTCGTTCGGTCACTGGTATAAGGCGGCGTATGAAAATAGACAGCATTAATTTTCACGCCCCGCTTGGCTACCCTATACCCAGCTACCGGTGAATCAATGCCACCGGACAGGAGAAGCATAGCGCTTCCATTGCTTCCCACAGGCATTCCACCGGGTCCTGGGATAATCTCTGAATAAATATATATTTTATTTCTCACTTCCACAGTCAAGAAAATATCAGGATGATGAACGTCCACCTTCATCTCAGGATATGCCTTGAGAACCGCCTACCCAAGTACCATATTCAGTTTCATAGAATTCATCGGATAATTCTTATTCGCCCTACGGGCACAGATTTTAAATGTCTTTGACCGATCCGGATAAACCTTTCCGACGTAATCCACCACAGCCTCTTCTAGCTTTTCATAACCTTCATCTTCTGTAATCACAACCGGACAAATTCCCACAATACCAAATACCCTCTTAAGTGCCTCTACAGCCCTGCCATAATCAAAATTTCCTTCCGCATTCACATAGATACGCCCCATCTCACGGCTAACTACAAAATGTCCATCAACCTCCTTCAATACCCTCACCATATGTTGGACCAGAGCATCTTCAAACAAATACCTATTCTTCCCTTTGATTCCGATTTCCGCATACTTTATTAAAAATGCCTGAAACATTCTTTTCTTCCCTTCTCAATATAGACATTGCCAGATTTTTAGTCTTCTACACGTATATACAATTAAACCGCCTGTGCTTATAAGGTCAGCATCGTCTATATTGTCTTAATATAGGCAATACTTCATGCAAAACTTTCAACGTTTTATCAATTTCCTCTACCTGTGTCATCTCACAAAAACTAAAACGAATGGCCGATTCCAATTCTAACTTGCTGCATCCAATGGCAGACAGTGTAACATTGCCAGCTCGATTATGACTAGAACAGGCACTCCCGGCAGATACATAAATTTCTCTATCCTCAAGAGTATGCAGCAGAACCTCACTCCTAATGCCCATAAAAGAAACATTCAAAATGTGAGGAGCTCCCTCATCAATCTCCATTCCATGAATCTTCACCTGTTCCATAGATCTGAAACCAGCTGCTAGCCGCTCTTTCAGCCTGTACATATGCGCGTTATTCGCATCCAGATTACTATATATCTTCTTTGCTGCTACCGCCAGGCCGGCTACACCCGAAACATTATCTGTTCCTGAACGCATGCCATTCTGTTGTCCTCCTCCCAAAATCATAGGGGCTATCCTCACCTCATCATTTACATACAAGAAACCAACACCTTTTGGACCGTGTATTTTATGGCCACTGGCAGAGAGTAGGTCAATCTTCATCCTCTTCGGATGGATACGATATTTCCCGAATGCCTGAATGGCATCCACATAAAAAAAAGCAGAGGGATTTTTCTTTTTGATCAACTCCCCAATCTGTTGAACAGGCTCCACTGACCCGATCTCATTATTCACAAACATAATGGATACCAGAACGGTATTTTCTGTAACTGCTTTCTCAAATTCTCTCAAATCAATCAATCCTTTTCTGTTAACGGGAAGACGGGTTACAGAAAAGCCCTGTTTCTCCAAAGCAGCAATGGGAGCCGAGACAGCCGCATGCTCAATAACACTTGTAACGATATGTCTTCCCCGCCTTTGGTTCGCAAGCGCCGTACCCATTAAAGCCAAGTTATTAGATTCCGTGCCTCCTGATGTAAAATAAATTTCCTTTTTATGCACCTTCAGGAGACCTGATAGAGTTTGAGCTGCTTCCCTTAAATAGCGCTCTGCTGCCACACCCTTACGATGCATAGAAGAAGGATTTCCATAATCCTCCATCATCGTTTTTACGACAATATTCCTTACTTCATGATAACATCTGGTAGTTGCGGCATTATCTAAATATATTTCCATTATAACCTCCATACAGTGATTATATACTCCACCTTAATCCTTTTCAAGCAAGTAACATCATATAGGAAAATAGGTAAAAATCTTCCCTTCTACTTATTATTGTTTCTTTCTTAAAGTTTCCCACTTGATCCACTAAACAGCAGCATCCACTTGTCCTTATCGGATACCGGACAGCAATTCTCTAGTAGCCAAAAAGTCTTCCACTTTTCTACAAAGGATCAGACGCGCATCTTATATTGCTGATATCTTCAAACGCTTCCTATAACCTCAGCACAGCATCGTTCACGGGCACGAAGATTCATTTAGACTACTTGAATGTACTTGCCACTATCCCGTTCCAGACATAATTATGCTTCGCCATCTTCACAACAGAGAAGATTTTTTTCACAAGTCCGCATGGAGTACGTTCCCAATATGCTTCATGATTTATCTCCTCGGCATGTAAGCTTCAAAAATGAACGACTGACGTCTTTCAAACGCTGTTTTTATCTTCTGCTCCTAGAATACAGAATCTCAAAAACGATGTAAATATCTCTCTTCCCCAACCAGTTCTGAATCACAAAATGACAAGTATACTTTCGCCAATATGTAGCAAAAATACGAAGCTTTTCCATATCCCATTTCACTCGATTCAAAATTGCTTCATCCTCTGCACTAGGATGCAAAACGCTATATCTTCTACCTCACTGGTCATCTTCAGCATATATTTATTCTATTTCATATTCATATCTTTTCTCCTAATATTATCATTGAAATTACACTAATCGTCACAATCGACAAAATAGTACTCAGTGCAATTCCTCTGGAAAGCGTTTCCGTTTCAAGTCCATGCTGTTTTGCAAACATTAGCGGAATATTTGCTGAAGGCATGGCCAGCATCAGCGCCATCGCATTAATCATCATGTTTTCGATAAAAAACTGTTTCATGAGTAAGCAAAATACTACCGGAATGATCAGTATACGTGCCAGGATAAACAGAAACATTCTTATGCTACTGAATATTTTATAAATAGGTGTCTGAGCTAATGAAACACCCAACACTGTCATGGATAGAAATGTACTTGCTTTTCCTATGGTGATAATACTGTCTTCTATTACAGCTGAAAATCGAATTCTAAACCAGAACAGCAACAGAGCTAAAATCCCTGACACAGTACCAATATTGATAAATGTCTTCCATGTTACCTTCTGCCTTTCGCCATCTGAAAGAAGTATCCTAGTCCCATGGATATAAAACAAAAGAGTAAAGGCAATATTAAAAACTGTCACATAAATTAGCGCTTGCGTCCCTAGAACTGCTGAAATTAGCGGTATGCCAATAAAACCTGTGCTAGCATAAACCACCATCATATTATAATACTTTTGCTCTTCTTCTGGAACACAGTACAACTTTGGTAGCATCCACCCTAGCAGCAGAAGACCTGCATAAATAATTGCGGTAAACAAAATCATAATGATCAGATTCTGATGGGACACCGATACATTATCTTCAAATAAACTGCTCAGAATCATAGCCGGATTTGTCACATTAACTACCAGAAAAGACAAAAGTTTTGACCCTGAGTCCGTAATCAAACCCTTTTTGCTCAATCCATATCCGATAACAAGTAAAATAAAAATAACCAGCATTTGCTGGAATACGATGACTGTACTCATTTTTTATCCCCTTACAATTTAGAGTTTTATATACATTATTAGCTATATCATACACGAATATTTTTTAAATGTAAAGATTCTTTCTGGCAAGTCCGTATACTAAAGATCATCTCAACCGAAAAGTATCTTATTTTCCCAAATATCAAAAATCTTATAAGTATAATCATAACCTTTTCCCCACTTCCAAAGCAAGTGGAATTCTGGTTAACTTCGTCACTTCTATTGATCCTAAAATTTTCTTTTCATCCACTAGACTGGATATATTCAAAATGCCAAGAATCTCATGAGAGCCTGTAATATTATTCTAGCGGATATTGCAATCCACAAGGCGATTTTGGACAGTATTCTCATCTTCAGAACTACTCTTTCAATTGATTGACTCTATCTAATTTATTGATTTTTAATTTTGATATATATCTACACCTACTTCTATAAAGCAGGCACTAACGAATTAGACAATGATATACGCTCTTTCTTTTCCCCACCCAAAATATATTTTACAAATATACTTTTCCGGACAACTGACTTTTTTCAAATTATAAAAAGGCCTGGAAAATTCCCGGCCTTGAGCATCTCTATATATTCTCAACTTATACTTATAAATTATTTGTTAATCCTAAAATACCTCTTTCATTTTATCTATAAAACCCTTTTTCTTCTTTCCGGATTTTTTATTCAAGCTCTCTTCTTTTTCATCATATAAATAATTAGCACAAGCTTCATCAAATTTTTTAAGCACTTCCTTTGCTTCTTCACTGAGTTTGATAGGAACCTGAACAACCAACGTTACGTATTGATCGCCCCTGACACCTTCATTTTTCAGTGAAGGCACACCCTTACCTTTTAGACGAATACGAGTATTTGTCTGGGTTCCTGGCTTTACCGTATAAAGAACATCTCCATCTAAAGTCCTGATCCGAACGTCTCCGCCCAGTGCTGCCTGAGCATAAGTAAGAGGAGCTGTAGAAAAAATATTAATACCATCTCTCTGAAAAATTGGATGGCGTGCAACCGATACGTCTACCAGTAGATCACCTCTAGGACCTCCATTACGTCCCACCTCTCCCTTATCACGCATCCGGATGCTCTGTCCGTCATCAATACCTGACGGAACTGTTACTTTAATAGTTTTCTTTCTAGATGTAAAGCCTGTACCACGGCATACACTACATTTTTCTTTGATAATCTTGCCTATTCCTGCACAGTCAGAGCACGATTGAACATTCTTGACTATACCGAAAACAGAATGCTGCGTATATGTAATTTGGCCTTTTCCATGACAAGTCGAACAAGTCTCCGGCGATGTCCCCGGCTTCGCACCATTACCGTTACAAGAAGAACAATTTTCTTTGAGCATCAATTCTAGTTCTTTCTCACAACCAAATACTCCTTCTTCAAAAGTAATATAAAGCATAGCCCTGAGGTTCTCCCCTTTCTGTGGGCCATTGTTTGCACGTTGAGAACGTCCGCCGCCAAACAGATTTCCAAAAATATCACCAAAGATATCTCCCATATCGGCACCATTAAAATCGAAACTTCCAAAGCCGCCAAAATTGCCATCTCCTCCTTCAAAAGCTGCATGACCGAACTGATCATACTGTTTTCTTTTTTCCGGATCACTCAAAACTGAATATGCCTCTGTGGCCTCTTTAAACTTTACTTCTGCCTCCTGATCGCCCGGATTTATGTCCGGATGATATTTTTTTGCCAGTTTTCGATATGCTCTTTTCAGCGTTGCATCATATGCCCCCTTACTAACTCCAAGAACTTCATAATAATCTCTCTTTTTTTCAGCCATAATATTTTCTACCTCTACAGTACAACAAGGCTGTTGACAAACAACATCATTCCTGCGACTGCTCTCAACAACCCTATTATGTTAGAAAGCTCCGGACGACAGCCTGGCTAAAGGTCATTCTTACATCTACTTTTGAAAGAATGGATATCAGATTAACGAGGAAGTATGAACAAATAAGCTACTTCACTGAATTATGTTGTTGCGTGCTGGTTGCACGCTGTGTTAACAACAACTGGGGCAAAGCCCAGATACATGTTCGTCGATTGCATCAGCAGAGCAATCGAGCTTCGCTATCGAGATGGCATCATACCCGGTAACTATCTTTCCTGATATTTAAACTTACTATACTTTTATACTTCCTTGTAGTCAGCATCAACTACATCGTCATTGCTGTCGCCTACTACGCTGTCGGCACCCGCTTCCGAATTTACCTGATTGCCTTGATTTTGCTGCATACTCTCGTACATCTTCGTGAACAGGATCTGTGCACTCTGCATCAGTTTTTCTTTGGCAGCCTTGATATCAACAACCTGTGCATCAGTGATCGTATCAATTGGTGCTTTTTTCAACAGCTCTTTCAATGCATTCAAATTCGCTTCCACGGCACTTGTATCATTGGAAGAAATTTTATTTCCCGCCTCTTTTAAAGCTTTTTCAACCTGGAAAACCGCAGCATCCGCATCATTTCTGGCGTCGATCGCTTCTTTACGTTTCTTGTCCTGAGTTTCAAACTCAGCCGCTTCTTTAACAGCTTTGTTAATTTCTTCATCCGACATATTAGAACCCGCAGTAATGGTAATATGTTGTTCTTTTCCTGTACCCAAATCCTTTGCAGATACATTTACAATACCGTTGGCATCGATATCAAAAGTAACTTCAATCTGCGGAACACCACGTCTCGCAGGCGGAATTCCATCTAAGCGGAACTGACCAAGAGACTTGTTATCTTTTGCGAACTGACGCTCACCCTGTACCACATTGATATCTACAGCTGTTTGATTATCTGCTGCTGTTGAGAAGATTTGACTTTTCTTAGTCGGAATGGTTGTATTACGCTCGATTAAATGGGTGGCTACTCCTCCCATAGTTTCAATGGAAAGCGTTAACGGGGTAACATCCAAAAGTAGAATATCACCTGCACCTGAATCTCCTGCCAATTTTCCACCTTGTACAGATGCACCAAGTGCAACGCACTCATCCGGATTCAGGCTCTTATTTGGCTCATGTCCAGTAAGTTGTTTTACTTTTTCTTGTACAGCAGGAATACGGGTGGAACCGCCAACTAACAATACTTTACTTAGCTCAGAGGCCTTCAATCCTGCATCACTCAAAGCCTTTTTAACTGGCTCCGCAGTTAATTCTACTAGATCATGAGTCAATTCGTCAAATTTTGCTTTTGTCAGATTTATATCAAAATGCTTTGGCCCATCTGCCGTAGCAGTAATAAACGGAAGATTAATATTGGTTGTAGAAGCGCTAGACAACTCTTTTTTAGCTTTTTCAGCTGCTTCTCTAATCCTTTGCATGGCCATTTTGTCCCTGGACAGATCTATACCATCCATCTTTTTAAACTCCGAAACCATGTAATCAACAATTTTTTGGTCAAAGTCATCACCACCTAGCCTGTTATTGCCTGCTGTTGCCAGCACTTCGATCACTCCGTCGCCGATCTCAATGATTGATACATCAAAAGTACCTCCTCCCAAATCATATACCATGATCTTCTGCTCTTTTTCATTATCAAGACCGTATGCCAAAGCTGCAGCCGTTGGTTCGTTTATAATACGCTTTACTTCTAGCCCCGCAATCTTTCCGGAATCTTTGGTAGCCTGACGTTGCGCGTCATTAAAATATGCTGGAACAGTAATTACTGCTTCTGTCACCTTCTCACCCAAATAATTTTCAGCATCGCTTTTTAATTTTTGCAGAATCATGGCCGAAATCTCTTGAGGTGAATATTTCTTACCATCAATATTCACCTTATAGTCTGTCCCCATATGCCTTTTAATTGATGATATCGTTTTATCAGCATTTGTCACCGCCTGACGCTTTGCCGGTTCTCCCACTAAACGTTCACCTGTCTTAGTAAAAGCTACTACAGATGGGGTCGTTCTACTACCTTCCGCATTAGCGATAACAGTAGGTTTACCGCCTTCCATAACAGCTACACAACTATTTGTTGTTCCCAAATCAATACCAATTATTTTACTCATAAATGTTTTTTCCTCCTAATCATATTATCATATTCGATTTTTATAATTTGCTATTTATTTTACCAGATATATGCTGCTTAATTAGCCACCTTTACCATACTATGACGCACCACAACATCTTTATATTTGTATCCCTTCTGAAATTCTTCAACGATTATATTCTCGCCAACTTTCTCATCTTCCACATGCATCACAGCATTGTGAAGATGAGTGTCAAATTCTTTTCCCACACTTTCAATTACGGTAACGCCTAGATTATCCATCATTGTGTTAAGTTGTTTGTAAATCTTATTCATACCATCCACAAACGGGTCTGTCAAATCAACTCCGGCCAGTCCTCTCTCAAAATTATCTAGAACAGGAAGTAGCTTTTCAATAACATCTTTAGCTCCGATCATATACATGCTGGCTTTTTCTTGATCCGTACGCTTTCTGTAATTATCAAACTCTGCCATCTGACGGGTTAGACGGTCAGTTATTTTTTCTATTTGTGCATCTTTTTTATCCTTTTTCTCCTTTTTCTTCCCGAAGATTTTTTTGTCTTTAGATTCTTGTTTGTCAATTGTTGCAGAAGCTTGCCTACCTTCTGAACCCCTTGAATTTTCCGATGCCCTATTTCCTTCTTTTTTGTTTTTGCTTGCATCAACCTTTAGGCTATCTTCTTCAATGGCTTGGTCATAAGTTTTTTCTTCGGTTTTCTTTTTCTCTTCTAATTCTAATTCACTTTTCTTATCTTTTTTTGTATTCGACACGATTTATCTCCACCTTTCCGATGCACCTGTAGTTTCCAGTTGGATATACAGAAACACGCTTTTCTAAGTATTTGTTTTGCCATTTTTTCTGAATATGGAATCTAATTGAGTTTTGAGAGTCTTTAAATTATTCACAACTTTTTCATAATCCATTCTCTTGGGTCCGATAATTCCTATGATCCCTTTCATCCCTTTTCCCAAATCGTAACTAGCCGTCACTACGGAACAATCCTTCATGGTTTGAATCGATGATTCATTTCCTATATAAACCTGAATATCAGCTCCGGGAGACCTACCTTCTTCTAAGCTATTCTCCATAAGCATTTCTACCAACTCACGCTTTTCTTCAAAAGCAAAAATGAGTTCGCTAGCCTTACTCGACTCTGCTAATTCAGGGTATTTAAAGATATTCGTGGTCCCACTGGTATAAAACGGCATATCTTCTTCGTCAATTTGTATTGCTTCAGCCACTGCATCTACGACGCTGCTGATCACAGAACTGTGAATACCCGCTTGCTGCTTCATCTGCTGAATCATATTGAGATTAATCTCGCCGATGGTCAATCCATTCAGCTGAGTATTCAGCAATAAATTTAACTTCAGTAGCTCTGCTTCATCAATAGGCTCTTTCAGCTCTATCATGTGATTCTTCACCAAATTACCTTCTGCTACTATAATAGCAAGTATTTGATTCTCATTAACTTTAGAAAGCTGAGTAAACTTAAGCCGATTCTGATGATAAGCTGGGCCTATAATCATCGTAGCATAATTTGTGTTAAATGCTAAAATCTTCACCACTTGTTTCAGCACCTTCTCCAGTCGATCAGTCTTTTCAATCATTAGTTCTTTTATATCTGAAACTTCTTGATCTTTTTGTCGAATCAATTCATCTACATATAAACGATAACCTTTATCTGAAGGAATGCGACCAGCAGAAGTGTGCGGCTGCATAATATAACCCATCTCTTCCAGATCCGACATTTCATTTCGAATGGTAGCAGAGCTTAAGTTTAAGTCTGTATACTTTGAAATCGTCCGAGAACCGACTGGTTCCCCTGTTGTCAGATAAGTCTGAATGATCGCAGTCAGTATAATCTTCTTTCTTTCATCCAGTTCCATACCTGCTTAGCTCCTCTATAATTAATTCTTAATGACCTCATTCATCGGATCTTTTAAATCTATTAGCACTCACTAAGCCAGAGTGCTAATATCTATATTCTTAAAATAGCACTCCACAATCTGTTTGTCAACACTTTTTACAAGAAATGATATATTTTTGTTAAAATTATTTTCAAGCTTTTCTGAATAACCTGGCAGATTTTATGAATTTATCGATTACCTGTCTCCAACTCCAAAGAGTAACATAATCATTATATGAAATGTTGCAATAAAAATATCGTTCATAATTCCAGCATATTTTCAATAACAACACCTTAAGCATTAATCACTTCTGAAATAAACACATAGAGAATATTTTCTATGTGACATTTTTATACGCAATAGGACTGCCCAACATCCCTTTGACATTTTTTCAGTCTTATCTAGCATTTTTTGATCAGTGTGTGATTATTTATTGATATCTTTCTGATTTTTAAATTAATCACGATGCCGTTCGTACAGCACAGATCACTGGCAAAACCTATTGCAATTCTCCTACTCATGACAAATTTCTACAAAACACAGCGCTAAAGTGGCTACACCTCTCTCAAACTGCCTTCTATAGATGCCTAAGAATACCCTACTTTTAAATTATCTTATCATTGATCTTTTCGATTAATTCTTGCGAATAAAATAGTCTATCACACCTTGCAACTCTCCTTCATTTTTATCATAAACTTTTAATACAGATATATGTTCATCTGATAAAACGTGCAACTGACCTACCTTCTAAATTTTCTCAACATTTACATCACTGATTCCATAGCCGAGAACACTAAAATATTACCGTGTGCCACATAAGTCACTTTATCTATTCCCTAGATATTATTTTTGATCTAAATACCCAGTTTATAGAAATTTTTATTAGCCTCTATCATCGTTTCGTTCTGACACATAACCTCAAAAACCATGAACATGCTCAAATTTTCAGTTACCTATTCAATTAACTGAATTTTATAGTTCAGTGTTTTGCCGTTTATTAGCTAAATAAAATATAATCTCCCGATTTCACGATATTATCCGCGAACATTGCCATCTGTTCATCCATGATTTTGATTTCACCTGCATTAATAAAACAATACGTTTTCTATATTTATCAAAATTAAAGTCTTCATATTACCTTTGTTAGCCAATAGAATTTTAATAGCTAGCATAATTCGTGATAATTCCTAGACTGATATAACTTTCACAAGAGGTTTAACAAATTCTTCTAGATTTATTAAAATCAAAAATTCTATTTTAGAAAATCCATTCTGATTATACTCTTTTGCTCTGTTGAAAACACATCCAGAAAATTCACTTTCTGCAATTCCAATATAATCTAATCTGATAGCTTTTTGCTGTATTTTTTCTGTTTTTCAGATAAATATACGATATAAACTTCAATTTTTCACAGCTTCAAATAAAAACTCTCTGTGAGCCTCAAAATTCTGCAGCTACTCCAACCGTCATTTCTGACACTCTTGATAATCAACTGTATAAAAAATTCTTCCTCAGAAAATGTAAAATTTGACAGAAACGCTAATATGTCTCGCTTAAAATTATTCACCAATCCATCAATATCAACAAAGTGAAAATTAGCTTTTTGAACTTTTTTATCCAAAGAGACGAAGCCTGATAGCTCTCTCAAACCCATGCCAGCCATCTCTCCCGTCCCGACTTCATAATCACTAAGCTGATAAACCTTATGCAATGTCTTCAAAATCTTTCGTCTATTGGACATTTTTTCAGTATCTGTGCTTCAATTTTCCTTCTTCTATCGAGTTCAGGGAAACTTCATCGATCTCCCGCTGAATCTTTAATTAAAAAAGCAATGTCTCTGACATGTTCTTCTGCATTCATCTGATACATTTCCAGCTCTTTGGAAGCTTCTTATAATCGGTAAATTTTTTTTCATTTTTTAGAAGCTGGCAAATGATATGTTTGTTCTTCATATGTGTCCAAAATCCCAAGCTGCCTGTCCTGATACAGCAGGGACCGATGTTTATGTCTAGTCGTTTATATCCAAAAGCAGTAAAACAATTTTCTTTATCTGTGACATTGTACAGATCTCACCGTTTATCCAGCTAATATTACACCCGTTCGATATCTTACGGGTAATAACTAATTAGTCGGCCTCTGTCTCCACATTTATAGCTTTCAGATTACTCAAGATTTTTGGATACCATAACATTACTCATTTTACCAAGTGGGAAATTAATAACTTAATAACATTGATTAGTATGGATTTACCGGTACTGGTTTCACCTGTCAGTATATTCAATCAAAACTCAAAAACCATCTCTACTTCATCGATTAGGGCCAAGTTTTTCACATGAAGATTCGTTAAAATGATATTTCCTTTTTACAAAGCATCTTAAAATGTATTCAGCATCTTTTTTCCTTCTTCAGCACGCGCAGTGGCCTCATCCTAGCTTTTAATCACACACATAAACTATATATAATCCTCCTGTGATATAGCCAACGGGATCCTTTCACCCAAGTTCCACTCATCCAGAGCATCTACAACCTCCATTTCTATGCCGAAAACCAGCTTCACCAACATGGACCAAATTCATCCTTTAGCAACCTTTTCCCCGATATCTTCTGATCATGCTTCTATATAATAAACTTAATGGCCGTCTCTTTTTTAACTTGACTGTCATCAACGTCAATTTCCCGGATCTTCCTGAAAATTGTTCTCTGAGTTTCAGAAAATTCGCTTTCGTTGAGCTTTTCACTTAGCTCCTCCTGTGTCACAATATCATATTATCTTATGCATGTTTTGTTATTTTCATCTGAATAACTCCCTCTGGCAACGATTTACACATTGCTCATTTTTTTGCTTAAGGTTTGCAGAAAGCTGTTGTTGTGCATCTTCACAATTAAAGTATTCTTCTGGGATCTTCTAATCTTTATCCGGTCTCTCGTGAGCATCGGCACTCTGCTATCTCCATCAAAATAGGCAACCGCCTCTTCAATTTTTTCATTCCTTCCAGGACCGATCTCTATGGTAATTTCATCCTCTGGAGGAAAAACCACACTTCTACTTCCTAAGGTATGTGACGCTAGTGGTGTCATGAGAAACAGAGCAGCCGTAGGTGAGATAATAGGTCCCCCAGCCGACAAGCTGTAACCCGTGGATCCCGTCGGCGTTGCGATGATTATACCATCCGCATGATACGTATTCAGCTGCATATGGTTCACATAGGTATACAGTTCTATAACTTTCAATCCATTTTCACGATTGATCACAATCACAATGTCGTTTAGGGCGATATCCTGATCCAGCTTTTCTTCTCCCCGATAAACACTCCCGTGCAGCATCATCCGCTGTTCGATTTCATAATTTCCCTCCATCAGATGATCCAATGCTGGATAAATAGACTGATGATCAATCTCAGTTAAATAGCCTAGCGTCCCCAGATTAATCGCAAACAGCGGAATTTGGCGATCGACTACATCCCTAGCTGTCTGAAGGAGCGTCCCATCGCCACCCAAAACTATAATACAGTCTACTTCCGGAGAAATCATAGACAAATCTGTACAAAGGCTGTCTCTTTTCTGATCTTTCAAAAAAGCTTGTTGCAAGAAACACTGCTTCCCATGTTTGCGGATATAATCTGCAATCTGTCTTGTAACCGAAAAGTCTTTATCTTTTATTCTATTAGTAACTATATAGAAACTTTTCATTATCCAGTGTTCCTTTCATTATAGCCTAATTTATAATTAGCAGAAGTCTTAATCTAATAGAACATGAGCCTTCTCCACTACACATCTTATCTGCTCCGTCCAGCCTCCAAACACATTTACCTCGCTCGCTTCAACTATTGCCGAACTTTTTTTTAGATACAACAAATATTCTATATTTCCCTTAGAACCCTTAATTGGTGAAAACGCCAGATGAAGCAGCTTAAACCCATTTTCTTGTGCATAAATAGACACTCGTGATATGACTTCCCGATGGACGGCTGGATTACGGACAACTCCCTTCTTACCCACCTTTTCACGACCTGCTTCAAACTGAGGCTTAATCAGGCAAATAAGCTCTCCGTTCTGAGCTATCAGCGCTTTCACAGCAGGCAAAACCTTCGTTAATGAAATAAAAGATACATCAATAGCAACAAAGGACGGCCGATCCGGTATATTCTTTTGAGTCACATAACGAATATTGCTACGTTCCATACAAATGACCCGCTCATCATTTCGAAGCATCCAGTCTAATTGTCCATAGCCCACATCCACAGAATATACCTTAGACGCACCGTTTTGGAGCATACAGTCTGTAAAACCACCCGTCGAACTTCCTACATCCATACAAACACGTTCATCCAGCTTTAGACTGAATTGCTTTACAGCCTTTTCCAGTTTTAGACCGCCGCGACTAACATAAGAAATAGGATTCCTCTTAATCGCAATCGTCACATTCTCCGAAAAGGCAGTTCCCGCCTTATCTTCTCTCTTTCCCTCTACCAAAACCTCGCCAGCCATAATCACCGCCTTGGCTTTTTCTCTTGAAGGCACAAGCCCGCGCTGCACCATCATAATATCCAACCGTTCCTTCATTTTCTCTTCTCCTGTTTCTTTTGCAGTTAATTAATCTGCTCAAGAATTGAATCTGCATCCAATCCCCTTCAGTTCACACTGCCATGGGCGATAAAGCAGCCCGATACAGCGGTTATGCGGTTATATAGACAAACACCTTAAAAACCGATTCTTCGCAAAAATCTAATATCTGTTGTCCAAAACCACCACTTTGACATTTTTTTCATTAGTTTAGTTAGTAACGAATACCTGGTGATTTTCAATCAGCTTTTTCAGCAAATCTGTCGCAAAAGTCTTGACAAAACGCATATTAACCAATGTCGCCCCTTTCTGCAAACAATTTGCAACTTCTTCTATTTTCACCATGCCTTCCTACCACCAGCAGTGCTATCTTGCTTTTCTCGCAAATTATTTCAGCTTTTCCCGCTTCGATAGGTGTCAGAAATTTTTCAGTGTACGTTTTCACTCACGGATAACGCAAAGCGACAGGCCAAAGATAGTATAACAACAAAATTCTCATTTATTGAGGAATAGAGCGACAAGACCGGAATTATCCCTTCCAGAGCTAGGTTCATTGCGAAAATCACAACATGACCTTCAGCAATGCCATGGAGGTAAAACTGTTCGCGGCGCTGAAACATATTTGTAAATCGTTTCAGCCCAGTCCTTTCAGGTATGAAAGCTACCATCTCCGATTCCCGCTCACCTATGTTGCACATAACTATGGAAAAATATCTGTGTAAGTAGGATTACACCGTTTTACAGGCAGTCCGGTCTCAATTTTACAGAAAGAAGTACTGCGAAAACGAGCCGGATGTCTCATAGCTAGTTTATCCTTTTTCAATAACCACATTACCAATACAAATCCTTCAAATCGTTTGACCTCCTGTTTGATATGCCTGTCCATTTACAGGGCCTAGATAAATCAGGACCATATTTCAAATAATATCCAGGGGACTAATATTTGTTTAATACTGCTTTTCGTCTTCCGGAGAACATTCACAAGCTCCAACTTGATCCCCGGAATTTTCATCAATGCATCAAAGTAAAAGAAATACCTAACTTAAACCACGTATAGGCAGAAGAGATCTGTAGCTCACTCAGATATTCAGAAATCCCTCTCACGTTTTTGGAGATAAATATTTGTATTATCTATTTATTTTAAAATTTAATACGTTATTAATTGTTCCTCAGAGTCCATCCTCCAGTCAGAAGCCCCATCCCCGATGACAGAAACCGCTAAATATTTTTATTTTCAGTGCTCTGGCTTTTCCATATCCTAAGCAAGCAGATATGGAAATATAGAAATAGAAGTGTTCCTGGTGTCAAAGCTATCGTAAGTAAACTCTTCTCGTCTTTGCAATCCGCTAATGTCCTACCTTCCTTTCGTAGGCTGTTAAACTTCTTTTTCCAACTTATTAGTATCTTGTGCATATAAAACTGATGGCCCACATCCAAAATAATCTTATCTTTTTTCAGGTTATAGCCCCTGCAAAACTCAGAAACCATATCAGAAATCCTCTAATCTTTTCTGCTACTTCCGGCAGACTTTCTTCTGCTATCTTCTTAAGATCATTCTGTTGCACAATTTTTTCTAACATTCTGATCTATCCTTACTTCTTACGAAATGCCAAATATAAAAACAACTGGCTCAAAAATTCCTTCTCACCCGGCAGCATTTCAAGCAAATGTACTGCGTCTTTTGTCAGGCTCTCCACCCTCCTAGATGCTTCTTTAGTTCCCAACAAGGTAACATACGTAGTTTTATAATTTTGCTCATCTGAGAATATTGTTTTTCCCAATTCTTCTATGGTGCTTGTAACGTCCAAAATATCATCCTGAATCTGAAATGCCAAGCCCACCTTAGTACCAATCTGCTCCATACAGGATATTTCTTTCTTCCCCGCCCCCCCAAGAACAGCACCGATCATTAAAGGGATCTCTAAAAGTGTCGCTGTTTTATTGAGATAAATATAATCCAGCAATTCCTTATCCAAAACTTGTTTGTCATTTTTTTCATTTTCTACATCTACGCTCTGGCCGCCAATCATGCCATATATGCCGGTCTTTTCAGCCAGTATCTGCATAGCCTGAATACTCCTATCAGTATCGTCCAGATAAAAAAGCGCCTGCATTGCCGTCTCATATGCATAATTCAATAACGCATCCCCACTTAAAATCCCCATGGCTTCCCCATAAACCGCGTGGGTCGTTTTTCTCCCCCTTCGATACAGAGCATTATCAATAGCCGGAAGGTCATCGTGAATCAATGACTGAGTATGGATCATTTCAATGGCAGCCATAAACGGCTCAATCACAGACTTGTTTCCCCCAAACATTTGATAGCTCTCAAACATCAGAATCGGACGGATCCTTTTTCCACCCGCCGTCATGCTATAATTCATCGCCTCTATTATTTTCCTTGAAAAGCCTTTAGGTTCCGGCAAATAACTTCTAATTATTTCGTCCGCTTTCCTGATTTTCTCCTGTAATTTTTTCTCAAAATCCACTAAATTCACCACTTTTATTTACTTGGAGCATTTTTTTCTCCACAGTATCTATTTTATCATTACATTTTTTCAACAATTTCATACCTTCCTTATAGATCTGAAAAGATTCTTCCAGAGGAATTCCCTGCATTTCCAACCTTGCTATCATTCCATCCAGCCGGACAAAAGCTTCCTCTAGCGTCATTTCCTCTGCTTTCGTTTTGGCTCTCTTGGCTCTCTTTTCCATAACGTATACGCCTCCCCTTCTAATCACTTTATTTAATCCTCTCCACAAACTACTTGTGCTCTGATTTGTTCTTTCACTGAATGTACAGTGCTATAAATACATCCATCTCTAACTTGAATCAGCAGCACATCCCCTCGCTTCGCCTGATGTATGCTGGCCACATTTCGGCCATTTATATCCTCCACATAAGAAAAGCCCTGATTCAGCTTGTTCAGAGGAGATAATCCATTCATTCTCTGAATTAAAAGTTGCATCCGATGACGCTTCTCTGTTAATATCCAACTAGTATACTCTTGCAACCGATTCTCCATATCCAGCAGCTTTTGCCTTTTTCCCTGGATCTGATTCCTCGGGCTAAGATAATTCCATCTGGTCTTCCATACGGCTATCCTCTCCTTCCAATAATCGAGGCTTTTCTCAAAAGCCGTATGCAACTGCCTAGAATAACCAGCAATCTGTGACAATATTTTTCTTATATCAGCCACTGCCAGCTCTGCCGCCGCAGAGGGCGTCGGTGCCCGAAAATCAGCCACAAAATCGGCAATCGTCGTATCAGTCTCATGTCCAACGGCTGAAATCACCGGCGTCCGGCAGTTAAAAATTGCTCGAGCAACCACTTCCTCATTAAAAGCCCACAGGTCTTCTATCGATCCGCCACCACGCCCTATAATGATTGCATCCAGCCCCAGGAGATCCAGCATCTTTATTCCCTCCGCAATACTCTCCTTAGCTCCTTCTCCCTGTACCAGAGCTGGATACAAAATCAGTTGAATATATGGATTTTTTTGATAAGCAATATTCTGGATATCGCGGACAGCGGCTCCCGTGGGAGCCGTGACAACGCCCAATTTTTTTACATAAAATGGAAGCAACTTCTTGTATTCAGAAGCAAACATACCCATTTCTTCCAACTCTTTCTTTAATTCCCAAAAACGTGCATAGAAAAAGCCTAACCCCTCCAAAACAATCTCTTTGGCATATAGCTGATAGCCTCCATCCCGCACATACACATCCACAGTTCCTGTCACAGTTACCTTGTCTCCATCCTTCATCTGAAAAGTCAAACCTCTACGATAACCTGCGAACATCACGCAAGAGATGGATCCTGTTTCATCCTTCAACGTAAAATAAATATGACCGGAACGATGATATTTGCAGTTACTGATTTCTCCTTTGACAGAAATTTTATTTAGCATACCATCCTGCTCAAACATTTTTTTGATATAAAAATTAACATGGCCTACGGAATAAACACTGTTCACTCTATACCTTCTGCCTCCTTGGCTATTTTTCCGAGAATTCCGTTAAGAAAAGAGGCTGCTGCCTTACCGCTAAAACGCTTAGCAATTTCGATAGCCTCGTTAATCGCAACGCTCACAGGAACGTCTTCATCATATCTTATTTCATAAACAGCCAGACGCAGGATTGTCAAATCCACCTTACTCATTCGCCTGGTCTTCCACCCAATTGCCGTCTCATTTAAAATACTGTCGATCTCCAAAAGCTTCTGCACAATTTTGGTATACTTTTCTTTTATGTAGATTTCATCTGTTGCTGTAGGTCCCTTCGCATATAGAGTATGCTCCCTTCCTTGCGCCAGAAATTTAAAATACAGCTTCAGTTGTTCCGTCATCTCTGCCTGGCTGTGAAACTGCGCCATAAATAAAAGTTTAAATATTATTTCTCTCAGCTCACTTCGCTTCATATTCTACCCTTTTTATTTTTCAATATGCAAACAGCATGATACCTGAAGCAAATCTTCTGCATCCAAACGACCATAAAAGCTCTTATTAATAATTCTTATAAGAACAATATCTGCTATACTGGCATTCACATTTGCATTTGACAAATCCAAGCATAGTCTCAATCTCTTCCTTTACCTTTGGAATAATAACACAGTATATACTGTATCCTTACTTAATGTTCAGCATCAGAGGAACGCTCAGGGTACCCTCCAAAACTTCCATCTTCGCTCTCTGGGAAACATGCTTCAGCCTCCGCTTTCTAACAGGCTCATGGGTGATCTTAGCACCCATGAAAACCACTTCATCAACATAGCAGCTAGTTCTATCATAATTTTCACTACTTCATCTGTAATCTGCACAATGCTATCTGCATTGTCATTATATCATATAAGTGTTTCGGTCTATTCAAATCTTTCAAAAATGTCAGCAGCGCATTTCATTCTTAATAAATGATATCTCCGTCGATGTAAAGACACAGACTTATAAATCCCGCTCATCTTCAGAACCTTCACCTCATCCTTTAACAAACACCAGGTTTATCAGCACTTTAGTAATCAGGCTGTTATTTTTGCCTGACAAGTACTAAAAATTAAATAAAATGAAAAACTCTGTCTCACTTTCCGTATATTTTTCATTCTATTCATGGTCTTTCAAAATCAGCTTAGCCTGAGGCTATAGATACTATCTCTGCTAGCTTTTGCTCAATCCACTCCATGCCTGCTCTCTGTATATCCTAAAACAGAACTTTCCCTATTCCCCAAACAACCCGGCTAACTAGATCTGTATCGCTTTCATTTTCCTCCGTCTCATTCATACATAGATTACATGACTTCACCGCCTATTAATCAACTCTCTATAGTTACCGCCCTATTCGTCTGTTATGTCAATTTTCTATCACATACTACCACCCTGCTATATTTTATAGCCTGCAATTCGATCAGTGTGTGTTAAGATTCATGTCCTTTTTATATCACGATAATCTTGTCTGCATTCACCTGCTCTTGCTTATCGATCTACCAGATGAAATTTATAAAGCAACATATTTTTTAACCGCATTTCCACATTATATATCATTGTCAGATAATTAATAAAGCAAATTTCCGAACACCGACTAACTAACACTATGATCTTTTTTCATTCTTCCATTATCCTCCTGAAAAATCTGTATCGCGCCCTCCTAAATATAATTTTACTCCAATTTATTATTTTAGCACAAAAAAAGAATGGCAGTCAATGTGTAATACAGAGAAAAATTACCGTTTTGTGGAAAGTTGATAGATATCCATTGCTTTTTTAACTGTTTCAGAATGATGATTATTCTAAAACTATATCGATGATACTTTTGTAGAACTCAAGTGAAGTACGTTAAATCACTAAAAAGGCTGGGAAGTATTCCTTTTTCACCGACGATTTAGTATCTGAATTTTGATAAAAGTTTTATTCAATGTAAGAGCATCAATAAATCTAAACTTATAATGGAAATGCTATCATATATAATATTTTTTCTATTTCGCAAGAGAGAGGAAATCAAGCAATTATAAGAAACAGCTTAAAGATTTCACCTTGAAAGATAATTTTATCTTTGACACCATGATAGCCATTAAAGATAGTTTGACACTTTACTACTATACATTTGAAAATTTTCCAAATACTCACGGTATAATACGAAAGAATATATTAGTTAGAATGCAATTTTAAAAGTAAATCTAGCAGAAATCCAGAAAGAATTCACAAATAAATGTGTAAAATAACTTCCATTACCTGAACAAGAAGTTAAATCAAACAGAAAAAATGAAGGAACGATTATGATATTATGCTCTAAGATGAATATTTTTAAAAAATCATCAATCAAAGATTAAGATACCTTGGACAATTATATTGAGTGACACAATTCTTTCTAAAAACTATAACTACAAAAAAATCTTTCCGTCTGGCCTCTACATGCATCATCTATCCGTTATATTGAATGAATATCATTCAAAAAAGGAACATTTCAGGAATATGTTTTCTATGAATTCTCAGTGAGAAAACCAAGTTCACCTGCAACTATCTCCAGCATACCTATCCTCTTAAAGCACATTAATACCAATTCTGAAACAAGCAGAAAAGTTCTATGGTTTATCAGCTCAATCTCAAATAATTCATAAATATCCGTACATTTGTTGGAATCTATTGCT
The DNA here is from genome assembly GCA_021442455.1 of Lachnospiraceae bacterium. Taxonomy (GTDB): domain Bacteria; phylum Bacillota; class Clostridia; order Lachnospirales; family Lachnospiraceae; genus Scatomonas. Next base: position 9,890 of record JABUSY010000024.1, on the reverse strand, counting down.
AAACCTTATGATATAATCAGCTCACTGGCTAACTACTTTAGAGGCAACATATTTATTGAGAATAGTATTTACAACTATATTAAAAAAACTATGTTTATCTCTAACCTACAGCATCGCATAATCTTCCTGTAAGAAGTCATGATAGTTCAAGGCGAAACCACAACCATCAATCCATACGTTATCCTGGTACTATACGAGTATCTTCATAATCTGCAGCTCTATATTGCTTTATGAAATAAAAACCATAGAGATGCAGAAAACTGAAACAAAAAAGCGAACTATGACCTATATGAACAAAAGAAAAAATGTGTTCTCTATATTTGAGCAGAAGATTATTCATTAACAATTTCTCAGCAAGCCGAAATTCATCTACCATTAAAAAACAGGCTATACAAAAGTAAGAAGAATGACGGCATGATTTCCTGAGATACAGATAACCGCTGTTAGGGAAGAGAGTCCGATGGATGGAATAGTATCAAAAAAATTATCACTGAAATTCTCTATACAAAAAGCTTCCTGGCATAAATCAAACGTCAATAACACGCTGGTCATCTTTGATATCCTCTATCATGGGAATAAGTTTCCGCTTTTGTCCGGAACCAAAAGGTCAAGGTCAACAGCATTCTTGAAAGTATGCCTAACACTGAAGGCAGCAACAAAAACATGCTAGACCTATATTGCCTATTTTTATGCGGAAAAGTTCAGGAATTATTCAAGGACTTCCGAATTCTGAGAAGAACTCTATAAAAAAACAGCGATGTCAACTTTCTGCTTCCGGTCCTTGTTTCCTTGTCAGCTGCTTCCAGTTTTGGAACAAAAATAAAGAATACCTTTCCAACATTCAATTTCTGTATAATAACTTCATATGAATCAGAGATTGTTCCTTCTTCCCGTCCAGAACAATCTGATATATTGCCTGTAACGGTTATTCGACAGACAGTTGAATATAACTGTCATTTTTAAAAATATACCAAATTTTTCATCTAAACATAAATCACTTCTGTCATGTAACTTTTTTGACGATGAACATTACACAATGTAGCCTTTGTTCTATTGATGACCTTCCAACTGCACTTGACAGAATCGCAATTGTCATCATCAAACAACCTCCGTAACCAGAAACAGTTTGAATAGCAGTCAGCAGCTTGCTCCCAAAGCGACTGAATCAATGGCGCCGATTTTATAGATAAAACTGATCACTTAAATCTGAATGCCACAGCTCTCACGCAATTCCGACGCAGGACCAGAAAAACTATGACCATCTTGATTACTTAATCAATGGATGTCACTCGCAAGTGAAATTTTACTTGCAATCTTCTCAATAACCGTCCTTCACAAAACATCCAATGCCAAAGATATCAGGTTGTTGCGCAATTAATGAACTAAACCAAGGACAGTGTTCATAATTGCAGAAATAAAGCTCTTCAACAGTTTTGTTATACACGGCAGAAAAACTTCCTTAGACAGTTGAATCACAAAAACAATACTTTAATTTAAATAACCAGAAGCATCAGATAAAGCAGGAGGTTTTCCACCATGCTAATGGCAATCAATACAATCTGTTAGAACATGGCCGTAGAGGAACCCTTGGAAGCCGTAGGTGGGATCGCCAAATAATAGGTGAGGACTAGCGTTTTCATAAAGTCAAAATACCTTACAACATAGACGCAAGATGTTCAATTCCGGAAAGTTTCTTTAGCAGTAGCGTGGCTGCCAGCGCTAAAATCCAAATTTCGATCCAAATCTTCTACTAATCTGTCAATATTATATACCTATACCTGTCTCGTTCAACAGAAAATCTATCACCTCCTGCCCTACCTGTAGGTTCATTTTAAAAATATCGAATTAATCCAATCATCAGCGTCATGTTTTCTCTATATGTCCCACATCTTCCAAAACATAAACAAAAACATAGTTATCTCAGAAAAAACAGAATGCCCACTCCTACTTCTTTTCATTTATCGGCAATTCTAATGACTAGAATCGACAGCTTCGCAAATATTTTTATCTTCCCTGTGATGGATGAGTATTTTTCATTTCGGTCAATGCCAGCTGAACAGTTTACCCAACGTAAGTGATCCTGATGATTTTTCAGAAGAAGATTCAGATACATCAATGGCAACGTAGAATTTCATCCTGCTGATCATTTTTATCATAAACCCCAAATATAAATTCCCGTGACCGTGGTTCATATACCAGGCATATGGCTATCAGATCTTCTGTACGAAAAAAGGAAGAGTATAAGTCTCGTAATCGTAAATTTAAGCACATTTATAGGCCTTTCCTTTAAAATGTGAAGCGCCGTTTAATAGTTGTTAACAGATCAGAAATATAAGAAATCAACCTGAACAAGAACCACGATCAGCTCTCTGCTAGGCTGGTCAGAAGTGCCCATTCCTTCCTTAGCACTGTGCTGCAGGATCTCTCTCCCATGACGGAAAGCAGAAACCAAACAGTGACGATCTTAATATATTTTCCCTATCCCCATATCGATTTCACCCGTCTTGCCTGTGAATTTCTTGCCTTAAATAGTCATAAGAATAAAATGGTTAGAAAAAGCCTCACATAATTTTCAGGCTCTAATAGATGTATTTTTACTAGCAATTCTTTCATTCTTTTTTCAGTTTTCCCTATACCAATTCAAATTTTCAGAAACCTCTCTTAAAGAATTTTAGGACAGACTTATTTACCTTTTTGAAAATTATTCCACAGCGAACCTGGAACTGACATTCTCGCCTAGAAAATTTGCTCTTGTAGAAATATCTCTCGATCTGCTTCAGCGTCTTGAGCTAATTTATCCTCCTGATCAGTTCCCCGCTTTTCATATAGCCAAAGCCAGAGGCCATATATTCTTCCATAAAGTGGCCATAACCTTACAGCCAAAGTCCAATACAGAACAGCCAGCCTACGGCTCTTATTTCATCCACCGCTATTGCATACAGAAACATAAAAGCTGATCAACATCACCATAAAAATTCAAATCAGAGGTGAACATTATTATCTGACTATTACATTACTCTAATGTTTTTTGTATTTTTTTTACATATCGTTCTAACAGATATGTCTGGCAGGAATAGTTTTTTCAACCGGCAATATCGATTGATTAGCTTTCTCTTTGAAAATAAACGAATGTTTCTTCATAAGTCAATTGCCTGCATTTTAAAATCAATTGTCTGATCAAATAATTAATTATTACAAATAAAACAAACGCCTCAGAGGAATCATCAAGTCTATATGTACCAGCATCCATCAGCTTTATTTTATTTCTACAAAAAGCACATTCATAGTATATTTCCTTTTAAATTAAATTATTTATACTACATCCATCTGCAATGTTGTATTTAAACTTTTTCTTGTTACGAACGATAATTATAAACAGTCTTATATAATTATAATACAAGAAGAACCAATTAGGATGCACTGTCCTTGAAGTGATCGAAAAGTCATCTCTTTGTTCTACCTCTAATAACAAATTTTCCTTTTTGTGTTATGAAATTTCGGAATTCGGAAAATCTTCTTAAAACTTATATTTGCAAGAAACTGAAGTATAGATTTCTCTGACAAAACTTATAAAGAGTATCAAATAATAGAGACAGAGCTAATATTTCCTAAATCTATTAGGATTTTTAGTATTGTCTTTTATCATTATAAACTATGAAATTAATTGCTCTAAAAAAATATTACTGTAGTTGTCAAGACCAATATTCCTTCAATCAATTGCATTAAGTGAAGCAATGTGCAGTGTTGGCGAAAATTTCACACTGCGTGAAAAAACAGGCCAACGGAATGTATACATTCCAAAAGCTTATCCACAGCTATTAATCTCACATATTAGAACCGGCAAGCATAACAAAAGCCTCTGTTGTTATTCTAATGGACAGTCCGGGTATTATTCTTGGATGTGAGTAACCCTCCTTTTTTGACATACCAACCATCTATTCATGGACAAAGCCATCTCAAAAACTAGCAAAGTTTGATAAATATGGTTAAGGTTGACACCAGCAATTATTCATTAACTGCATTAAAAAAAGGCACCTTCGGAAAAGCACTAAAAAAATTTTCTCAATTACCATATCACACTGGCACTGGTCTTTTTAAAATTGAATAGCATAATCCAGTTTCATCAGCTCTATCTGTAAAACTCTTCCTTATAAAATATCCAGCGATTTGACCATATGGATGGTCTGGATTCAATATATATTTGCAGTTTTCTCCATGATATTGCAATCCAAGGTAATTATTGACAGTTCATTTCTCATCGAAATCAAGACTGTATTAACCAAGCTAGAAAGCGAAGGAACTTCTCTAATGAAGTCTGTAATGAATTCCATTCATTACACATACTCTCGCGCTATAGTTCTTTTAATCGACATTTTTTCACTCTAATCATGTGTTGTCATATTCACACTCTATACCAACGCTGGTATCTGAGCCGGCGCATTATATAAAAGCTATCACCAAAATTATTGACAAAACCAATCCGAAGCAAATTTCTTTCGAAACGAAATTTACTATTCAGGTAGTTATGAAAACTCTTCTATCCAAACAAAGTGGTAAGGACATGATTTAATGACCATTGCAAAGACGCTTGCTCTCTCCAAAATCATCATCTCCATTGTCAAGAATTCTGTTAAAAAGCTTTTTGCAACCTATTGTTGGCTGTAGGTTAAACCGTCTGGTTAGGCAGCTGAATGAACTCTGCCAATTTCTATACATTTTTATAAATAATTTGTATAAATCTATCCAATCTAGTAATCCAACGCAAGATTAGATTTCGCTAGCTTTCTTTGTTGGAGCCTCTATAATATCATTCAATTATTTCAAGAGAAATGTACTTCTGCTTTCATTAAAACGTACTTCAGCCATTCATTTATTGATGCCATAGCAATTTTTCTCCAGGGATAATCACAAATGCTTCTCTCATTTTCCAAACTCGCATAAGCATATTTCATATCCCGATCTGTATGATCAATCCGAAACATACCGAGCAGGAATTTTCCATAATAGCAAGTATTATCACCTAAATATACCACTGTCAGGTATAAATTAAATCACTATTGTCTGTTCCTAAAACCAATTTAATTAAGCATTTCGCTCTGCATGGTTCACTTTTCAATAATTTCATGGTTAATGCTATCCGAAGTCATTTTCCAAAACCCCAGCAGTTCTTAACCCCCCCCGCGGAGATCCATTATTTGATCAATATTACTACATCATCCTCTGTATAAAAAAACTCTGCTACATTTGAAGATATATCTATTTTGATCTTTACTTCTCCCACCATATGCTATTACGTCTAGACTTTCATTTTTCTATTTCATTGATTAAGCGTATAAATATTGTAAAATATTATTCTTCTTTCTCATCAATAACTTCATAACCCAAAATCCAAATATATTTGCACTGCGTAGTGTTTTTTGTATGGAAAGAATGAAAAGAGAAATTTTTTTGATAACCTTGTTTTCTTTGCAATATATTTTTCTGAAATCTGTTCCAATATCATGCCCTTTGTAATTCTGATAAAGGGAAATGGCCAATTCTAGTGCTGATTTATCGATAAATTTCCATTCTCCCAATATACTATACTTTCTTCCCCAACATCTCTAAGCAAAGTTCCTTTGACTTCCACACACAATCAACATCATTTTTTTGTGTCCCGAATCTATTCTGAAATCTCTATGATACCAGATGACTTTCATCCTTCTAAAATAGCTTCGCACAACAAAGCATGCAGTAACGGATATTCGCTTTTTTATTTTTGCGATTATACAATACATAGATATCTTCAAGTCATGTATCATTCCCTGGCATTCACTAGATTTACTTAAATAAATGGAAATAACGCTGTTAGGTATATTTTTCTATTTTTCAATCCATAAATACACTAAGACATATTCTTGAACAAGTCTACTGTTGAAGGCATCTCTGATAGCCAATGTTAACATAAGTAACCGACGCATTCAAACAGTGCTCTGATTTTCTTACCATTTTAATAGCCGCCTCAGAGTCTTTTGTAATTACTTCTTCAGGCATTTTTATACAGACCTCCTTAGGAGTATGTATTACGAAATACTCTGAAGTATACTTTGTGAATCACCGTGAACTTGCCCCTCCAAATATAAGCAGACATTACAAGATTCCGAAGTATCTTTTCGTATCGTAATAAAAACTATGGATGATGAAAAGAATACTACTTATACTTTTTTTCTATTAAATAAATCCACGACAATACATGAACAATCTAGTGTTAAGTTAAACAACACCCAATTCGCGCCTAATACCTCGCTGATAATTTGCTCATTAATTTTCTGTAACAGGGCAAAGAAAAGATTTTCCACAGGATTTCTCATTGCGTTAATTATATAAACTTCCCGAATGATTACTATTCATTCATTGCTCTGTTTTTTTATCACGAACACCAAAACAATGTCCTGATACCGTAAAATATAGAATAGAAGTCGTCAATCCTAACAAAACTCCGAAAACGCGAACATCATCTTTGAATAACATACTTAGAAAATTTATCCACGGGAACGAAAGATCCTCCAGTAAACCACTCACATTTTGCTTGCACTGAATCCCTTTTACCATTTTTGGTCCGTACGCGATAATATTATGGTAAAACATACCCTGTGAGAAAAATTCGATACCCTCTAATTTTCTAGCTTTATTTTTCAAAAAGCAGATCTATTTAGCACTAGTGATTTTCGTTTAATCTTTAAATCAGCTACACTCACCAGCTTGTTTCAAAAGCAACCCCAAACATGAAGATAAATAAAATTCGTATTCAACTTATAGCAAAATACTTGAACAACCCTATTTTCGACTTTTCTTTACGAAGCAAGACATGATACACGTGACCACAGATCAAATGATCACCGATTACTCTGAGATTCAGAAACGAAACCATAACTTAAGAGAAAATGCTTCCAAAAAGAGCCAAAAAAACTTTGCGAACACTCTCCTAGTTATGAATCAATTTATTTTGAGCAACAATTAAGTCTTCCATGTGCCAGTTGCTGCCAGGCCCGTCATGTCAAAAAACAAATGAGGCGATCGCTGCTTCTCGTTATGGACTTGTAGCGATCAAGTAAAGCTTTTAACATTTGAAAAATCCGCTAGCTGAAAAATATCGTGAAAATAGATGTTGGTATAATAGATTGGAAGTCCGATTCTTTTTGCTCCAAGCAGGTACTTTAAGCACAGACATATACACCTTCTACCAAAATACTACAAAATATTCATTTCATTAATTTACCTGTTCCTTATACACATTACAATTTCTCCCAATACCTTGAGACAGTAAATTTCATCATCTTGCAAAACGTAATAAGATGAAATTGCAAGGTTTTCTGCTTTATTTTCGAAACAAAGAACAACGACAATCACAATCATTGACAAAAACATCGTTACACCTAATAATCAAAAAAGACTAACACCAAATGCCGCTAACAATGACAATAACCAATTCCAGAACTATAAAACAAAAACTTTCTAGCCCAAAATGTTCATTAGTAAAACAGAGTTACTGAAGTCTAGTATAGACAAAAAATCAAAAAGAAGCATGCAATATCAAGCGGTAAAAAATAAAAAATGGACTAACTCTTCCAAACAATGCTGCAAGAATATTTACCCATATCTCGCAAAATTTTCCGATTATCTTATAGATAATTCATGTTTTAGGGGAAAAATTCTCTCTTCCTTTAATATTTTCATGCCATATTCTTTTTTATATAGACAAATTATCAGTTATTGCTACAAGTTATATTATTTTTTCTAATATAATTTTCATTACAGCATACTTTCAAAATCACCGTAACTTTTTATCCATTTACTGACCTTTCCAATCATTCTATACTATTTGTTATTTTACATAGACAAATGTTAATAATTTGTAAATTTTCTGATTAAGTAAGAATCAATTATCTACAGCATTAATACAAATTTGCAGTACGACACTAAACAGTGATAAGTGAAAGTGCTCTCACAGGAATGGAATGTTATTTCGGTGAAACCATTGAAAAACCTCTGAAAATGATTGAATCCTGCATAAAAATTTAATTATCTTCTTTCCCACCTTATCGTATTTTTTACATTCATCTCGTTACACTTATACCTGACACACATGCTAATTTTTCAAAGGTCACAACGTTTTTTTACTGTAATAAAAAAGACAAGAATTGAAAATTTAATTTACTCCCACTCAATCGTTCCCGGCGGTTTACTGGTTAAATCATACATGACCCTATTCACACCTTTAACTTCATTGATGATCCTAGTCATGCACCTGTTCAGCACTTCCCACGCTATCTGTGCCGCTTCCGCTGTCATGAAATCACTGGTATTCACCGCCCGAAGCGCAATAGCATAATCATAGGTTCTTTCATCCCCCATAACCCCCACTGATCGCATATTCGTCAATGCTGCGAAATACTGCCCCAGGTCTTTGTCACAACCTGTCTTTCTAATCTCTTCCCGATATATAAAATCTGCCTCTTGCACCATTCGCACTTTCTCTGCCGTCACTTCTCCAATGATCCGAATTCCAAGTCCCGGACCGGGGAAGGGCTGTCGACTAACGAGATATTCAGGAATTCCAAGCTCACGTCCTACTCTACGCACTTCGTCCTTAAACAGAAGCCGCAACGGCTCAACAATTTCTTTGAAATTTACATAATGTGGAAATCCGCCTACATTATGATGAGATTTAATCATCGCTGATTTTTTGAGTCCAGACTCAATCACATCCGGATAAATAGTCCCCTGCACCAGGAAGTTCACTGTTCCAATTTTTTTTGCTTCTTCCTCAAAAACTCGGATGAATTCTTCACCAATAATCTTACGTTTTTTTTCCGGCTCCGTCACGCCTCTTAATTTAAAATAGAATCGTTCCTGTGCGCTCACTTGAATAAAATTCAAATCATACAACCCTTTTGGTCCAAAGAGAGCTCTTACTTCATCACTCTCATTTTTCCTCAATAGTCCATGATCTACAAATACACAAGTTAGCTGCTTTCCGACCGCCTTTGACAGCAACACAGCTGACACTAATGAATCTACTCCACCTGACAAAGCGCACAGCACTTTTTCGCTACCGATTTTTTCTTTTAGCTCTTGGATAGATTGTTCCACAAAGGATGCCATTTTCCATTTTCCCAGGCATCCACAAACCTTATATACGAAATTAGAAAGCATTTTCATACCATCCTGAGTGTGCATTACCTCAGGATGAAACTGGGTTGCATACAGCTTTTTCTCTGGAAATTCCATAGCCGCTATCGGACAGACCAGAGTGACTGCTGAGATCTGAAAGCCGTCTGGAACTTTTGCGATATAATCCGTATGGCTCATCCAACAGATAGTCTTCGGCGATACCCCTTCAAAGATCGCAGAGGATGGATCCACTTCCACCTCTGTTTTTCCATACTCGCTAATCGAGGCATGCAAGACTATCCCGCCCAACATATATGCCATCAGCTGGGAACCGTAACAAATACCTAGAATAGGGATCCCCATTTCAAAAATTTTTCTGCTGCATCTTGGAGATTTTTCCTTATACACATTATTGGGGCCGCCGGTTAATATGATGCCTCTTGGATTCATTTCCTTGATCTTGTCCAGCGAAAGAGGATATGAATGCACTTCTGCATAAACATTGCATTCTCGGACACGGCGGGCAATGAGCTGATTATATTGGCCACCGAAATCCAGAATAAGGATCATTTCTCTGCTCACAAATTTCCCTCCTGTTGTATAAACTATATTTATTATAAAAGAAGCTAAACTACTTGACAAGAAAAAAATAACAAATCTTCGCACAGAAGCTTGCGAAAAATATACTACATGTATTATCATATAAATAATGAAAATGCAGGAATCTCTCTAAGTGT
>JABUSY010000040.1 GCA_021442455.1 Lachnospiraceae bacterium | reverse complement strand
GATACGCTAAAAGCATCTTTAGCGATTTTTTTGTTTTTATTTATAAAAAAGCTACTTCTCAGTATACTAAGCGACGTATTTTCCTTATTTGAATGTTTTTTATTTTGCAATAAAGTGTTAGGTTGTTACTGATTTATTTTCCTTTTGCAGCATATTCGATGTTGTATTGTTTGATACATTTTTAATCGTGAATAACAACTGACACTTTCTACATATATTTGTGGTATGAATGTATATCTTAGCCTTTAATCTATAGTAATAATTAATATATATTCTGCAATCAATGAAATTTTCGTGAATATAATCAGTTACCCTTGACTTTAAAAAGCGCATGGGAGATACTAAGATAAAAATTGAGAAAGGAGATGAGACAAAATGAAAAAAATTAAAAAAGTAAAACGTCCGCTTATGTTTTATTATGGAATTGTATTAATTGCGTTGTTGATTTTAAATATCTTTTTAGTGCCGAATTTTTCAAAAAACAAAATAAAAGAAATTGAATATAGTTGCTTCCTTAGGATGCTGAACAACGGAGAGATTCAGGAAGTAGAGGTAAATTACGATAACCGTGTAGTGATTTTTGCGGATAAATCACAACCGACAAAATATTATAAGACAGGGATGATGCAGGATTATAAACTGGTAGACAGATTGAAAGAAGCAGAGATTACAAAATATCAGACGCCCATTATCACGAAAATCTCTCCTTTTTTTTCAACACTTTTGGGCTGGGTATTTCCGATAGCCCTGGTGATTTTGGTGGGCCAGTTTTTCATGCGTTCTGTAAGCAAACGAATGGGGGACGGCATGGGAAATGTTATAAGCTTCGGAAAGAGCAATGCAAAAATATATGTTCAGTCTGAAACCGGAATGAAATTTTCGGATGTGGCAGGTGAAGATGAGGCTAAGGAGATTTTAACAGAAATTGTAGATTTTCTTCACAATCCACAAAAATACACAGAAATCGGCGCCAAGATGCCAAAGGGCGTTCTGCTGCTAGGACCTCCAGGAACTGGTAAGACTTTGTTGGCTAGGGCGGTTGCCGGAGAGGCAAATGTTCCGTTTTTTTCGATTTCAGGTTCAGCATTTGTGGAGATGTTCGTTGGTATGGGGGCAGCAAAGATTAGGGATTTGTTTAAACAAGCCAATGAGAAAGCTCCATGTATCGTCTTTATAGATGAGATTGATACAATTGGAAAGAAGAGAGATGGGGGTGGTTTTACTGGAAATGACGAACGTGAACAAACACTCAACCAGCTTTTAGCTGAAATGGATGGCTTTGACGCACGGAAGGGTGTTATCATTCTGGCAGCCACCAACAGGCCGGATGCTTTGGATCCGGCCTTGCTTCGGCCGGGAAGATTTGACAGAAGAGTTCCGGTTGAACTGCCTGATCTTAAAGGCAGAGAAGAAATTTTGAAGTTGCATGCAAATGCAATACGTATTAGTGATAACGTGGATTTTAATGCGATCGCGCGAGCAGCCTCCGGTGCCAGCGGCGCTGAGTTGTCAAATATGATTAACGAAGCAGCGCTCCGTGCTGTTCGAGATGGACGGAAGTTTGTTTGTCAGTCTGACTTGGAAGAGAGTGTTGAGGTCGTTATCGCAGGATATCAAAAGAAAAATAAAATACTTACAGATAAAGAAAAATTGATTGTTGCCTATCATGAGACGGGACATGCCATGGTTGCTGCGATGCAGAGTCATTCGGCGCCAGTTACGAAGATCACAATTATACCTCGGACATCTGGAGCGCTTGGTTACACCATTCAGGTGGATGAAGGGGAACATAACCTGATGAGCAAAGAAGAGTTGGAGAACAGGATTGCCACATTGACCGGCGGTCGTGTAGCTGAGGATCTCGTGTTTCATTCTGTAACTACTGGTGCTGCCAATGATATTGATCAAGCGACCAAGCTGGCGAAATCTATGATTACTAAATTCGGAATGAGTGACAGCTTTGGAATGGTTGCTTTGGAAACTATTACTAATAAATATTTGGGTGGCGATACATCTCTGATATGTTCGGAGAGAACTGCAGGAAAAATTGACGAAATGGTTGTGGCAGTCGTGAAAAAACAATTTGAAAAATCTCGGCATCTTATACAGAAAAATCTTTCCAAACTTCATGAGCTAGCAAAATTCCTTTATGAAAAAGAGACGATCACGGGAGAAGAGTTTATGAATATTTTGAATCGAAATTTAAACCAATCTATTCAGAGATCGTAAAAAATTTAGAATATAGAGAGGGAAACGGTAAAGTAAAAGCTAAACTATATGTTTTGATGGATTTTAGAACTTTGTGATCTATCTACAATTTACATAGTGATTCATTCTATATTTTACTAATGACTAATATGATCAATCCCTTATGCGAGCAAATACAAAGCAATTTTCAACAATGATGTGAAAGATTTCGGAGGAAGCGGAGTAGTTCAGTACAAAGTAAACTTTAACCGTGAAAAACTGGTAATATAAGAAAAAATCATCAAGATCAATATATTTCCACTTGAAATTTTTATATATCAGAGTTATACAAAAGTGGTAGAGACATTGGAGGATGACCAGTTTACAAAACAAAAAACAAAGAAAAATGGGAAAAGAAAAAATAACATCAAATGTTTACGTAGAAGATATTGAAAATCTAGATAGATGATATAAACAGAATTGCATTAAATTTTTCATTCGTTTTCTGCTCGTTCTGCTGAATTTATTATGTGTATGCGATCAATAAGTTGATAATACAGTTATGTAAGTAGCTGTCAAAAAGGATAGTCTAATTGCCAGTAGGAGAGTTGATAAAAAACTTTATTGTTTTTTGGGGGAAATACAATATGCTGATTTTCATTATTCTTACAATAGTTATACAGTTTCATCATTAGTGAAAGCGTTGAAAATCGCAGAGAAAATGTCATGGCCACGGATAAACGAAAGCTGGAGATAAAAAATAACGGTGGATATTTCTTAATCAAGCAAATATGCATCGAGTAGAGAAGATTTTTGTGAAGCTGCTGGATGAGGAGGAAAGAATCGAAGAACGTTAGGTGTTGTGTTTTATCTGACAGCTAGTGCTGTTACTTCGTTTTCGTGATTGAGTGGAAATAGAGGATTACTAATAGGGAAAAGAGAAGCTGATAGTAGATGTAAAGAGAAAGAGGTTTAGTGATCTTGAAAGCAGTAGTCATTATTTTTACTGTTACTGTTTATATTTTGCTAAAATTAGTTGGACATCCAGATTATTCGAATTTTACTGTATACAAAAAAATGATAGTGAATTTATTTGTTAACAATTTAGATAGTGTAAATTTGGCACAATGTTGTGGATTATCGTATTCAGAGCATAGCGAAAAGCAAATGATAACAAAGTTTTTGTTATAGATACGCTTGAATCGGGCATTCTCTTAGAAAGATATGATAAAAAGTCGGAGATAGCAGAATCAAATAATTTTTCAGATTCTTACGCTGACAGTTACTGTGAATTTGAAATCAACAAAGCAATTAACGCCGAATCACATAGAGAGCGTTATTGATGATGAGATCTATATCGATTCGCGGTCGGGTTTTTAGCAGTCACGGAAGAACAGAATTTCTGATTGTTTTTTAAAAAGGCGATATGATCGTTGAGACTATACTTGAGCTTTAGCGTCAGCACAGGTAATTTCGTGGACTGCCAGATTTTGAGGCGAAAATATTATAACCAGGTATAAAATGCAGTTGGGAGAAATGGGAATATGTGACAGGATTTGTGAAAGGTAAAAGTTATTTGACGATTATCGTGCGTGACAGCAGAGACAATTCTTTTAGGGTGAGTCATATGATTTATTGCTGACCGAAGTGACCTTCTCAGTAATTTATCGAAAAATGCTTGCAATTATCTAAAGTGGGTGCTATACTAAATATCTTAATAAAATTATTAGATGAAGAGTGGACACAAGTTCACTCTTCTTTATTGATGTGAAGTGGTATCTTAAGAAACTATCCGAATCGTGCGCCGTCGGAGGAAAGTATGAGAAAAAAACTATGAAAAAAAGAGTAAAAGCCGTGATTTTATTGATTATTATGGCAAATGTAAAAGAAAAGAAGCTATTGATATCTTTAGGAGTGTATTAACAAGGTAGAATGAATTATAGTAGATGACTGAGAGACAATAGAGTTTTGGCCTTTGAGGATAAGCTGAGTGAAGAGAATTTATTGAGAAATTTTTATATTTTAGATTCTAGAAGTGAGTTCACCAAGTCTAGATCATTTGTTGACTAGAAAAGGATGATGTCAGAAGAATTGGAAGAAAGCTAAAGGTCCGCATCTTTACCGTTGGTTGATAGTCAAACAGAATTCTATGGAGTGCTTGATAGCCTATGATAAATCAGTGTGATTATAAAGTTGACGCTAATTCATCTTGCATTTGAGTTTGAGCTTTCAAGAGACAGAACAATTGGCAGAAAAACGTATTTAAATATCAGGAGGAAAAGAGAAAAAATGAACACAGAGTTAATGGAAGCATTAAATATCCTGGAGCAAGAAAAAAACATCAGTAAGGAAACGCTTCTTGAGGCAATTGAACAGTCACTTTTACAGGCTTGCAAAAACCATTTCGGAAAAACAGATAATATAAAAGTAAACATCGATCCTGAAACTTGTGATTTTTCTGTCTATGCGGAGAAGGAAGTTGTGGAAGCTGTGAAAGACCCTGTCTTTCAGATCAGCTTAACAGACGCAAAAATGCGTGATTCGAAGTATACAGTTGGCGATTTCATAAATGTGAAGATTAAATCCAAAGAATTCGGACGTATTGCCACACAGAATGCAAAGAATGTTATTTTGCAGAAGATTCGTGAAGAGGAAAGAAAAGTTCTTTATAATCAGTATTACGAAAAAGAACATAATGTAGTTACTGGCATTGTGCAGCGATATCTGGGAAGAAATATCAGTATCAACCTTGGAAAAGTGGAGCCACTTCTGACTGAAAATGAGATGGTTAAGGGCGAGACTTTCAAATCCAGCGAGCGAATCAAGCTTTACGTGCTGGAGGTCAAGGATACGCCAAAAGGACCTAAGATTTTGGTTTCCAGAACCCATCCGGAGCTAGTTAAACGACTGTTTGAGTCCGAAGTGGCAGAGGTGAGAAAGGGAATCATAGAAATTAAGAGCATTGCCAGAGAGGCAGGTTCTAGGACTAAGATCGCTGTATATAGCAACGATCCAGATGTAGATGCTGTTGGCGCCTGTGTTGGTATGAATGGAATTCGTGTGAATGCCATTGTAGAAGAACTCAGGGGAGAAAAAATTGACATCATCAATTGGGATGAAAACCCTGCTCTAATGATTGAAAACGCTCTTTCACCTGCAAAAGTCATTTCCGTTATGGCTGATTTAGATGAGAAGACATCAAAGGTTATTGTTCCTGATTACCAACTTTCACTGGCAATCGGAAAGGAAGGACAGAACGCAAGGTTGGCTGCAAGGCTTACGGGCTTTAAGATAGATATTAAGAGTGAGTCTCAGGCACGTGAGGCGGGGGATTTCGATCTTTCTAAAAAAGAGTATAATAAAAAATACGACGAAGAGTATGAAAAAAATTATATAAAAGAAAACTATGATAGTTATGCAGAGGAGTCTTCGGTAAAATGAAATAGCAAAGGAGAAATTTTGTGAGTACAATTCATAAGGTGCCAATGAGAAAATGTGTTGGATGTAATACAATGAAAAGCAAACAAGAGCTACTTCGAATTCTGAAGACCCAGGAGGAAGAGATTCTTTTGGACATTACAGGTAAAAGGAATGGACGAGGTGCTTATTTATGTAAAAATCTGCAATGTTTGATAACGACTGTCAGAAATAAGAGTTTAGAACGTTCTCTGGGTATGAAGATTCCGAAAGAAATTTACGAAAATCTAAAAAAGGAGATGAATATGTTTGAACTATAAGAAATCAGTCTATTTGATCGGACTTTTGATGAAAGCGGGAAAAGTTGCAAGTGGTGAATTTGCAACGGAAAAAGTTGTGAAACATGGATTGGCACATTTTATAGTGATCGCGAAGGATGCTTCTGATAACACAAAAAAGAAATTTAGAAATATGTGTGCATATTATCGTGTGCCGTTTCGATGTTTCTTTAGCAAAGATGAGCTGGGAAGAGCTATTGGAAAGGAATACAGGTCCTGTCTTGCAGTACTTGAGGAAAATCTTGCCAGAACTCTTGAGAAACAGTTGAATGAGCAATTAGAAAAATAAGATAAGAAAGGTTGGTGTAGCACATGCCAAAAGTGAGAATACATGAACTTGCAAAAGAGTTAAACATAGATAATAAAACCGTGATGGAATACTTAAAAGGAAAAAAAATAGAGTTTAAAAGTCATATGAGTACGTTGGAAGAAGCGCAAGAGGCAATTGTAAGAAAGGAATTTTCTTCCACTCTTAAAAAGAAGAAAGACACAGAGGCCAAAGCAGAGGTGTCGAAGAAAAAATCCAATATCATACAGGTGTTTCGTCCACAGAACGCTACAAGTAAAGAAGCCAAAAATTATAGGCGTTTAGGACAAAATCCGCATTCTTCAAGTAGAAGACCTCTAGGCGAAGAGTTTTCGGTTCAGAAAAAGGAAGAAGGCAATCTGGAACAAACTGTCCTAGGACAGACGGCTGCGACAGTTTATTCGCGAGTAGTCACACAGAATTCGGAAAGACGTAATATCTCTAATGAGCGATTGTTTAGTGAACAGAGATCAAATAAACGGTTGGATAAGGACCGTCAACTGAAGCACCAGAGCGTTATTGTGAAGAAAAACTATAGAGATAGCAATCAGGGAAACCGTTTCGGATACGTAGCTCCAGAACACAACAACAAAAAAGATATAGATCGTAGAGGCGGCTTTGATAATCGCAGCCAAAGATCGAGAAGAGACAGGGAGAAAAAATCTGCAAGAGATATCTGGTATAGAACCAAAGATAAAAATGAAAATTTTCTGAGAGAAAATACGTTTGTAAACGAACGCTGTAGTAACGCTACCAACTGCCTAAAACAGGGACGAAGGACGAACCAACATCTTTCAAAAGTATTTCAAAAACCAGAATGTAAGCATAGTGAGACGAAAAAGGAAGAAATCAAAAAGATCACCCTTCCAGTAAAGATGACGATTCAGGAATTGGCTGAGAGAATGAATCTACAGCCATCCATAATCGTTAAAAAGTTATTCCTAGATGGTATCATGGTTACGGTAAACCAGGAAATTGATTTCAAGAAGGCTCAAAAAATTGCTCTGGAATATGACATCATCGCAGAGCAGGAAAAAAAGATAGACGTAATGGAAGTGTTTCTGAAGGAAGAAGATGAGAATGAAAGCTTTCTGGCGCCACGTCCTCCAGTAGTCTGTGTCATGGGTCACGTTGATCATGGTAAGACTTTGCTTCTGGATGCCATTCGTAACGCCCATGTGACAGATTGTGAAGCCGGCGGAATTACCCAGCATATCGGTGCATATGGAGCATCTATTAAAGGAAAAAGGATTACATTTCTGGATACGCCTGGCCATGAGGCGTTTACTGCTATGCGTATGAGAGGGGTTAATTCAACGGATATTGCCGTACTGGTGGTGGCTGCCGATGACGGAGTTATGCCTCAAACAATTGAGGCAATCAACCATGCAAAAGCAGCGGGAGTAGAGATTATTGTTGCAATCAACAAAATTGATAAGCCTAGTGCCAATGTGAAGCGTGTAAAGCAGGAATTGTCTGAATATGAATTAATTCCGGAAGATTGGGGTGGCAGCACTGTATTTGTCCTGGTGTCTGCAAAAACCCATGAAGGAATTAATAACCTGCTGGAGATGATTCTTCTGACGGCTGAGGTGCTGGAACTAAAAGCTAACCCAAAACGACATGCCCGTGGTTTGGTGCTAGAAGCAAAGTTGGATAAAGGTAAGGGTCCTGTGGCCAATCTTCTGATTCAGAAGGGAACTTTACATGTGGGAGATTATATCACTGCCGGTGCTTGTTCTGGTAGGGTTCGTGCGATGATAGATGAGAATTCTAAGCGGCTAAAGGAGGCTGGCCCATCTACTCCGGTGGAGGTTCTTGGCTTGAATGATATACCGAACGCGGGAGAAATTCTCATGGCTACCAAGACAGAAAAAGAAGCCAGAAATTTTGCGGCTACTTTTGTCTCCGAAGGAAAAAACAAGATGATGGATGATACTAAAGCGAAGATGTCTTTGGATGATCTGTATAGCCAGATTCAGAAAGGTAGCTTAAAAGAACTAAAGATTGTTGTAAAAGCAGATGTTCAGGGTTCTGTGGAAGCAATCAAACAGTCGCTTGTGCAGTTGTCCAATGACAAGGTAGTGGTTAAAATTGTGCACGGAGGCGTTGGCTCCATCAATGAGTCAGATGTCACATTGGCCTCAGCGTCCAATGCCATTATCATCGGCTTTAATATCCATCCAGATGTAACGGCAAAAGCCATTGCGGAGCAGGAGGGTGTAGATATTCGTTTGTATCGTGTGATCTACCAGGCGATCGAAGACGTGGAAGCTGCCATAAAGGGCATGCTGGATCCTATTTTCGAGGAAAAAGTAATTGGCCATTCAGAAATTCGTCAGTTGTTCAAGGCTTCCGGCGTCGGTACAATTGCGGGAAGCTATGTGTTGGATGGATTTTTTCAGAGAGGCGCTTCTGTCCGAATCACTCGGAAGGGTAAGCAGATTTTCGATGGCCATCTGGCATCTATAAAGCGTTTTAAGGATGATGTAAAAGAAGTTAAGACTGGCTATGAATGTGGTTTGATGTTTGACGGATTTAATGACATCCAGGAGTTGGATCAAGTAGAAGCTTATATTATGGTGAAAGTTTCTAGGTAGGTGAAATTGAGGTAAAGAGGTAAAAGAGTGAGAAAAAACAGCATAAAAAATACTAG
The DNA here is from genome assembly GCA_021442455.1 of Lachnospiraceae bacterium. Taxonomy (GTDB): domain Bacteria; phylum Bacillota; class Clostridia; order Lachnospirales; family Lachnospiraceae; genus Scatomonas. The sequence continues at coordinate 62,730 of JABUSY010000040.1, read as the reverse complement.
AATTAATGAAAAAGTTCAGAGAGAGTTGAGTTATATCATATGGGGAGAGATTAAAGACCCCAGGATCGCACTAATGACCTCTATAACCAACGTCGGAGTAGCTCCTGATTTGAAAACATGTAAGGTATATATCAGTGTGCTGGGAAACGATAAAGCAAAGACAGATACGATTGCAGGCCTTTGGAGTGCAGAGAGCTATATTCGACGGATGTTAGCCAAGAATCTGAATTTGCGAAATACTCCGAAATTATTCTTCGTACTGGATGAATCCATTGAATATGGAGTGAATATGTCCAAGTTGATTGATATTGTCAGGGAGAAGGAAAAAGGAGAAGAAGATGTATCATCTTGTTAATTACCTAAAAAAGGTCAGTACAGTTGCCATTACGGGCCATGTGAATCCGGATGGAGACTGTATCGGTTCCTGTATGGGAGTTTGGTTATATTTGCGGGATAATTTCCCGAATATTCTGGCTGATGTATATCTGCAGCCGGTTCAGGAAATGTTTAGTTACATAGAGGGATTGGAGCAAATTCATACGGAATGTGATACAGAGAAAAAATATGATTTGCTGATACTACTGGATATTGGTAGCAAAAAGCGGATTGGTGTGCCTGGCCCATATCTGGAGACAGCTGCTAAAACTCTCTGTTTTGATCATCATATTACGAATCAGGAACAATACACTTGGTTGTATAATGATCCAGAAGCTAGCTCTACTAGTGAGGTTGTCTGGAAATTTTTGCAAGAGGATAAGATTTCCAGAGCATGTGCAGAAGCACTCTATACAGGTATTGTACATGATACAGGCGTTTTTCAATATTCCTGCACGTCGCCTAGAACCATGCGTATCGCCGCGAGGTTGATGGAAAAAGGAATTCCGTTTTCTGAAATTGTGAATGAATCTTTTTATCAAAAAACTTATGCCCAGAAGCAAATCATGGGTAGGACACTTATGAAAAGTATTATGTTTTTGGATGGAAAGTGTATTGTAGGAGTGGTACGGCAAAGGGAGATGAAATTTTATGGTCTGCATCCTTGGGATATGAATGGAATTATCGATCAGCTACGCAATATAATCGGTGTAGAAGTAGCTATTTTCCTGTGCGAAACGGAATTCCAGATATTTAAAGTGAGTCTTCGTTCCAAGGAAAAGGTAGATGTAAGCAAAATTGCTATGGTGTTTGGAGGTGGCGGGCACAAAAAAGCTGCAGGTTGTACGTTACAAGGGAAAACCAATGATGTGGTACATAATATTAGGTTTTATGTCGAAAAACAATTAAAAGAGTAGGAAGCATATGCTTAACGGATTGATCAATATATACAAGGAACCTGGTTTTACCTCTCATGATGTAGTGGAAAAGCTCAGGGGTATTATAAAACAGAAGCAAATTGGCCATACCGGAACGCTCGATCCGAATGCGGAAGGTGTTCTTCTTGTTTGTTTGGGAAAAGCCACGAAGCTTTTCGATATGCTGGTCGGTGATACGAAAACATATGAAGTAGTTTTGCTTCTAGGGGTGACGACGGACACTCAAGATGTAGGAGGAAATATCAGGGAGAGACGTCCAGTATTTTGTACAGAGGAAGATGTGCGAAGATGTTTGAAAACCTTTCTTGGGGAACAGCATCAGATTCCTCCTATGTATTCGGCCTTGAAACAGAATGGTAAAAAACTGTATGAGATGGCCAGGGAGGGAAAAGAGGTGGAACGAGTTGCACGGCCGGTTCACTTTTATGAGATAACAGTCATGAAAATAGATCTTCCAAGAGTCTGGTTACGGGCAACTTGTTCTAAGGGAACATATATTAGGACGTTTTGCCATGATATTGGAGAAGCATTGGGATGTGGTGGATGTATGGAGCATCTCATACGCACAAAAGTAGGCACTTTTGAATGGAAGAATACTTTCAAGTTGCACCAAGTCAAATTTCTAGCAGATCAGGGAAGACTTGAAGATTGTATCCTGCCGATAGACAAGATGTTTAATTCGCTTCCGGCTTTGCAGGTGGAGCCGCAAGGGAATAAATTGGCGTGGAACGGAGGCTATTTATATCCACAACAGATCAGAGGTAGCGAAAATCCACCAAACTGGACGGATGGCAGTGACTATCGTGTCTATGATTCGAAACGAGTATTTGTCGGTATATACCGGTATGAAGCAAAAAAATCGTATTTCAGATTGATTAAAATGTTCTATGACGGGAAGGCAGGCTAAAAAACAAATAAGAGATACGTAGGAGTAGAAGATTGGATTATATAAAAAACCTAAATCATTTTAAACTGAATAGATCGTCTGTAATTACAGTGGGGAAATTTGACGGTATTCACAAGGGACATAGAAAACTGATCAGTAGAGTAAAGGAGATTGGAAGGCAGAGAGGACTGAAAACAGTCATTTTTACCTTTGATATTTCTCCTCAGATTCGTGTAAGTACCATGAAAGAGAGCATGCTGATGACTAACCAAGAGAGATATAATATTTTATACTCCATAGGAGTGGATATGCTGGTAGAATGTCCTTTTACAGATAGTGTACAAAATATGGAAGCAGAAGAGTTTGTCAGATCAATTATGATCGAGCAGCTGCATGCATCCGTCATTGTAGTAGGATCTGATTTTTATTTTGGAAGAGAAAGAAGCAAGAATTCGGAATTTTTGTGTAGGATAGGTAGAGAATATGGCTTTGTGGTGGAGGTATTGGAAAAGGAAAAAGATGGAGAACGGGATATTAGCAGCAGTTATATTCGTGAAGAGCTGACAGGAGGTCACATGGAAAAAGTAGAACAATTGCTTGGACATCCTTACTTTATCAAAAGCAAGATTTTATATGGAAGCTATCTTGGGCACAGCTTGGGATTTCCAACGATTAATCAAATTCCGGCATCGGAGAAAATGCTTCCGCCGAGAGGGGTCTATGTTTCTGTGACAAAGGTGGCAGCAAAATGGTATCATAGTGTTACGAATATCGGTAAAAAGCCAACGGTACAGGGGAGGAATGTAGGTGTAGAAACATATCTGTTTCAATGCGACCAGAACCTGTATGGACGGGAAGCAGTTGTAGAGATATTATCGTATCGCCGACCGGAATGCAAGTTTCATTCGCTTGAGGAACTGAAGGCACAATTACGTCGAGATCTTCAGGACGCGCAGGATTTTTTTGAATAAAAGTAGCCAGGGCAAGCTATCTGCTTTCAGAAGGTTTACAATTTTTACCAAAGCATACGATTTCGGACAAGAATTTGTTAAAATATTCACGGATGTTATCTCAAATATGCTGGTAGCATTTTCTTGCAGAAAATTTTGGAAAATGAATTTAAAAAATATATAGATGTGATAAATCAATTATTTAAGATGATTTTGTGATAAATCAAAAAGGTTATGTTTTTGAAGATGACTGTAGGATTAATGAGGGATTGTTTTGGTTACAAAGCCTTAAGGTAGGTTAGATACTAAGCAAAAAAGAGTGATCTGAAGATATCCAAGCAAATCGGAATCTTATATTAGGTTAACTGCTCGATAACTTCTGAGAATTATGGATATAAGATTTTTTTCAGAAGATAACAGAAAAGGTGAAAATAATAATTTTATCGTTTCAAGTATGTTCGATAAGTGGTGTAAATGAGTATACTTGTTGATGATAGCGGAACGTAAGGCCAGAGATAGAGCTGTAGATGAAGTGAAGAATAATGCAAAATTAGATTGTCAAATACAATAACTGTATGAGCAAATTTTTCATTAGTACTTACCTTTGCAACTGTGAAGTAATGGTAGCTAGCGGAAATATATATTGGAAAACGTCAACTTCATGAGTGATGTATGTTGTTTCAATATTTGTATAATTGGGATAGACAAAGTGGTCAGAACGGTTAGTGTTTGAGCATATGAGAAAGTGTGATTTTTCGAAATGTGAATGTCAGAAAGATTCAAAAGGCCCTTGGTCTCCCATGGAGCGGTCTTTGTTACAAAGCTTTGCTTAGAGTTCAAAAAATTTTTCGGTTTAATGTTGACATTAAAGAAAATCAGGAATTTCTGAAGAGTCTTGGACATTATTTCCAGCCTTGCCGATTTTTCTCTCATTAGATTATCTAGTGCTTTAAGCGGGACAGGAATATGGAACAAATTGGTAGGGTAAGCAGAGTATTAGAGCGAAAGTCAGGGCTCAAGTTTAAACAGTTCATCATTCATATAGGTTGAGGTAGCGGCAGGTCTAGAAATGATATATTGGATGGTCATTTGTATGACAGAAAATTTCTACAACACAATCGTTAAAATATTTCAGATATTCTAAAAATGTTTAAATTTAGCTTGTGCATATCTTTTATTATAGCTTCCAAGAAATGTTTGAATGCAAAAAAGAGAGGAAAGGAATATCATTCATTAAGACGTCAAAGTTTAGCAGGAGCATTCTTATATCAATATCAAGTTAAGTGTTAGATTTGAAGCTACTGGGAATATATTCTGCAAATATTTCAGAATATCTATTGTTTGCTGAATTTTTTTAAGTTGTTTTTATAAGTTTAGTGTAATTCAGATAATTGAAAACAGTGCAAATGAATCATTTCTTCAGCTGTTCTATATCGTGTATAGTGACCAATACTAATATGTTCTGATGGATGTCTGTGTTATCAGCGTATATTTTTGCTCCTTTATGAAAATATTTACCCAGATTAAATACAAGGATTCGAACGCTAATGTTTTGGAAAGGGGGGGGTTGAAGATCCAGGATATGTGGGAAATAGTGCAGGATCAGGTAAATTAGACTTGGTGGCATAAAACAGAACGGTGAATTTTATCGAGATATAGTACATTTTTTTTTCTCTGGAAGGAAACTTTGAATATCCAGGAAAGGAGTGAAATGATTGCTAGAAAGAAAGTTGAAGTGTGTCCAGATGTGGAATTAGTGTTTGTGGGTGTTAATAGCATCCATAAATTTATCATCATTCCGAATACCGGAGGAAATAATGTCCATGTAAAAAAATATCTTGTTTTATACAGATAAGTCGATGGTGAAGGAGAGAAATGTGTCTCTCGAAAAAAATATACAAAAGATTTTTGGAGTATCATATGGCTATGTTTGAATAGTAAAGAAGCAGTACGCGAATATATTGAAAAGCGTAGTGTTGTTGTTTTTCAGTATGGACAGATGATGCTTAGAATAGTATCGTTTTATAGCACGCTGAATTGTTATACTGATTAAAAAGAGAAAAATGGCTGCCATTTGGAAAGGTGATAATAAACGGTGTAGTTAGTAATACAAATACATATTAGAAAAAAAATTATAACCACTATTCTGTTTTCGGAACATACTCTAAAAAGAAAGTAATGAGAGCAGAGAAAATTGTCAGGAGAGATATTCTAATCATTAACTCTAACCACTATGCACACACTTGTAGTTTTTCATGATTCTGGATGCTGTTTGAGCAATATGGCATCCAGATTTTAGTAGAAGTCGCTACCGTTTTTGATACTGGTACTGGAAAGTCGTCATTTCGTTGCTGATAGATTCAAAATTGATAACATTTTTGTCTGGAAAGAATAGCGAGAAGATAAAAATCTTGTTTATCTGAAGTTGTAGGTAGATGTGTAGGAAGATATAAAGAAAAGAATAGTTTTTTCTGTTTGGCTCATGGGGCGTACTGTACAGTGTCTTGCGACAGTTCTTATCAGATGTTTCATCTGTATTTTTTTCAAGACTGAATGTTTTATTGTATATATATTTCAGAATGAGGCCTTCTTTCTAAGAAAAAAACTGATCTGTCAGAGGGGGGCAGCGAGTATATTCATAAGAATCTTATCTTTCGAATCATACTGGTTGTTGGATAAGTATTTCTTCATAAAGGTTGTAATCTGTTTAATTTGCAAATAAATATTTTGGATAGAATCTAGATTGATATATTTCAGCGCAGCAATTTCTCTTATGTCATATGGTATTTTGTATCAATTTTTTATATGTGATATGTGATACCTACATTATATAATTATCAGATGTACCGGAGTTTTGAAACGGTATTTGTGTAAGAACTATAACGATTTACATCAGCCAATAGTCTTCTATCTTCTTTAGGGTGAGCAATTTGGTTTAGGATCATTCAGATGGTGATGACAGACAGAATGTCGTAGATTAAAAATTGCATATCACCCAGATTTATCCTATGAATCTTCGAGAGGGGAAAATAGTTTATGACGAGGAAAACAGAATTTGGCACATTAATACATAAATATCGCAAAGATTAGAATAACATTATTTTCATGAAGAGCAGTGGAAGTTTGTTTAGAGCCAGGAGGATGGATGCTGAATCAGAGGTATACATTAAAAAACGTGAGCATCAGTCGATCAATAGCAGGTGATAATTAAACCTGATTTCTCGATGTTGGTGTAGTGAACACAACTTCTGAAAGTTTTATGAAGTTTTAGCAAAAGAATAACTAGGATAAACCTTAGTTCTCATCAGACAGTCAAAGGATATTATTGAATGCGAAGGAGTCAATAATTCATGCTGACGTTCTGGGTAACAAAAGGTAGGTTACTAATGACGGCGGCAAGCAGGAGAAGAACAAGAATTGAAAATATTTAGGTGTTTGCATTGAGTAAACTTTTTAGTAAAATTTTAATTAATAGGATAGGAATAGCATTTTAGTCTATTTGTCAGCAAGAAGGAAATGTGTTATAGGTACAGTGATGAGAAATGATATTTGGGAACGATATCGAAGAAGAAGTATCAATAAATCAAGAAACAGAGAAGAGATATGCTGATTATGGGATAATACTATGCTTTAGATCTGATTATTTTTAAAAAGATTTAAAGAAATATTGAAACTGAAGGTTTGGTAACTCTCTTCTTTCTGCTCCGAGACTTTTTTGCAGCTGAATTCCATGAGGTTTAATAGTAAAGTGTAGCAGGTGACGAAGAAGCGATTTGAGTAGGTAAATGGAGTAAAGTGGATTCTTGGTGTTAATAGAATTGTCTAACACAGCGAATGGCTTCCGTCTAGCATATATCTAAAAAGATGGGCCGTGAGAGCGCATGATTGAATTTTGAAAAGAATTTTTGAAATAGAAATTTGGAATTACAATTTATATAGAGAATGTGTTTGATCTGAAATATTCTGTTTTCTTGGAAGTGGCAGAAAAATCATTTTTTGGGCTTTTGTTCTGTGCCTGGATATCTGGCATGTTTTTTACTGTTCGGAACATTCGTTTTGGGAATATGAGTGTCCATATTTGCCATGTTCATGATAAAGAGAGTATTTGTGATTCACACCGTGTCCTTTGGCGTAGGGAGATACCCAATAAATGAGATGCTTCTGACTCTGAAGAGGATGTACGCCAGGGATAAACCTTAGAAAAGTTGAATGGAAGGGAAAAATAGATTATTATAGCATTGCTCTAAAAAATTGCAATTTATGTAGATTTGTGTTAACATATTGTTATGTTTTAATTTCTTCTGATTTAATTTAGTTGCTGAATAAGGTGTGGATACAGTCTGTTTTACACTAAATTTGTGGAGGTATAAATGATATCATTGATTGATTACAATGCTGGAAATATTAAAAGTGTAGAGAAGGTGCTGCAGCTTCTGGGTGAAAAAGTGATGATAACCAAGGATAAAGATAAGCTACTGGCTGCCGACAGAGTGATCCTTCCAGGAGTAGGTAATTTTGGAAATGCGATGGAAAATCTGAATAGATTTGCTCTAGTTTCAGTGATTCATGAGATTATTGGTAGGGGCACACCTTTTTTGGGGATATGCCTTGGGTTGCAGCTATTGTTTGAAAAAAGTGAAGAGAGTCCGGGAATATCGGGACTTGGGATTTTACAGGGTGAGATTCTTCGTATTCCGGAGAAGGAAGGACTGAAGATTCCTCATATGGGATGGAATTCGCTGGAAATTCAAAACAATGGTCGCTTATTTCGTGGGATTAAAAAGCATCCATATGTTTATTTTGTCCATTCCTATTATTTGGAAGCCTCTGATGATAGGATTGTATGTGCCACAGCGGAATATGGTACTAAAATACATGCATCCGTAGAACAGGGGAATGTTTTTGCATGCCAGTTTCATCCTGAGAAAAGCTCTGATGTGGGGCTAAGGATCCTGAAAAATTTTTTGTCAATTGGAAAGGGAGTATGAGGATGTTTACAAAAAGGATTATTCCATGTTTGGATGTAGATGCTGGACGGGTGGTAAAGGGTGTCAATTTTGTAAATTTGCAGGATGCCGGTGATCCGGTAGAAATTGCCAAGGCTTATGACAGAGCCGGAGCGGATGAAGTGATTTTTCTAGATATTACAGCTTCCAGTGATCAACGGAACACAGTGATAGATATGGTGCGCCGGGTTTCTGAAAACGTGTTTATACCGTTTACAGTGGGAGGAGGAATCCGAACAGTTGATGATTTCAAGATGCTGCTCCGGGAAGGAGCTGATAAAATTTCTATTAATTCTTCGGCAATAAATCATCCGTGCTTGATCAGCGAAGCAGCTTTGAAATTCGGTAGTCAGTGTGTGGTGGTTGCCATAGACGCCAAACACTTGGGTGACGGAAGTGGCTGGCATATTTATAAAAACGGCGGACGGGTGGATATGGGCATAAATGCGGTGGAATGGGCGGCGCAGGTAGAGCAGCTGGGTGCAGGTGAAATTCTGTTGACAAGCATGGATAGAGACGGAACAAAAGCTGGCTATGATATTGAACTTACACGTAGGATCGCGGAAACTGTAAAGATACCTGTGATTGCTTCAGGAGGTGCTGGAAAGCTGAAGCATTTTTATGAAGCTTTGATAAAGGGAAAGGCAGATGCTGTTTTGGCGGCATCCCTATTTCATTTTCATGAACTAGAGATACGGGAAGTAAAGGAATACCTTCGTGATCGTGGAGTATCCGTAAGAATCTAAAGAACAGAGAGGAGAAGAGAGGGCTATGCCTCCAATTGTAGGGGAATGGAAAAAGGCTTTGAAGGAGGAGTTTCAGAAAATTTATTATAGAAAGCTGTTTACTATTGTAGGTGAAGAATATCGAACTAATAGGATTTATCCACCAGCTGATGACATTTTCAATGCGTTTCACTTGACTCCTCTGGAACAGGTAAAGGTGGTAATTTTGGGGCAAGACCCCTATCACGAAGAAGGGCAGGCGCATGGTTTGTGCTTTTCTGTAAAGCCAGGTGTAGAAATTCCACCGTCCCTTATGAATATTTACAAGGAACTAGAAGATGATCTAAGCTGCTCTATTCCTCATATTGGATATTTAGAAAAATGGGCGAGACAGGGTGTCATGTTGTTGAATACGGTTTTGACAGTCCGAGCCCATCAACCAAATTCTCACAGGGATATTGGTTGGGAAGAATTCACTAATGCTGCCATTCAAGTGATGGAAAAGCAGGACCGTCCTATGGTTTTCATACTTTGGGGTAAATCGGCCAAGATGAAGAAATCGATGATTCACAATCCTAAGCATTTGGTTCTGGAGGCTCCGCATCCTAGCCCGCTGTCTGCTTATCGTGGATTTTTTGGTAGTAGGCCTTTTTCAAAGGCTAATAACTATCTGGTCAGAAATGGCATCACACCGGTACATTGGAAGATCGAGAATATTTAAGCATACGAAAATATCTGTTGGACAAGGGAGATAGAGAATGTCAAAACAGAATACACTGATAAAAAATGTATCAATTCTGATGGTTGCGTCAATCATTTCAAAAATTATCGGATTGATATACCGTCGTCCGCTAGGAAGGGTGCTTGGGTCCGTAGGACTTGGCTATTATGGATATGCTAGCAACTTGTATTCGCTTCTTCTGCTGATATCCTCCTACAGTATTCCCATAGCTGTTTCCAAGATCGTGTCGGAATGGTTAACGCTGCAACAATATAAAAATGCGTATAAGTTTTTTAAAGGGGCTTTGCTGTATACGGTCTTTGTAGGTGGCGTCACAGCGCTTGTTGCCTTCTTTGGCGGAGGCATTCTACTGCCAGCGAATCAAAAGAATGCCTTGCCCGCTTTGCAAGCTCTGGCGCCTACGATTTTCTTTTCCGCAATACTGGGTGTGTTTCGGGGTTATATTCAGGCTCACCATACGATGATTCCTACCTCAATTTCGCAGATAGCGGAGCAGATTGTCAACGCGATTGTTAGCGTATTGGCAGCCTGGATTTTGATTAAGAATTTGGCGCCTACAGGAGGACTAGACGTCGCTGTTTATGGAGCCATAGGTGCTACGATAGGAACAGGCGCGGGTGTTCTGATGGGGCTTTTATTTATGCTGTTCGTATTCTTTTGCAACCGTCCGCTATTCTTAAGGCAAATGCTAAGGGATAGGCATAGAAGAGAGGAGAGCTATGGAAAAATGTTTCAAATTATTTTTTTTATGGTGACTCCCATGATTTTTACAACGTTTCTCAATAATGGAAGCAGTTATCTAGACAGCTATATATATTCCAGTATCCAGAGGACGCAGGGAATCATGGCGGACAGTATTTCAGCTACTTATGGAGAATTCAGCAATTACTATCTTCCGATCATTAATATTCCATTGGCGATGGCATCTGCCAGTGCCTCTGCTCTAATACCTGAGATCTCCTCTCTTTATGCTATTGGTAGCTTAAAGGAAGCTAACAAGAAGATCAATCAGAGTATTCGTCTGATTATGTTTATCTGCATTCCCGTAACTGTTGGATTAACGGTTCTTGCTTTTCCGATTATGAGCGTGTTATTTCCGTCAGCGACGGTCCTAGCTTCAAGGCTTCTGATGTCAGGCGCTTTTCATGTGATTTTTATCATATTAGCTAGCATTACCGGAAGCGTTTTGCAGTCTATAGGAAAACAGAAAGTGGTCCTGATTAATGCAGGCTTTTCTCTATTGGTAAATCTGATAGTGCTTACATTTCTGCTTTTCATATTTCCGCAGATGGATATCTATGTAGTGATGCTGGCGAATATTCTTTTTTCAGTGTTGTATTGTGTGATGAACGAGATTGCTTTGAGAAAATATCTTAACTACCGGAACGCTCTGAGGAAGACGTATATGGAGCCGTTGGTAGCGTCGGTACTGATGGGAGTGGTGGTCGCATTCGTGTATTATGGGCTATTTTATTTGATAAGGTGGTCGTTGGTTTCCCTGGTCATTTCCGTGTTGATTGGCGTGTTAGTTTACCTGGTTTTGTATGTGAATGTATCGAAAACTAAAGTAGATAAAATGCTGAGCATGATAGCAGTATAACGTTAAATATCATTGGCATTTCAGGACATGCTGCTATTGTTAAAATGGATTGCCAATATGGAGATAATCGTATGAAAAAAGGTTTAAAATGTTTTCAAGAAAAAGATATAAGAAATATCTTTCTTATCGAATCGATTTTAGCAGCGCTGGTGAGATGAAAATTTCTCTTTGAACGGATAAGCATACGATTTAGTTGGCGTGAGATTTTGTGAGCAGATATGAAAGATTACAGAAAACAGCGATATAATGAAAATTGTGCCTTGATTACTTGGATATCTCTCTCAGAGTCAGCTAGGGAGATTTTTTAAAAGAACCTCCTCTAAGTGAAGAGGGACAGAACAATTTCTTAATGAGATGAGACTGCCAAAGATGTGACTGATGGTTTGACTTTTTGATTGAGTAGTGTTGGTGATGTTGTACAACAATACGATAAAGCTGTATCAGTTTTTTGTATCAAATATATATATATTACGTACATAAATGGGAGATCTTTTGGAAACTTCAAAAAAACGGTAGTGACGTTGTTCCCTTGAAAGTAAAGAGACCGTTAAAGCGGGAGAGTGAATTTTCAGACGAAAAGCAATACCTAAGAATAATCTTTTCTATGTTGGACTGTAAATAAGATTTATGTTTTATATTAAAGGGTAAGAGGAGATGAAAAAAGAAAAAGAGTTATGTATCCACATGATTAAGAATAAAGAAAATGCTTTTGATAGTTTTGAGGTAAGATGCTATATTGAAATCTCAAAGAATAGTTACAATGAAATGTAGCATGGGTTCTTTGGTCTCTGAGTCAGAGATGTTGTTTGGGTCCTTTTGGTGATGGCTAGTCGTTTTCTAACGGCTGATTTTGTCTTTATATATGGCTTTAGGAGGAAATACCATTAAGGGGATTGGTAGAGTATGGAATCATTGTTGACTGATAAAGCATAAATTTTTACCTATCCAAAAACTGCCGGATAGGTAAAAATTTATGCTGTTGTTTTTTTTGTTGTAATGTTCCCTGTGGCGATGGATATTTTTGGAAACAGTATGATAGATTATGTTACAAATTATCTATGTTTTGTGGCATTTTTACAGAGATTTGTGTATGTTTGTTTACGAAGGATGAGCTGATCGGCATTTTATTTGTGGCAGATAGCATGATGTTGGTGCTTTTGTTATACTTTAATAAGCGAGTATAGAAAACGACCATACAAAATATTTTACAAGCGAAGTTATCACGATTACTGTATATTTTACTCACAGGGCATTTTCTATGGAAAATGTAGTTATGTTTCGGATTCAAGATTTTTGTTAGCTGTCGCAAGCATCAATTTAATTCTGTTTAGCTGATTTACTTCGGATGCTCCGGGATCGTAATCAATGGCTATAATATTAGCTTTTTGATATTTTTTTCGAATGGCTTTGATAACGCCTTTTCCTACGATATGATTTGGAAGGCATCCAAAAGGCTGAACGCATATAATATTTTCTGTGTGTCCGTTTATCAGCTCTATCATTTCTCCTGTCAAGAACCATCCTTCTCCAGTTTGATTTCCGATGGAGACAATGGGAGTCGTGTATTTTGCTAGATCTTCAATGCTGGTTGGTGGTATGAAGTGGACGCTCTTTGCAAATTCTTTGGAGGCCGCACTTCTTAACCATTCAATTGCTTTTATTCCAAGAGTACAAAGGATGGAGGTGGATTTTTTGCCACCAAGGTGTTTTTCTTTGAAGGTAGCGTTGTAGAAATTGTACATAAAAAAATCAATTAGATCCGGGAAGACAGCTTCAGCACCTTCTTTTTCTAACAGTTCTGCAAGGTGATTATTGGCAGAGGGAAGAAATTTTAGAAGAATCTCCCCTACAATGCCTATTTTGGGTTTTATCTCATCGGTGATAGGTAGACGATCAAAATCTCGAATCATGATCTTACAGATTTGTTTATATTTTTTGTGAGATAGTTTAGAGTTACAGAGAAAATCTATGCATATTTTTTTCCATTTCTGATGTAGGCGATTGACTGAACTTTTCACTTTCTCATATGGACGCATCCTGTAGATACATTTCATCAGTATATCTCCGAATACTACCGCATAGATCACACGAATAGCCAGTTTCGTTGTGATCTTGAAGCTAGGGTTGCTTTTAAATCCATTCAGGTTCAGAGAGATGATCGGAATGTAGCTCATATTTGCTTTCTTCAGTGCCCTTCGTATAAATCCGATATAATTGGATGCCCGGCATCCACCACCAGTCTGAGACATGATAACTGCGGTTTTATGTAAGTCGTACTTGTTGGATAGCAGAGCCTGCATGATCTGTCCGACCACTATCAAGGCGGGATAACAGGCATCATTGTTTACATACTTCAGGCCTATATCTACCGCCTCTTTATTATCATTTGAAAGAATTTCTAGTGTATAGCCGCCAGTGTTAAAGGCGGATTGAATCAATTCGAAATGGATTGGTGACATTTGTGGGCAGAGGATCGTGTAATTTTTACGCATATCTGGCGTAAATAACATTTTTTTGATAGAGGTTGGTTTGATGGTCTGCTGTTTTGAATTCTCCTTCCTGGTGCGGAGCGCTGCTAGAAGCGAACGAACACGAATTCGGGCAGCTCCCAAATTGTTGACTTCGTCGATTTTCAAACATGTATAGATTTTATTATTTTTGCTCAAAATTTCATATACCTGGTCGGTGGTGATGGCATCAAGACCGCATCCAAAGGAGTTCAGTTGAATCAGGGATAGATCTTCCCTGGTTTTTGCATAATTGGCGGCTGCATATAGCCGGGTATGGTACATCCATTGGTCATTGACGCGTAACGGCCGTTCTAAAGGAGCCAGATGGGAAACAGAATCTTCTGTTAATACTGCAATGTTGTAGGAATTAATCATATCTGGAATGCCGTGATGGATTTCCGGATCGATGTGATAAGGACGGCCTGCAAGTATAACTCCGCGGTGTCTGGTCTCTTCCATCCATTTCAGGGTCTCTTCGCCTTTTCGTTTGATGCTTTCACGTATCTGTAGCATCTCATTCCAGCCAGCGTGGCAGGCCATGCGAATTTCCTTTTCGGGGATCTGAGGGAAATTTTTCACCAGCTCGTCTGCCAAAACAGTTTCGTTGGTTAGAGCTAGGAATGGGTTATGGAAAGTGATAGAAGAATCATTTAGCTCATCCACATTATTTTTAATGTTTTCCGCATAGGAGGTTACAATGGGACAGTTATAATGGTTGACGGCCCCGTCAAATTCGTTTCGCTCATAGGGAATACAGGGATAGAATATATATTTTAAACCCTGACGCAAGAGCCAGGTTACGTGTCCGTGGGCGAGTTTAGCAGGATAGCATTCGGATTCGCTGGGAATGGATTCAATGCCAAGTTCGTAAATTTCTCTGGTAGAAGTGGGAGAGAGGACAACTTGGTAATTTAGTTGAGTAAAAAAAGTAAACCATAGCGGATAGTTTTCAAAGAGATTCAGAACTCGTGGGATGCCCACCTTACCGCGAAAAGCTTCATTTTCAGAAAGAGGGGTATAGTCAAACAGTTGCTTGTATTTATACTCAAATAGATTCGGGATGTGATTTGCATTCTTTTTTTCCCCAGTTCCATGTTCACAGCGATTTCCGCTAATGTACTGGCGGTTTCCGGAAAAACGGTTGATGGTTAAACGGCAGCTATTTATGCAGCCTTTGCAGTTGATCATCTGCGTAGAATATTCCAAAGTATTTATTCTTTCAATGGAGAGCATAGAACTTTTCTTACCTTCATACCGTTCACGGGCAATTAGGGCAGCTCCGAAAGCGCCCATGATTCCGGCAATGTTTGGTCGGATTGCGTTGCATTCGGAGATTCGTTCAAAACTTCTCAGCACTGCATCATTATAAAATGTGCCTCCCTGCACGACGATGTGTTTTCCTAGCTCAGAAGCGTTGGATATCTTGATTACCTTATAAAGGGCGTTTTTTATCACAGAATAGGCTAATCCGGCGGAAATATCAGCTATGGTGCTGCCTTCTTTTTGTGCCTGCTTCACTTTGGAGTTCATGAATACAGTACAGCGTGTGCCGAGGTCGATAGGATGTTCGGCAAAAAGAGCCTCTCTAGCAAAGTACTGCACGCTGTAATTTAGGGATTGGGCAAAATTCTCTATGAAAGAACCACAGCCGGAGGAGCAAGCCTCATTGAGAAGAACATTTTCAATCGAACAATTTTTGATTTTCATACACTTCATATCTTGGCCGCCGATATCCAGGATACAATCTACCGACGGATCGAAAAAAGCCGCTGCTGTATAGTGTGCGATTGTTTCCACTTCCCCCTCATCTAGCATTAAAGCAGCCTTTATGAGATTTTCACCGTAGCCGGTGGAACAGGAATAGGCGATATGGGCGGAGTTTGGCATTAACTGATAAATTTCCTGGATAGCTTGGATAGATGTGGTCAGAGGGCTGCCTTGGTTATTGCTGTAGAAGGAGTACAGCAGAGAACCGTCCTCACCCACTACGGCAGCCTTAGTCGTTGTGGAGCCTGCGTCAATGCCAAGATAGCAATTTCCTTTATAGGAGGAAAAATCTGCTGTTGTCACATTGTTAACACTTTGACGTTCCAAGAAAGAAGTATATTCCTCTTGAGTAGCGAATAGCGGTTCCATACGCGTGACTTCACAGTCCAGATTAACCTTGGATTTTAAAGATTGTTTTAATTTTTTCAGAGATATGTGGGAGCTTTTGGCAGCATTCATGGCCGATCCGATAGCCGCGAAGAGATGAGAATTTTCGGGCACTATGCTATGTTCATTATCTAGCTTCAGAGTTCGAATGAAGGCTGTACGTAATTCAGAAAGGAAGTGAAATGGGCCTCCTAGGAAGGCAATGTGTCCACGAATAGGCTTACCGCATGCCAGGCCGGAAATCGTCTGATTCAGAACTGCCTGAAAAATAGAGACTGCAAGGTCTGCCTTGGTAGCCCCGTCATTGATCAGAGGTTGTATATCAGTTTTAGCAAAAACGCCGCAGCGTGCAGCAATGGGATAAATTGCTTTATAGTCTTTCGCATATTCGTTGAGACCGATGGGATCTGTTTGCAGAAGAGAAGACATCTGGTCGATAAAGGAACCTGTACCGCCAGCACAGATCCCGTTCATGCGTTGTTCAATGTTACCGTTTTCAAAATAGATAATTTTGGCGTCCTCGCCGCCTAGCTCAATCGCAACATCTGTTTGAGGCGCATAGTGCTGCAGCGCTGTGGAAACCGCAATTACCTCTTGTACAAATGGAATTTCTAGATGCTTGGCTAGCTTCAGGCCTCCACTTCCGGTAATGACTGGTTTTAGGCACATTTCTCCCACTTTCTGATAGGATTTATCGAGAAGTGAAGCGAGCGCCTTTTGGATATTGGAAAAATGCCTTTCGTAATCTGAAAAACGGAGATTCATTTTTTCGTCCATTATGACTATTTTAACTGTAGTGGAACCAATATCGATTCCTAAAGTATATATTTTATTGTTCATTAATCTTAACTTCTCCTAATCTGTCACTACTATAAAATTATACGATAAAATTCGAACAAATACAAATATAATTAGTAAAATTAACACCTTTAATGATAAGAGCTTGGATACCTAGACGAAAGAATAAAAGGGGGATGCTGAGAAATAAAAACAGTGTTCTGGAAGAATTTAGCCTGAATTTCTGTTAAGCAGTTTTCAATATTTTTTTAAGGGAAAAAAACTAGAAAAAAGTTTTGCCATCAGTATGATAAAAAACAGTAATTTTTTGTGAATTGCGGTCTATTGGTAGCAGTCTTGCTTTTTAATATCGTAATCTAATAAGGCTATCATTTGTTACTCTAACAAGAACCATTGCACCTTTTGGGTATCCCTTGATACCAAAAAATTTAAAATAAAAACATGCCTATTGCTTTTATAAAAGTGATTTGAAGTAAATATGGATGCTGAACAAACGAGCAATTGGTTGTATTTAAATGGATAGCAGAGCGAAACGGAAAAATTTTGAAACGGTTCACAGAATGATTTTCATGCTGATCTTTCTTGATGAATTAGGAGATCGACTGCAACGATTCATGGAAGCTGTAGCTATGTATAAAGGCTCTGAAGTGTATAGTCATGTGGGTTGAGCTATCGAACACTTGCACATCTTGATGTGTCTTCGCATGGGAAAATGAAGTGGTTTAGAAGCTATGGTTTAGAAGCTATGAGGCATGTATAAGTTTATGGTATAAAATGAGTAAATTTTCACAGATTCTAGTAGATTCCAGGTATTTTGCTAGCAATTTTTCAAAAAAAGAAGCCGGCCTTTCTTACATCTTATAGAATATGTCGATTCAGTCAAATCTAGTTTCTAGACTTGTAATGTTGATGGTATTTGATGATTGGCCCTTCCAGTTTATGGTGAGCAGACATAATAATATTTAGAATTTAGTAGATTGGGCGGCTGGGTGGATAATGTGTTAAAATGGAGAAGCTGCATCTAAAGAAAGACTATCATAAACACAGTCAGATGCAGCTTGGAATCAATCAAGGAGTGATTTATCCGAATATAGTGGGTCGTTATACGAAGTAAAATAGTGAGTTAATAGGGTTTATGATAGGAGGTCTGATGGTAAGGAAAATCTATGAATTCTGAAAAAGATAGTGTGTTTTTGCTGAAGAATATACTGCTCTTCCTGATGAGTGTGGGGATTCCAATATAAAAAGATGTAAAGTGAGGAGTTGATTTTTTGAAATGTTTTTATCGCAGCAGAAATAACTATCATGGCATACAGAAAGGCACAGCAAGTTGGAATCTTTTAAATGCGAGATACGAATTTGGAGGACAAGCCTTGAAGACGGGTGATCCTGTTGGGTTTTTCGCTGATACCGAGGAACGTGTATTTCACCTATGCTGGAAATGGGAAAGAAAATACTATGCAGCTTTGTGTGTTTAATAATCTATCTTTTGCAGTACCAATGATGGCAGAGATACGGTAGGATCTGGATGAAGGGAAAGTTTAAAAAGTAAATCCAGATGGAATAATTTCAAAAAGTGCTTTCTGACGCAGATATAAATACAAAAACTCCTTGTTCATTAACGCTGAATTGTGTATTATGGAGTAGTAGTTATAGAAGAGTGTAATAGTGTATTTTAGGAGGATTAAATAGTAATGATTTTTGCAAGTAGTACAGCTATCATTAGCGGTGGACTGAGTTCTATGAGTATGATTTTTTTGATGGTGACGTTGATCGCCTTAATGTATTTTATGATGATCCGTCCGCAAAAGAAAGAACAAAAAAGAATACAGATTATGCTTTCCGCTCTGAAAATTGGCGATTTTGTTGTGACGAACAACGGTTTTTATGGTGTTGTGATTGATATAACGGAAGAAGATGTAATTGTAGAATTTGGGAATAACAAAAATTGTAGAATCCCCATGAAAAAGATAGCGATTGCTCAGGTGCAGAAGTTAGAAACGGAAGCTGCGATGACAAAGAAGGACAATAAGATTACAGATACTAAGAAATAAGCGATAATTTCATATCACACGCCTGTTCCGGAAGCAATTGTAGTACAAGCTTTGCTACATTATTGATTCAGATGTTTCATTAAAGTTAGAAATAGTGTTTAAATGCCAAATATTATTTTGTTTCAGACATTATTTTACAAAAATTATTAAGTTTTTTATTGAAAAGTTTCTAGATATGAAGTATGATACAGTTCATAGCTACTTGAATATTGAATTTTTTCAAAATCTAGGGATTGTGAGTTGAGAATTTTAATTAAATATAAAGAAGGAGATTACGATGGAATATAAAATAGGATTAATCCATGGAGACGGAATTGGTCCTGAAATCGTTCATGAAGCTAAGAAAGTTTTAGATGCGGTTTGCAAAAAGTATGGGCACACTTTAATTTATTCTACATTGCTCCTGGGAGGTGCATCTATTGAAGCCTATGGCGTTCCATTGACAAATGAAACGGTAGATCATGCAAAGGAGTGCGATGCCGTGTTGATGGGTTCTATCGGAGGTGACCCAGAGACATCGCCCTGGTATCAGCTGGAGTCTTCTAAGCGTCCGGAAGTAGGGCTTCTGGGAATACGTAAGGCGCTAAATCTATTTGCAAACCTGCGGCCGGTTTATCTATATGATGAACTTCGGGCAGCGTGTCCGCTTCGGGAAGAAATCATCGGAGACGGCTTCGATATAATGATCATGAGAGAGTTGACCGGTGGGCTGTATTTCGGAGAAAAGAAAACGACGGAAGTGGACGCTGTAAGAACAGCAATTGATACTCTGACTTATAATGAACATGAGATTCGGCGGATTGCAAAACGAGGCTTTGATATCGCTATGAAGCGAAGAAGGAAAATAACTAGCATTGACAAGGCTAATGTGCTGGATTCTTCCAGGCTCTGGCGAGCTGTGGTGGAGGAGGTTGCAAAGTATTATCCTGAGGTGCAATTGGAACATATGTTGGTGGATAACTGTGCAATGCAGATGGTAAAGAATCCTGCACAGTTTGATGTAATTCTAACAGAGAATATGTTCGGTGATATTTTATCTGATGAGGCTAGTATACTAACCGGTTCTATCGGAATGCTACCTTCGGCTAGTTTGAATGAGACAAAATTTGGTCTCTATGAGCCAAGCCATGGCTCAGCACCAAATATTGCAGGCCAGAATATTGCTAATCCTATTGCCGCGATTCTTTCGGCAGCCATGATGCTTCGTTATTCCTTAGATCTGGATACAGAGGCTGATGCGGTGGAAAATGCAGTAAAGAAAACACTTGCCAATGGATACCGGACTGTTGACATCATGTCTGATGGCTGCAGGCAGACAGTAACATCAAAGATGGGAGATTTGATCGTAAGTTATCTTGTAGAAGGAGAACACAAGAATGCAAAGTGATGTGGTAAAAAAAGGAATGCAGCAGGCTCCACACAGAAGCCTTTTCAATGCCCTGGGTATGACAAAAGAAGAAATGGAGCGTCCTTTGATAGGTATAGTCAGCTCTTATAATGAAATTGTTCCTGGGCATATGAAATTGGATGAGATAGCGGAAGCTGTTAAGATAGGTATAGCCATGGCTGGAGGAACTCCCGTAGTGTTTCCAGCTATAGCAGTCTGTGATGGAATCGCTATGGGCCATATTGGAATGAAATACTCCCTAGTTAGTAGAGATCTGATTGCAGACTCTACAGAAGCTATGGTATTGGCACACCAGTTCGATGCACTTGTGATGGTTCCAAACTGTGATAAAAATGTTCCTGGTCTTCTGATGGCTGCGGCTAGGTGTAATGTTCCTACTCTTTTTGTAAGCGGAGGACCGATGCTGGCGGGATATGTAAAAGGGGAAAAGAGAAGCCTTTCAGCTATGTTTGAGGCTGTTGGCTCTTACGCGGCTGGGGTTATGACTGCGGAGGATGTAGAAGAATATGAATGCAAAATTTGCCCAACATGTGGCTCCTGTTCCGGAATGTATACCGCCAACAGCATGAATTGCTTGACGGAGGTATTGGGGATGGGGCTTCAGGGTAATGGAACAATACCAGCAGTCTATTCGGAACGATTGAAACTGGCAAAGCATGCGGGAATGCAGATAATGAAGATACTATACAGAAACATTCGTCCGCGGGACATTATGACGAAAGAAGCATTTCTGAATGCTCTGACTGTGGATATGGCCCTTGGTTGTTCTACTAACAGCATGCTGCATCTTCCGGCAATCGCTCATGAAGTGAAATTTAATTTCCGTCCTGAGCTGGCCAATGAGCTGAGTAAAAAGACTCCAAACCTCTGTCATTTGGCACCAGCGGGTCCTACATATATGGAAGATTTGAATGAGGCAGGAGGTGTATATGCGGTGATGAATGAATTATCAAAACTGAACTTGCTGAATTTAGATTGCATAACTGTGACAGGAAAGACTGTAGGGGAAAATATAAAAAATGTGAAAAATAAAAATACGGATGTTATCCGGACAGTGGATCATCCATATAGTAGAACAGGTGGAATTGCCGTTTTAAAGGGGAATTTAGCTCCTGATACCGGAGTCGTAAAGCGTTCCGCAGTTTGTGAAAAAATGATGATTCATGAAGGGCCTGCTAAGGTATTTAACTGTGAGGAGGAGGCACTTGTGGCGATCAAAAGTGGAAAAATTGTAGCCGGAGATGTTGTGGTCATCCGGTACGAGGGTCCTAAAGGTGGCCCAGGTATGAGAGAGATGCTAAATCCAACCTCTGCTATTGCAGGGATGGGTTTGGATTCTTCCGTAGCATTGATCACAGACGGCCGTTTTTCAGGCGCCTCTCGTGGGGCTGCTATTGGTCATGTTAGTCCGGAGGCGGCTGTAGGAGGACCGATTGCACTCGTGGAACAGGGAGATATAATTCGGATTAACATTCCTGAATGCCGTTTAGAATTGGTCGTGTCTGATGAGGAACTGGCAAAAAGGAAGGCGAAATGGAAGCCGAAAAAGCCAAATCTTACCAGCGGATATCTGGCACGCTATGCCAAAATGGTGACTAGCGCCAATCGGGGAGCGATATTAGAGATTTTGGAGTGAAAATGGAAGAAGGGAAACAGATTGTATGCAGTTAAATGGTTCAGAGATTATCATTGAATGTTTAAAGGAACAAGGTGTAGATACTGTCTTCGGATATCCAGGTGGAACAATTTTGAATATTTATGACGAGTTGTATAAACATCCGGAAATCCGTCATATCTTGACTGCCCATGAGCAGGGAGCTAGCCATGCAGCCGACGGTTATGCAAGAGCTACCGGTAAAGTGGGCGTTTGTTTAGCGACCAGTGGTCCTGGGGCAACTAATCTAGTAACGGGCATTGCCACCGCTTATATGGACTCCGTACCGGTTGTGGCGCTTACCACCAATGTTGGAACGCCGCTACTAGGCAGGGATAGCTTTCAAGAAATTGATATCGCTGGTGTTACCATGCCAATTACGAAACACAGTATCATTGTGAAGAACATTGATTGTCTGGCTGATACTCTTCGACGGATGTTCAAGATTGCAAAAAGTGGCAGGCCAGGGCCTGTGTTAGTGGATGTGACGAAGGATGTCACTGCTGCGATTTATGAATATACTTATAAGAAGCCGGAAGAAATATTCCCAGAGACGCATAGAATTACAAAAAAAGATTTGAACCGAGCGGTTGCAATGATTAACCAATCAAAAAAGCCATTTTTATTTGTGGGTGGAGGTACTGTAATTTCCGGTGCTTCTGAGGAGGTGTGCGAGTTGGCTCATAAGATTCAAGCACCGGTTTGTACTTCGCTTATGGGGAAAAGCGCTTTTCCTGTGGATGATAAATTATATATGGGTATGCTAGGTATGCACGGAACTAAAACCTCCAATTTGGGCATAAATGCTTGTGATCTATTGATTGTGCTAGGGGCCAGGTTTTCAGATCGAGATGTAGGTAAGCCGAAGTCTTTCGTAAAACAAGCAAAAATCCTTCAGATTGATGTGGATCCGGTGGAGATTAACAAAAATGTAATGGTATCAAGCAGCGTTATCGGCGATATCAAAGAGGTATTAAAACGGCTGCTCCCTATGGTCACTGAGAAGAAAGATAGAAAATGGATATCAGATATCATAAAAATGAAAGAAGAGTATCCACTTGTTTATAACCAAGAAGAGCTGTCAGGACCGTTTGTAATGGAAGAGATTTCTCGTGTAACGAAAGGACAGGCGATCATGTGTACAGATGTTGGACAGCATCAGATGTGGGCAGCTCAGTATTATAAGCATATGATTCCAGGTACTTTCCTCACATCAGGTGGTCTGGGAACTATGGGGTATGGCTTGGGAGCTGCTATGGGTGCAAAATGTGGCCGTCCCGAAAAGACGGTTATTAATGTGGCGGGGGATGGTTGTTTCCGTATGAATATGAATGAAATTTCCACATTAGTGAGAAATAATATCCCAGTGATCGAGATTGTGATCAATAACCATGTGCTGGGAATGGTTCGCCAATGGCAGACTTTATTTTATGGGAAGAGGTATTCACATACGACTTTTGAAGATCAGATAGATTTTGTGAAGATTGCTGAAGCAATGGGAGCTACGGGTCTTCGTGTGATGCGAAAAGAGGATTTTGGGCCATCCTTGGAAAAGGCCATTGCTTTGAACGCTCCGGTTGTGATAGACTGTCAGATTAACTGTGATGACAAAGTATTCCCGATGGTACCAGCAGGTATGTCAAACCAAGAAGTTTTTGATGAAAGTGATCTTGTTTGAAAAAATGTTGACAAGAAAATCAATAAAGAATTATAGACAGTAAGTTATGATAAAAAAATTGTCTAGCTTTGATAAAGCGCGAGAGTTATTATGATTGTTGATAAAAATTTTGTGGATATAAAATTATTTTGATGATTCGGCAATGTTATTCGGAAGAAAAAAAGGCTCAAGAAGAAATTTTAGATTACAGAGATTGTGACATGTCCATCAAGGAAAATGAAGTCGTCTATGCAATTATCTGCTATGTTATTGAGAATCTTGATGATGATAACAATTGAGATGCACTCTGATGCTTTATTTTTGTACAACATCTTGTACTGTTATTGCATTTATATCTATGGAAAAAAGAGCTAATTATTTGGATTATTTGGATTATTTGGATTTCAGTAATTTGTTCCGTGGTATAGTCGCACAAAAAAACGTTTTCTGATCACTGCACAGTAAGAAATTCTGAGGTTTGATAATTTTTAGCCAGAGAGCGGTTCTGGTAGTGGTGGAAAGTTATCAATTATGGAAGTTAGTAGGGCACTTACGGTAGTTGTCCTTTTGAGTTTCTGCTTAAGTACTATTTATATATATCTCGTGGTAGGTTTTATTTTTGCCTCTTTTTATCAATGAATGAAAATATGTATAGCTTTTCTAAACGCAGATCAAATGTACAGTAGTTTGAATTTTCAAAATTGATGGCGATAGCATATAACATATATTTTTCATACTAGTATCCCCCTAGCAGAAGTTTAGAAAAGGATTGTTCAGCGGAAGAAGCAGTAAAAGTTAGATTTGCTTTCCAATGCAGAGAGTGGAATATGAGAGTACAGAGTTTAGTGTCTAGTTATAGATGTTGAAC
The DNA here is from genome assembly GCA_021442455.1 of Lachnospiraceae bacterium. GTDB lineage: Bacteria > Bacillota > Clostridia > Lachnospirales > Lachnospiraceae > Scatomonas. The sequence goes on along the minus strand of JABUSY010000040.1, from coordinate 38,405 downwards.
TGCTTTCTGACATGTGAAAATGTTTTCTTTGTATTTACTGGATGAGTGTTGTGCAAAGGAAATTTATATGGCTGAATTGCTTCGTAGATCAGAGATTGTTGATGGCGTTTCTGTTGGTTGGTCACTTGCTGTTTTCAGGTGGGAGAGGTGTGTTGCCTTGCGAGAAGTAATCTTTTATAGCAATGAGAACAGTAATTGTCTACTCTCAATGCAAAAAGCATCGAAACCAAGCAAAAGACGAAAAAGGCTTACGGATTTTCAGAAGACTGCTCTGGGTTATAATGAGGGTTTATATAAGTGATAAGATAAGGAGAAAAAATACAAAAAATCTCAAATAAATTCCAGAGGAAATTGATAATTAATTGTAATATACTGAATATCAAAAACAGCCGAGGGTGGAGAAGAAATGGAGATAACAAAATATTTCTATATAAAAAAAGAAGTTCTGGTAATTTCTAGTGATGCAGGAGAAAGATTGACAAAGTAGACTGATGTTCGGTTTTTTGATTATTCAGTAAGAATTTCAGAAAAAAAGAGAGAGAATCTGTAAATTTTGTTTTGCGAAGTTGAAGTTGAAACTGAAAAATGAAGATAAGGTGCATAGTTGTGGTAAGGAAGAGATATGCATGATATCGTAAAAGCTCTGGAGAACATGATGAGCAGAGTTCCCGGATTTTTAGTAAAAGATATGGAGTTAGAAGTCCTATACAATACAGGTGCATATCGTTTTTATTTCATTCCGGATTGGCATGAAAAGGGTTAATCAGTCTTAAAAAAAAGAATGGAGAAAAAAGTTATGAGGGGGAAAAAAATATGCCTGAGAAGGAAATCAAGGGGAAAGGGGTTGAAAGGTTTATTTGTATATGTTAGTTTTGTTTCGTTGTTTTTTCTATGAAAGATGGGAGCTCTTCGGGGATGATTGAGTATAACAGTTTAAAAAGACAAGATTTGAGATCAAGAATTAGATCAGTTTCATCCAGATGACCTGCGACGACACGGTAGAGTATTATATGATGTTTAGTAGACACTCACGAAAGTATTCTAGAAATTTACTGGAAATATAACACATCTTATGTGAAGATGGGGAGAGTATACGTTGGGTACCTGGTCAGTTATTCCTATGCATTTACTTCTTTCACTTAAGGTTATGGATTTCTACAAGCACTTCGGATAGCTTATTCATATAGACGGTACGGAAGTATATGTAAATGTCTGACTGAGAGGCACCGTGATTTATATACAAGAAGTTGGAGAAATAACGTGAATGCAGTTACACTCAGTTCAATGAAAAATTTACATCTGAAAAAATTTCAATCTAAAGTAAGAGATCAATTAATTTTGTCTGGAGGAGGTTATGAAGATGTGTACCGATAAAGGTATTTTGACTTGGCTTACATTTCATATGGTGTTTTACCAATAAATCCAGAATTTTTAAAGGTTGCAAAAATACGACAAAACCTCTCGTAAAATTGGAGGGAATTTGTTGAATTCAATTTTGAATAGTTTTTTATATTTTTTAATTAAAAGAATTAAGGATATAGAATAATTTTAGCTAATAATATTGTTTGATATTTAAAGTGAAGAAAGCATTCTTTGAGGATATGAATAAATTAAGAGAGATGAAAAAACCAGTATTAGTGATTATGGCTGCGGGGTTGGGAAGTCGTTACGGTGGCCTGAAGCAGATTGATTCGATGGACAGTGAAGGGCACACTATCATTGATTTTTCCATATATGATGCAATTCAGGCAGGTTTTGAGGAAATTGTATTCATCATTATAAGGGAGAATGAAGTAGATTTTCGGGCAATGATTGGGAACCGAATAGAACGCCATGTCAAGGTTCATTATGTTTTTCAACAACTGAAAGATCTTCCGGGTGGGTATGAGGTTCCGGAAGGGCGGGTACGCCCTTGGGGTACAGGCCATGCGGTACTGAGCTGTATTGATATATTGCATGATGTTTCTTTTGCTGTAATCAATGCCGATGACTATTATGATAAAGAGGCGTTCTGTTTGATCTATAATTATCTAAATAGTCACTACGACGATGAAAAATACCGTTATGCGATGGTAGGTTACGCTATTAAAAATACAGTAACTGAAAATGGTCCTGTAGCTAGAGGAATTTGTCGAATAGATGAGAAGCATTATTTAGCTGAAATCGTGGAACACACTGATATCGAAAAACGTGGAGAGGGAGCAGCTTTTACGGAAGATAACGGAAAAAGCTGGACAGATTTGGCACCGGATACTATCGTATCCATGAATATGTGGGGATTTTCTAACAGCATCCTAGAGGAATTGCAATCGCGTTTCCCGAAATTTTTAAATGAAAATTTGATGAGAAATCCACTGAAGTGTGAATATTTTCTTACATTTGTAGTAGAGCAGCTGCTGAGTGAAAAAAAAGCGACTGTTGAAGTTTTAGACACACTAGGTCAATGGTATGGAGTTACTTATAAAAAGGATAAATCGGTGATAGTAGAAGCAATTCGTAAAATGAAAGAATCTGGGAAATATCCCAAGAAACTGTGGAAGGATATTGCATTGAAATAGTTTTGATTTCATTTTCGCCGCTGCAAAGCAGTGGCATTTTATTTGAGATCATTTGTTCAATCTTTGCAGTAGGAAAAGGGAGCAAGTGAGGTATGGGTATGAAAATTAATTTTCGATCTGCATTTAGGAAATCAGCTTTATAGCTATTCTGTTTGAGGAGCAGAAGCATATTCTGGAGCAAATCATTACGGGAATGGACGGAATGGACAAAGAGGAGGCGAATGGCTTTCTACTAGTGTAAGATGTTTATGAAAAATGTTTTTTCTTCGGATATGTACTCTTATCGAAGGGAATTATGACGGTCCGCGGAATCTCAACTTTCCAAGAAACATTCCAGTCTCTAGCGGATAATGTCTTTGACTGAAAAAAACTCGAATATACCAACCGAATGATGGATGAGTTTAGAGAAGTCAATATCTATACTAAAAAGCTTTGCACATCCATGTATTGTTTTCTTGCCAGAATATTTTGCTTTTTCTGAATGCATATAACGCTTTTAATCAATCGAAAAAAAATAAATTATGAAAAGCAGCATATACCGGTTAGCATTAGTTTTTATCTATAGGTGTCAATTAGACCGGTTCGATGCGAAATAAAAAAGTTTTTCAGTAGGCGGTTTGGATGCGGTGGTTGTGGTGGATGTGCGAGCTGGATTTAACGGAGAAAAGGCGACGTTTCTTTATATGGCAAAACCGGAGTATCTCTATGTATCCGAAAAGTATGAAGCGTAAATATATTTTTTATAGCGAGTCTTCATTGAAATATATTAGGTTGGAAAGTATTTTAGAAGGAAGTTCATGATAGTGTTTTGATTGCTAGAGCAAGTAAATGTCGCTTTGAGAGAAAGAGATTTTTGTCGATTCAAGATGTGCGTCTGCTGGAGGGAAAATTTGGTGCGGTTGGAAGCGTAGGATACGGTAAAGCATGGAAATTCAGAGAGATTATGTCAGTGTAATGCTTGTTCATGTGTATAATTTCCATTTTTCGCTTGAAGAGTATGCTATCCGAAACTGATGCAATAGAGGGTAGAAAATTAAAGAAGCAGACAGTTGTAAAAAGATATGGTTCTGGCTAATATAATGTCTTCCGATACAGAGATAGTGTATATACGATTTGGCTAAATCTGAAAGAGGAAAGGGAAAGAAGAGTTGAGAAAGGAGTTCTTTTGCGTTTTGAGAAATTAGCATTGCTAGACGGCATGATATACTGATGGAGGCTAGAGGAGATGAAACAAAAAAATTTAAAATAATTGAGATAGACTGGGAGCAGTTTGCATAAATTATGATGATGACATAGGTAGTGTTCTTCATACAGATCTTTTTGGTGATGAGAGGACTGAGAAATTGAAATTGGCAACCACGGCAGGAAGTTCTTAGGTTAGCAAAAAGCAGCAATGATGTTGAATAGTCTTATGAAAGAGGATTAGAAAAATTAAAAGAAAACCAAAATATACCTTCGAAATCAAAACATCACTATATTGTATGAGGTTCAGTGAGGTTACCAAAGTAGGCTCGTTTTTCGGATGGTGCTGTAAAGGACGTAAAGGCAGTAAAGGATAAAAATGTCCGAATAGATTTTTCCTGTGTTCTAAGATATCCAACGGAAAAGACAGTAAAGCCGTTAGAAAAAATAACGAACAGATCAAAGGTCATATTGTGTAAGAAAGTGCAGTTTCAGGCATGACGAAAAGAAAAAGTATCTTCAAGAAATTGGCGGGAACAGAGTTATGCGTGATTGTGGGAAAGTATATAGCCTGAAAGATTATCCAAATGTGCACTGAGCGTATTTCTTCACATGCCTATAAGTTTTGCATGTGTTAGGCAATGATCTTGAGCATCCAAATCATGTTGCAATACAAGCAAATATAGACATATCCGAGAAATGCGTTCATGGACGCTTATCTTGTAATCTGGAAACACTTTTGGAAAAGAACAAAGAGAGTAGATTCAATGACGCTTGTATTAACGTTCTTCCTTACAGAAAATAAAGTTCAGAATCTAATTGGCATGGAAATGAAGGATCTGTACAAGGACTATATCTTCCAGGATATCCCTGTCATACTCTGGGCAACTATCGAGATGGAAAAGTGGAAGGATAACATTAAATAGAAATTTGAAAATAGGCATCGTTATCTTTCATTTGATGAAATACTGCTTGGTATTGACGTGATATGATGAAGTATTTTATGATTTTAGTGTCCTCAGCCGTTTAGGGAGGAGCTAAGTAAGGAAGGATTATAATCACCACTGGAATTAGGTGATAGTAGTTTTATCCTGGGAAGAGGAGGAAAACGGATTGAATTTATTTAATTATATAAAAGAGAAAAACATGGAGAAAGAATCTCCGCTGGCGTCACGCATGCGACCTGTAACATTGGATGAAATGGTAGGACAAGAGCATATCATTGGCCGAGATAAACTACTCTACCGGGCCATACAGATGGATAAGCTCAGTTCCATCATTTTTTACGGACCACCAGGTACAGGTAAAACTACTCTCGCACAGGTGATTGCAAATACTAGCAGAGCAACATTTACCAGTTTGAACGCTACCACTTCCGGCAAGAAGGATATGGAAGAGGTGGTGAAGCAAGCGGAAGACAGAAGGGGGATGTACGCAAAAAAGACGATTTTGTTTGTCGACGAAATTCACCGTTTTAATAAAGGACAGCAGGATTATCTTCTGCCTTTTGTAGAAGACGGGATAGTGATTCTGATTGGAGCTACCACAGAAAATCCGTATTTTGAAATCAACGGTGCGTTGCTCTCACGGTCGCTTATTTTTGAGACGAAGTCGTTGGAAAAGAAGGATATACGGCTACTTTTGAAACGGGCAGTGAAGGATCCAGTAAAGGGCATGGGAAGTTATCATGTGATTTTGGAAGAGGAGGCTGAGGAGTTTTTGGCTGATATGGCAGGAGGAGATGCAAGAGCTGCTTTAAATGCAATAGAGCTTGGAATTCTGACTACTAGCCCGTCTTCTGATGGGAAGATACATATTGATCTGAATACGGCTTCGGAATGCATGCAAAAACGAGTTGTGAGTTATGACAAAAAAGGTGACCAGCATTACGATACCATATCCGCATTTATTAAGAGCATGCGCGGAACTGATCCGGATGCTGCCGTCTATTATCTGGCGAAAATGTTATACGTAGGAGAAGATATTAAATTTATTGCTCGAAGAATCATGATTTGTGCTTCTGAAGATGTGGGCAATGCCGATCCACAAGCGCTTGTTGTAGCTGTGGCTGCGGCACAGGCTATAGAACGTCTGGCGATGCCGGAGGCCAGGATCGTGTTAGCCCAGGCAGTGACCTATGTGGCTAGTGCGCCGAAGAGTAACGCCGCTTATCTGGCGCTTGATGCGGCTTCAAAATCAGTGACTGCCAGAAAAACTACGGTGCCGTCACATCTGCAGGATGTACACTATCAAAAAGCGGAGAAACTGGGACATGGAAAAGGTTATCAGTACGCTCATGATTTTCCGGGTCATTATGTGGAACAGCAGTATCTTCCTGCAGAAATAGCAGGGGAAACCTTTTATCATCCGTCAGAAAACGGATACGAAGCGGAAATACGGAAGCGTTTCAGAAAAATAAAAAGATATGAGGAGAAAAGCGATGGAGAACATATAAATGCAACATTGCGTCAAGGCTTTCCTGTAGGGGAAGGGTATTAAACTTTATCTCTAGTGTTACGAAATTTATGTTATGGAAGTAGTTTTGACACTTCCTATAACTATAAAAAGTGAGGCTTTTTGCACAGTTTTGGACTTTCAGGACTAACAGAATGGAGCAATGATGGCTGTTTGCTGTAACAAGCTAGTCAGTTTTACAGTTATGAGCTTTAGGAAAAACTGAAGGAGCAGCTTGTTGGTCTATGGGATTGATACTTTCGTACTGAAAAATAGTGGATGATAGTGAGAAACTCACATTTAGGGATTCCGTTGACAGTAGATGCGAAATTGTAGTTCCAGTTGCACCTGACTATTTTATCTAAAAATAAACAAGGTAACAATAGACAGGTATGGGAATTTGTGATGAGCTAGGGCTGGTTGTCGTTTATACAAGGAGGGAATTTCCAAGTTCATGGGTAAAATTGTATTTAGAGTTTATCGGAAGATGCTTCTTATTTTATACATCCTAGAACAGCATACTTTAAATGTTTCTGTAATATGGAAAACCAGTTGAAAATGATTATAGTTGTAGGAGCGGAAGATATCGAGGTGAATAGGGTATGAAGCACTCTGGAAATCACATATGATTCAAACGTCCTCTAGTTCATCGATGCATTTCGTTGGATTGATCTTTATGTGAAAAGTGTCGTGATATCAGCTTCCAGAGGAAATTAGCAGCAGAGGTTTTTCCCCTGATTGAGGGATACTTTTTCAATATAATTCAAATGATCAGTAAGGAATACTAAGGAAAGAATGGCATGTATAGTGACAAAGAGAAAGATCCTGCTAGTCACCACCACACGCTCCCGTTCAGAAAAGTGGAAAGATAGTCATATTTCTTTTTCAGCTGTATTATGGAGCATAAAATTGGAATTCAGGCAGGCTATGTTAGATTGAGGACTTTACTATATGGAATCTTGTCCTTCAAGTATATGATTAATTTAGATTATGAAGTAAACATGGTAGATCTGGCAGATTCATCTGGAGACTTATGGAATCATGATAATAAACTACAGCAAGGCATATGGTAATCTTTCATGTTCTTGCATCTATATTGATAGTTAGCTATCCTATAAGTTATCGACTGTTTAGGTGTCTACTATAGCTGAAATGTATCTACGATGATAAAGTCATGCAGCAACTTTCTCAGCTGCTTGGATGCAAAATTTTATTTCACAGTTATCTTATCTAATGTAAACGAAAAATATCAGATATCTCAACTATATTATTTATACAAGAAAAGGATAAGATTGTAGAGGGGATGACTTTCTAGGAAAATATAAATTTTTCCGCATTGCAACCGGTTATTTATTCTTTTTTTAAACATTCTGTGAAGTGATGTGGATTATCCATGGAATTAGAAATTTTATCTTAACTGAAAATAATCTTGGAAAAGATGGAATTGAAAATGCCTTTGTGTTGATGGGGAAGCTTGGCTTCTTATGAAGAGAGAGGTATAATATTCAGTTACTGAGATTTGGTAAGACAGACTCCAGAATTGATGACAAAGTATATATAATGATGATTGAGAGTGCTTCATCTTTTGCTGTCTGTTAATGACATTTATAACACAATATTGGTGATAAAGGATTGTAGGTAAGTGATATAGATGTTTTACAGAAGAAGGAACTTGGAGACATACCTACTGTTAAGCGTGATGGTGAGAAATATATTTGATATTGCCAAGAATCTAAACTATGGCCACTCGCAGAAAAATTGACTGTTCTCTTACAGACGTTTTCCGATGAAAGTAATGGACGAGAAATCATTATTTTATTTGTATGCAGATGAAGAGAGGATGGCTGGAAGTATATGGTAAAAATTTTAGATAATTTAGAAAAATGTTTACGATATAAATACACGAAAATTGTGTTGATTACAGATAGAGTAATAAAAACGCTATTTTAAGAATTTTCTGCAGATATTTCTGAAGATGGGAGCTATCGAGGAAGATCCGTTGTGTTCCTCTATATAAAAAATTTCGCTTGATTTTCAAAATAAATACTGCTATAATACTCAAGGAATTATTTATAGAAAAGTTATGTAGGAAGGAGTAAATATGAGAAAAATTAAAAAGTTTGCAGTGCTGATGCTTTCAGCAGTTTGTATAATTTCCTTAATTTCTTTCGGAAAGAAAATGAAAAGCAAACCGAAATCTGACACAACGGTACGAGACAGCAATGCAAAGTTATCAGGTACGGTGAACGGCATAGATGACCTCCCTGGAAAGAAAATCGGTGTACAGAATGGAACTACTAGCGATGTCTATGTAGCCGATTATTATGAAGAAGATGAAGAAGGTACAATTATAGAGCGTTATAACAAAGGTATAGATGCTGTAATGGCCTTGAAGCAGGGAGATATCGATTGTGTGATTATCGATAATGGGCCGGCAAGAGTATTCGCGTCTGAGAATAAAGATCTGAAGATACTGGATGAGCCTTTTATAGAGGAAGAGTATGGAATCTTTTTAAATAAATCAAATGGAGAGCTAAAAAACAAAATCAATCAGGTATTGTCAGATATAAAGATGAATGGTACTCTGGATGAGATCATCGGACACTGGATTGGTGATAAAGCGGATCAGAAGTCTTATGAATTAGCAAGCGATATTGATCGTTCCAGGGGAACCTTGGTGATGGCTACGAGTGCGGAATTCCCGCCTTATGAGTCATTGGACGGGGAAAATGTAGTTGGTATTGACGTAGATCTTGCACATGCGGTTGCTGATCAGTTGAGAATGGATTTGAAAATAGAGAATATGGATTTTGATTCTGTCGTGATGGCTGTCACATCTGGAAAAGCAGACATAGGTGTGGCTGGAGTCTCAGTTACAGAAGATCGCCTAGAGAAGGAAAATATTATTTTTACAGATTCTTATGCAAAAGCAAAACAGGTCATTCTTGTAAAACAATAACGATGTGATAGATTAGAGCTGCGGAATATTCTAAATTATGCTGCGGTTCTTTTTATTTATCGAAAATTTATATTGTAATAATTTGACATTTTGTTCATATGTTTTGTAATAGTTTTTGTCTAAAAATAGATACTGATCTATATATAAATGAAAAGAGTATTCCGGTAGTTTTTCATGTGTTGCGTATAATAATAGTTATGAAAAATGTTATGTTGAAACTAAATAAATGCAGCAAGATATTTTAGGAGAAAATAGATCAGAAGGTGCTGGAGTTGTTGAAACCAAGTTATTCGAATATCTTGCCTGAAAGATAAAACGAGTGTGTCTCGAGCGTGAGAGCGCTTAAGCATGGGACTGAAAGTGATACTGTTTGGATAATCCGATTTCAATGCTGCAGCCGGAAATGGTTGACGCAGTTTTGGCAATTAATGACTATGGCACTAGGTATCTGTAAAGTTGTCCTTCGTGTGTTTGTTATCAACGACGAAAAACAAGAGAAAAAACACGCTTTAGGATTTTTAAAGAAACACAATATATCCGAAGCTTAAGGGATTCTTGTACAAAGTATTTTTTATAGAATTAGATATAATAAGAGGAGAACAATTATGCAGAAAAAACCAACAGTTTTAATGATTCTTGATGGATATGGTTTGAATGATAGTTGTGAACACAACGCTATCTGCGAAGCTAGGACCCCGGTTATGGACCAACTGATGAGTCAATGCCCTTACGTCAAAGGGAAGGCCAGCGGCCTTGCTGTGGGTCTTCCGGAAAGACAGATGGGAAATTCCGAAGTTGGGCATTTGAACATTGGTGCAGGAAGAATTGTCTATCAAGTTTTAATGCGTATTACGAAGGCAATTGAAAATGGTGATTTTTTTAAAAATGAAGCTCTTTTAAAAGCAGTGAATAATGTTAAAGAGAATGATAGCTCTCTTCATTGCATCGGTTTGTTATCCGACGGCGGCGTTCACAGCCATATCAATCATTTATACGGACTTCTGAAGTTGGCGAAGCTATATAATTTGGAAAAGGTTTATGTGCATTGCTTCCTGGATGGCAGAGATACACCTCCGACTTCTGGAAAAAAATATGTTGAAGAATTGCAGACAAAGATGAAAGAAATCGGTGTTGGACAGATTGGCGTGATCTCTGGACGTTATTATGCGATGGATCGTGATAATCGGTGGAATCGCTTAAAAAAAACATATGTAGCTTTGACAAAAGGTGAAGGTGTGAATGGTGGAAGTGACGCAGCGGAAGCAATTCAGGTCTCCTATGATGATGGGAAAACTGATGAATTTGTACTTCCGATTGTCATGCAAAAGGATGGACATCCGATCGCGATTATTCATGACAGAGATTCAGTTATCTTTTTTAACATTCGCTCCGACCGTGCTAGGGAAATTACAAGAGCTTTCTGTGATCCTAAATTTTCTGGATTTTCGAGAGATAAACGACTAGAGCTGACATATGTTTGCTTTACAGATTATGATGATACGATCCCAAATAAGCTTGTGGCGTTTAAAAAGGAAGAGATCAAAAATACTTTTGGTGAATATTTGGCGGTTCACAACATGAGACAGGTCCGGATAGCTGAAACTGAAAAATATGCTCATGTGACTTTTTTCTTTAATGGTGGAACTGAGAAGCCAAATCAGGATGAAGACAGAATACTGGTAAAATCTCCAAAGGTGACAACATACGATTTAAAACCGGAGATGAGTGCCTATGAAGTTTGCAATAAATTAATAGAAGCCATTAAAAATAAGAAATATGATGTGATCATCATCAACTTTGCGAATCCTGATATGATTGGTCATACAGGGGTGGAAGAAGCATCGGTTAAGGCGATTGAAGTTGTCGACGAATGTGTTGGAAGAGCAGTGGAAGCGTTGAAAGAAGTGAACGGTCAGATGTTCATTTGCGGCGACCATGGAAATGCTGAGCAATTGGTGGATGAGAGAACCGGAGAACCGTTTACCGCGCATACAAATAATCCGGTCCCTTTTATCCTAGTGAACGCAGATCCTGCATATAGATTGGTTGAAGGAGGAAAGCTTGCAGATATCGTTCCTACTTTAATAGAATTAATGGGAATGGAACAGCCGAAAGAAATGACAGGAAAATCACTGTTAGTAATGAAGAGGTGCGAGGAAAGCTAACAAAAACAAAAAATTTGGTTAAAAGGAGAAGGAAGTCTAGTTAAAAATCAAGCTGCTGGCAAAAGTTTCTGTTCCTCAGAATATCATTTTTGTTGCAGTTATCCAGGGCAATCATGACAGATCAGAACAGGAAGAGAAAGCAGCGGCGCTTCAAATGAAATAGACACACCATCAGAGCAGAGATCTATAAAGTAGACATTTAACCTTATTAATCAGAAAATTGTTGTCAGGGAAATTAGACTGAGAATTATTCGAATGGTCGGAATTTAACAATTCCTGAAAGGTGTGGGACACGTTGGTATTGGCAGGATTGCAAGTATTATTTATTTTTTAAAAGTACATATTGGCTTATGAAGTTGATATCAATTGTCTGATTACTGTAAGCAATTGATCCGAATATAACAGTGCTGGAATATTTGTATTAAAATTTTTCATTAATACTTATGGAAAAATCGAAAGGAAGAACTTTGAATAGGATGGAAATACGGTCTATTTTTGAATATTCTGTATTAAAAGCAGGTTAGCGTTGATGTAGCCAGAACAAATGAAATAGCAGATTTTTTGTTTGTCTGTCCATATGCGGTAGAGAAAATGTTATTTTGAAGAGTAATATTAGTGTGATTTGTTACTTAGTATGAGTGTGGATTTGTAGCTGGGAAATCATTTTTTATTGTATTCAATCGAGATAAAACTGGATACAAACGGTCATCAGATGTTAGTTTTATTTTTCACTTGCTACTTATGTTTTCCATTACGATGATGGGTGAAATAGTGGAAATTACGATCCAGAAGGAACAGAAAGGTGTTCATATTGCTCAATATGGAAGTAGAGCTCGTGGTTATCCGTGCAAGAGGGATTTTCAGTCCTTTATAATGTTATTTTCTGAAGGAATATACGGAAGAGCTAGTAGTAGATACTAATAAAATTTTGCAGGATGATAGCAGTTGGAACTTCTAAATATTGCAAAATTTATGACGTTAAATCTTTGGGAACCTGTATCATCAATAGAGAAAAAGCGGATTGGTATTGCAATTTATAAGAATCTATGATAAAATAATTTATAATCGTTTATATGAGGTAGTAGGATGGTAATAGTTATCAGAACGATTTTGGCCGTATTATTTATTATCAATTGTATTGTATTAGTAGTTGTTGTATTGTTGCAGCCAGAAAAAGATCATGTCATACGGATGCTAGACAATGGATTAACTTCCGAAACCTATTGGGATAAAAATAAGAGAGGATCAGTCGAAGGTAACCTGAAAAACGCCACAAGAATCATGGCCATATTGTTTATTGTGTTGGCTGTAGTATTGAATATAAAATTCTAATCAAAGAGGATTGTTGCAGAAGGTTTATGTAACATTCCTCTTTTCATATACTATATGTATAATAGTTTTGGTGTATAAGTTTTGAGAATATATATCATGGGATATATTTAGGAAAGAATGAATACAAAAAGTGTTAATAACAGAAAAATGATATATGATATGATGTTCACAAAGAAATATGTGTTCATGTGAATTGGAAATATTCTAGTTTTACTGCAGATTCTAAAGAAAAAAAGAAAAAGAGCTAAAAAAGATACTAAAGATATTAACTAATGGAGGAAAAGATTGAAGTTATCTAAAACAGGATTGTTATTAAAATACAAAAAAATACAAAACGAATAGAAAACGTTACAGGCATTATTTATCGAGGATGAAAAGAAATTTGATTTTGTAGAGCGACCAGGACAAGGTGAAGAAGATATCTATCTTTCACAAAAGTTCACAAGTACATATCATAAAGATGTGGTAAGAATTGTTCTCCAGAACGAAAGTTGTGTCCAATGCTGGAAAAAAGTTTTGAAGGTGTTCTCTTATAGGATTTGGATTTCTAAGTTTGTTGGAATATTTGAATGCAGTAACAATTTTTGGTTGGTAAGAGCGGATAGACAAAAGATATTAAGAAATATTTTTCTTCTCGGTGAAAAGAGTGTAGATTCCAAAACAGGAAAACAGGTAATTATTCAGATCTATGTATTACGATAACCACAAGCAAAGTTCGAAGGATAGAGTGACAGAGATTTTTGGTAGAAAAAATTTGGAAAAGTTTCTATTAACCTTCTGTCAGTGAAGAGATAATCATGATGTCCTGCTGGCATTCTTAGAAAAAGTACTGTATTAGAATGACAGATGTCTAATATGGGTGAGACCTTTGAAAGAATATTTTTGGCGTGACAGGCTGTGCTTTATATAAATTTCACAATATTTATTGAGAAAATGGCTCATATCAGTACTCTGACAAGAGATGATTATGTCTTTAATGAACAAAATTATAAGTTGGTTGGTTATAGCATTATAAAAGAGGTTACTCTGAGATAAAGGTTTTGGGGCCAGGTGACAGATACAAATGCAGAGAATCAATGGGTTTATATTGATGGGAGAGAAAGTATGAGTAAGGAAAAAGTCAGCCGTTTGATAGTAAATAATAAAAAAGCTTATCATGACTATTTCATTGTAGAAAAATACGAGGCAGGTATCATACTTCATGGTACAGAAGTAAAATCCATCCGGATGGGGAGATGCTCTATTAAAGAATCTTTTATTCGCATTGAACGAAATGAAGTCTATATTTACGGCATGCATATTAGCATCTATGAAAAAGGAAATATTTTTAACAAAGATCCTCTCAGAGTCAAGAAGCTGTTATTTCATAAGAATGAAATTCGGAAGCTGAAGGAAAAGATTGCTGAAAAAGGATATACATTGGTTTCTTTGAAAGTATATTTTAAAAAATCCTTAATTAAAATAGAAATTGGATTAGCCAAGGGAAAGAAACTATATGACAAACGGAAGGATATCGCGAAAAAGGATCAGAGACGGGAAGTAGAAAGAAATTTCAAAGTGAAAAATCTCTCTTAAGTGGTTATTGATAGCAGTCAGAGAAGATGCTTGACGAAAGGCAGAAAATGTGTTACATTTTTAGTAGAGCAAGTTTGAGGGCTTGTACTGGTTTCGACGGGAGTTTTGAAGTTTAGGAAGCCATCCGCGGCTGTCTGGGACCGCGTATCATCCTGGAAATTAAATTTAAACGCAGATAATGAAGAATTAGCGTACGCTGCCTAAGAGGCAGTTGTCGGAAATCCGGTTCTCGCGCCTGATATTTCGGCATTAAATGATGCGAGGCACTTTTTCTTTTAAGCTTTGCGAAGAAAAAAGATTTTATGAAGCTACTAAAATCAGAAGCTTGTCATCCAGCGTCTGATAGAGGGAATGTCAAAAAAATGACTGTGATGGGAGATGTCTGAATGGAGAGATTTTCGGACGCGGGTTCGACTCCCGCCAGGTCCATAATCAGAAATAAAAATTTTACGACATGGGCTTCAAGTTTATGTCGTTTTTATTTGGTTACAATTGGATAATATCGGAAGTATTACTGAAGGTGTGTAGATGTTGCGAACAGAACTTGACTTCCCTGGCTTTACATTTCTGCTACAATCGATTGATTATATAAGCAATATGCTGTAATTGATATTACAGATAGATAACTTGAGGAGCAAAGAAAAGAGGTAGACTATGGAAAAGCTGAAAGTTCTGGTAGTGGATGATGAAAGCAGAATGAGGAAGCTGCTGAAAGATTCCTCTGGTGAAAAATAATTTTGCGTGTTGGAAGCAGCTGGAGACGGAGAAAAATCGTTGAATTTATTTTATGACATTAAAGATATTGCGATGATTATACTGGATGTGATAATGCCTAAAATGGATGGCTGGCAGGTATGCCGGGAAATTCGTCAGTATTCTAATGTTCCGATCATCATGCTGACGGCCAAAGGGGATGAAAGGGATGAACTTCTGGGCTTTGGTTTGGGAGTAGATGAATATATATATAAGCCGTTTAACCTAAAAGCATTGGTCACTCGCGTGAAAGCAATATTGTGCAGAACAAATCAGATGAATGCGGATAGCGTCGTGGAAGCTGCTGGAATTTTCCTCGATAAGGCGGCACATATGGCTACTATAGATGGTCAGGCGATGGAATTGAGTTTTAAGGAATTTGAACTTTTGATATATTTCATGGAAAATCAGGGAATTGCTTTATCGAGAGAAAAAATTTTGAATAATGTTTGGAATTACGACTATTTTGGTGACGCCAGAACTATCGATACCCATGTGAAAAAGTTAAGAAGTAAGATGGGTGGAAAAGGAGATTGTATCGAAACAATTTTTGGAATGGGCTATAAATTTGAGTTTTATTCATCGTAAGATTCTCTAAAAAGTGACTTGTTTTTTACTTTTGTGGGTTTTATAGTTCTTATACTTGCGATAATCGTTATTGTGTATTGTTTTTTCTTTGAAATTTTTATTTTAATAACAAAGAAGGAATTTTTTGTTGAAAGATTGGATATGCTCACTGGAACCGGAGACGGTAATATGCTAGCTTATGCCATTGCAAAGGATAATTTGAAGTATATTTTTATTCATTCTCAGGATAGTGGAATAACTAGATATCTGTTCGACAAGATGTTGGACAAAGGAAAAGATTTTTCAAAAGGTAGAAAGTTATCAGGTGATTAAGATTCATAATAGGTTTGTATTTATAGATTTTATGGAACTGTGAAAAATTTGGGACAATGGGAATTGGTATATTGTCCTGAATTTCTGTTAGGATGAACTAAACTGGATTTTAAGGCTAGATATATGAATGAAAGAAAAAATGTAGTAGAGAAGAAACAACTTGACGAAATCTCCTTGTCAAAAAAACTGCTCACGCTGAATCAGCTAAAATTTGACAACAATCAGTTGATTATAGAACGTTTTGATTTAGCAAAGTTAATACGCGGAATGATACAGTCTTTATAGATTTTTGTGAAACACAAAAATGCGACAATTATTTTTAATCAATTCGCTCCTGTGTATGTCTGTGGGGATGAGTTCAAGATTGAAAAAGTTATAACCAATTATTTGACCAATGCGTTAAATCGTCTGGAAGGGGACAATGTGATAGAAATTACTTGTATAGATGATAATGGTATCGTGGTGACTACTATTTTTAATACCGGAAAAGCGATTCCAGAAAAGGATATGGAAAAAGTTTGGATTAAATTTTATACAGTGAATAAGGTTAAAAGCAGAGAGTATGGCGGAAGCAGAATCGGACTTTCAATTGTCAAGGCGATTATAGAGGCACATCAATAGAAATGCTGGGTGAAAATTTTTAAAATGGAATTGTTTTTTTTTTTTTTTATTCACATTGGGAAGAAAATGAAATTTTCATTCACAAATTGATGAAAATATGTTATGATAATTATGGTTATTGCTAAAAGTGTAACGATGAGGGTTGGATGTGATGATATGCCGGATATTAATATAACCAAAAGTGCTCTAGTGTTTTCTATGAAAAGATTGATGAAAGAAAAACCTTTCAAGAAGATTAGCGTCATAGATATATGTGAAGGTTGTGGAATAAATCACAAGAGCTTTTCTTATCACTTTAAAGACAAATATGATCTAGTAAACTGAATTTTTTATACGGCTTTCATTGGCATGGTGAGTAGGCATGACTATGAAAGTGGATCGGATTTGCCAATCGCTGTTGGTGAGTTGTTTTATAGGGATCAGAAATTTTATAAAAGTGCTTTTAGGATTGAAGGACAGAATTCCTTTTGTGAATATTTTTATGTATCCGTTACGCCGATTATAACATTTTTTGTCCGTGATGTCTGCAAGACAGATAAAAATCAGGATCTTATACTGACTTTTTGTGATGCGTATTTATCTGCAGTGGTTCAGTGGATGGAGGAAGGTTGTAAGATGGAACCGGTAGTTTTCGTAGGTCAGTTAAAAATTGTGATTTTGGAACTTGCGAAGCAAATTATAAAATAAAAGAAAAAGTATAAAAGCATAAACTTTAATGTCTGGACTTATGTACAGCTAGCTGTTTGGATGAATGCTCAGAGTTTTTAATGTTGAAAGAACAATATTACTGCTCTTTGTTATTGTTTTATTGGAAGTTCTACAGCGAATATCTATTTTGGGGAGAGAACATGTATGGAGGTAATTTGTAATCAGGTCTTTTTGTGTTAATCTTTTTATGTTTCAGAAGTTCAAAATAGCTAAGCATCGGGAGAATATGATGTGATCCGATTTGCTAGGCATTTAATCTACATAAAGATTTATGATGAACGGTTAGACAGTTGCAAGCTGGTAGTTTTTACATATTAGCCGGTTTATACGTGCTTAGTTTATATATTATACTAGAACTTTTATTTTATTAGCATATATTTCTGGCATTGGAGCAAAAGAAACAGTGGAAAGCTGGAAATAGGGGTGATTTTATCGTATGAAATTCACAAATTATCTCTTATCAAAGAGAAGTGGGATGTGATATAATCAGCTAGATTCAAAGGAGTGAATGCAATGAAATTTGATATGCACTGTCATACAAAAGAAGGCTCTCTGGATGGAAAGATTATGATTGAAGAATACATCCGGCGACTAAAGGACATGGGCTTCGGAGGAATGCTAGTATCCGATCATAATTCTTATGATGGATACAGGGAATGGAAAAATTCAATAAAAGGAAAAGCATATACGGATTTTGTTGTACTGAAGGGCGTGGAATATGACACGCTTGATTGTGGGCATATGCTGATTATTATGCCAGTGGGTATGAAGTTTCGAATTTTGGAGATGAGAGGAGTTCCAATTGTCGCATTGATTAACCTTGTACATCATTACGGAGGGATCATTGGTCCGGCTCATCCCTATGGGGAAAAATATCTCAGTGTAGTGACCACTCGTGAACGGAAGCAAAAGTATTCCAAACGAGGAAATCAAAAGTTAATAGAGCAATTTGACTTCATAGAGATTTACAATGCTTGTGAGAGACAGGAAATCAATCTGAGCGCCGAGAAATTGGCTCTTAAGTATAGATGTCCTGGATTCGGAGGAAGCGATGCCCATAAACTAGAATGCATCGGAAAAGGTTGGACAGATCTTCCAGATTTCATCCGGAATGAAAACGATCTGATTGCCTATATAAAGGAAAGGCCGCATATATGCTGCGGAGGTTCCTTTTATGAAAGTACTTTTCGGGAAAAACTTGGTAAATGGAACATATTCCGTGTGGATGGTTTTTTCATCTTTAACAAACTGGGAGCAGCTAGTAAGACGAGAAAAAGAAGAAAGGAGTTGAGGCAAATATTTCCAAAATATAAGGAATTCCAGAAAAATTCGGAAAAATTTTACATTTGAAATTGATTAAGATCCATTATGTTCGCATCATTACCAATGGAAGAGTTTCTACATCCTTGTTTCTTGTGAAAAATCAGGAAGCCAAAAGACCAGAAGGAGGAAAACAGCATGAACAAATATGAATTAGCGTTAATTGTGAATGCTAAATTGGAAGACGAAGAAAGAACAATCGTTGTTGAAAAAATAAAAGGCTATATCACCTGTTACAATGGCATTATCGAAAAAGTTGAAGAATGGGACAAAAAGAGACTGGCTTATGCAATTCAACATCAACGTGAAGGTTTCTACTATTTTATTCAGTTTGCAGCAGATACAGTATGTCCGGAGGAAGTGGAAAAACATGTACGCATCATAGACAGTGTGTTGAGATACTTGATTATCCGTAAAGACGTCAAATAAAGGAATTTCATTGAATGAATAATAAAATATTGTGAAAGGAGAAAAACAGATGGCATTCAATAATAATGATAAAGACGATGTTTCGATGATAAAGAAAGTATCCCGAAGAAGAAGAAAAGTATGTGTATTCTGTGGAAAAGACAATATCATTGATTACAAAGATGTGAATAAGTTACAGAAATATGTTTTTGAAAAAGAAAAAATTCTTCCAAGAAGAATAACTGGAAACTGTGCGAAACATCAGAGAGCGGTTACAGTTGCAGTGAAACGCGCAAGACATATGGCGCTCATGCCTTATGTAGATGATTGATCGGCGCATAAGAGAGCTTCGATGTGGAGAAAATTCTGCATTGAAGTTTTTGATTGTTTTATACACAGATTTCTGGTTGAAGATGAAAAAATCTTTTGCATATTGTGAAAAGCATTAATAGGCTTATTTTTTGGCGTTATGCTGGAAGCATTTGTCTGATTATTGCTGCTCCTTATTTATGGATACAAATATAGAAACATTTTTTCTGAGTTCTGGAATTTGTCAGGTAGATGTGCTCGAAAGAAAAATGCAGTTGAAAAACCTTAATCAAAACGATAAAAGGGTATGTCGGTGAGCGTGTTTTTTAGCATACATTCTAGAGAGAATAACATTAGTATAGCTGAAGTTCTATATGTTGGCGCTTGGAATTGCCATTTAAAATTTCTTGGAAAGGGTGATTATTTCTATATTCCTGAAAAGCGTGGGATTGTTGAAAATTTTTTTATATAGGGTTTTGTTTGAGATTGTAGAGTCACTGACTGCAATTATTATCGTTTTTTATGACAGGACTAATTTCACCGTTGTTTCTTTATCTGTTTATTGGCATCGTGTTTTGTGTGATGGACATAGATCTGACATCAGAATCAGCGAAAAGAGTACATTTCGATATAGTGATACTAGAATTTGTAATTATGATGATATTGAACGTTGTGTTAGGGGGGGGATAGAGGGTAAGAAGCAGGAAAATTTATTAAATAGGATTATATCATGCGGATGATTAAAGCATATAACAAAGATGATTGACAAGTTGTTCGCGGGTAAGGATATGTCGTCATATATATTTCTGAATGCACAGTCAGACGACAAAAAAATAGACGAAGACCGTGCTAGTTTTTACCATAGAGATGATACAAATGGAGGATGTAGGGGAAAAAATTCGTGAGCAAGAAAATCTTCTGCTGTATTATTTGAGTCAGGGAAATAGATGCAAAAAAGAGTTGAAGATGACATTGGGTTTTTATGTTTATATCAATGAAAAATGTTCAATGATTTTCTGGATAGACATCAGTATTCCGAAAAAGATATCTGCACATCAGGTACCTAACATATAGCTTCTATGCAGATTGTATTTTTAGAAATGTCAAGAGACTAGTTATACCTTGAGTATACTCATAGAGCGTCCCGTAATGTATGTTCTAGCGAGTAGGAAAATACAGCTTTCTTCTGTTTCACAGTGTTTAGAATTTGATATGAGGAGAATATAGACATGTAGGTATTTCTGACATTTTGTTTTTCTGGATTTATAGAGGAAGTTAGTTCTGGTTCTGGTAGTTTCTTAGGCCGAAGAACGAGTAATTCTTTAACATAACGGATATCTTTTTAAAATGAAAGCAGCATATAGGATATCCACGTATGGAGTTTTTGAAAATATCCTTTGATTATGTTCATTTAATCATCGGGGTAATATCATCGGGCCAGTTCGATTATTTTGTGTTTTCTCTGCAGGTAAAATCCAAGTTCTTTCATTATTTTGATGGAGAATATTTATAAAGTGAGTGTCTTATTCGATGGAATTGTATATAAGGCTGTTGGACCTTGGACCAGTAATCCTGTTCCAGAATGCCGTTAAGAAAAATGAGGTTGCGGTTAAGACAGAAGTGGATATATTTTGCTATCGCGTTCGATTGTATAGAAATATAAAATATAGAAAAGTAGTCGCTTACAGTCTTTTTATCGGTTCTTAGTTTTTCAGATGGTAATGAAAGTCTTTAAGCTTCCAGCGATGGATGAATATAGAGGAGGATAAGCGTAAAAGGTGACACTGACAATACAATATTTGTCTTTTAAAATAGGCCTTGATATAGAGCTAAGAATTGTTTTGTCAGTCGTACAGGAAAAAGTTATATCGAAGTAGATGTTTGCTGCATCGATGTCAAATATTATCCGAAAGTCTCTGATATATGTATGTATCAGGCCATCTATTTCAGCCAACTCTTAGCAGAGTAGAACTTTCTCTTTATTGTGCAAGTTCTGTTTTCACTCTAGATGTGATAAGAGTTGTTTGAAAAGTCTTGAATACGCGCACAGTAAGCGCCTTTTTTATTCTTTCGGATATTTTGTATATTTATCTCAAATTTATAGATATATGTTCATATGCTAGTAGATTTTCCAGTCGAACTCGTTATGATAGCTGAATCAGATATTTTAAGATGATTTTATCATTTTATGATAAAAAATTCCAAGAGAATTTGAATGAGATTTAGGAAATTCTAGACCAAACATATCAAAATATTGAAAATTTCCAAGGAGAAAAGATCAATTATTAGAATGAACGCATCGTTTGTGATTAGGCAAGTGCTTATTTTTTTCCGGGATTTTTTAGCATATTCAAAAAGGAAGAGACGTGACTAGAGCGTCAAATGATGGGGTTAAAGACGTAGAAATTCTTAAAAATCAAGCTGTTCCTGTATGCTGCGAATTATTTATTCTATCTACTAAAATGATTGAATAGACTTTTTTTCTGTTTTTTTTGAGGTTATATTTCAATATTATGATTTACCTAGTAATAGGGGAAAAGAGATATTTTCATTCCTTTTATACGTCAGGTTGCAGGTGATGTACGAGGGAAAAGTGCATATCCCATAGCAATACAGGAAGATTTCAGGAAAATCTTAGATATGGAACCAGACGGAAGGATATCGGAAGTTATTTTGACGGGGCTGTAGTTGCATCTGAGAGTTATTTGGCATATTTTAACGTCATCTGCATTGATTCATTTAAACAATTTGTTTGTTTTCTTCCGATAATATCAAAAAATGATTTTTCATGAAAATAGTGACACTTGAAAGGTCAGTGTTTAAAATGTGGTTTTCATTGGTTGAGATACAAAAATATCATGCAGCGACAGCTGAGACGACAATGGTAACATAGCGCCACGAAACTTATCGATGCCCCTTGCAGCTGGTTCGTAGATTGCTACTTGGCGAATTAGAATAGCTGAATAGTGAAATTCTCTTACCTTTCACCTAGCTCCGTGATTATTACAATAGTGATAAAGTTTTTTATATCCACCTTTTCGTATTTTCTAGATCAGGATTTTACTTTCTGGCTGGAAAATGCGGAGTGAATTAATATCTTTTCTTTATTCATAATACACCCAGTTCTGTCCAGAATAGTGGTACCGTGATGGGTGGTATTCCATTGTTTGTTTGATTTATATGATGCACAAGGCTGGTTTTCTGATATTTCTTGTATAACAACAGATGAATAATCTGGGGAGAGTTATACTGAAAATAATAGAATACAAAGTCTTATGTCAGACGAACAAATGCTCAGAAGGCCAGTAGGATCAGATAATTGATATTGAGAGTTATCTTACAGAGCTCTTTTTGAGTTTATGGTTGACATGTTCAGGTCTTCGATGTAGCCGTCTAGAAACATGAATAGGCTGATACAAACTTCGTTGAAGATGTTCGTCAAATATGCTAAGTAATTGTAAATTTTTATAAAAAGGAAGATATCGATAGCAATTCTTTATTGCAGGGTATATATAGCTCAAAAGCATCGCAAGTATGTTTAGATGAAAGACGATTAAAGTGTGCGAGATTTCCACCTGGGAAAAGATGTATCGGCCATCTTCTCTGTGAGAAGCCTGATGTCATTAAAATTTTCGAGTTATTAAAAGCACGATGATAAATCGATTGATATTAAAAGCTAATTATTTGAGTTTATCTTATTCACATTTTTACCGACTGCTTTTGAAGTGAGTAACCTGTAATCTACAGTATAACATTTTAGAAAAATAAAAAGTTTTAAATAATCAGAAGAACGATGAAGGATCTGATTACTGTTTTGTGAAAAGATTAAAGTTTACATTCTGGAAGGAATATGTTATAATCAAACAGATTTTTTCAGAATAAAGTTGGAAAATGAGCAATCTTGGGAGTAAATATATGCAAAGGCGTTCTGTGAGGAAGATAAAAAAGGAATGGCAGAAGGCAGATTTTTATGATTATAATCTACTGTCTGTTGTGATTGTATTAATTTGTTTTGGACTATTGATGCTTTACAGTGCCAGTTCTTATGAGGCAGCAATGCAATGGAACGATGATATGTATTATTTTAGGCATCAGGCTTTGATTAGCCTTTTGTCAGTAGTAGTTGCTTTTCTGATTTCCAGAATGGACTATCATCTGTTTCTAAGATGGTCGCCTTTTCTATTTGTACTATCACTGGTTTTGATGGCAATGGTAAAGTATAGCCGTTTTGGAGTGGAAGCAGGAGGTTCAAAACGCTGGCTGAATTTTGGCATTCAGTTCCAGCCGTCGGAGATAGCTAAGATTGCGTTAATCCTCTTCCTGTCTTATATTATACTAAAAATTGAAAAACAGATAAATTCGACAAAATCGGTGATCTGTCTTTTATTGCTGGGGGGTATTCAGGCAGTAGGAGCTTATTATTTTACAGAAAATCTGAGTACTGCTCTGATCATTCAGGGGATTTGCTGTTTCATGATTTTTCTAGTTCATCCAAAGATTAAACCGTTTCTGATTGCAGTAATTGTGTTTGTATTGATTGTGGCTGTAAGTATTTTTTATCTTTCACAGAATATGAATGGAAGCTCAAATTTTCGAATTCGAAGGCTTCTTGCCTGGATAGATCCTGAGAAATATTCTTCCATGGGAGGTTATCAGGTGCTTCA
Source organism: Lachnospiraceae bacterium (assembly GCA_021442455.1). Classification (GTDB taxonomy): domain Bacteria; phylum Bacillota; class Clostridia; order Lachnospirales; family Lachnospiraceae; genus Scatomonas. The sequence continues at coordinate 14,497 of JABUSY010000040.1, read as the reverse complement.
GGGCCTATATGCTATCGGAGCAGGCAGTTTTTTAGGAAAAGGTCTTGGAAACAGCATACAAAAGTTGATTATGATTCCTGAGGCGCAAAATGATATGATTTTTGCCGTTATCTGTGAGGAGTTTGGGTTGTTTGGAGCGATTTTGGTGTTGTTGCTGTTAGGATATTTGTTGTATAGACTATTTTGCATTGCACAAAATGCTCCAGATTTGTATGGAACATTGATAGTCGGCGGGATATTCATTCATATATCCCTGCAGGTTATTCTAAACATTTTCGTCGTACTGAATGTGATACCAACTACTGGAGTTACGCTTCCCTTCGTCAGTTACGGAGGGACTTCAGCTTTGTTTCTGATGACAGAGATTGGAATCGCGTTGAGTGTTTCAAGAGCAATACATTTTCAACAAAATATCTTCTTGAAAGGATAAAAACATATTGACAAATCATAGATAAATTGTTAAATTGCTTTTAGACCTGCAGGATATGTTGTGTGCTATATCTTTGGAAGGAGAGAAGGATTTATATTATTCTACAATGTAAAAATCAGAGGAGAAAAAGTATGTTATTAGAAAAAATGAAGCGGATTCTTGCTGAACAGTTTCACTGTGAGGAGGATAGTATTACGGAAGAAACTAATTTTAAAGATGATCTGGATGCCGATTCACTGGATCTATTTGAGCTGGTTATGTCTCTTGAGGAAGAGTATTCCATTGAGATATCGGCTGATGATCTGACAAACCTGAAAACAGTTGGTTCCGTAATAAAATATTTAAAGGGCAAAGGTGTGGAGTCTTAATTCCGCACCTTTTGTCAATTTGGGAATCTGAAAAAACGTTATCAGCCTATTGAAAATGGGTTCTGAGTTTTGAACACGGCAATAATTTTTATCGAGATGAATAATGCTAAGAAAATTGAATATTTTTTATAGAGTTTATTGAAAAGAGATACTTGACAAATAAAGCAAGTCAGATAAGTATAATTTTATCTCAAGTACATGCAAGAGGATAGAGGGATTTTGAAATGTGATATCATTTTACAAGAATATGATGAGAATGTTTGCTTGTGTTGAGGAAAGGAATATGATGCAGATGTTGAATCATACATTTTTATATACTCTATAAAACGTGAGAAGTAGTCATACATTCTGACGTAATTTTAAAGGTGAATTTCTGGACAATCTGATCATGACTCAAATGGCTGTTTTGATTTATTTAAGAAGATATACTGCTGGTGTTTGGATGGAATCTAATGTTTTCGCTGATCTTTTTGTTGTAGTATTTTAACGAGTGGATTGTGACGCTCATAATGAGTCGGTGCATTATTTCGAACATAAAGCGAATTTGGGAAATATCAGTGATATTTATGAAACAAGTTTATCCGGCAGAGGCCGAATAGTGCAAAGATTTATTCCGGAACATTCCATAATGTATGTCTCTGAGAGAAAAAAACAGAGTTTATTAGATTGAAAAATAAGAAAACAGGAGAAAAAATAATGAAAAAAGTAAAAACTAGATTTGCACCTAGTCCCACTGGCAAAATGCATGTAGGAAATTTGCGCACAGCATTATATGCATATCTGATCGCAAAGCACGAAGGCGGGAGTTTTATGCTTCGGATTGATGATACGGATCAAGAGCGGTTGATTAATGGCGCTTTGGATATCATTTATCGTACGTTGAAAGAGACTGGTCTGGTTTATGATGAGGGTCCTGATAAAGACGGTGGAGTCGGACCTTATGTGCAAAGCGAGAGAAATGCCATAGGTCTTTATCTCAAATATGCCAAGCAGCTCATTGACCAGGGTGACGCCTATTATTGCTTCTGTGATAAGGAACGATTGGCATCTTTGAAAACTACGGTGAACGGTAAAAAAATTGCTATCTATGATAAGCACTGTCTGCATCTTTCAAAAGAGGAAATAGAAGCAAATCTCGCGAAGGGTAAATCATATGTTATTCGCATGAATATGCCAATGGAAGGAAAAACTAGCTTCCATGATGAAATTTATGGGCATATTACAGTTGAAAATACTGAATTGAATGATATGATTCTGATCAAATCGGATGAATATCCTACCTATAATTTTGCTAACGTTATTGACGACCATCTGATGGGGATCACTCATGTAGTGCGAGGAAATGAATATCTGTCTTCTACACCAAAATATAATAGACTCTATGAAGCGTTCGGATGGGAAATACCAATTTATATTCACTGCCCACTGATCAACAATCAAAATGGACAAAAACTGAGCAAGCGCTTTGCCAATTTCTCTTATGAGGATTTGGTTAAACAGGGCTTTCTGAGAGAGGCTATTATCAATTTTGTCGCCCTGCTGGGTTGGAGCCCATCCGAGAAACGAGAAATCTATACTTTGTCGGAGCTAGTGCAGGTATTTGATTACCGGCGGATTAACAAGTCATCGGCAGTATTTGACATGATGAAACTGAAATGGATGAACAGCGAATATATGAAGGCCATGGACGATGAAAAATTTTATAAAATGGCTCTTCCTTATATTAAGAAAGTCATTACAAAGGATTATGATCTTCGTAGGATTGCCGCAATGGTCAAAACAAGGATTTCTGTATTTTCGGAGATAGGAAAAATGATCGGCTTTTTTGAAGAGGTTTCTGATTATGATGTGCAGATGTATGTGCATAAGAAGTTAAAATCCACCATAGAAACATCGCTGGACATACTTCAGAAGGTACTTTCTCTGCTGGAGGCTTTTGAGGATTACAGTAATGTCGGTCTGTTCCAAGTGCTTTCCGGATATGCTGGCAGGAATGGCTACACAATCAATCAGTTTATGTGGCCGATTCGGGTGGCAGTTTCTGGTAAACAGGCGACTCCGGCCGGAGCGACGGAGATCCTGTCTATCATTGGAAGAGAAGAAACTGTGAAAAGAATTCAGGAAGCAATCGCAAAAATTAATGATACATTATAATACTTAAGTGTAAAATCAAGCACTTAAACACGGAGAGAGACCTATGCTGATACTGGTGGGAACAGGGTCCTGCAAAGTAGAATGAATTTTTTCCTTTTTTATTTTTGTGCTAACGTTCGTTTGAATGGAAGTTGCTGCAATGAAGGAGGGAGTCAAATGAGCTTTTTGTCTACGCAGGTGATTTTTACACTGTTCATGGTGTTTTTATATAGTATTTCAGAGCAGCATACCATCAATAAAGAGTAGAAAAAGCTTCTGAGGAGAATTAAGACAGAATAGTGAAGCAGATTTTCCGACCGGCTTCATCCTGGAGATCGATATGCTCGAAGATAGCTGGATGGATATTTTATATTTTTATTTCACTGCTTTGCCTCAAGTAGTAAAAGATATATCGAGAATACGAGGTGTAAATGAAAAATCTAGATTTTTGATGATATTATGTTTGGGTGCTACTGAATGTTTCTTTGAAGGCCGGATATTCTGAAACTGTGAAAGTAAAAGTGTCAGTATTTTCTGATCTACGAATTGCATGATATTAGTCTTCTATCTTCTGCGGTATCAATGTTGTAAAATGCTGGATGAAGCCGGAGAATAAGCTGTTTATTCTAGGTACCGAAGCATCTTTTACTTTCTGGTATATGCGAGAGCCGGTCGGTCGTAAAAATACGAGCAGAACGGGAAAATAAGCAGTTTTGTCTATTCGGGTATGTCAAAGATAAAACGGTATAGCTGGTAGAAAATATCCGGAAGGCTGCCGAGAAGGGGAAAGTGCTTTACAGAAAAGAACTGGTAGTTCGATACCTGATTAATTAATAATCAGATGGCACAGCGCAGTAGAACAGTTGATGAATCTGGAAAATTCCTTTTAAGGTAGGTAATGTAATTTTCTGCTTTTATGGACATAGCATTGTCCAAAATGTGACGTTCTATTTTAAAATTTCAGCTGGAAGAAGAAAACAGGTAATTTTTCGTAAAACAGAAACCTTCTCTAATGTTATATCTCTCGCATAATGCTTTTTATGGAACCGGAGGTGTCTTTTGAACATCTTTTATTATGAAAATAAAGAGTGGATATGTGCACGGGTTGAAAAATTGGCGGCGGATCTGAAAGCTTTCATTCCTCTGTCTTCTCCTACGGAGAGGTAAAATATATTTTACTGTGAAAATGCCTATGAAGGTTATGTGAAGGAAATATGTTTTGTGCAGAAATATTGTGGAAGAAGAACTAATTCAGATTTTAGATGCATTGTTTGGAAATATCAGAGTTTTTTCAGCCTGAAAGCTTGACAGGAGCTATATCATTATGTGTTTTTGGAAAGCTTCGGTGACAAAAAAAATAATAAGAACTTAGACAAGAGAGGGAGAGATGATATACATACTGTACGCCCCTACTAGGGCATGGAATATGATTTTATCCCAATATTTACTATAATGTAAACGGAGGGTGGATTTTCTATCAAAAAGCGGTGTTGCATGCAGACATGAAAGCAAAAGGACGGATGCTGTATTTAGGGATGAGGAGGTGCAGAACAAGACTTTGCGTTTAAATAGTTAAAGAACGGCATTATAGCTGAATGAAAAAATATTTTGCAAAATACTAAAAGCTATGATCGTGTGTTCTTTGATCACCTGAAAACAAGATCTAGTTTCTAAAGCAGTGTCCCTGGCTCATGGGGGTATGATGTTGTCTATGTTTTATAAATTTTTATGTATATTATAATAATGTTGATGTGCAAGTTATCGGTTATAGAATTTCATTTTTCCGTTTGTTCGGGTATTTTTTCCGAAGGTCATAGCAGAGCATACGATAGCTCTGGCTTTAGGCATAAACTGAAGGTTTCATAAAGCTTATGTGAAATAGGCAAAAATGATTTTTTCTGGAGTGGGGGCTTATGTATTGTAAATTCAACCAAAAAATAGCCGGGATCATTGAAACCGAAAAAATTGGAGTGGTTATATTCAAGATCTTCCGCAGTTTTGGAATACATGTAATAGTTTATGATTTTTATGAAACTTCGTTTCTGAAAGATTTTAATCACCTATGTTTTGCTCTGGATGAGCTGTTTTCGAAAAGTGATTTACTTTCTTTTTTTACTTCCCATTTTTGACAAATATTTATTATCTGCTTAATACAATTGCAAAGAATGCAGAGCACGGGCATTCTTGTAAATATTTTGCCGGATGCTTTGGTGAAGATAGAGAATTTGCTTGACTGCATTCAGATGCATAAATTTTTCTATATAGATGGTTAAATATCTATGAAAAAGGGTTCTGCATGTATTTGCAAACCACTCAAAGCAACTTTTGGAGTATTTCATAATCGAAAAGTTTCTGTCATTTTCTAATGTGATGATTAAAGTTACATCAAGATTTTTTACGGAAGAAGCGTTGATGATGAGCGTGAAGAAGATCTTTGAAAGTGCAAAAGCATGGGAATAAGATGCGATTGACAGAAAATGAAGTTTGATCAATTACGGTAAGCTTTAGCTTGCATTTTTGGAAAACACATGATAGACTAATAGTAATTTTATAAGTGCATAGTAGTGTAAAACTCCTGTATGGCTATCGGTAGAATAGTGACGAGAGATAAACGTATATGATATTAACGACTATCATATACGCGATATGGGTTTTGATTTGAGAGTCAGTTATACTGGTTTTATGTTATTAAATTAAGTTTTTGGTATTTCTGATATTCCGGATCATCTGCGAAAAAAGTACACAGACAGATCGGTATACATCATGAAAAATGAGTTATATACTAAATGAATACTGTTTGTAGTATTCATAGTGTCATGTTTATTGAGATTTGTAATATCATTCAGGTGAAATTATTCATTGGATCTATGGAGAACTTTTCTATAATAGTCTCTTGAGTGACAGATATTCCGTTGATTGTATTAATGCTAATTTTGTTTATGAGAGGAGACAAGCAGAATTAGACAAGACATTGGCAAAACTGGCGCTCGCTATGAACGTTATAAATCGATATAGTAGAGAGCTTTTTGACGCTTTTGGACGTTGTACAAATAGAGTTGGCAATTGCTTTTTTCGATTATCTTGGGAGTACTGAGTGGTAATAAGGAGCTTATTAGAGAAATAGCATTGTGGTAGGATCTTAATGGAAATTATGCTGTTTGTCTTTTAAACGCTTTTTATTACATGAAAATTATGAAGAAAAAGGTATTGGAGTATTAGGTGCAGTTAAAAGTGGCTTGTAATTGCCTACTTTCTCGTTTTCAGATAGCGTAGGCATTTTTAGACGTGAAACGACCTGATGGTGAATATTCTAAATGGAATCTGTTTAATTGTTCTAAAACAAGAGGTGGTAAAAGAATGTTTTGAATATCAGAAAAAGTAAGTAAAATTAAAGGAAATGGGAGATGAGTCGAGTGACTTGTAAAGAGGCTCATAGTATGGTTGGAGGATAGATATATAGTGAAGATTATCACTAAAGAAGCTAAAGCGGTTTATTGAGCATATTAGAAGCTGTTAGAATTCCTATAAAGAGTTGGCAATATTTTTTGTGCTTAACCGCGTGGTCTGTTCTTTGGTTGATGAAACAGAATATTTTTTATCTTAGAAGGTCACTGGAAAAGGATTTGAGGGAAAAGAGTATGTTCTGTTCAAAAATAAAAAGTGGGCAATTATTTTCTGTTGGTCATGATGTTTATTCTCATATACTTGATGTTTTTTGCATATATTTAAAATCTTTTAGATTTCTTGGCTGTTTTATAAGGGAAGGTAAAATTCATGAAAAAAAAATTGTACTGATTGACGGAAATAGTATTCTAAATAGGGCTTTTTACGGTTTGCCAAATCTGACAAATTCAGAGGGATTGCATACCAATGCAGTTTACGGATTTTTGAGCATTTTATTTAAGATTTTAGAAGGAGAGAAGCCACAGTATTTGACTGTGGCTTTCGACCTGCCTGCGCTCACTTTCCGTCATAAAATATATGCGGAATATAAGGGAACACGCAAGCCCATGCCAAAAGAGTTACGTGAGCAGGTGCCTTTGATGAAGCAGGTGTTGAAGGCTATGAAGGTGAAAATAGTAGAAAAGGAAGGTTATGAGGCCGATGATATTCTGGGAACTTTGGCCAGGCGCGGAGAACAGGAAAGGTGTAATGTAATCATCGTGTCCGGAGACCAAGATTTAGTACAGTTGGCAACGGATGCCGTCTTGGTGCGAATTTTGAAGACGCGTATGGGTAGGACTGTAATTGAAAATTATCATACATCCGAGGTTCTGGAAAAATATCAGGTGATGCCGATTCAGATCATTGAATTGAAAGCTCTAATGGGAGATACTTCAGATAATATACCAGGTATACCGGGCATCGGTGCAAAGACAGCCACAAAGATCATCGCAGAATATGGTTCTGTGGAAAATGCCCATGATCATCTCGAGGAGATCAAGTCAAAAAAGGTCATGGAATCCCTGAGAGATCATTATGATTTAGCAAAATTGTCTAAGAAGTTGGCCACAATTGATACGGACACTCCCATCGATTGGAATTATGAATCCTCTAGAACTGGCAGCCTGTATACACAAGAGGCATACGATATATTCCGGAGGCTGAATTTCAAGAATCTGCTATCACGTTTTTATAGTCAGCAGGCAGAGAGCCTGAAAGGTCTAAAGAAAATGGAGGTGAAGCTTCTGAGAAAATTTTCAGAAGCGGAAAAGGCGTGCCAGAGGGCGGTTATCGCCCGGAGGGCAGGAATTTTTATTTTGTCGGAGCAAGGTCAGATTGTAGGGCTTGCGATATCTCTTTCGAACAAGGATACATTTTATATCCCGGCCTGCGACTTTCTTACACCGGATTATCTCAGCACAGTGGCGAAGCATATTATGGAAGAAGTGCCGAAGATCAGCACTTTTGGGTTGAAGGGTCTGATCAAGTACGTGAGAGTGCCGCTGAAAGAAGAATTCTTTGATATTCAAATTGCAGCTTATCTTTTGAATCCGCTGAAATCTGTTTACACCTATGACGATATAGCGAAGGAATATCTAAAGGAGATTATTCCATCGACAAAGGATATTTTCGGAAGTGTGAAGATTCCGGATGCTTCTGCGATGACGCTAGAGCAAGCGGCCTGCTATGCAGGGAAGATTGCTTTTGTGTCGTTAGCAGCCAGGGAACCTTTAAGTAGTGCGCTGGAGGAAAATCATATGAAGCAGCTATTTTTGAAAATTGAAATGCCTTTAGTCTACACCTTGGCTGATATGGAAGAGGTAGGAATTGCGGTGCATGTGGAAGAGCTTCAAAAATATGGAAGGAACCTGCAGATCCGAATGAACGAAGTGGAGCAGAAAATCTATGAGCGGGCAGGAAAAACTTTTAACATTAACTCCCCAAAACAGTTGGGAGTAATTCTCTTTGAAAAGCTGAAACTGACTAGTACTAAAAAAACGAAGAGTGGCTATTCCACAGCCGGTGATGTGTTGGAAAATCTGGCGTCGGATGTGCCGGTTGTGGCTGACGTTTTGGAATATCGACAATTGAACAACTTAAAATTGACCTATGTGGATGGGTTGATGAATTACGTGTCGGCGGATAGCAGAATACATGCGAGTTTTCATCAAACGACTACAGCTACAGGTCGGATCAGCAGCACAAATCCGAACCTACAGAACATTCCGGTTAAAATGGAGCTTGGTCGGCAAATCCGAAAGGTTTTTATAGCAAAAGAGGGATGTGTATTTATTGATGCGGATTATTCCCAGATCGAACTTCGGGTGCTGGCGCATCTCTCTGGTGATGAGAAGTTGATCCGAGCTTACCGGGAGGGAAACGATATTCACAAGATCACAGCTTCAGAGGTATTTCATGTACCCTTTGACAAGGTTACTCCATTGCAAAGACGGAATGCAAAGGCTGTTAACTTTAGCATTGTCTATGGAATCAGTGCCTTTAGCTTGAGCAAGGATCTGAGTATTAGCACAAAAGCAGCAGCAAATTACATCGAAAAATATTTCTATACATACCCGAAGATTAAGAAATTTTTGGACAGGATGGTTCAGAGAGCAAAGGATAGAGGATATGTGGATACTATGTTTGGGCGTCGCCGTCCGGTTCCAGAGCTGAAATCCAGCAATTACATACAGCGTTCCTTTGGAAAACGGGTTGCAATGAATTCGCCGATCCAGGGAACAGCTGCTGACATTATCAAAATTGCGATGATTCGTGTCAATGAACGACTGAAGAGGGAAAGTCGAAAAGCGCGTCTTCTGCTACAGGTTCATGATGAGCTGTTAATTGAATGTCCCATGAAGGAAGTTGATCAAGTATGCGTTATTTTGAAGGAAGAGATGAAAGGGGCCGCTAGCCTAGAAGTGGATCTTGAGGTTAGTATGCATACTGCTAAGACCTGGTACGAAGCAAGATAGGGGGGGTGAAACCGTTCATAATTCCGGATGAACGATTAACAACTATTATAGAAGCAGAAAAAGTATATAGATGAAAATCATAGGGTATACAAATGGAGGAGTCTGCACCGGAAAAATGAGGTGATGGCATACCTTCAGAAAATAATATGATGCTGTCGTAATCCGAGCAAATGATGTGGAGAACATCTGATGATGAAGAGAGGAGATATATGTTATAAAAGGATTTTAGGATTTTTGAGTCGGGCGATGATGTTTAGGAATGGGGAAAAAGGATGGTCATTCATTGAAATGAAGTTTTTGAAAATGCTGAATGATATATTGCCTATCCAGTAGTGAAAAAATATGTCTTACAGGGCTTTGAGCAGGTACGGGAAAATGGCAAGAAATTGGTATTGTGGTAAGCAGATTTGCAATATTATGAAATTTTCGATATATTATGGTATATGCAGATAAGCCTATGCGGGCGGAGCGGTTGAGATAAAGTCAATCAATAGAATATGATGGACAGCTAGTTGACAGAAAAAAATTTCAGAAAGTTTATTGCTTTGGCTTGGAGAACAGTCTGGATTTTTGGCAGATAGCCAGCAAGATTGATTAGAGGATGAGAAGATATGAGATTATGTAGTATAGCCAGCGGAAGTAGTGGCAATTGCATCTATGCCGGGAGCGATACGACACATGTATTAATTGACGTAGGAATCAGTTGCAAACGGATAAAGCATGGATTGAATTTTATAGGAATTACAGAAAAAGATTTAGACGCGGTGCTGATTACCCATGAGCACTACGATCATATTAAGGGACTGGGCGTGATGGCAAGGAAACAGGGGATTCCCATTTACGCTACGAAAGAGACTTATGATGCGATCCTGTCCTGCCCTATGCTTGGCAAGATACCAGAGGGACTTTATCATGAGATAGAGCCGAACCGGAAGGTAGAGATCGGGGATATGAAGATCGATCCGTTTTCTATTTCCCATGACACTGCTAATCCGGTTGGTTATAGGTTCAGAAACGGTAAGCGCTCCGCAGCGGTTGCGACAGATTTGGGAATTTATGATACATATATCATCAACCAACTCCAGTCTTTGGATGTGCTTCTGCTAGAAGCAAACCATGATGTACATATGCTGGAGGTAGGGATTTATCCTTACTATATCAAGAGAAGAATACTTGGAAACAGAGGACATCTGTCCAACGAAATGGCAGGGCAGTTGTTGTGTAAGCTGCTTCACGACAATATGAAGCAGGTTGTTCTTGGACATTTAAGTAAAGAAAATAATTACCCTGCGTTGGCTTATGTGACCGTATGTGAAGAGGTGACTATGGGAGACAACCCTTATCGTTCTAGGGATTTCCATATTAGTGTGGCAAAACGGGACGAGGTTTGCGAGGTTATTGAATTTTAAACAGTGTGGAGCGAATAAGGGGAAAAGAGGGTGGAAATTATTGTCAAACGCCAATTATCTGACGATTAGAGGAACATTCATCATGCAGAGAAATATTTTAATATCATGATGGTGCGAGAAATTTTTTAAGTGTTCCAATTCGGCGATGAGTTGGAGAAGGCTTTCAAAGAGCTTACCTATGAAGTTATGATTTGTTACTAGAATAAACATGAAAAACATTCAAACATGATGCACAGGATATAAGTACGTCGTGAAGGGGCTGAAACTTATGATTCATATATTTAAAGGTAAAAAAATAGATGATTGAACAGGAAAGGCTGGATGTGTGAAGGATCATTTTTGGCATCAACTTGCTGAATTATATTCATTTCATCTTGGTAGACAAGAGTCAGACCGCTGCTAGATCGTAAAGTGTACCATCGATTGGACGTGTCTTTGAGAATGTTAGACATTTTTCTAACTTAATGTCGGAAACGGATAGTCGTGTTGACGCTTCTGAATGATCAGTTGCCAATATAAGGGACGTTATTGTGATTAGTGTCTACGAAGATCAGAGAATAGGTATCTTTACCATGGAGAAGATGGAGGCCATGATCTGTATCTGTTTCGTGGGAGTTAGACATAATTGCTTTTTGGATGATACAAAGACTTTCATTATTTTGCCATCATTGTTGATAAGAGAGTTTTATTAGGGTGATCAATCAGGAGACGATGATCGTCCGTCTGATTCCTAAATTCAAGAAAGTACCACTAGTTTTTTTGTTATGGGTTAAAAGTGGCAATTATTTTTCCTATCATCTATGAGGAAATTGCCTTGTTCAATGAATTTATCGGATTTTTTAAATCTTATTCTACGATTGTCAATATTATGACTAAGATGAGAATCATTTCAGGTATTGTACATAATCTTCCCTCTTCTTTCTCACTTTTTTATAGCAGAAGCAGACCAAAGAAAAAAATATGGTTTGAGGGATTATATTAAAATTTTGTAAAGAGGGAAATGGAAGATTTATTCCATGTCATAGCCGGATTATGTATTGCAGGTCAAGGAAATGTTGCTGGTAATGGGTAGGCTACGATGATATTAAAAAGTTGATTAAATAACATGACATTTGAATAGGAAACGATAAGGGGAAAAACAACAGAGGTTCTTCTTTATTTATTTTTATCTTTATTCACATTACATTGCCGAGTGCAAATCTTTGCAAGGGCTTTATATCAGATCATGATACGTTCTATGACATGAGATTGTTATGAAGGTGTTTTATGCCATTATCGAAAATGAAAATTTAGCACTGCTAATTTTAAAACTGAGTGTCCGAGTTTTCAAGAAAATGAAACTTTTTTTCTATCTTAGGATTTTTCAAATGGTGAAATGCACCTTTGTTGATGAGCGATGAGGATGAAAATGTGCAGAAAAACATTGCTATACTTTACTTATGGAAATCGAGGAACATAAACAAACATAGAGATAAATATACCTTTTATAAATTTTGTAGGAGGAGCGCCTCTGTATTGTAGCTTTGGTACTACTGAGAATGAAAGTGGGGGCAAAGTGCTTTTCATGTTAAATATCAACTATTTATGACAAAATATAAGGAGATACAAGAACTATGTAGGAATAAAAAGTAATTTCCGGGGAGTTGCAAAGAAAATGGTGACGTTGCTTAAGAGGTAAAGTAGAAAATAATGCGCATGCCATGGTAATCGAAGTAATCACTGACGAAGGTTTCATACTCTCGAAGTATAAACCATATAGCATTGATGCAATTCGCGGTACATGAGTTCTGGAGAAGGAATGTGAGCGAGCAGAGATCGATGCGCTTTTATATGTAACTTTTTGGCGTCCAAGAGAAGGACCTGTACTTTTCACTTTACAACCTATAAGAAAGCCATGACGCTTCTAGTTATTTTCTATAATGTTTGTATAAGGATTGGTGAGAATATCTATCCGGCGATCTATAAGCGATTGAGTGAGATAGAGAATATCATGGCGCGTAAAGAAAACTAACGAAAATTTTTCACAGCTTGTCACAAAGCATTCTCTATAGTAAGAATGATTTGACGATCTTATAGGGGAGGTAACGATAACTATGTGATATTTGTCCTACCTCTGAACGTCAAGAGGGATCTTTCCTGTTATATTCATATTCTGCGGGAAGAAATATATAAGATCTGTGAGGTATATTTCCTGGATGACAATGAAAAAGTGACAGCCTCCAGATGACATATCTGAATCTGATAAAAGCCCTTATAGTTTCATAGAGGTTCATTCGCTTGCTGGCGAAGAAGTTATGCGCGTCATGAGATATCAGGTGGGAAGAGTGGAAATTTCAGCTGTACGCAAATATGGGATCTTAACAATGCCGAAACTGCTCTATCAGCTTGTTGAAAGCAAGTTAGAGACATCGTCAGGATTAGAATTAGTAACGGTACAGCGAGTAAACAATACGGATCATCTGATCTGTAACAATTCATGTAGTCGATACTACAGTAGGTGTTATATGTGTGGATTTTCGTCATTATTGTCATATCGCTCGGCCGTTATATTGCAGAAAGGTTATGAACGATGATAGGACTTAAGTATGAGAAAGATATGCAAGCCATGTAAACTGTTTATGTATTGGATCCATATGTATCGACCAAAATGAGAACATGTTCAAAATATATATTGAGCATTGTGCTTTTCAACGATCTTGAACTCTGGATATTGTTTTTTTGATTTTGATGTTCTAAAGAATGCTTCTGATGAATTCAGAAGAAATTGAAGGACATTTCTGCTATCTGGTATTTAATACAGCATCTAGTTTTGGGTGAACATAAACTTGTAGGGATATAGTGAAAAATAAGCACCGAGTTATTTTTTTAAAAATATAGGAGCTGACTGTTTAGAACTTTGTATTTGTCGTCATTAGAGCTATTTTGTTCATGGAAGATGTTCCCAGTTGGGGTTCGCCATCAAATAACGAGGAATCAATGCTAGGAGGTGTGCGTCAGTGTAAAATCGAAGTATCTTTATGATAATTTAACTATATTTCCTATTTTGATTCTTCTGGTTTGCTGCTTCGCATTTAGAAGAAATAAAGAAGGCAAAATTATATGCGTCTGACTAAACAGTCGGGAAGTATGTTTGAGAGAGTATAGGAAAAAGATGTATCCTTTCAGATGGCTAAATATGTGAGAAATTTCAATTAAGGTTATGTTAAAAAATAGATTTTCGATAAAAGATGCATTGTTAAAAACAGATATTTACATTATTTCGAAATGAAAGACGGGAGAAGGCATTTTGTCTTAGCGAAAAGTGTTAAATACAAAGCTGATCATCGGATATTTTTGGAAGTTCTTGTTGTTTTTGATGAAGATCATCAAGAAAAATATTGCGGAGCTGCGGAAGGAAACCGGGTAATGAATTCTGTGACTAACGACAATATGAGCATACTTGATGAACAAAAGAGCAAAGTGTTTGAAATGTTTTATATTGATTATCTGGAATACGATGGATAATTCCAATAGAGGAAAGGAGTTGTATAGGATCATCATAGATGATAAGATTAAAATGAAAAATAACAGTTTGTATTAACAGTCTAGAAATTTTTTTGACAGCTGTGTAAATAAAAAATATGAAACAATAAAATATCTTCTGGTGGCGATACGTACAATTTGCTCGTTTGCATAACGAACATGCTTATCAGCTTGATAAAGTGCGTCAGCTTTCCGGCGCTGATTTTATTCTCGTCA
>JABUSY010000046.1 GCA_021442455.1 Lachnospiraceae bacterium | reverse complement strand
GCTCTTCATATGAAGAGCGAAGAACATAAACATAATCATATATATAAACAGATAACAAATCAACAAAGTAGAATGTTCTCAGTTCCTGAAACACTACTGCCATTATATTATACATGAATAGAGTGCGATAAAATCTATACTCAGATATTCATCAGCCTGATTCAATATGCTCTCCTGCGTATTCAGAACCACTACGCTCCCTTTGAAAAACACAAAACTTTCAAATTTTCAACCAAAATGATTACTCCAAAAAAACGTTCACTACTGTCCTGATGAATATTCTCATGTTTCAATAAACCAGAAGCTCTTACGTCTCCATTAATGACGATGGAAGCAAACACTGTTGTCAGTGAATAAAACATATCGATTACTGACAAAGCATTTTCTGCAATATACTTTTCCTTCTATAAAATGATAAAGCTTTCAACATATTTTCCCTTAAAGACTTTTAAATGTGATTTTTTTGTTATATAAACCAACAGATATCGTGTCATCCTTCTTAATCTCTCCCCGCAGGATCTTTTCTGCTAACGGACCCTCCAATTTGCTTTGAATTGCTCGCTTCAAGGGCCTCGCACCATACTTGCTGTCAAAGCTAGTTTCTATCAAATACTCTTTTACCTTATCGCTAACCCGAAGTTGCATATGCATCTGTTCGTTGCATCGCTTTTTCAAATCCTTCAGCAAAATATTGATAATATGCTTCATTTCTTTCTTGGTTAAAGAGTGAAACACAATGATTTCATCGATTCGGTTTAAGAACTCAGGCTTAAACATTCGTTTAACCTCATTCATTACCTTCTCCTTCATATACTCATAATCCTTCTGCTGATCTTCCTGTGATAAAAAACCCAAACGCTTCGGCTCTATGATAGACTGCGCTCCTATATTAGATGTCATAATGATACAGGTTTGCTTGAAAAAAATCTTTATTCCCTGGGCATCCGTAATATATCCGTCATCCAATACCTGAAGAAAGATGTTAAACACATCTGGATGTGCTTTTTCGATTTCGTCAAACAGCAGCACACTATAAGGATTTCGACGCATTTTTTTTGAAAGCTGTCCACTTTCATCATATCCTACGTATCCTGGAGGCGATCCAATCAGTTTGGAGACACTATGTTTTTCCATATATTCCGACATGTCGACTCGAATCATAGATTGTTCGCTGCCAAACACGGCTTCAGCCAAGGCTTTAGACAGCTCCGTCTTTCCCACGCCGGTAGGACCTAGGAAAAGAAAGGAACCGATAGAACGATGTGGATCTTTTAATCCCACACGACTACGTTTGATTGCCAAAGCTACAGCTTTCACAGCTTCCTCCTGGCCTACTACACGTTTATGAAGAGTTTTCTCTAGGCAGTCCAAACGTTTGGTTTCTTCTTCTTCTAGTCGTTTTACTGGTATTTTTGTCCATTCTGAAACTGTCTGAGCGATATTCTCCTCTGTTACTTGCATTTTTCTATCACGACATCGTTTCTCAAACCTGTTTTTTGCGTTCTCCAGATTTTTTTGAATCTTTTCCTGCTTTTCCTGAAGCATATGAGCATTCCCAAAATCGCTCTTTTTGATTGCCTCTTCCTTAGTTTTCAATATCTGTTGAAGCTCTTGTTCATTTTTTTGAATTCCTTTTGGAATTTTATAGCTTTTTAACTGCATCTTGGCGGAAGCCTCATCGATCAGGTCAACAGCTTTATCCGGAAGAAAACGGTCATTGATATACCTAGTACTCATCTTCACAGCGGCTTCCAATGCACTATCAGTGATTTCTATCCCGTGATGTTTCTCATAAAATGGCCGAAGTCCCTTCAGTATAACAAGCGCCTGGCTTTCTGTCGGCTCTTCTACCATAACAGGCTGAAATCTCCGTTCCAGAGCTGCGTCTTTCTCGATATATTTTCGATATTCATTCATAGTGGTGGCACCAATCACTTGAATTTCGCCCCTAGAAAGAGACGGTTTTAAAATATTCGAGGCATCCAGTGCCCCTTCGGCTCCGCCGGCACCAATGATTGTATGAAGCTCATCGATGAACAAAAGAATATTCGTATGGCTCATTACCTCTTTTACAACCTTTTTAATTCTTTTTTCGAATTCCCCTCGATATTTAGAACCGGCTAGCATTCCTGACAAGTCCAACACTACGACACGCTTATTCGCAATTTTTTCAGGTACCATCCCCCATACAATCCTCTAGGTTAACCCTTCGGCAATGGCTGTCTTTCCAACACCTGCTTCACCGATCAAACAAGGATTGTTCTTTATCCTTCTACTCAAAATTTGTATAATTCGTTCAATCTCTTGTTCTCTTCCCAGCACAGGATCCAGCCTTCCTTGCTTCGCCATTGCCGTAAGATCATGGCTGTATTGGTCCAGCGTCGGTGTAGAATAGCCTTCTGCTCCCTTAGCCCGCTGCTCTGGCAATTCCTCTTTAAAAAGTTTATGTGTTCCACCCATAGCTGCCAAAATACTCATATAAAGCTTCTGGATATTTACTCCCATAGTATACAATAAACGGGTTCCAACACAGTCTGCTTCCTTCAACATAGCGATGAGAATATGTTCTGTTCCTATATCATCACTTCCGAAATGTCTAGCTTCCCGTATTGCCTCTTCTAGAAGTTTTTTTGCTCTTGGCGTATAGACTGGCTGTCTGTCTGTCTCTACTGTACTTGTTGGCGAGATAAGACGATCTATCAGCTTTGTTAGCTCTTCTTCCTCCACTCCATACTCTGCAAGAACCATGCCAGCGGTCCCTTGAACCTCTTTCAAAAGTCCCATCAGTAAATGCTCCGTTCCTATATACATATGTTGATACTGTCTGGCCATTTTCCCAGCAATCGCAAGCGCATTCTTTGCCTGCGCGCTATATGAGTCATTCATATATGTCCTCCTGTTAGTTTGATATATACTATTTCATCTTCTGGTTCAAGCACCGAATATCCAAAGCCACTACAGTCTAATCCTTCGTATAACCATATATCATCGCAAAGATATCACTCACCAACTGATGTACCTCTTCTTTGGATATATTTTGGCACACCGCTTTGGCCAAAATCACTTGTAGCTCTTCCTGCAGCTCTTCCAGTGCACGCAGCTTATTAGTGTCGATCCGGATGACAGCACCTTGACGACGATCTATAGTCAGAAGACCCTCCTGACGTAAAGCGCTATACGCTTTATTTACTGTATGCATATTGATGCCGATACAATCTGCCATTTGACGCACAGAAGGCAGTACATCCCCCTCCTGAAGCTGTGAAGTGGCGATTCCAAGAAGAATTTGATTGCGAAGCTGTATATAAATAGCTTCATCACTATTAAAATCGATCCGTATCCTTTCAAAACACATACTTTTAAACCTCTTTTTCTGTGGTTTTTTTGTTATAGAAATAGTATAACAAACTTTTTCCAATTGTCAATGTAGGCATAAAAGATCCGCTTCTCATTCAGAAGATAATTTCTCCGAATGAAAAGCGGATCTTTTTTACCTTTTGCTGTTAATAACATACACTATTCAATAAAAACAATGTAGATTACGCTTGCCCTTGTTTCTTATAATAGGTTAACAGAATCTCACTTAATATACCACTAGCCCTTGTTTCTTATAATAGGTTAACAGAATCTCACTTAACACATACGCACTACTGCAAAAAATAACACCAGTCTCTATAGCGAATAGTATTAAGAAAAAATCCAATCCACACATTATCTTTTAACCCCCTTTTCTGTAATATCATTTTTAATTTCATAGATACACTTTATAGATTTCTTTTCAAAATCAATTGATAAATTACCAAAAATAATACAACTAAAACTTTTGCTTTTAATTCTTGTTAATACACTATCATGCATCTGACTTAAACATTTCGTTCGCCCATTGAACTACAGAAGACTTCAACCCTATCATATCTCTCCTTTTTTAATATCTTTCCCTATATTGAACGTTGTACGCATCTATCACTCACTGGATATATACCGATAAAACCATTTCTTTAAAAATGAATGACATACCTCAGATTATGTTTTGCATTTAAGAGTTCTGCGGAAGATGGGACTTGAACCCACACAGCAAAATGCTACAAGATCCTTAGTCTTGCTCGTCTTCCAATTTCGACACTCCCGCATTATCACTACCAACCTCTAACTCTATATACTATCTCTACTATATCATTTCTTGCAATTTTCGTCAATATATTTTTTAAGATTTGCATTTTAAAATTGAACTTGTTTTTTCTGTTTCTCTTTATATTTTGATATTATTATGTTTATAGGCTGAATTCTTATTACTCACCTTATCATACAAGAGACATCTGCCTTAAAATCTATATGGATTTAGAATACTAACCTAATTCTGATGGAGTGCTCTTTGTATAGATCATACATTCTTTAATACTATACCCTCCCCAGTTTCTTTCTTGTGCCAACATCCCCTTTTTCCAGCAAGAAAATAATCAAATTTGTTCATATTTTCTAAATAATTTCATTCTATACTCATTGATTGATACAAATGATATACTAACGATTTCATCTCTCCCTATTCGGCTAAATTGCATACTCAACCTTTTTAAGTAGAAATGATAGCCGTTGATTTTCGATTTGATTCTATACAACTTTAAACACGCCAAAGTTTGCTTGCTAGCTTATCTAACACCTTGCAGTAGCCTGTATAATTTTCTTTGTTCGCAACCGCATAGAAAATGGAAATCTAAACAAAAACATAGAGAAAATTGAAATTTCCGTGATTGGAATACTTGATAATAGTATCCCATCATTTTACTATGAACTGTCTGACCGATATCAATGATTGTTCTGCACTTTTCAAACAGCGTATTGTAGAAGGAAAAAACAGTTCAGTCTTGTTATAATCAATCTCCTCAAAATGCTCTTTCATATATTTGTACAATAATGTTGCATTCAGTAATTACATTTTAACTCAGATAATAGCAACTTCACATAAAACTCCGCCAGAACTAAATAGTGATAATCAGTGTTTTCTTTAATACACAAATATGCTATGTCATCCTATATGGCACCAAGTACACTCTCATTCTAGGAAATCAAAAGTGGACTATTTCCATTTTTAAACGCAAAATATATTCCCCTATGAAATAAAGGCATTCGGCCAGTCTCACAGTTTAGAAACTGGCTTGTGCATAGATATCTGCCGTACTGTAAAAATTGCTGAAAGCTTTTCTCTCTTTATATATCATCATTTATTAAAGCCTTTTACTCTAATCTAAAACTTCGTCCGTTAAGATTCCCTATACCAAAGTTGCCTTACCATTTCCAATTCAATGATTTTTCCTTCAATTTTATCTATATCTGTTACTATTGCAAACTTCATAAGAGCAGAAAATACAAAAACACGAACATATACAGCTATCTACAGTTTGATTGTATACTACATATAGATTCCTTCCTTTTGTTAGTTTATAGGTATATATAAAAGTAACATCTCGATTATCTGAGGTGAAAACTCCTCCATAGGGACAATGATATTGTGTTCAAAACTAAATCCGTTGAAGATCATATCGAAGTCCGTTAGATGTATCTCTACATTCGAATCCATCAGTAAAACAGCCGCCACAAAAACCATGATAGTTAATTTCATTACTTTTTAACCGTTTTTAATGCCTCCTGTTTGAACAAGAAACAAGGAAACAGCACCACATCTCAAATAAAACACGAATGATTACATTTAAAATTTGTATAATCTATGCATTATTGCAAAAATTGAGTAGAAATTATAAACTTACAAAATACATATACAAAGGATAACATAAGCTAATACCCCCCCTGAACCAACAGGTGTATCCAATCGATAAGACAGAAAGGTTGAATGTTAATCAAGGCTTTTATACTTATCCATTAGCAGAAACCTATATTAAAAATCAATAAGAAAGCTAAATGTGATAAAAAAAATTTATTACAAGAAAATATATGATTTTTTTGAGCAAGTCCTTAACGCATAGCCTCCTAGGCTACCTTTGCTCCCATTTGACCTGAGGCAGGAAATGATAATGAAAATCATACTGTAATATAACTTCTTTTCCTGCAGCTCAGGAGGGAATATATACCTTTCCCCACTTGATTCACAACTAGAAAATCATTTCTCTTAGTCAAATTTTTCTTCACTAAACCAAAAACATTCCACACCACATACATAGTTATCTATATAACTGACAGAAACTAACAATTTCAAAAAGAGTTTGTCTGGGGGCCATACAACAGTTTTTTTACCCCCCCTAAATGTATTTATATCCGGCACATCAAAAGTAATCTCTCAGCTCTTTGTAAATCAATCCGTTTACAACGTCGATATTCTTCTCTCTTAGATAGTACAATACATATCAATTTGGCAGCTTCATATCCGGGAGACTTATCTGAGCGAGAACTGCTCCGTTAGAAAATTTTACCATTGAATGTATCACACTCGTCGTCTGAAAACCACCTCAATCTGATCTAGTTCACACTGAACAGACAATAGACTTCCATCACTTCATGACCTTTATCGATCAAAGTCAATGAGTCCATGTCAAGCCAGTTGCATAATTCAGATAGCCAAACATTTCTGTATTTATTTGCCAGAGCGATATCTTTACCTTCCTGTATGACAGACAGCAAACATAAAACGTATACTGATCATTCCCACAACTTCAATCACTACCAAGTCCGGCTTCCTCCAGTCAGACCAATTTCAGCAGCTCTTCCAACCTGAAAACAATCTGTATATTCATGTCTTCTATCTTCACCCTCAAATTTTTTTACCAGTTTATTATCCCCCTCCACAGCAAGCCTTGATCGGAATACCCGTATCTGTCTTTCTAACAATTTTATATTACTGCACCCACTGAGGCCAACAATCTAAAGATCACCGTTATTTCTGATTGCCTCCAGCATCTGTATACCAATCAACTTTCTGGATCCTAAAATAACTATTTTCTCATCCTAAATTTTTTATGCCTTTTTCAATAATAACTCATACCCTAAATTATACTAACATTAAGTATATCATAAAATCCGAGAAAGAAAAATACCTTTTTCAAACCAAGAAAAATCGATTGTTTATAAATTTCTGACAAAAAAGCAATAATGCAATCGAAGTAATCAGTGTCACTGAAAACAATGATAGAAGGTTCCTTCAGAAATTGGCTTAACCGTAGTATCGAATGAATGTTTATTATATTTCAATATATATGAAAAATTACTCGCACTATAACATAAACCAGAATCTGTTATCGTTGTATGAAGAAACTAAAATTATAAAAACAATTTTGAATTTATATACAATAAGAAAGCGAGAACTTTTGATATTGTAAAGCATCTGAATAAACTGAGCTATACAACTTTCCACAATAAACGATTTTAATAACGAAATTATTAAATATCTTACCAAAATCTGTTTGACTATGGAATGAAACACTAAAATCGCACAATAAATGACACAAAAAGAAATACGTTGCGAACATCAATACATCATTACTCAAGATAAGCATCCTATGGTAGCTAGACGATGTAAGCTTTCTGAAAGTAGAAAACAATCTCAAATTATAAAAATAACTGTCTAAAATAATGGAGAATATTCGAACTACTTATCCAATCAGATATAGAAACGATACTTTGAAAGAATTATAAGATAAACAATTCATTACTGTTACGTGAAAAACAAGATTGAAGTAAAAACTTCTAGTTTGTTTGAATACTTTTTTAAAATGTACAAAAAATATCATCTACAAATATTTATCTCCGGATAAAAAAAAATAACCCAACAGTGATGCAATACAGATTAAACATTTCCAATTATATATGATCGGCAGTCTGATCGAATAGATTCATATTTATTTACTCGTGAATCAATTTATTGAATAACACAGTGTCATTCATGACAAGAAAACAGTTAAAATTTATTTTCGTAACACAATAACATTGGTATAATAATTCTAATATCAAATTAATCTTTTGATTGAGAAACTTACAAAGATGTTACTTCTGAATGTTTCTTTCTGTGCACTTGGTTGTTTTGAAGAAAGAAGAAAAAGGAAATGCTCATTATAAAATAAGAGAGACCTTTATCCTCTACTCGAATTTGCGAGCATATTTCAAAGCGAAAGCAAATGCAGAATAATTTACAATATTCTCACGAAGCCCTCAATAATTTCAATAAAGTGGCAAGTACATGATATTTTATACTGAATTGACAGTATGTTGATATAAAGTCATGATCTCCCTATTCTATTCCAAGATTTATTCCAAATCGATTCTGAAAACAAAACAACACTACTACCGTCAAACAGAAATACTATACAACCATCGCAATAACAGAAAAATAAAAATCGAGGAATAAAAAACATCACTTTGTGACTCACTTATACTACGAAGGAGAATGTTTTTGACAAAATCTTTGTATGTTACTACGCTTATTCAGTTTAAACATTCCATCAAAGTATTGGCGAATTTATATTCAGTTTTATCAATTCACTGATAATGATATGTGGTCTATGAAGTAATCATAAAGATGTAGCTTACGTTTCGGTAACATTTTGTATAAACTTGATAGTATCCACCTCTACAGAAAAGAAACCAGAATTTACAGCATGTTTTCTGAATGCGCTTGATTTCCTCTAACTCCATTCTGTTGTTATCTCTTCTAAGTTTTTGCCATCATTCCATCACCGGCCTGTCTTCCTTCAGTGCGGGAGCAAAATACCAACAAATTCATCATACCCAAGTTGAACGGAAACATTATTAGCATATGTAGAGTTGACATGATGGCGAATCACTTCACCTGTTTTATTCATTTCCTCATAGACCTTGCTTAATGATATGCACTAATCATTATTTTTAAGTTACCTGGAAAAATTATTACAGGATTTTTAATGACTTCACAGTCAAATAAACCTAATCATACATCTCTCAAAAACTGTATGGCAATTAACTGACCGTTGAAATCTTTGTACGAACTAACTAAAGGAAAGAGCTAAATCCTAACGACGCATTCCTCTTTTTCATTCTTTTCATGCATGTCTTAATATCCTTACAGATCTGCAACGCCATTTACATCTTTGCCCCTTTCCTGCAATTCTGCCTGCTCCATGGAACCATTCTACAGCAACCAAAAGTGTTCTCCACCTTGTTTCTGTCCAGAATAATAACAAATCATCATTCATAAAAGATTCTGAATGATAGTGAACAGTATAAGATTTTCGCACTTATAAATCAATTTTATTCTTGCTAAATTGATGATATCGTTTCTTTACATAGTGAATAATGTGACTATATAGAATCTCCCTCTACCCCAAATTGCTCTGTTATCTCTGTGAGCCTGAGCGAATTCGTATCTACGACTACTAATCAGCACAAGCGACACAAAATTTGCAAACTGCTCTTCGCCGAGGTCACTGACATATACCACCTGACGAAAACATTTGAAAAACTCTCCTTCGTCACACCTATGTTTAATTTATTCATTGCAGAAAAAGAAACAGATAATAAATGACAGGCGCCGTAAAAATCACACTGTCAAACCGATCCACTATCCCACCATGACCCGGTATCAGCTTTCCGTAATCCTTGATTTTCATATTTCTCTTGATTCCTGAAGCTGCAAGATCTCCTACCATTGAGAACAGAGCTCCGATTCCGCAAATAACCGTATATTGCAAAAACGCCTTTCTGATAATCAATGCGTACAGCAGCCCTAAAATCATAGATCCTATCACTCCTCCCACTGCACCCTCCACTGTTTTCTTAGGGCTCAGAATAGGATCTATCTTGTGTTTTCCAATAAGCATTCCCACGCAATAAGCACACGTATCATAGCCCCAGGAACAAAAGAAAATCAACCATACATGAAAAATACCACCCGGCAACATTCTCGTCTGATAAATATAAGACAGCATCACTCCCAGATATACGATTCCAAAAAATGCAGCCATCACTTGATTGGCATGATAATGCGGATAGAGAAACACATAAAGAAACATCAAAATTATCAAGCCTAGTATCACAGCCATCATCTGAAACACACCAAACATCAGGATAAGACTCACATAATACATAAGAATGCTAATGTATTCCGCTATTTCCAGAAGCCCAAAGGGCTTTTCTTCATGGGCATTCATGGATTTGTACAGCTCCCAAGCTCCTATCAAAGAGAGCGTGAGCATTGTAAAATACAGCACCCATCCGCCGCAGCATATGGTCAAAAATGCCACTTCCACCAAAATGATACCACTGATTAATCTCGTTATAAACATGCCCCCCCCTCCTTCGACTTTTCTTCCTTCACGTCGCCATACCGTCTGTCTCGCTCATTATATTGTTCAATAGCTTTGTCCAATTCTTTTTTATCAAACGCAGGCCACGGAACATCCGTAAAATAAAATTCCGTATATGCCAACTGCCAGAGCATAAAATTTGATAACCGCTGCTCCCCACTAGTACGAATCAGTAGATCAGGGTCCGGTATCCCAGGTGTATCTAGATAAGAATCCAACATTTCTTCGCTAATCTTTCCTTGTGGAAGCTTTCCCTGACGTGCATCCTTCACCAGCCGTGTCACAGCTCGGAGAATTTCATCCCTGCCTCCATAATTTAGAGCGATCCGAAAAAACATTTTATCGTAATCTTTGGACATATCCTCCAGTTTACAAATACTCCTCTGAATATCCGGCTCTAACCTCTCCGGATCGCCTATAATCTTCACACGCATTTGATTCTTCTTCACGCTTTTCTCACAGCGCTTCAGATACTTTCGGAATAAGTTCATCAATATCTTAATCTCTTCCTTGGATCTCTTCCAGTTTTCTGTAGAAAAAGCATAGACTGTGAGATAGCGAACCCCTATCTCACAGATAATATTACACATCTTCTCCAAATTATCACAGCCTATGATATGACCATAACTTCTTGGCATCCCCTTATTTTTCGCCCAACGTCCATTCCCATCCAGGATAATCGCAATATGATTTGGTAACTTCATAAAATTCTCCTCAAGATTATTACATCCTTACAAGAGTGCCCTCAAGGCTTTATACTGTTAAAATCTTTTTGGATTTTTCTTCTATTCTCTGCTCCACGTCTTTAATGTATTTGTCCGTTAACTTTTGAACTTCCTCTCCAAGCTTATTAATCTCATCCTCAGATACATTTTCCTTCTCCAGCTTCTTAAATGCGTCATTGGCATCTCGACGAATATTGCGAATCGAAATCTTTGCTGCCTCACCTTTCTTCTTAACGTCCTTTACTAGTTCTTTTCTACGCTCTTCTGTCAGTTCTGGGAATATCAAACGGATGACCTTTCCATCCGTGTTTGGATAAATGCCTAAATCCGACGTTTGAATTGCTTGTGTGATCTCCTTAATCAGTGCAGACTCCCACGGTTGGATTTGTATTATACGAGCTTCCGGAATGGTAATATTGGCCACCTGCTGAATGGAAGTTTCCACCCCGTAATAATTTACCTTAATCTTATTCAAAATATGAGGATTAGCACGTCCGGCCCGAATTGTTTCCAGCTCTTTATTTAAGTTCTCAATGGTTTTTGTCATTTTTATATCATATATCTGAATTTTCCCCTTCATTTCTGTAAAATCCTCCGTATATACTTCTCCTTAGTCTGCTTCTAATTTTATTTTACCGTTACTCTAGTTCCTGTGACAATGCCATGTGCAGCATTCACAATGCTGTTCTTCTCATTCAGTCCAAAAACAATCATTTCCATTTTGTTTTCCATGCACAAAATGGAAGCTGTCAAATCTACAAGCTTCAATTTCCTGTCAATAATTTCCTGTATAGATATCTCCAAATACTTTCTGGCATTTGGATGATACTTCGGATCACAGTCATAGACTCCATCCACAGCCTTCGCCAACAGAATCATATCAGCATCGATCTCTATAGCCCGAAGAACGGTACTGGTATCCGTTGAAAAATATGGATGACCAATTCCACCCGCGAAAAATACCACCATATTATAAGCAAAATATTTATTTGCGCGTTCCTTCGAGAACATTTCCGTAAATTCTCCGCATGCAAAAGGAGTCAGAATCGACGTCATCATTCCTTGTGAACGAAATATGGCTGACACATAAAGACAGTTCATGATCGTTGCCAACATTCCGATCTGATCTGCTTTTATGCGGTCAATATTCTTGCTTGTTTTTCCTCTCCAAAAATTTCCGCCTCCAATGACAATGCCGATTTGGATACCCTCATCCAGCAAAATCTTTACCTGCTTAGCCACTTCTGTAACAACAGCTTCATCGAATCCAGTTTTTTTCTGTCCTGCTAACGCTTCACCACTCAGTTTTAACAATATTCTCTTCATCGGACTTTCCTCATTATTCATGTTGATTTAATTACATATCAGTCAGCATTTGTTCATTCGCACTGCTTGCATGATAAGGATACTCCATTTTTTCATCGAAATAACCTGCTGTCTGTCACCTCCAGCCAAAAATGCCTGACTTCAGAATACTTTTTCTTCATTACATTGCAGACATTCCGTTTCACTACCCTTTCTTTTTTCATTCAGAGACATCATCTGCTATCATTTCCTTGACTGTCAACATAATGAATCTCCTGAATAAATACTACACTGTAAATTTAATAGTATCCTTGCAGCCTGTACCATAAACAAAAAATCGATACCACCTCGCCAATCTTCCATTCGATCCGGACAAACTTTCAAGTTTCCACTAAGGGGCATTCAAGTATTCTGTGCCTTCCAAATTATTTTTGTGCAATCACAAATATTTCGTAAATTGCCTGTATCGCTGTTTCAAAATCCCGATTTTCCACGCCGATAATAATATTCAGCTCTGAGGAACCCTGATCGATCATCTTGACGTTTACATGGGCATGTGCTAGCGCTGAAAAGATCCGCCCAGCAGTGCCGCGGGTATGCCGCATTCCTCTTCCAACCACTGCAACCAAAGCCAGATCAGATTCTAGTTCAATCAAATCCGGCTGTACAGCTCGATGTAGATCAGCAATTACCTGCTGCTCCTTTGATTCAAATTCGCTTTGATGTACATAAACTGTAAAAGTATCGATTCCGGAGGGCGTGTGTTCGAAAGAAAGCCCATTTTCCTCAAAGACCTGCAAAACCTTTCTCCCAAACCCAATTTCTGCATTCATCATGGCTTTCTCTATGGTTATGGAAACAAATCCCTTTTTACCACCAATGCCGGTAATAGTATATTTTGGCTTGTTACAGGTACTCTCCACAATCATCGTTCCCGGATCCTCCGGACAATTAGTGTTCCTCACATTAATCGGAATCCCTTCTTTCCGAAGCGGGAAAATAGCATCCTCATGCAGGACAGTTGCCCCCATATAGGAAAGCTCTCTCATTTCACGATATGTTATTGTGGATATAGTCACAGGATCTTTTACTATTCTTGGATCCGTCACTAAGAAACCAGATACATCTGTCCAATTTTCATAGAGATTAGCATGGACTGCTTTTGCTACCAACGAACCTGTAATGTCGGAACCTCCTCTGGAAAAAGTTTTCACACTTCCATTTGGCTTTGCCCCGTAAAAACCAGGGATCACTACCTTCTGAAGTCCTTCCAAACGTTTTGACATGACCTCATCTGTCTTCTCAGCATCAAAATTTCCATTTTCCTTAAAACAGATAACCTCTGCCGCATCCACAAATTCAAATTCCAGATACTTTGCCATAATAATGCCATTCAAATATTCGCCGCGGGACGCAGCATAACACTCACCAACCTTATTTCGAAAATTCTTCGCAATCTCTTCAAATTTTTCATCTATGGAAAAATTCAAAAACAAACCTTTAATAATCTCCATATAACGCGCTTTGATATTTTCCAGCGCTCCTTGAAAATTCTTGTCTTCCTCTGCTAAACGATAGCATTCGTACAGCATATCGGTCACTTTCATATCTCCTCCGAAACGTCTGCCAGGTGCAGAAGGAACTACATATCTTCTTGCCACATCACTATGAATAATCTTTCCCACTTTCTGAAATTGTGCTGCGCTAGCCAGGGAACTTCCACCAAATTTTACCACTGTTTTCATCATAATAAACGCATCTCCTCTTTCGCAATCTGTCTCATTATGCAGGTTTGTTACTAATTTATTTTATCTAAAAAAGCAGCCCGTCAATCCGAAACATACGATTGTCTGCTCAAACATCTATATTATGGATCCAGTACCCGGAATGTGGAAAAATTTTCTGAAACTGGCCCGTGCAATAGAATTTTCTCTTGTCTATATTGTTTCATGGCATCATAGATTTCTTCTGTTATAATTTCCCCCGGATAGATCAATGGTATTCCCGGAGGATAAGGAGCTACCATCTCACCAGCTATTTCTCCTTTCATTTCTTTCCATGGAACTATTTTTTTTCGGCAAAAATAGGCTTCTCTCGGTGTCATTACAGCTTCCGGTATATCTGGAAGCCTCGGATTCATCTTCTGAAGTCTGCCTTTTTTCTTTCCAGCCAAAAGAGCAGCTTGTCCTGTCGCGTTCACCATACATTCTATTTCACTGTATTTATTTGCCCAAGTAATTACTGCCACAACATTTTCATAATCCGCCAGCTCCGTACTCACACCCGAGTAAGTATAAAGATGTTCTTGCAACTCATAGCCTCCAATGCCCAACTCGCGTCCGGAAAACACAAGACGAGTTCTATCAAGTTCTACATTTTTATTGCCTGCTTCCTTCATTACAGAAATCCCAGGTATCCTCTCTAATCTTTCAGAAGCATCCAGTGACAAATTCACCGCCCGCTCCATCATTTCCTTCCCTTTTATGCCAAGCTCATACCTGGCAGCATCTAATGATGCCATCAGCACGTAAGAAGGGCTGGTACTCATCACTAATTTCAAATTTTCATCTATTCGTTCCCTGTTTGCAAGCTCTCCCTGACAATGCAAAAGAGAACTTTGGGTCATACTACCAGCAGTTTTATGAGTGCTCTGAGCACAAAGATCCGCGCCCTGTAGTAGGGAGCCTTGAGGCAACTTATCTGAAAAATACAAATGAGAACCGTGTGCTTCATCCACTAAGAGCAACGCCCCTCTCTCATGACAAATTTTAGAAATTTGCTTAATATCACTACAGATTCCGTAATAAGTAGGGTTTATCAAGAACACTGCTCTACTGTCCGGCTCTTTGCAAAATGCTTTCTCTACTAACTCCGGAGAAACACTTCCGAACACACCCCAGTCTTCACAATATCTTTGAGTGACCCATACAGGTATTGCACCGCTTAAAATCAGTCCCATCAGCACCGACTTGTGTACATTTCTTGAAATTATAATCTTTTCCCCCGGATTCACCGCTGAAAGGATCATCGCTTCATTTCCACAAGTCGTTCCGTTCACAAGAAACCAGCTTTGGTCCGCTCCATATAGCTCTGCTGCCAGCTGCTGTGCCTCCAAGATTGCTCCTTTTGGATGGTGAAGATCATCTAGCCCCTCCGCTTCCGTTAAGTCAAAGCGAAAAACTCCGTCTCCCATCATATTTCGCAATCTACTGCTGACACCTCGTTCATACCGATGACCCGGAATTCTGAAAAAAACAGGTCTGTTTCTTTCAAACCTCTCCAGGACATCCAGAAGCGGCGTATGATTTTGATTCATAACTCCTCCTGTCGCCCATTTCTCTGGATGCTTGTATCATTAATTCTAGCACTCATCTTTTTATTTTGTCAATCCAGAAGCATAAAATTTCGATTTTTATGACAAAGAATGTATGTGCTATACCAGAACAAAAAACAGCAAGAAAACCTATCTGATATCACCTCTACCCAGTCTTTTGTTCGAAGATGCATAGCTCATCTATCCGATCATTTAAAAGTAAAACCGAAATGATCTCTTTTCAGCCAGAAAAGTGGATATTTCAAAGTTCATAACCTTATTTCAAAGGATCCACTTGAAAAGTAGATAGTTATTTTACTTTTATTTCATGAATCCATCCTTGCGGCGCTTCAAGTGTTCCAAACTGAATTCCTGTTAATGTATCATACAGCTTCTTAGTTATAGGACCCATTTTTTCCATTCCACTTGGCAAGCAGATTTCTCGGCCATGATCTACAATCTTTCCTACCGGAGCAATAACAGTTGCCGTCCCGCACAGGCCGCATTCTTCGAATTCTTCTAATTCCTCTACATATATCTCTCGTTCTTCTGTCTCGAGCCCAAGGTATGATTTAGCGAGATACATTGCTGAACGACGAGTAATAGAAGGAAGAATTGTATTTGACTTTGGAGTGACTATCAGGTTGTCTTTTGTAACAAACAGGAAATTTGCTCCTCCACTTTCTTCAACTTTCGTTCTTGTAGCCGCGTCCAGATACATTTTTTCCTCATAAACCTTTTCATGACCAAGGGACATCGTATAAAGGCTCATAGCATAATTCAATCCCACTTTAATATGTCCAGTTCCGTGAGGCGCTGCTCGATCGTAATCACAGATTTTAACAGTGATCGGTTTGGCACCACCTTGAAAATATGGACCAACAGGAATGCCAAAAATGCGAAATTGATATTCATCCGCAGGCTTCACTCCGATTACCGGATTGCTTCCGAACATATAGGGACGCAGATAAAAGGTTGCTCCAAACCCATAGGGCGGAAGATAGGCAACATTGGCAGCAATTACCTGATCCACAGCATCTAGGAAACGCTTTTTCGGGAATACAGGCATTTGAAGACTGATCGCCGAATTTTCCATCCTCTCGGCGTTCAAATCCGGCCGAAAAGTAATAATTCTTCCATCTTCTGTTGTATATGCTTTTAATCCTTCAAAACAAGACTGGGAATACTGCAATACTCCTGCACATTCGCTCATCACAACGTTAGCATCTTCGGTCATTCTTCCTTGATCCCATTCCCCGTCTTTGTAATTTGACACATATCTCTGATCAGTCTTCATATATGAAAATCTTAAATTACCCCAATCAATGTCTTTTTTCCCCATAAATCATGCTCCTTTCTTCTGATTATTCTGCAAGATCTAAAACTAAATTTCGTATATTATACACCTATACCTAACAGTTTCCAACCTGCTTTTTACAAAAAAGAATAATTTTGCTAAAAACTTTCTTTGTTCGTTTCAATCTCCTATGATAAAATAGCAATATCCAAAGATATCTAGCATCATACGAACAAGATAAATGTATAATTCACTAACAGGTGAAATTATGAATGACGGATTAAAAAACACAGAATCTTGCAACAGGATTACAACCTGCAGCAGCTATATTGAACTTATACAACCAACTGTATTCCTGAGACCACTGAAGAACGATACAGAAATCCTCTATGCAGTTATCAAGATCTGTCCGACCGATGATAAATGATAACATCGTTCTGCTGTTGCTGCTGAATAAGAACAATCAAAACAAAGAGAGAGAACATATAACTACTATTACTAATATAAAGAAGATAAAAAGGTAACAAAATCTTGGAATAACGATTTCAACCAAATTTAATGAAATCAAAGAAACAAAATAAGTTTCTATAGAAAATTTTCTGATTAAATTTATGATCTAAACATTAACTGTAAGAATTTATTTTTACACATTACATAATAATAAAAATTTCTGTTCAAAACCAGTTTTTTTGATCTCTTATGCTTTCGCATGCGCCAGAATCCTAGAATACCAGCCTTTGACACAGATGATAAAGCTTCCTTAAATATGGTTCATACACCCAAAATTTTTTTATCTTCCCTTCAATCCAATAGGCCAATGGCTTTCTACACTTTTCTCTTGTCTAACGCAAATCAGCATCTTCCTCTTCCGGTTATATATTTCTCCTATAAAAAGTAGATCCAGCAGGAGCTATCTATGATCATTTATTACCGACTATCGTCATTTAGATTCAGCATCAGCTAAATACCCTCAGCTATATCTGTCATCCTGTAAATCCTTATTATCACCTATTATTGCTGTCCCTTCACTCAATCTAACTGTTTCAAAATCCGCTGTTCCGTATCTCACACATTTTTTTTATTTCGGAAAACTATCCATATCACATACAGATATGTAATAATTCAGTATAGCATTGAACGCATTTGTTGTATAGCACTAACTCTTATCTTCCACTATATAGTAAAGAGCAGCTGCAACACTTTTTTCTATGCATCATTGACTTTCAT
Source organism: Lachnospiraceae bacterium (assembly GCA_021442455.1). Lineage (GTDB taxonomy): Bacteria > Bacillota > Clostridia > Lachnospirales > Lachnospiraceae > Scatomonas. The sequence goes on along the minus strand of JABUSY010000046.1, from coordinate 54,779 downwards.
TATTTGAATCAGAAAAAAAAATTGTCTATTTAATCTTTGTTGTACGGTTATAAAAATATCTATTCTAGCAGATTGCGCATCTGTAAATACAGTTTCCTCTCTTCCTGTACAACAATGCCATCGTAAAATTTTATCTATTCCACCTCATCCATTACAACTTTGTAAATATCCAAAGCTATCAGACAGATCTAACATCTTGCAGGGAAATCCTACAATCTACAGATTAATATATTAATATATAACTGCCATGGAAAATCAAACAAAATAATTTCAACCAAATGCTGATAAAATTCTTTTTCTGTATTAATCATATTATAAAAGGGAGCAATTTTTCGAATAATCCTCAATCTAAGCCTCATGTGCTGCTCAGCTCAGCAAAGTGATTCAAAATTTCCAGTCATATGCAGTTCTAAGCTCTAGAGTTGCCAGATATATTTTAAATGTAGGTAAGTTCTCTAAAATTTTCAAGCATCGCTCATTTTTCAAACAATAGCGTTTCCGCAGATTTTCATTGTATACTATTTCCTATACCAGAAAAACACACCTCTGCTGATGATACCCAAGTATATCTTTATTTTGGACAACGTATCCTGGCAAGTCTTCATATCTCTCCTTTCTTTCCGAATAATGCCATACCGATTAAATACTAGTTGTTCGCTTTTTTCACTATACGCCACAGTTAAAACTATATTTCCCTCTTTTTCCCCCAAAAAACTGTTACGCTTCTTAACAATTTTCATTTTCAGAACAAATAAAGTTGGACCGCTATAAATGCATGCCAAAAACAGTAGCTCAGAAGCTGCAACAATACAATATCAGCGAGAATGAAGCTTCCGATACTCTTCGACTTAAAATAGAAGAGAGACTTTTATCCTATCATCAGATGCAATCGCTACTAAAAAGCTTTCATGAGCGAAGTCCAAAAAATCAAGCTCTTCTTCACGGAAATGAAAGGTATTTAAGATATCTGCTGACCTTTGTTTTTTCAAGATTCACTGTAATTCAAAACATCAAACATATAAAGAACTAACAGAGCTAACAATCGAACTTACTGATGTAAAATAGCAACTATCTCTACCCATTTAAGAAGAAATGACTGTAACCGGATATTTTTTATTTGCATATGATTAAAAGAAGACATACCTTTTTTCACACCTCGAAGATAAACTAAAATTCAATATATTGAATATATGTGTCATGAACTCATTCCACATTTTAGAATTTTAGAAAAAATATCTCTGATAAGCATGGTTGTTAGTAGGATTTTTCTTTTTTGATCTTATCCGTAGACTTCAGAACTTAGACAACCATGACTGCAAAACTTTCTTTCAATATTCTGGGCATGAAATTTGTATTATGATTCAATATGTGCATGTTACTCATCGAATACTTTATATACAGGCGGAAATTTGTTTTCACAATTACTTATCCAAAGATTGCTTTATCCGCTTTCGTTTGAAGCGTTTAACCCGACTGCTAAGCACACATTCCGTCAGGAAGGACTCAGTGCTTTACAGCATTTTTTCAGTCTGGACATTAATAAGATTTGCTACTAAGGAAATAGATATGTCGTTTCTAATTTTTAGAAATACGTTCGGATTACTATTTTCTCCAGCATCTATTCATGTGTCAAAATGTGAACTTTCAAAACCTGAGAAGCTGATTCGGTCTATTTTCCGGAAAGCTTCTAGTATCATAATTCATGTCAATGAAGCACGAAAATTCAAATTCTCTATTAAATAAAATATATCAGCAGAGGAAGAAACGCAGTATCTGTGAAATTCAGCGTATACCTGTGCTTCCAAATCCTTTCCGGTTTTTACTTTTAAGTTGGCATTCTTCAAAACTAATTACCGCCTGATGCTTCATGAGGCGAAACTGGAAAATCCTATCATTCACATGAATCACGGTATCCCTCATCGCATATACAGGCACCTTCCACCAATCTTCTGGACCACAATACATCTCATCGATCACTCCCATATGATTGGTTTGAATAATTCCAAAATGTTTAAACGTGCTGCTTCTTGGAACAATATAGGCTTCATAACCTTCTGGCAACTGCATCGCAACCCCAAGATGGATCAAGTGAAATTCTCCAACCTTCAATTTCACTTCCTCAGCTGCCCGTAGGTCGATCCAATCTGATTTTCCATCAATATAACAAAGTTTTTCAATATTTTCATTCAAATATTGTATTTTTATTTTCTCCATGAACTTTTCCTTTCAGCCTTTACAATTTTTTTACATCAAGATCATACATACAAAATACAATCCTCAACAACTCTCTGAGTTGTACTTCCCGTTCCTTCGAAATAAATTGTTTATCGACAATCACATTCCAAAAATCTACAACCTCCAGATTCAGAATCTTTTCAAAACTGTAACCAACACAAAACCAGAATGTTTTATTTTGAATATTTCTACCCAAGTTTCTTTTCCAGATTGCTGATCTCTCTACGCTTACTATCCAAACAACGAATCCCATCTGAAAAATGCGATCCACTCGATATAGTTTTTTCCAGCTACTCGAACAGCTGCTTATTCGCTGTCATCGAAAAGCAAGCCTCCGTTCTGAAGATAAATAACAAGATTTTGTCATCCTCTGCAATAATGTGAACAATGCCATTATTCAATACGCTGCACAGTCCATCCCCGTTCAACATATCGTCTTTTGTTATATCATAACATCACATCATGTAACTCTTATCATTTGTTTTGATAAGAAATTTGCTAAAGCAAATTTATGCATCTACAAATATTCATTTCGTCATTTCAACTCCACATAAAAATAGAGCTTCCTAAATCTCTAAGTAACAGCAGGCAAGCCCCATCTAAAATTCCATTTTCTAAAATTATTCCTTTTCCTCCGGCATATCTTTGATACTGAAGTTGATTCGTCCTATCTTATCCTTGCCTAAGCAGATCACTTTCACAATATCACCAAGAGCCAATACATCCTCGACTCGGTTAAGGCGCTCTTTAGCGATCTTGGATATATGAACCATCCCTTCCTTTCCAGGAGCAAACTCTAAAAATACTCCAAATTCTTTAATACTGATAACCTTTCCTATGTATATCTATCCTTCCTCAAAATCTGTCGTAATAATCTGGATATCCTTTACTGCCTGATCCATCATCGCCTGGTTAGTACCACAAATAGATACATTTCCAGTGTCATTAATATCAATTTTCACACCAGTCTGATTGATAATCGCGTTAATCGTTTTTCCTTTCTGTCCGACTACATCGCCGATCTTATCCGGATCAATCTTCATTTGGAAAATTTTCGGCGCATATTCATTGACAGCCGGACGCGGAGCCGATATTGTTTTCTCCAAAACCTCTGTCAGAATATACTCTCTGGCTTTCTTGCACTTTACAATTGTCTCTTCTACAATATAGCGAGGTAAACCAGGAATTTTAATGTCCATCTGAATCGCAGTGATCCCTTCATGGGTACCGGCTACTTTAAAGTCCATATCACCAAAGAAATCCTCAAACTCCTGAATATCCGTCAAAACCAGATAGTCATCATCCCTATCTCCCCTCACTAACCCACAGGAAATTCCTGCCACCGCTTTCTTAATCGGCACACCTGCTGCCATCAGTGACATAGATGATGCACAAACAGAAGCTTGCGAGGTAGAACCATCTGATTCAAAGGTTTCCGATACTGTCCGAATCGCATAGGGGAATTCTGTTTCACTCGGCAGTACTGGAAGCAACGCGCGCTCTGCGAGCGCGCCGTGACCGATCTCACGCCTTCCTGGCCCACGAGACGGCTTTGATTCGCCTACGGAATAGCATGGAAAATTATATTGATGCATGTACCGCTTCCAGCTCTCATTGCCATCCAGTCCCTCCAGCCTCTGTGCCTCCGACAACGGAGCTAAAGTCGTCACAGTACAGATTTGAGTTTGTCCACGGGTGAACATGGCAGAACCATGAACTCTCGGGATAATATCAACTTCAGCAGCCAGCGGACGTATCTGGCAAAGTGAACGGCCATCCGGACGTTTACGAGCCTTTAAAATCATTTTTCGAACTATCTGTTTTTGATATTGATAAATTGCTTTACTCAACACGGAAAGCCATTTTTCATTCTCGGAAAAAGCTTCTTCCAACTGCACACTAATCTGTCGGATATTTGCTTGCCTCACTTTCTTCGAATCAGCGAAGACAGCCTCTTCCATCACAGCTGGCGGTACGATCTCTTTGATAGCTACGAACAGTTCTTCCGGAATCACACAGCTCTCATAGGAATGCTTCTCACTTCCGCATTCTGCCACAATAGTATCGATGAAAGCAATTATTTCTTTATTGACCTCATGCGCCATATAGATGGCCTCGATCATCTTCTCCTCTGACACCTCATTGCCTCCAGCCTCAATCATAATAACTTTATCCTTTGTGGAGGCTACGGTCAGTTTTAAATCAGAATTCACATTTTGATCCAATGTAGGATTGATAATCAACTCACCATCAATCATACCAATCAGCGTCGCCGCACAAGGTCCATCAAAGGAAATATCTGAAATCGTTGTAGCAATAAAAGAACCCAACATCGCCACCACCTCCGGATTACACTCCGGATCTACAGACATTACCAGGTTATTCAGAGTCACATCATTTCTATAGTCCTGTGGGAACAGCGGACGCATCGAGCGGTCAATCACACGAGAGACCAGAATCGCATGCTCGCTGGCCTTTCCCTCTCTTTTCTTAAATCCGCCTGGGATTTTCCCGACTGCATACATTTTTTCTTCATACTCTACAGAAAAAGGGAAAAAATCAATTCCGTCCCTTGGCTTGTCAGATGCAGTTACCGTACATAGAACGGTAGTATCTCCATAATGCATGAAAGCACAGCCGTTCGCTTGTTGTCCTACTCTTCCAATATCTACAGAAAGTTTCCTTCCTGCCAAATTCATCGAATATGTCTTATAATTATTGATCAATGCCGTGGAAAATATTTTTTTGTCTTCCATCTATTTCTCCTTAAATCTCAATATATTTTATATTTTCATCTGGCATGAGAACCGAAACAACTGAAAAACGCACCACACTGGATGCGCTTTTCAGCAATCCCGGATATGACTCTTGCCAAAAGAATAATTTTTTCAGAACAAAACAGAGCGAAAAATTTCTGCCTTAAAAATTTGCAATTATTTACGAATTCCTAATTTTTTAATTAAAGTACGATATCTTTCAATATCTATTTTCTTTAAAAAATTCAGAAGACCACGTCTCTTACCAACCATCTGCAACAATCCACGTCTGGAATGATGATCCTCATGATTCGTTTTCAGATGCTTGGTCAGCTCCCTAATCCTTGCTGTCAGAATCGCTACCTGTACTTCCGGTGAACCGGTGTCTCCTTCTGTTCTTTCATATTCTTGAATAATTGCCTGTTTCTTCTCCTTTGCGATCATAATTGATTACCTCCTTTAAATTTTATAAATACCATTGATTAAGAAACGGTCAGAGGGTCCAGAGTCTGAATCAAGGCTGATATCAGATTTTTTTACTATATCATAAACATTCAATATTGTAAACTGTTTTTATGTATACATTCTTTGATATCACTTCATTGTCCTCAGATAGATAAAGAAAGCAAGGAATAATTTTTTTATTAATTAGAAATGCCTCCATAGAACAACTATAAAAAAAACAAAAGCTTGCCCGTCGATTTTCTCCACTCACCCATCTAGTAAGTCCACAAACAAAATATCTAATCCAACATTGACAACTGATAAAATATGACAATAATTAGTCTTTAAATTCATTTCATTATGATAGTAATCAAATTCCAATAAGTTTTACATCACTCTGAAACACTTTTTCCCCAAGAAAACATGTATTCTTCACTTGTATTTTAGCAATCTCCGAACGGCATTTGCTCCATCTTTGATTAATTTTGTCTCTCATAGTTATGCTGAGATTTTTCGACATATTGTCAAAAAAGCATAGCTCCAACCCCAACACACATTTCGGCCGTTTCCTTCTATGTAAATCAGTGTCAAGAAATAACTGAATAATGTATGAATTTAAAAAGCTCAGCAAATTCTGGCTAATCCTTCTCTGCAAATTTACAAAGTTAGCTATGCTGTGAACTAGAGTAATCCAAAGTATATGATTTTATAAAAGCTGGAAAAATCTGCTTTTTCTTAATACAATAAAACACTACTATATTAAAAACGAGAGGCTGAAAAAGTTTCTTATCATGATAACGAAAAACAAGACGCTTCTGAAATTATTGATTACAATCCCTAGCGATACAACATTATCTGTAATCAGACGAAAATGGTGTACAATGTTTACTACGGTATCTTTAGAGCGATCTTCTGTTAAAATTGGTTCCTTTTCTAGCGCCTTCCACGTGAAAAAGGGATCTCTCCGATCTTGTCTTTACTCTCCGTAGGCCTGTACCGAACAACAACAAGATAACTTCTTGATGAGCAATCTCTTCAAAACAACAAAACACGTCAAGAGAATTACCAGGCAATATCACTAACCCATTTTTCAGTCCCATCGGAAACCAGTATGCATTGAAAATACACTTCAATCCACTCCAAAAACAAAAAGATAATCCACGCAACTAGGTAGATCAACAGGATAGATAGATAAAATTTTTATATTTCCAAGACAGTCAAAACAAATAATACAGAACTAGAAAGATCATAAGCTTTTTCTTTATCCATATCATCCCTCATTATTTTTCGAAATATACTTTAATTCAAAAATAAAAAACACACGCTACAGGAGCTATTGCTGATAAGATAAGTTAATCATTGCCGAGTACAGCCTCTTCATTAAATCCCCTTCTTATATAACAGCTATATTTTTGAAAAATAATCCTGACTGTCATTCTTGATTTTTATTTTTGCTATTTCCAAATCATTTGATCAGGTGCACTGAACTGCATTGAAAAAATCCAAAACATCTGATTCCAAAAACGATCATATAAAGTTTCATAACTGATCTGGCTCCACAAAGAAGCAGTGCTTTACTAGATAGGCAAACAGATATAATGGTAGTTATCCAATACTAACAGAACTGTTAAAACAAGTAAAATCATTACATATCTATGTTTATTTATGTTATGCCGCTTCAACAGCAAATCTGTTCTATATCTTCCAAAATTATTTTTTTTCATAAATACCAACCTATCATGTACATATATAACAGAGAACATAATTTCTATTTATACCATTCTATCTACACCTACGTTTGCAAATATTCTGCTTTCTTCTCAGTTTCACTGTAAAACCGTAATAAATAAATGCCATTAATATTCCTGAAGAATAAATATATAGCTACAATGATCAAAATATTTATAAACCGACCAAAAAGATAGAAGTTTCTTCTCAATATTTATAATGCTACAAGAATTTCCCGATTGATGTACAAATTATTCTCACAATAAACATGAAAATAATTTTCGAAAATATCTATAAGACTTTCATGCTTACTTTTTAAAAGTTTTATGCCGATCAATACAACTTTTCCATAGTCGCGTAGATACCAAACTCACTCTTTATATCATTTAGTAAAATGATATTTTTCTGTATCTGGTGTGTTGAACTGCTCCTGCAAGAATTATGTTTACTCAAAAATATTCAAAAATTTTCTGTAAATATCTTGTACGTTACCTCCTTGTAGCATACACTCATAATAAAAAAACTGTACTATAAACACCATAAGAAAGCATAGATGCCACGCGAAAATTTACGTATTACGCGACATTTTATTTTATGGCAAACATGTTCTAGGCCTATATATGCTTGGCAAACTTTTGAAATTTGAATTAAAACGCTAAAAATCGGAAAATATATCACTATTTTATGTCAATTTTCTGCCAACAAATTTTTTTCCTTTCTTTTCGCCTTGAAATATGATATAATCTAATTACAGAAGCATAGCTCAGTTGGGATGAGCACTCGCTTGACTAGCGAGAGGTCAAGGGTTCGAATCCCTTTGCTTCTATAATTAATATCTTTATGTATAATTTATAATATTCTTCTAAATCCCAAGCGCCTATCAGTTAATGACTGAAAGACATAACTAGATGTTTTCTTAACAATAACTACCAATTTAAAAAAACGATGAGCATTAAATAAAAATAGTAAAAGAATTCAAAAATTAACATTATAGTTAATTTTTGAATTCTTTTACTGTCTATTTTCGTCCTATTTATCCATCATTGTTCTGCTATAGAAATTGATTCCTTGTATCTGAAAGCTTGTCCAACAAAAAATGGACCTTGGCGCCCTAATATCAAAGACAAGCACTTAATAAAATGGTTGACAATAGAAAATTGACCGAAATATGTTATAAAAGTTCTTTTACTTCAGAATTTTAGGTTTCCCTATCATCCTACTTCTTATGCAAATTTAAACTTTTCCAAGAACAGGCCATAAATTAGAGCCACTTCCGCCAATATTGCAACTAGAATTCAGAAAGTTCCAGGCTGGAACACATGATCTAACATCATCTGATATCTAATAAGCCATACTGTAAGAGACAGATTTTCGATATATACAGAAGTTGTGGCAGTCGCTCTACCAGGAACATAATGCCTAACAGTATGATGCAGTAAAGTGATAACCATATATAAAACATAATTATTTTACTATTTTATGTCAATGTCAACGCCGATAGCCTCTATTCACCCAGATCCTAGCAAATTTTTTGCAGAAAAATAATCAATAATACATTAAAATTACTTAAACATCACGTTAAACGGACGCTTATTTACAAACAGTCTAACTAGCTGAATCAATTGATCTTCTGAGCATACACCATGATATCACACGGTCTGTTTAAAATCTAAATACTTTACAAATTCAAAATTTACACTATGCAGCCTATAAATATAAGCATAAGAAAACAAATTATAAAAATCATGAGAGCAAAACGCTTACATGTAAACGAATATCATTATAAATCACAAAATCTTGCTAAATAGTATCGTTCTAGGCAACTCAAATCATGCTGCAGAACAAAGGAAACATATATTGACATGAAAGAATACGAATCAACAGATTTTGAAGTTATCAGAATTACAGCCGACTATAACAATTAAGTAAAGAGAGTTATAAACCGAAACATCTGACTTCCTATACAACAAAGCTATGATTGTGTCCGCATTAATAGTTGGCATCTCCATCATTACTGCTGTTTAAGATTATCTCTTCAGAGACATTACTTCTCCGGTATATCAAAGCCTCTAAAATCCGTGCTTCTGACCTAGACAATAGCAATTGTTCGGTCGGAATGATCTTGGAAGGTAAAAGATTATAATACTTCAATTATTAAGGCCTTGATCATCATTGTAGCATTTTCAAAATTCATCTCCGTGTTCAAAAAACACGTTATCCAAATGTATGCCTCTGATTGATCTTCTGTATATTGTCAAAGTAAATCATACTAGTCACTTTTGTTAACAAATATCTTTATCTCCCAAGCCTAGCACATACATGCCTAAATATTGAAAAATCCTATAACTATATCCCTGATCCTAAACATCCTTGCCCACTCCCTCTGTTTTGGAACTGAATTATATCTATACCACGAACCGTATATGTTTTTTTCTACACTGCTCTAGATAAAACATTAGCTTTTGATCGTGCTGAAAATTGTTAAAATAATCAGTAGTAGTGATAAAGCAAACATCCATACAGTAAAAATAACTTCACAAGCAGATATAGCCCGGTGCAGAGAGCCACCATCCACCTACTTCAGTCAGTTGCGACCATGCACTCGATCTCTACTTTTGCCATCTTTGGAAGTTCTTTCACTGCAACGCAGGATCTAGCTGGATACTGTCCCTCGAAAAATGCTTCATAAATTTTATTTACTTTTTCAAAATTCTCCATATCCGTCAGAAAAATCGTGGTCTTAAGTACCTTAGACTTATCGCTCCCTGCAGCCTTCATGATGCATTCAAGGTTCTTCAAGGCATTCAACGTTTGCTCTTCCAGCGTTTCGGAGAGGTGTCCGTCTGGCATATTAAAACCTAACTGCCCAGAAATGAACAAAATCCCATGACTTTTCACTGCCTGTACATAGGCCCCAATCGCTTCCGGTGCTTTGTCTGTGCTGATAATGTCTTTTCTCATTCTCGTAACCTCCTTGTCTATTGCGACGCTGCGGTAAAACGATATTCTACCTTAATCTTAGTCGATATTTCATTCATCTCAATTCTCAAATACGCAGGTATGGATACATTCTTTATTCATCTATAAATGAATTGCCGTAGAAGAACTATATGCAAATTATTTGCGACAAAAAAATAATTTGATCTGGAATAGAAAAACCTTAAAACACTGTAAATCTAATGTTTTGAAGAAGTAGGACAATGCTATTCTTGTTTCACTTTCGGTCAATTGACTGTTTCATCTGTTTTACCACTTCAGACACAAAATCTTCTTTTTTCTTCTCAATGCCTTCACCGGTTTCCCAACGGATAAATCTTTTTACACTGATCTTCGCACTGTTCTCCTTAGCAATCTGAGAGATATACTTCCTAACGGAATGTTTACCGTCTTCTGCTTTTACATACACTTGATTTAACAGGCAGATTTCTTTCAACTTTTTCTTAATACGGCCATTGATCATGCCTTCGATTACCTTCTCCGACTTCTGAAATTCTTTCGGATCATTCTTGATCTGTGCAAAAAAAATCTCTTTTTCATGGTCGATATACTCTTCAGGAACTTCGTTTTCGCTGATATACAGTGGATTCAGGGCTGCCACCTGCATGGCGATGTTTTTACCCATCTCCTTTAGCGCATCATTGACGACATCAGTTTCAACATCTACGAGAACAGCAATCTTTCCACCCATATGAGTATAAGTTGCAACAAAACCATTGGTTTCTTCTATCCTGGTGAACCTTCTGATTTTTATATTCTCACCAATTATGGAAATCTGGCCAGCAAGAGCCTCGTGTACGCTCTTGCTAGCATCAAATTTCCAAGGCTCTGCCAAAAATGCTTCGATGTCGACAGCTTTCGTATCTATAGCCTGGTCACACACCTTTGCTACATAACTTTGGAATTTCTCATTTTTGGCAACAAAATCAGTCTCAGTGTTCACTTCAATTGCTACTGCCTTCTTGCAATCATCAGTAACCTTTAGCATAACAATGCCTTCTGATGCAATTCTCCCTACCTTCTTTTGAGCGATTGCCAATCCTTTTTTCCTCAGGAACTCAATAGCCTGATCCATATCTTCATCGGTAGCTGTCAAAGCCTTTTTGCATTCCATCATTCCAGCACCAGTTATTTCTCTCAATTTCTTTATCATTGCTGCTATAATAGCCATGGCATATTCCTCCATATCTGTTCATTATCCCTGTTCGTTTGCTTTAACTGCTTCCATGTTTTCTTCATCATATATATCATCCTTAAAGGTTTCGCCCTGTTTTGCTTCGATCACGGCGTCCGCCATCTTGGAAACAATCAGTTTGACAGCACGTATAGCGTCATCATTGCCAGGAATTACGTAATCCAGTTCTTCCGGATCACAGTTTGTATCACAGATGCCAATCAATGGAATGCCAAGCACGTGAGCCTCTTGAACGCAGATCCTCTCTTTCTTCGGATCAACAACGAAGATTGCATCCGGTACTCTCTGCATTTCTTTGATGCCCCCCAGATTCTTCTGCAATTTCTCTAATTCTTTCTTCAATGTAGTAATTTCTTTCTTCGGCAGTACAAGAAAGGTTCCGTCTTTCTGCATGATCTCAATCTCTTTCATTCTTTTGATCCTGTTCTGGATCATCTTGAAGTTGGTCAGCATACCACCTAGCCATCTCTCATTTACATAAAAAATTCCACAGCGCTCTGCCTCTAATGCGATGGCGTCCTGAGCCTGTTTTTTGGTGCCAACGAAAAGAATGTTGCCACCATTCGCAGTAATATCTACAACCGCACGATATGCTATATCTACCATTCCCACAGATTTCTGCAGGTCAATGATGTAGATACCATTACGCTCTGTATAAATGTACGGAGCCATCTTTGGGTTCCATCTTCTGGTTTGATGTCCAAAATGAACACCTGCTTCAAGTAACTGTTTCATCGAAAGTACGCTCATTTATTTTTCTCCTTTTGGTTAAACTCTTCCGCATGTTTCAACTTTTGGAAAACTGAAGCGTTCAGGCACCATCCTTCAAATCCACATGCGTGTTTTTTCACAACGTGCAAATTATAACATAAAAAAAGTATGGAGACAAGCACTTTTACATGCTGATTCTATCTAAGTTTTCCCTGTTGGTGACTTACTACCTTGCGTTTGTTTCCGAATAAAACGATCATACATACAACAGCCACCACTCCCTCAATCGTTAGCAATAGAATCTTTCCCTGAGTAATGATTTTTGTCAACAGAATGACACAATTTTCGCTATAAATAGCCCACAAATTAGTAGCCATATGTGCTAGAACCGGCACCAACAGACTTTGACTATATTCATAAAGGACGGCCAGAATGACACCTAAAACGACAGCGTAGAAAAACTGAATCATATTTCCGTGACAGATACCGAACAAAAGACTGGAAATGCCAACAGCCCAGCTAGAATTTAGATAATTTTTTACTCTCTGGTAAGTCATGCCACGAAAAATCATTTCCTCCGCCACAGGCCCTAAAAGAACCGTAGCAGTAATCAGCAAAAACGGATTTTGTCCTTTAAATGAACTTGCCGCGCTTTCTGCATATCCTGGAAATACATGCTCCAATTCACTCAGATTGATGAATATACTCCAAAGATGTCCGATGCAAACTGCCAAACAACAAGATAATATGATATTGCTCATTGTCCAGGTCTGATCATAAGGCCCGAAACGCATCTGATCCAGAAAATAGTTTTTTCGCTGATTAAAAATTGTTATTCCGTTAGCCAAAAACAAGCTCAAGCACGGAATCCACGGTATCAGCTCCATCAGCTGTATGATAGTCAGTCCCCGTACACCTGTAATCAGGCTGGCCACGATCAGGACTGCCAGTGTAACACCATCCATACACAGCAGAAAGTAGACTATCGGAGATAGCATATCCCAGATTTTTCTGCTACAACTTAACTCTTGTCCATAGCGTACACTTTGTTTTTTATCTTTTTTCTCGTAGTGAACAACTTCGTCCTCTCCAGCTAGAAAATCCAGATCCTTCACCGTTTCTGCGCTATATTTCATTCTTTCTGTTTCCAGTTCTTCACAGTTTCCAGATTTCATAATTTTCCTCCTCCATGCAGGAATTTCTTCTTTTACTTACGACTGCTTCATTACTTGTTGCGTTTTTTTCACTATGAGCATAGCCTATATAGAAGAAAACTTCTTCAATGACTTTTGCCATGTTCATCCAGTTTCACTATCCATCACTACGTCAAAATAATTATCCAGCTTAAAATACTTTTAAATTTCTTTGTATGTGCTTATTCTACAAGTACATCCGCTTCCTCATGTTCATTCCTGCGAACTGCATAAATTGCTCATACAGCGAGAATCCAAAAATAACTAGGTTTTTCCATGAAATATCTGATTTTACACTGAAACCATCACTATTTCGTCGTGATTAATAAAAATCAATTCTATTATTTTCATTGCTTTAATTTCGCGAAGGAACTTATTCACCTCATGGATGAAATTCCCAGATTACTATCCAATCATTGCATCGGCAGCATCTAAAAATCCTCATCAAGATCAAGATTTGGTCATGCAACCCATCTCAACAATCAGAACTGGTATAATATCTTCAGTGAATCCCGCTCATTTTACTGAAAACACCTTTGCCGAAAGTTTCTGTTGTCGCATAGAATTCGTTAATAACTACGACATCTTCTCTAACGCTTTTAACGCTCAGTTTTTCTACATCAAGATTGTCTCCCGTAGACGGAAACTCTCTCCAGAAATATCTGCATAAGCATTTATATGAATGCAAAACTAAAATATCCGTTCCTACTGAAACAATCATTTTCGACTGTTATAGCTTTCTGAAGTCGAACTCATTCGTCTTTCGAAGTATATACACTGCCCCGTATCTCCGTGTTTCTAGCTCGTTTGTGCTGTCGCTGAAGCTGTAAAACGAACACCACTCACACATGAGTAAATCTATATTTATTCAGCCCTAACGTGCCTTCATGAAGTCCAGAAACTACTTTTTCTTTATCTGGTCCAAACTCAAACTGAGAAACTCCTGTTACACTCTTTCTATTATATATGACTGATATTCGGATTAATAACTATTTTCCCTCTTATACAGCAACAGTCACTTTCGTTGAAGTTAATGTTGCCAGTTTCGAATCTATCTCTTATTTTATTCGAGACAGCGCTATAATCTCTTTTCAAGATGCAGGACACAGTTAGCCAAGACCTTCTCAACGTATGCTACCAGATTTTCTTACCCGTCCTAGTATTGAAACAAATTTTCAAATTCTATAATATAATTTTTATCCATCGCTTCCACTGTTCCTAAAATAAGCTATTCCCAAATATTCACATTATGAATCGGAATCAGTGTTTCGATGACCATTATCAGGGGCACAAATATTACAGATCCAAACACCTCCTCCAAGCATAACTATCACTAGAATAGTCGATATAAAAATCAGCAAAATATTACCTTAGATTCTTGATGATCTTTTTTATCACATCCGCTCCGGTGCTGAAAAACCAAGGAGCTCAATACACTCTTCCAAAACTCTACGAACCAAATCCAAAAGCAGGATCCAAGAGGCTTTTTGTTCACTGTTCTCTTCAGTTAAAATTTTTGTTTTGTGATAAAAACAATTAAAATCATTAGACAGTTCATAGATATAAAAACAGACTTTATGAGGTGCTTTTTCTTCAAACGCATTATCCACAACAGAATTAAACCTTGCTGTTTTTAGCATGAGACCTTTCTCGCTGTCACTGGTTGCAGGCATCAATATATTTTCCTGCAAGCTCCCGCCCTCTTTCACATAACGGGTAAGTATAGATTTAATCCTAACAATTGTATATAAAATATACGGTCCTGTATTGCCTTCAAAGGAGGTAAATCGCTCGATATCAAAGACATAATCTCTAGATATTTGGTGAGATAAATCTCCATATTTAATTGCAGATAACCCCACCATTTCAGCAATTTTTTCAGCATCTGTATCTTTTACATTTTTATTCTTCATAATCTTCCGGTACATTGTCTGATCAATATCCCGGATAAGATTTTCTAGGCGCATGACGCCTCCTTCTCTAGTCTTAAACGGCTTCCCATCTTTTCCGTTCATCGTACCGAACCCCAAGAACGAGAGCTTCGTATCCGGCTTCACTAGTCCAGTTTTCCAGGCACAGCGAAATATCTGAATAAAGTGTAACTCCTGCCGCTTGTCCACTACATAAAGGATTTCATCCGGATGAAATTGTTTTATCCGTGCTATAAGCGTTGCCAAGTCAGTAGTCGTATAAAGAGATGCCCCATCTGATTTCAGAACAATACAGGGTGGTATCTCATTGACATCTGTCTCTTTTTTTACATCCACCACCAGGGCACCCTGATCTTCATAGGCATAACCTCCCTCTTTCATCCGCTGAATCATTTCCGGGATGTATGGCTGTGCATCAGATTCTTTTTTCCAAAGATCGAATTCTACATTCAGTTTTTTGTAAGTTTTTTTCAGATCATTGACAGAAATCGTCATAATATGGTTCCACAAAGCCATATAACCCCGTCTATTCTCCTGCAACTCCCGGGTTGCGACCAATGCCCTTTCCCTGTAATCTTCATCTTTCTTGGATTTGATGCTAGCAGCTAGATAGATTTCTTCCAGCTCGCTGATTGTAAAGGGAGATTCCAACGGATATTCTCCTGCAAAACTTTCATCAAAATAAACTAGCTCTGGTTTCCGTTCCTTCAGTTCTATGATGATCAAGCCCATTTGTAAGCCCCAATCTCCAAGATGTACGTCCCCGATTATCCTATGCCCCAGAAAACGTCCAATCCGTTTTAGGCTTTCCCCTATGATAGCTGAACGGAGATGCCCTACATGAAGCGGTTTAGCTACATTCGGACCACCATAATCCACGATAATGCTCTTTGGATCCGATGAAAGATCTGATGACAATCTTGCATCCTTGTACATCTGTTGCAGATATTCAACCAGAAACTGTTTAGAAACTTTAATATTGATAAAGCCTGGTTTCATCACTGTGACCTTTTCACACACCTCCGAACTATCCATAACCTCAGCCACATCCTCCGCAATCAGAAATGATGCTTTCTGATAAGCTTTTTGGGCTGCGATTGCTCCATTACACTGATATTCACATAAATCAGGACGGTTGGACACTGTTATTCTTCCATAGTAAGAGTCATAGCCTGCCTTTTTAAAAGCTTTTGCCACTTCCTCGCTAATCCACTCAATTAATTTTTTCATTGATAATCAACCTCCAATGGCTCATTTTATCCAGGACGACTTTCCTATAAATGCTGTTTCTTCAGAAACTCAGACTATTTTCTATAATATCATATTTATTATAAAACGATTCTTGATTTTTCTCAAGTATTACACTCATATAAAGAAGAATTAAGAGGTAAATTCTTCTAATATCTAAAATATTTTCCGTTTTCCTTCCAAAAAACATCAAACATCTGGGTGAACAGTTATCATATAACCGTGCTTCCCACTCATTTCATTCACAGAAAATTGAATAATTTTAAAATACAATATCTGAATGGAGGATAAAACAAAAATAAATTATATACTATAGTAATTCTGCTTATACCACACAAACATTGACTGCTTGCAACTTTTTTATCCTTGAAGGGAAACCTTCTGTATCAAATTTTTCCCCCCCTTCAAAAATTTTGAGTTCTTTAGATATAATTGCTAAAAAATGTACAAATACATTTTTTACAGTATGATCATTGAGGATGAATCCAAATCTTTTTCCATACTTCATAATTAGTATCGCCGTTTATTGATTTGTATTAATCAAATAAATAACAGAAACTTTCAGAAACGTAAACTGAATGTTCTACCTCCTTTTTATAAAAACGAATTCTAATATCCTAATCAAGAAGCCCTAGTACAACCTGGTAAGTCATTGTGCAGAGCACAACGGCCGTTACAGAAACAAACTTATATCTCTTGTCTATAAGAAAGAGTTTTCATATACAGATGAGAAAAACAAGCAGCATTATCTATAAATCTTCGCCTGCTCGTTTTGCTTTCCAGGTCTTCACATTTATAAGCAACGCCATTCATAGCTGCTATCAGCGATGGCTCGCATATTTCAGACAACTAAAGATTAAAAATTTGTAAAGAACTACTCAGAAAGAGAGTTTTTTATAATACTCAAACCACCATAAAAATAAAACTTCCAGGGAACATCTATCTATTGATATATAACACGGTAAACAATAAGAAAACTGTCAACTCTAAAAAGCCAATATCTATATCGGAACGAACACAACACGGATACATTTCTGATTTCTTTCATAGTTAAATGTTCAAATGACACGGTTATATTACACGAGAATTTCCATTCCGCCATTATCTATGAAAAGCAATCAATAGCCAATAATAAATTTCCCTATAGAACTTGCTTAAATCTCCAGTATTTCCACTTTATTACAGATATGTCTGAAGCAACGATAAAAATGACAGAAATCAACAATGTCTCTCAAAAATATAAAAAACTCCTTCAACAACACAATATACGATCCCAATGATAATTCTAACAAAATTGACTATTTTCATATCCTCTCTCTTTCGCAATAATTTTACATATTTCGGAAAAAAGTTGATATAATCATATAATTGTCAGTATCGCCGATCATTTGTACTACATATTATTTGAAAAGATATTACACGTAATAAAAAAGAGACAAAATCGTACAAAATAAAGTATATCTGCAAGATAGCTATCTTTTTTTATATTCGAATCCTCTAACAGACAATTAGATCTTTTTTTTAATGATCAACAACCCCTCCTTGAATATGCTTTTCTGATAGCAAATTTACTGAAGAATCACTTTCCGCTTGATGCCACCGATAAATAATCCCTTCGTTATCTATGACAAACACACTTTTTGTTTTATCGAAAGCAAACACCATGTCTTCCAAATCACAGTTAATATGCCATATGCATTTCACTGTAGAAAGCGATATACCCTCTCCGCATTATGTAAAGTAGATTCAAATGATAACACTTCTTTACCGTTAAGATTAGATGCAGTAAATTGTACCTACGGTTCTCCTGTTTCAATGAAAAATCATTAAAAATATAAGCGAGTTCACTCTTTAACGTAATAAAAAGATATGCATAATCTCCTATTACTCTTCTTCGATTACATAAGATTTAAAACATTACTAAACAACCATATTTCCGTTAGGGAGACATGCTGATGTGCTCTGCCGCCCCGGCAGATATATATATTTGACCATGATCTATCTGTTCTTGATAGAAGGTTGAATTTTTCTTATTCTGAAGACTATTCTATGTAACATGCAATTACTGAAGAAAAATTTTATGTCTTACTAATACCAAAAAGAAAGCTACCGCCATTGAGGAGAAACTCGCATTTACAATTTCAACAAAAAGAATTTCTCCTATTATTATGTTATGAAAATAGTACAAAAACAATCAGAAAAAGCTTTAATCTAATGCCGGAACATACTGCTGTTACCTCGAGTATCTCAATGACTTTGTTGACAACCTGACTTTGTAACACATAAAAAAGCCAGCGACCTCTCTACATTGTCTGCGAAGACTATTTTCCATAAATAAACTGATAATACCTTCGCCAGCAAGGAACAGAAATATCGACCTCCATAGAAAACTATGTGCCCTTATCTGCTTACGTGCTACTCTCATACTAGCATTCATTGTGATTAGATGAAAGTTAGCAAAAGTACAGCAGGCAATAGACTATATATGTACAGTTTACGCTCCCAAAATTACATGGATATAAGCTTGAAGATTTTCTGTACAAAATTTCACCGGCTTTATTCACCAATGTCCACAGTTCGCAACCATCTGCTGCCAGGTAGTACTAACCCAATTGTTTACATTAACCAAACAAAAGTACAATGAAGATATTAACTATATAACATATCAGCTTTTAGTCAATAAGAAGAAAAACGAAGTGGTATCATAACTCTTCATTGATTATTTTATTTCTATTTCAAAGTCTACCGTCTGAAACATATCTAGGTTCCCCTTTATCCAACACAATCTCAAAAGAAACTGGAAGCCTTCAGCAGTTGTAGTAGGTATCCAATAACTCACCCAATAAAACAGGCATCTGCAACCCCTTAAGCAAATAATCGGATCTTCCTTCCCTACTCCAGTTCAAACCTCAATATCAAATAAAATCTCTGAGGTTTCAAACATCGCTTCATCATCCACAAGAACTTTCCCCTTAGCCGGTTTCAATACTTCTGCAATTATCTGCAAAAGCGAATTTTAAAACCAAACTCCAAAATTTTCCTGTCAGACTCAGCTAACTAAGCATCCTTATTCTATCATAACTCTTGTGAAGATTTTGAAAGTTTCATATACTTACCTTCCCATCAATGCATCTTACCGCCTATATACAATCTTCACGGATAACTCCAAACTCTTTTTCTTTCAGAGAACAACCTTCCATTTTCCGAAAACATGTCTGTTCTTTTTCTTCCTTAACCTCATAATTTCCCTTAATTTTCTCTTTGCCAAATATAGGCACCTCCTGTGTGACTCTAAAATAATATATGCTTTCTATCGGACAGCTCCTCTGGAAAGTAAAGACCAACATAATCTATATCTTCGTATTTTAGGCACTACCTTCCTCCCTTTCGGCAAAGAAAAAAATCTCAATTGTTGCAAAAAAGCTAAAAAACTGGCGCTAATCAAACACCGTCAGCCAAAGATTATTGTTTGCAACTATATCCATGACACTTTCGTTAAATCTAGGTGAAACGTTTTAGATCATCAGAAAAATCAGATATTCCAAGCATTTTCCCACAACAATCCATAATCAAAAATAAAAACACTATTTGTGATGTCCTGATTTCTCAGTTTTTATATTTCTTAACTCTTCGTATTCAGCTTCTGTTTTTATAAAACTTTGATTAATCATCATAAAAAATAAGTCCTGGCGCTATAAATAAGTGTGTTGCTCTTTCACAGATATAGAGCGGATAGTAAACCGCCAGCGGTCTTTGCCTGAGCGAAACAAAGAAAAAAAGTGCTTGCAGGCTAGAAAAGAGCGTTTTTGGATACAGTAAATAACCAAAATGGGAACAATGACTAACAGTCTGATCCTTTTCCATTGCCATCCGAAAAATAGGAACGGGACCGCTAAGTGAATACGATAATTCCCTATATAACTGTTATGATCACAATAAACTATGATACTGGTATGTCATGGTAATGCTTCTCTTCCTGCTTGAGATTCGCTTCGTTGCTTTTTTCTACCTGCTAGCAAGTGGCATTAAATTCGGTGATACTGCCAACAAACAATATCAACGATTGGAAGAAGAAAGCTCTTTGTTCTGAACAGAAGAAAATATATAAAAGCCCACCGACAAAGTCAAATATATGGATTTTCATATCTAAATTTCGTACCTGGTCGATCACAATGACCATAAATAACACAGTCATGGGAACAATAAATCTATGTAAAATCTAGCGCGATCAGCTTTCCTTCCATAGCCCTATAATGACGCGCCAACAATTCAATAGAACTGATCTATTAGAGCTAGAGCGATCCTCAATCAAAATGATATTGTAGTTTTGCTTGAGGATTTTTTTCCTGGCTAGCTCTTATCGTATCTTCGAATATTATGCATACAGCAAACAGTAAGACGTCTCATCCTCTTCAAGCACTAAAAAAATTTGCATTTCCCTGTTCCTTCTTTTAGCTAAGAATAAATCAAATTTTTTTCTCTCAAACAGAGGCACATCTTCGCTCTCCCTTGAGAATAAACCTACCGTCCCTCACAGTGAATTGAAATCAGCATGTCAAAAAATTCTCTCTAAGCATCGAAATTATATATCAAGATCACTACATTGCCCGCTGCTTCGATATAATAAATGTCCTCTATCTTATTTATTCCACTGACAATGTATGGAAAACACTTAGCCTATCCCACAGAACCTTCCGCGTCTCTACATGAGTTTTTGTATATTTTAGCAGTTTTACATTTCCGTTGCACAAACATAAAGCAATCAGAAAGACACACATGTTATTATCGTATTTTCCCCTCATTCTATTGCTTTTCCACAAAACCCTAAAACGAGATAACCTCAAAATAACCTCTTCAAATCATTGCTTCTATTTTTTAATACTTTGTTATCTCTGGAAACAAACAACCTCCTTCTTGAAAGATGGCTGAGATGCTTACTATCCAAATCTTTGATAGTAAACCTTTTTGTTTTTTTACTCTTTCCTTTGGCAGATAGATATCGCCAGTTCTTTCAATTGCTTGTCGTCCACAAGCGCTGGTGCCTGAAGCATCAGACAGGAAGCGTCCTTCATTTTCGGAAAGGTGATGACATCTCTGATAGAATCCTCCTGTGCCATCAGCATGACCAAACGATCCAAGCCATACGCCAGCCCTGCGTGAGGTGGTACACCATATTTAAAAGCGCTTAGCATGAATCCAAACTGTTTCCAAGCTTCTTCTTTCGAAAAGCCCAAAACTTCAAACATCTTCTCCTGTATGTCGTTTTGGTGGATTCTAACCGAACCTCCTCCCAACTCCGTTCCATTTAAGACAATATCATAAGCTTTTGCCCTGACGCTTCCCGGATCAGTATCGATTTTATTCCAATCTTCTTCTATTGGCATGGTAAACGGATGATGCATGGCCATAAAACGGTTTTCCTCATCAGACCACTCAAGAAGCGGAAACTCTGTAATCCACACAAAGCAGTAATCATTCTTGTTCAATAACCCTATTGTCTCTGCCAACTTTAGGCGTAGCGCACCTAGCACATTCCAGACGATTTTATTGCTATCCGCTACAAACAGAAGCAGATCACCCGGCTGTCCGTCCATAGCCCTTACCAGAGCTGTCATTTCTTTTTTTTTCATAAACTTGGCAAAGGAAGATTTGAACGTGCCTCCTTCTTGAACAAAAGCATAAGCCAGCCCTTTGGCGCCGTATCCCTTTACGCAATAATCCACGAACTTGTCAATTTTTTTCTTTGGCATACAACCCTGACCTTTAGCATTAATCCCGCGCACAGAACCATTCTGTAGCTTGAGGGCATTTTTAAAAACGGAAAACTCACAGCCTTTAACAATCTCCGATACGTTCACAAGCTCCATACCAAAGCGAAGATCTGGCTTATCAGAACCGAAACGATCCATTGCCTTCTTCCAGGATATACGCTGAATCGGCAACGTTACATCCACAGCCAGCACCTTTTTGAAAAGGTAAGACAACAGCCTTTCATTAACATCCATGACATCCTCAGCGTCTACAAAAGACATCTCCATATCAATCTGTGTAAACTCTGGCTGCCGATTAGCCCGCAACTCTTCATCCCTGAAGCATCTAGCAATCTAGATATAGCGATCATATCCCGAACACATCAAAAGCTGCTTAAAGAGCTGAGGAGACTGAGGCAAAGCGTAGAAGCTTCCCGGATGTATGCGACTTGGAATCAAATAATCTCGTGCTCCTTCCGGAGTACTTTTAGCCAACATTGGCGTCTCAATCTCCAAAAAACCTTCTTTGGCCATAAACTGACGTACCAACAGCGCTACCTGTGAGCGCATCATCAGGTTTCTCTGGATATCCGGACGCCTCAAATCTAGATAACGGTATTTCATACGAATCTCTTCTTTTGTCTTACTATTTTCTTCTATTGGAAATGGTGGTGTCTCCGACTCTGCTAAAATCCGCATATATTCTACTTGTACCTCTACCGTACCTGTGGCCAATTTTTTATTTACCGCTCCGGAACGCCACTGTAAGATACCAGTGATAGCGATGATAAACTCACTGCGGAGCTGTCTCGCTTTCTCAAATCCTGTTCCCTTTATGTTATCTTTTTCAAAAACCAACTGTATGATGCCAGTCCGATCTCTCAGGTCGATAAATATGATGCCACCTTTGTTTCGTTTTTTTTGTACCCATCCCATAAGTGTGACTTGAGTACCAATTTCTCTTTCCGTAATTTCCGCGCATCTATGAGAACGATGCATACCAGTCATTGATTCAGCCATTTATTCTGCCCCTCCTCTCATCCTTACAACTTATCGACGAAAATCTCTTCAATCTCCATATACCCTTCCGATTTCAGCTGCTCCTTTTGGAATTTTTTATTTTTTTTCATCATTGACAAGTTGACTGTACATCCATTCTTCCGTTCCTTCATAGCTCTTCTGATCACCTGCCCTATAACCTTAGAACTCAGATTCTTATCCAACAGATATGCTTTCTTCTTAACAATTTCCGAAATCTGATAATTTCGTTCCAAAAGTAGCATAACAATCCTTTCAAAGCCTATGGACAAACCGCAGGCTGGTATATCCTGACCAGTGAACTTTTCAATTATCTCATCATAACGCCCGCCTCCAGCGATACTTTCTCCTTGCTTGTCTATAGAAATTTCAAAAATTGGCCCTGTATAATACGACATTCCCCTCACTAGCGTTGGATCAAAGACAATGCGGAAATTTGCATCCTTGGATGCGTTCACTCTGTCTATAATTGTGATCAGCTCGTCAGCATAAGAAGGTTCAAGAAAATTGTATAGTCTTTCCTTCATCAGGCGCACTCCGACCGAATCCGGTGTAATCACCTGTAATAGTTCTATATATTTTTCTACAGATTTCCTTGCAAATCCTGCTTTTTCCAGCTCCTGGATTACCCCGTCCAGCAAAATCTTGTCCATTTTATCCAGAATAATAAATACAGTATCATAATCCTTCTCCAGAAAACCGCTGTATGCAGCCATAGCCTTCAGTATTCTTCGATCATTAATTCGGATAGTGAAATCGTGAAAATCCAGCTTTTCCAGCAATGTGGTGCTGGCTAAAATCAATTCAATCTCCGCCAAATTTGTTGACTCGCCAAGGATATCAATATCACACTGCATAAACTGACGAAATCTTCCTCTCTGAGGGCGATCAGCTCTCCAGACATTTCCAATCTGCAATGACTTGAAAGGTGAAGGTAACTGACTTGCATTATTGGAATAATACCTGCATAATGGTATAGTAAGATCATACCGGAGACCGCAGTCTACTAAATCTGCTTCTTCCTTGGCATCTTTCAGCTTCAACTTCTCGCCTCTCTTCAGAATCTTGAAAATTAGCTTTTCATTTTCGCCGCCCTGATTGCTATTGAGATTCTCAATATGCTCCACACAAGAAGTCTCCATGGAAGAAAATCCAAAATGACTGTAAGTGTCCTTAATCAGCCTGATCACATGATCACGGATTTTCATCTCTTTCGGCAAAATATCCTTCATTCCGGTTACGGGATTCTTCTTCAACTTCATAATTATCGCAGCTCTCCTCTCATATCCAAAGTAATTTCAGGCAACCGGATCTCACTATAGTAGAGCCAGTCGACAATCAGACCACAGAATACATTACAGATTCTCAAAATCCAAGCCTCTAAAAAATATTGAATCCCTTCCAGGTATATAAGAATGCATCTAAACATATTTTCATTTCCTCCAACTACTAAACTAATCGACAGTTTCAGTTCACGGACGATCTCGTGAGCCAAATTGATCAGCTCCTCTGAAAGGCTATAAAATAATAAATGTTTTTAATTTTCATATTGTAGACCATTTTATTCCTTAATCTTTTCTTTAGCATCTCGTCGATCCCAGTTTCACGTAATTTTAAAGTCCTTGATATGCTCAAATCATTCAATATACATTTTCTGTTGAAATACAAAGGTAGTAGAAGTTCTGAAAGCCAGAACAATGGCCTATTCTCCCTTTCATGATCAGTATATTGTAAATACCAGCTTTATCTAACTTGAGACATAGCCAACATTTTACAACTTCCCCTGTATTATGTTTTCTTACGGTAAAGCTTTATTAACATGACGTATTCTTTTATCGTTCTCATGATTCTCGCAGATTTTTTAATATTCTTGCATACTTACTTTTTGAACCAATACAGTCTTGTAACAACATCAAAATAGAAACAATCAGAATGTTCGATTTTCCGTTCCTTGACAACCTACAATGTAACTTTTATTTCTTCCTAACCTTCTTCAGACAAAAAATTATGATCAAATCCAGAATTTCTAATTCATAGTCTGAAATCGTCGTATTCGTCCGCCTTTACAGTGAATTCTTTCAGTAATCCAAAAAATTCCTCTGAAAAAACAACTGTGCCAGTTACGAAGGTTTCAACATGACCGAAGTTTTTGACGCACACATAGATGATATTCAGAGGATAATCGCTCATTCCTCCGAATATAACCGCCAAATTTTGAAACACTGATTTTAAATAAAGCTTCATCATATACCCTCCACTACCTTCTCCGCTGCTTCAACAAATGGGATTCAAAAAAAATATGCAAGGCCAAAACAATTTTTACATTGATTAAACTTTTTTAGTAGGCGTATGAAAAGTTTCGTGAGTAGGTCCGTTAAATTTCTCACGAAACCTCTGCTTTTTAAAATTATCAACCTTAATTCGGCTACTTAGGAAAATGCACCGACCAATATACAGACGTCGTATTCAATTTTTTTCAGTTAAACCGAAAGCTAATATTAAGCAAGTGGATTATATTTCTTTTCCATCGCAATTGTTGTGGACATCTCATGCCCCGGATATACGATCGTATCATCCGGCAATTCCTGCAACAGCCTTCGGATGCTTTTCTTCATATCCAGCATGCTGGAAGTAGGAAAATCTGTCCGTCCATAAGAGCGGAAGAACATAGTATCCCCGCTCATCAAAGCTTTTTGCTCCTGAAAATAATAACAGGCACTGCCAACGGTATGTCCTGGAGTGTGCAGAACACGGACTCCAAAGTCTGCCAGATGCAACTCGTCACCATGCTTCAACAGCCGATCTGCCTTCATAGTAAAGGAAGATCTCCAAAACTTGGAAAGATTCAAGGAAGCATCCTTCAGACTCCTTTCGTCTAGCTCATGAATATATACTGGAATTTGATAGATCTTACGCACGCTGTCGGCTGCTAAAATATGATCATAATGCCCATGGGTGAGCAACACAGCTACCGGCCTACCTTCCATAGCATTTACCTTGTCTTTGATAGTTTCCACTTCATCCGCCGGATCCACCAGGATCATTTCCTTTGTATCTGCATTTAGAAGGAAATAACAGTTAGTCGCTACCATTCCAAGAACTAGAGTTTGAATTTTCATCTTTACCATGATATCATCCTTTCAAACATTGTATATCAATTACACTGCTCATCTGATGAATCTTTTTTATCAGTATGCGAATCAAAATAAACGATTTATATGTGAATAGAACGCTAAACACAAATCTTTTGAAGTACATTGACACAATCACAACAAAATCTAAACTTTCAAGCGGTCTCTGCAATAAGTTTTCAATTGCAAGTTGTAACCTGTCTGTGTTCTACAAAATATTACTTACATCTAAAGATAATCCCTGAATACTTCTCACATATTCTTTCAATATTCAGCATTTCAATTCAAAGTATAACATTACTGAAACATAGAATAAATGATTTTGCTTACAAGCAGAATCATTTATCGATAGTTGGTGATTATGATTTGCAAAGTTTCGTGACCCATATGACTATTGATACTAGGATAATAAACAAGAGATAGCTGAGAATGTATGGCGACGTAATGGCTGAATTTTCTTGCGTTTCCAAAGTAAATTCCGTTCATCGCATAGCCGTTTTCGTTCATCACTTGCATTTTTACTACATTTCTATTTTTGCCAAAAATTCTTTGATTTAACACTTTCATTTTTTTTTCTATGAAAAGAGGTCTTGGATTTCCCTTACCGAAAGGTTTAAGTAGAGCTATTTGCTCCAGCAGCTTCCGATTGACATAGCGTATGGACATGGGAGCATCTATGGTAATTTGTGGAATTATGTCTTCTTCCGTAAGTTCGCATAGTTGATTGATCCTTTCCCGAAATAACGGTATATTTTTTTTCTCCATACAAATTCCAGCAGCCATCGGATGACCTCCAAAACGTATTAAATACTCTCGGCATTTACAAAGCTCCTCATACATGGAATAGACCTCAATGGAACGCCCGGAACCTTTCGTCCCTTCTTCCTTCCCCGTCAGTACGAAAGAAGGCCTGTGGTAATATTCTTTTAACCTTCCTGCGATGATTCCAGCCAGGCTTTCGTGACAATTTGGAAGATAAATTACTAGGACCTTATCATCTATCAGTGATGTAGATTCCACCAAGCTGACAGCTTCCTCTACCCCCTGCTCCGTCATTCCCTTTCGCTTTTCGTTCATAGCTTTCAGATCTCTTGCTAGCCGCTCCGACTCTTCCCTGCTTTCCGCTGTCAGCAGATCCAAAGTGCGTTTCGCCGTATCCAACCTCCCGCTTGCATTCAAGCATGGTCCTAATACAAATCCGATGTGATGAACGTCTATCTGAAGCGGCTCCAAACCATTTTGCTTGATCAATGCCTGGATCCCCAAATTTTTCGTCCTTCGGAGACGTTTCAAGCCTTCTTTTACTAAAATTCTGTTTTCATCCTGAAGATCCATCACGTCTCCAACTGTAGCAAGACACACAAATTCCAAAAAGTTTTCTTGTTCCTTTTCTTCTATGCCTACCTGATTATAGAGATAACAGATTAGCTTCCATGCTATAGCAGCGCCACAAATCTCCTTAAAAGGGTAAGAACAGCCTGGCTGTTTTGGATTAATTACTGCATCTGCAGGCGGAAGTATATATTCACGTGTTCCATCTTCTTGTTCAGAATAGGAAACTTCGTGATGATCGGTCACTACCGTAGACATTCCCAATTCTCGAGCTAGAGAGATGGGAGCAGACGCTATAATCCCGTTATCACAAGTCACAATCGTATCAATGCTATCATCGAAAGCCTGGCGAACTAGATTTTCATTCAGCCCATAGCCGTCCTTGATCCTCTCTGGCATCCGCACATTACAAATAGCACCTAGACGTTTCAACCCTGTCTGTAATATATAAGCAGACATTACCCCATCGATATCATAATCTCCAATCACCCGGATCAGTTTCCTCTCCCTAATCTTCTGTAGCAAAATTTTGCCTGCCTTTCGTATTCCCTTAAGCTGCTCCGGAGGATACAGATCTAAAAGCCCTCCATACAGATATTTTTTTATTTCTTCACTTGCCACTATATCCCGATTCCGTATCAGCCGAGCAAGCACTGGATCAATTGAAAATTGCCTTGCAATATCCATGAAATCGGCATGTTCTGCTATTACTATCCATTTTTCCATAGTATTGTCTTTCTCTACCTTTCTTAGTTTTTTTCACTCTGTAAGTTTAATCTGTTTTGTTTTTTTCTTAGACACCACAAAAATCTATCTTCACTGAACACTGGTTGTACATTGACACTTAGAAAAGATGTTGCCACCACTACAAGTTTAGAAACTGTCTCTTTATTTAAGATCGTTTGTACCCGGCTTCGCTTTCATGATATACTTACAAAGAACTGGTTAGACATACGGCAGAATAGGCTTTCACGAAAATTTCGCAATGATCAAAAGAGTAGATCCTCTGACTTACAAAACATCCAACAGATACAATCACAAATCGTGATAAACGTCGTAAAAAATAAATACTTTCTGTCAAATTTTTGGTTACAGATATATGCATATTCAGTTTCCAGCTGATATCCTTCATACATACTTGACAGCTTTCCCCGAATCCAGTCATATAAAGAGCGCGGATCAAATAGCCGAAGATTGTCAGCATGACAACTATAAATATGCTCTTCATTAACAAACGGGAGAAGACATAAAAACAGAAAAATAAAAATAGCATATACTAAAACTGGAAGTGAAACGAAGATCCAAAAAGTAACAAACAAAATCAAATATACAAAAACGTAAAGATTAGCATCATTGCAACAACTTGTATGATATTTTTGCCTGATTTGCTCACTAAGCGAGAAAGAAATTTCCCCCCATAATTTCTTCCACGTTGATAACTTTTCAGAAATTACTGTTTTCAGCTATTTTCTGCCATCCGCATTCAACTCTCCTCTTGATAATCATCTAGTTAATGTCATTAATCTACTGAAAAATCACATTCTCATGCTCGATTATCTCTGATATCACCGAATGTATCTAAGGTATACCAAGAGACTCAATTTTTTTACTAAAATTCACTACAATAGTAATTCCCAGTATTGTCGAGAAGATGAACAAAAAATTTTCCTTTCATACAAAATTGATCGACTTGTAGGCTTTGATTGTGCCATAAAATTTGAAGACCTGCGATCATATCGCCAAATATAAACACACGCCAACAGATACTATCAATTCTCAACAAATAGAACACTGCCATAGTTATCAAAGTTAACACATTATTTCAAAAGACTACTAAAAAAGCTTTCTTGTTTAAAAAACCGATTCTATGTAATCGTCAACCTCTTTTCCTACTGTCAGTGCTTCTCGCATTCATACATAGATAAATAATCAACATCTACAATTCACGCCAATTGTCAAAATGGACACCTACAATTTCAAACAAAATCAACGTAAGATCAAAGGTATTCAGATATATTAAATCTAGAAAAGTGAATATTACCAAGTTTCAACCTTTTGCTAGAGTAAATATCCTATATACAACAATTATAAAAATAAAGATAATGAAAATCAGAACTTCTATAATAACGGCTATCACACCGTCGTCAATACCAAACATGTCGTTTCTTTGAGACATGTCCTTTGTAATTATACTTTATCATCTGGATACAAGATTTAATCCTCTTGTCTATCTTGTCTTTATAACAGTCTCAGAAAATTTAAGTTTACCTTTCCCTCAGAGAACATCAAACATATATTGTTTTCGCTACACTTTGCACATTGACGATAAAAAACTGTATTAATGCTTTCATTCTGGAAATACCAATAAACCAAATCTATGCAACTTTTTTCAGAAACGTATTTTTCTTGTTCTTTTTCAAAATTTCAATACTAATCCGAGTAAAATTCCTATTGATACCTATGCCACATTGCTGTACTGAGCAACACGCTGCTATAAATTGTAAATTATATTATTCATATTCTTCTTGAGTAGAATTTCTTTACCTTCATCTAATACACGATGCTAATACTTTGGGAAAAATCCAACTCTGTGCGGATATTCGTCATACTCCCCTCCTGATATTCATTTCCCCCTCTATCTTATTGATAGTAAAGAATCCAAGCAGCAACTATACAGATGATCAAAATAACATTAATGAATATCCCTTTATGTTTTTATTTATTCATCAGCCAGAGCTGCTTTTATCATCAAGGCGCATTCAAGTCGCTTGCGTTGCATATCACATCCAATGTCATCAATATCATTGATCTTTCTTTTTAAATTCCAAGAATTGGCGGCACATCCACCACTGCAGTAAAATTTTGCAAAACACTTGGAACATTCCTCTTTTGAATAAACATTACACTGCTTAAACTCATTGCAAATCTCTGTCCGTTTAATACCCTGTTCCACATTTCCTAAGCAAAACTGCTTTTTCCCAACAAATTGATGGCAGGGATAGAAATCTCCTAATGGAGTAACCGCTAGATATTCAGTGCCTGATCCACAGCCTGAAAGCCTCTTATACAAGCAAGGGCCATTGATCAAATCTATCATGAAATGGAAAAAATTGAAACCTCTCCCTTCTCTTTGCCTTTGAATCATTTTTCTGGCTAGAATATCATATTGCTCCATGATGACAGGTAGATCCTCTCTTCGGATTGCATAATCAGCAGACTTCGGTGCCACTACCGGTTCTACAGAAATCTGCTTAAACCCTAGATCTGCCAAATGCAACACATCGGCAGAAAAATCCAAATTGTAATGAGTAAAGGTACCACGCACATAATATTTTTCCTGATGACGGCTCTCAGCAAACTTCTGGAACTTTGGAACGATCAAGCTATAACTACCACTCCCTTGACGTAACGGACGCATCCGATCGTGAAATTCCTGCCGTCCGTCGATGCTCATAACCACATTGCTCATCTCCCAGTTGCAAAATTCCATCACCTCGTTGTTCAGAAGAACGCCGTTCGTAGTAAGGGTGAAACGAAAATTTTTGTGATGCTTCTTTTCCTGTATACGTCCGTAAGCCACAAGCTCTTTGAGCACCTGCCAATTCATGAGCGGCTCACCTCCAAAAAAATCCACCTCTAGATTTCTGTGACTCCCAGAATGCGTAATTAAAAAATTCAAAGCTTTTTTTCCTACCTCCAGGCACATCAATCCTCTTTCAGCATGGTATTCACCTTTTTCTGCAAAACAATACCTACATGCTAAATTACAGTCATGAGCAATATGCAAGCAAAGAGCCTTAAGTACAATACTATCCTGAAAATGATTAATCTTATTTCGGTAAACATCTTCAGTACACAACATGCCTGCATCCATCAGCTCCCGTACCTCAGCATATGCTTCACCGATATCTTTAAATGTATATTTTCCCTTCAGAACTGCTGTAATATCCTCCAGCGAAAGCTTTCGGTTCATCAAATCCAGCAAATCATACACGACATCATCCACTACATGAACCGATCCGCTGTTTACATCAAGAACCATGTTAAAACCATTATTTTTATATTGATGAATCACGGATAAACCTCTTTTCTCAAATGTTGTCCTGTACTTCCAGAAAATGGTGTTTCTGCTTCCGATTACCAGATATCCAGAACACCTCATAGAAACTTTATATCAGCTCTGTTTATTTTTTTATGCTCACAACTTTGGTTACCTACGGTACAGGATGTTTTACAGGCAGACTGACAAGATGTTTGGCATTCGCCACATCCACCTTTTGTAACTATCTTTTGAAAATTCTTTTCATTCAATGTCTTGATATGTTTCATAATGTTTTTCTCCTTTTTCTTATTCCTCAACTGATATTCGCAATAACTTGAGAAAGAGGATATATGACCTCTTTGCTAGTCGCAGTACGACTTGAAAAACCTGAGATTTTACGAAACGACGAACTTCGCCAAAATCAGGTAAACTGAAAACGCGTTATGTTACGAATACAGCATTAATTTAAAGTTTTTTACACTGATTATTGCTTCCATAGATATTATAGCATTGTCCCTACATTATTTAAAGTGTTTTTCTATAGATATATGAATGTTTGTCTCAAGACAGCATTTCGTCCACCATTGCTTCGACTGCGTATTAAGAGGAATATGGCAAATCATATGACCAAAGTTTTAAAAATTTCTGGAGTTAGAAATTTCTAAAAAATGATCAACAATACACTCAAGAGCAGTCCCTATAGATAAATGCTGTCACGTAATTCTTTGTGCAGCAGATATCCGCTCACAGAACAATATTAGTAAGCTCATAAACTTCAAACACAACTTTCACTAGCAACAATATTTTTCGTTTGGCTGGATAATTTTATCTATTTTATCAAACCATCTCATTGATAGAAGTATCCGTTTCATCATACGATTTTCGATATGAAAAACGATATACAATAGGATCGTGACTGTATTCTACCGTATTCATAAAATTTATTCAGCTTTGTATAGAATACCTACTATGTTTTTCTTAATTCTCTAGCATTATACGATACAAAACGTAACAAACTAAAAACGCCATGCACAAGCTAATGATAAACGGGATACATCTATGGCAAATTTCCTGTTTTTATATAGGTAGGAAAAAATCCGAGACGTTAGGCTTTGAATTCTGGCGTTTTTAGTTTTGTCTGAATTGCAAAAGCTTGCAAAGACAACACTGGAAAAGCTACTATATCCTATAGACGCAGATGATGTTTCATATCCTATCAGGTCTTTACTCGAAAAGTTTTTCAAGTTCTTTGGATTCACTTTATTCACAGCGAAGAGTTTTTTTCCAAAAACAAACGTGCGCAAAACTGATTTCGACACAGTCAAATCTTCTTTTCACCGTTTTTTCCTGTATTTGACAGAAAATCGGCTACCGTCTTGATTTTTCATGATAAAATATACTGTCAATAAGGAACTGATCTTTCCACTTGCTTGATCTTCTTCTCTCGATTTGCTTGCTAAGAACACTATATGAAAATACATGACACAAAACTGAATAATCATAGCCAATTTTCCAATTTGAGATATGATAAAAATATTTTTCGTTCCAAAATATAATACATTAAAACAGGAATAACTGCTATATAAATATTGCAGATATGTTTTAAAAAGATAACACACTCTTCGATGAAAGAATATATTACACATACAACGACCATATCCAAACTGTTGAAATATTTATACACGTTTAGTTTATAGGAAACGGCTGAAAATTACTACTTTCTTCCATATAATCTTCATTCTTTTTTTCAATGCTTTCAGATATTTTCTTCTCGTTTTTCTGAACTTTCTTCAATCTACTTAATCAAATAAACAATGAAAACACCCAACAATACAGTATATCACTTCATATCTTAGATTTTCATTGGATAACTATATTTTTATAATAAGATTTTGATAATGAAATGAGTAACGCTAACAATACTGTATAAGAATCAGTATAATTATCATGATAAAATTTCAAAATTATTCAGTGATATAATTGTTTTTCAATACTTCCATTTCCTTTCTTATTTATTTTTTTTGAAATCAGTACATTTATAGAGCTATAAAATTTCTCTGATTACTTCACCTTTATCCCCATAAAAATCAAAATAAAACAAATATTGCTGACACCTACATACCCCTGTTTCCAAAGGGAGAACCCGTTCGGATAAATGATAGCATCAGTATCTTCCGAATTGATATATTTATCGGCAACGACCTCAGCATATATATCCCGAACAGACAAATGCAGTTTGCTAATTTATGTCAAATCTAGCAGCAGCGTAATAATTTCTGTTTATCCACCAGATATTGCAGTTCAACTATCTTTTTCAGGATTAGTTACCTTCAGTATTTATTCTGCTGTTTCTTTTACGTATTGTGGCATGGTAGCCCAGGTTTGCACTCCAGCAACGCCTTTAGTTCTGCATATGCCAGCCGTTTCGGATTCGGAAACGTATCATAAAACCTTCTATACTCCTTGACTGTTCTCCGAACATTTTCTTCGTTCTCCATATTTTTTTCATAGTAGTCTTATAATCCTGAAGATTCTCTTAATATGGTTTTGCTGAGAAATATAATAACTATCTTTCACCGATCCTGCTTTAGTATCTTATTTTTTCCCCCAAATTCAGTGATATGCACCAGAGAGTTGTCCCTTGCTGTCAATCTTCTTCCGAATGAACCGAGAATGCACATCTAAGTCAAAATAATCTTTTCCAGATGCTTACCAATACTTCTTCTTCACAGAAGAATATCAGTCTTTGTTATTTTACTCAATTTCCAGATTCGTAGCTATAGCAAACCTGCCAACTCCCATGTTGTCCATTCGGACACATTAGCCAGAAACACGAATCTTTCTAATATCATCTCTCCGAAACAATATCATACCAACTTCTTCCTATCTCGTATCTCATTATAATCTCTCCAAAAAAGAAACCTTTTGCCGTCTAGTGGAAAGAATAAAAAAGGATGATCTAAAGCATCCCATTCAAAAAAAACTGTCCCTTACACAAATTTTACTGCGCCCACCCATTTCCAAATTCAATTGCTTCAGTACATTTATGATTACTAGTGTCATCCCGTTTATGAGCATAATCATAGCTTCAACCAAATATATTAAACAACATGCTTTTTCCAGACATACCGCATTCTTCTGTCGATATATCCGACATATATTCATGCTAGCACAGAAGATATTATTTTAAAATTGAAAGCTCATGTAAATCTATGAATTTTTTTAACTTAGAACGACATTATATGCCATATCCATCGAGATTCTGTCTTTTCCATTTTAAAAAATTTCTGCACATTTCTTCAATCCCATACCTTACTTTCCAGACTAACTCTTCTCTGGCTTTTCGTGAATCACAATAACAGACTGCTACATCTTCTTCCCGTCTGAGCTTAATCCTCATAAGGGATCTCATGGCCGGACAGACTTTTCCATAAAACCAAGCCAACACGCTGTATCCTTTTCCCATCCCCATGGATATATATTCTATCCCCCCTTTTTCTCTGTCAACCAATATTTTGTACAGCTTTTGCATAACCTCTGGCAAAGATGTACCACATGTATGTAATCCTGAATGTCTCTGCCGTCAGGCGTATCATAATCATTACTGAACACACACCAAGAGATTTTCGCTTACCAATGGTAACTTTGGCCACATAAGGAAACAGGTCATTGGAAAGTTCCTTTGGATTTTCACCTAACAAACCGCTCTTATACGCCCCTCCCATCTGGTAAAAATACCGAAGAAAATCACTTTCTATTCTGGATCAGCTGTCTAGAATTTATCCAACAGTACCTGTTCCAGCATCCATTTCGTCCATCCGTAAGGGGCGTACACATTCCTTTGCTCCAATTCTCAGCAATCGGTATTTCGGCCAAAACTTCCATATACGGTTGTGGAAGAACCGAAAATGATATTTTTTTACTCCGTGTTTTTTCTATTACGTCTACGTCTCAAAAAGTCAGAATTCCTATCATATTCTGATAATATTCAAAGGGCTTTTCCACAAATTCACCAACTACCTTGTATCCTGAAAAATATATGACTACGTTCAACACTTCCAGCTCAAAAATCTGTTCCATTGATGTACTTCTGCAGATATTCTCTTTATAAAAAGTTACCTTTTCCCAGATAATCCCTACCACACATTCAAGATTTTCACTGGCATTATACATATCATCGACAATCGGTTACATCATATCCCTTCCTGCAACAATTCTACACATGTATGGCTGCCTATATATCCTGCACCTTCTGTCACCAAGATTTTCACATGTTATCTCCATCTTCGTTACTCACTGTCTCTTTGTCTGAATTTATATTCTATGCATACCACTTACTACATTACTGTTTATCTCGCTGAGCGTCTGCTATTATGTTGCTTGTTGCATCTATTAATTTTGCTTGCAGCCCTGTGACTAATAACTTGATTGTTCTAATCATTATCATAACAGGCTATTTGAAAGCTCTAAATTCTCTCACCAATGTTTACATGATCTCCAACGTCGCTTTCTGTGCAAAGTTCAGCGCATCCTAACGAATTATCATAAGCGATAGCCACTTATGTCAACAAACAATCTATATAATATCTGGAAAATATCGTTTCCTTTTGAAATTCTGTACTGTTTCATCCACGGACAAAATAACGCCGCTGTCCCTCCTTTTTTCCCCCTTCCGATCAGCTCGGCTATTTTTTCTCCGTAACTTATATTTCAGCTCAATACAATGGCTATGCTCGCTCATCCACCGGAAACGGTATACACGACATCGATTGACCTAGCAGCTTTTCCTGCTATCAGAAAGGTATTTCTCTTACCATCCAAGTTCGCTTTTATCCATTTACAAAGCTAGTACAAATTACTTTTCCGTTCATATTTTTACGTTTTGATACAAAACCATGTTTACCATGTCTATGATTTTCACTGTTAAAGTCAGAGAATCTATATAAGGGATAATCACGATTTTACGTAACATGGTTAAATTATAACCTTTCATACTGAATAGCTTCCAACCTTTCATCGCAACCTTCAAGTCTTCTTTCTTTACATGACATGTAAAGTCAAATACCAAGCATGCAAACTAAACACCTCATAGATAACTTCTTATCATGATTTCCGTACAGTTTTAGCATTCACAGGATCACCAGAAAACTACGGTTAATGCCACACGATAATTGTTCTTCATAAAAATTGTCACTTTTCAACTACTCTCTGGTTAACGCAGCTATCTGTGAACAAATCTCACTGCTCTTCTGTTGCTTATCTTTCTCATGGAATTTTCGTTACTCTTCAGTCTTATTCCCATAATGAATTTTTAGAATAATTTTCATAATTTGTAATTGCAAAAATAATAATGTTATTAGATAAAAACTATAATCGAATTCAAAACAGTAAACAAAACTCTAGCAAAAAATACGCAACAAATAAAAAAAACGTAGATATCATTGAATTTGAGAAAAAGGTTAAATTTTATCAAAAATCATAAAAATTCCCTACTGGTTAGAAATTCAGCACAATAGCCAGAGTTTGAAATGAGAGAAACAACAATCAATAATCAATACAGGAGGTTCGACGGTTTGTCTAGCAATTCCAGACATCAAGGAACATTTCTTTACAGACACCAGTGCTGCCCTGAGAATTCTGTCTGAACTGTCCAGAAGGCTGATTATTGTTGACAAAAAACTATATGTTTTTTTCATTTACAGCTATTTTACCTTTCGCTTTGGCACAAAAACTCATTCATTGTCAACGATTCCTGCCGCCGTTCGCTTGAATTTACACGGGATACCAGATTTGCTGCACAAAATTTATACTATTGGCCACAAACAACAATCCTAATACCACAGTTCTTCGCCTGAAAAAAGCTGAAATGACAATTTCTACCAACAACATCATCTCTCGTGACGAAAATTTACGTATTGTTGTTCAAATCAAGACATCTACTCATAAACAACGGCAACGGAGGACAGCCATTCACCTACGGTTTCTCTAGAGGATTGATATATCTTTTTTCAACACCTACGCGAGAGTCGCAATGAATGAACAGGAAATAACGACAGCCTGTTATAACATTAAGAAGAATGGGTTTTCACAAAACGCATATGATCGACAAAACAATGAATGTATTCCTAGCCTAAACTCTCCGAGAACTATTCTGCAAAATACCGTTTACTTAAAATATATATTACTAAAAACCTGTACAATAAAGATTCCAGTATTGAAAATACTTAATAATCCTGAAATGTATCCGCTACCACCAATGCATATCAAAAAACTCAAAAACGTAATCAGTAAATGTTCGATCAGAATACAGGCTCTCAGCTTATCTTTTGTCTCAATTATAAACATGAAATTGCTTGGTGTATTTTCAAGCACGGTTGGCATTATAAAGTTATACAAAAATCTGAATGCCTTGTAAAGGAATTATCTGCCAAAATCACCATTTCTGATATTGACTAGAAAAAAATAAAAAATTTCGATCAAAAGAATAGCCCTTCCTCCCCAATTTTCCCAATAAAAATTCATGTTATAATATATTTTGATAATCGAGAATTTCTATGCTTACTCAATAGAAAAAATTTTTGATGCTAATCAATCCAGCATGCAATGATAAACTTCTGATTTTGAATATATTTTCAATTGATAATGCAATCTAGTTTATTGTATCAGTTGAAGTGCAATTCATTCATCATGTAAATTGCCATAAAAATTCCATCTTTTAATAAAAATAGCTACCTCCTTCCGACAATATCATGCCATACGCCATTTTTTACTTTCGCGAATTTAAAAATCCATATGTAAAATACACAACAAAAAGATTTCCAGCAGCTATAAAATTATCAAAAATCCCCTTGTAAAACAATATTTTTTCGGAACAAGCATTTCATCTATGTATATATATGGCCTCAAATCTATTAAAAACAGATACCCATAAGATATCTCTATGTGAAGGCAAAGCTAAGCATTTATCTTGCTTGTGGTACCTTAATACTACTTTTACCTCCTTAGGAATAAAAGGTATGGCTGTTATGTATATTTGATCGAATTCATACCTTTATACATAACAGCCATACCTTTTATTCATACCACTAAACTATCTATGCCCATATAATATTTTTATTTTAAGCTTAATGCTTAAATAAATGAAGTCAGAAAAACTATAAAACAATTTTCGATATTTTTTTCTGGAATTTTTTAATAAAAATCAAACTGTTCACTGTATATTATATATCCTTATGGGAGATTAGCTCGTATATCATTCCGAATTTCAATAATTTTATCTCTTGCTAAATTGAGGTGCACGACGAGCGTCCTTGAGACCGTACTTCTTACGCTCTTTCATACGCGGGTCACGAGTCAGATATCCGGCGCGCTTCAATACCAATTTATCTTCTGAGTCTGC
Organism: Lachnospiraceae bacterium; assembly: GCA_021442455.1. Classification (GTDB taxonomy): domain Bacteria; phylum Bacillota; class Clostridia; order Lachnospirales; family Lachnospiraceae; genus Scatomonas. The sequence continues at coordinate 15,649 of JABUSY010000046.1, read as the reverse complement.
CTGAAATAAAGCACGGGCGATTCCATGACGAATAGCACCTGCCTGTCCGGTATAACCGCCTCCATATACATTTACAAGAACATCGAATTTGTCATTTTTTTCTGTGATGATCAGAGGCTGACGAACGACGGTCTTTAGTATCTCCAAATCGAAATATTCATTAATATCTCTTTTATTAATCGTAATTTTACCAATGCCAGGTATCAGATATACTCTCGCGACTGATTTTTTCCTTCTTCCTGTTCCATAGTATTTTTCACTGACCAATATCTCTTACCTCCTCATTAAAATGTAAATACTTCCCGATTTCTGATCTATATAGCGGATGCTCAGCATCAGCGTACACATGAAGTTTTGTCAGCATTGCTCTGCCTAAAGGCCCTTTCGGCATCATGCCTTTTACTGCCAGTTCAATTACTTTTTCCGGCTTCTTTTCCAGCAATTCCTTTAAAGTGGTCTCTTTCATACCTCCCACATACTCGGAATGGCTGTAGTAAATTTTCTGATTCAGCTTTTTTCCAGACACTTTAATTTTCTTTGCATTGACAATCACTACATAATCACCCATATCTACATGATAAGTAAACTCCGGTTTATTCTTTCCTCTTAAAACTTTTGCTATTTTTGAAGCCAAACGTCCAAGAGTACAATCTGTAGCATCAATAACATACCATTTTTTTTCAATCTTATTCGGATTAGGCATAAATGTATTCATGAATATAACCTCCTGTACTATAATTGTATGTAAAATATCATGTAATATCGGATTTGGTAACCGATTCTCTACTCTCGCTACTGTTTGAATAGTCTCTGTACATGAATAAACAACTCAACTGAGACTTTGACCTCCCATATTCTCATTTTGATTCCTGACTTACTGAAATTTCGTATTCGAAAGATATAAAACTGTTAGCAAATAACAGATGCTATACTGGATAATTATATGTTACGGATCCTTGTGTGTCAACTATTATTTACACATTTAAACTGATAGACTTGAATTTGTCATTCTGTCTATTCCTCAAATCTGGCTCCCACTCAGGATACCGTATTTTCAGAAGCGTCAGTCCGCAAGCCCTGGCCGTAGCACCGGCCCGACTTCTGTCCCTAGCTTCAAGGATCTGGCATATCTGCTCTGACGGCCAGGAGCCCTGACCGATTTTCAGCAAAGTACCTGTAATGATCCGTACCATATGATACAGAAAACCGTTCCCCTGAATCTGAAAATGGATCATATCTTCCTCTTTCCACAGTCTGGTAGCATAAATAGTGCGCACAGTTGAACCTTCCGTTCCCTTAATAGCTGCAAAGCTTTTAAAATCATGAGTACCCATCAGATATCCCGCCGCCTTCTTCATCGCTTTCAGATTCAATTTCCCGTACCAGAACATGCTGTCCTTCCTTCTGATAGGGTCAGAAAATGTGCGGTTCAGAATTTTGTATTCATATGTTTTTATCGTACTCGTAAAACGTGGGTGGAATTCCGGAGATACTTCTTGTGATCCCAGTATTCGTATATCCTCCGGAAGTCTTTGATTCAAAGCAAAGGCGATCTTATTTCCTGGTATTTGTGCCCTGGTATCAAAAACCGCCACATTCCCTCTTGCATGTACTCCAGTATCTGTCCGGCTAGCACCAACTGTATAGATTTTTTCTTGTAAAAACTCGCTTAGCGCACTGTTCAGCACTGTCTGAACAGTGATCCCGTTAGACTGCATCTGCCAGCCGCAATAATTCGTACCGTCATATGCGACCGTCAATTTTATCCGCTTCATAATCCATCTACCTCCTTTCTAGACTTTATGAAACAACATGAACTGTTTTATTACCAACGAAGTCAACAGATAAAACAGCCAAAACCTGCACACCATCTGAGCTTTCATAATCTTGTCGGTCTCATCCAGAAACTATCTGGATAAAACGAAAAGCGACAAGCATCATCATGGAAATTTCATGAACTGGCACATGAAGTTTATTCAAAGGTTTCAACAAGTTTTCCATGACAACCGTTAGCTTCTTTAGCGTTGACAGCAGCGTCATCAACGAAGCGCCAAGAATCAGATAAATCCAAGAGAATGACCATCCGTCCATCAAGTACAAGTCCTTCCTAGTGTTCTCTTAGAAGCCACCACTTGCCATAGCACTTATCCAGGCATCAGCCAAACATTGAAAGTTATGATTGTAATCAGAAGTACCACAATAAATTATAATCCCCATATCACAAAAAGAAAAGGCACCTTTGATAACAAAATAACACCTATCAGAAAAGCAATACCAAGAAAATATCCCAAGCTCTTCATCACAAACAGGGATAGAATATAAATTAAGGTACTAACAAAGTTCGCCTTCGGATCCAACCTGTACAAAATAGATTCTACAAGATAGTCCTGAACTATGATAATATCTCGTATCATAAGCTTTATCTTTATTTATTTTTGTCTTCTAAGTGTCTTGACAATGGATTTTTGGCTTCTTCTGCTGTTGTTTCGCTTGCTTCCACGTCCATCCAAATTTCCTTGCAGAGCATGAATGATATAAGTCATCTTGCCACCTTCAAACCAATTTTCTATCAGGCAGGATAAGGATATCTAGGTCCATAGACAGGACAACCGCGATGGCAACCCTCCTCTTCAGCTTCTTGATAAAGTAATGGACTTCTCATACAACTAACTCTTCAGACATTCCTATATGTCATCTGTTGTACGGAATGCTATCGACGTCAAACCCTAATTCTTTGGTTGGAAACAAACGTTTGTAAGCACATTCGTTTCCAACAGCTGGGTGCTCCGAATACTGAAAACATCAGTCCTTCATGGACACGAAATTCCCTCAGCTTATACCCTTCCTCCAAGATATCGTCTCCGCCATAGAAAATACACGGCCTGAGATAAAATGTAGTAACTCGTTCAAATTCTGAATCATCGTAGATTTTCCATTGCCATTATGTCCTAATATCGCAATAAATTGCCCGGATTACATCTCCACATCTACATCCTCGATAGCATAAATAATTTTCAGCTCATTACCCTCATATTGAAAAGAATTGTATCCCAGTTTTTTTAGCTCTGATGATTTCCATGATCTAACTCCTCGTTGCTTTTACAATCTCCGGCTACAAACTTGTCATCCTGTCGATCATCTCCCAGATTTCATCCTTTCCTTGCTTCGTCAATGCGTGAAAAACAGAATTTTGGATTTACTTTCCATATTCAATGTGCTCCGTATCAGCTTTAGCTGCTTCTGCAACTTGCTTCTCTTAATTTTATCCAGTTTTGTGGCGATGATTATCGGATGATACCCCTTGCTCCAGTATCCACTGGTACATCCATCTGATCGTTTAACAAAGGCGCATGACATATATCAACCAGCAGGAAGACTGCCTGCAAATTCACTGAAGTATAAAAATGCCATTTTATTATCTTATCCAATTGGATTTTTACCTTTTCTGAAGCTGTGATATAGCCATATCCTAGCAGATCCAGCAGATACATTTTATCATTGATATGATAAAAGTTAATAGTCTGAGTTTTACCCGGCTGAGAACTCCTTCTTACCAGTGCTTTCCTGTTTACCCAAACATTAATCAACGAAGATTTACCAACATGAGATTTTCCTATTGATATCTCCGGCTACCTGGTATCCGGCAATGTACTGGTTTACACCGCAAACAAACTCCAATGCTATCTGTTTGATTATCATTCCTATCTCTCCTTAGTAGCCACGGTTTTCGGACAACCCAGCTAAATCTCAACTCTATTTTCGCACAAATGTCATTTCTAGCAACTATTCAATTTCTTCCATAATGGTCATGCTAGAAGAAAAAATACATAACAAGTATGCTCATAATGTCAGCGTTCATCTCCAGGACATCCGTTTTATTTCAAACCAGCATAAAAAGCAATCTTAAAATCTATTTTTATGAACATCCAAAATTTCCACTTTAACCATCAAATGAATAAATATACGCCCCCAGCACAATTATATCTGTTATAGTCATGTCGGCAAGCACCTGAATGATATGCCAGCATAGCTGTCTCTATGGTAATTTCAGTAGAAAAACCAATCTTTTGATACCGCTTTTTCCAAAATATGTATGTGAAGATACATATATATTTAAATTTTTATTACAATTAACTGCTTTGTCAGATGAAAATTACCTCGCTCTGAAATGACCTTGACCTCGATCTTCAGAGTATCTCCTTTACACTGTTTTATATATCAGTCCTTTAATAGTTTGGATCTCTAACTCTGATTTGCTTTGTGAATATTATATCACTTCTTCCCCAGAGATTATTCCAGGTTTTGGACGGTTATGAAAATATTATCTTTACCACTTTGCCACTTGTCTCTATCTTAAAGTTTCTTTTTTCGGTAAATATGGATCTCACTTAGCGGCTTTGTTAAAGATCGTCATTTTCTGCTTTCAAATGCTGTTTTCCTTCATTTGCTTAAGCAAAAGATATACTCTGGTTATATTTCTCATTCTCAGATTTTCTTCTTTACCACTTTGAAACTCGCAATCTTGAACTGTACGTTATCTTTTCACATCTCTTCGAGAGTTAGCTAGAATTTATTCTCCGAGAATACATTCCTTCTGGTTATTGTCAATTTTGACTTTTATCTGATTCCCAAAATTTATACACATCTCCAGTATTCTAACTGCATTGTTCAGTATAGCACTCATGGTCTCGATCTTCTCATACCAATCTTTAAGCTTCACATCCTTCAACAACTTCTAACAGTATTCGTAAAAAGCAGGCATATTGATGATAAATGAGATTTTCACCAGTTTCTCCATATCTTTAAATTTTATAATCTACAGCATCAGTTTTTTGCTTATCTTCTTGATACCCTATCAATCAACTCTTCCCCCTCCTTTGAGATTCCTAATCATCGCTTTTTCCACATTTTCTGTAATAGTCTCTGTAACTTTTTTTTCAAAGATGACGTTCTCTGATTTCAGCATACCGTTTACTGGATACAAACCCCAGAGACTTCGACTCTTGTCTAAATCTTGTCTATCTACTTGATAAACAGAAGTACTTGTTCCTATTTTATAGACATCAACCTTCAACTAATTCATTACACCAGTATCTTTCTTAGTTATTTAAAATATTTTCCACACCATTGCTTCGTTCATTTTCTTGACAAACCTGGATTTTATTAATATCAAAATGAATAATCATATCCGGCAACATCGTAGTTTCTCTCAAAGCTATCATAGGAATTATGAGCATTAGGTGAGATAAGTATTTTAACTCTGCCAATACAACTAGCCCTGCTCTTATGCGTCTTCGCACGCCCCGGTAATCGGAATTAGCTCCCTCTGTACCACCATAGGCGCTTCTTTACCTTCCACCACTGCTTTTGTAATATGACATTCTTTAATCATGTTGTTCGAAGGAGATTCAAACATAATCTCCATCATAGTTTTCTCCATAATCGCTCGCAACCCTCTGGCCCCAGTCTTACGATTAAGCGATTCCTTTGCAATTTCTCTCAGGGCATCTTCCTCAAAGCTTAATCTCACTCCGTCCAGTTCTAATAACTTCTTATACTGCTTGATCAGTGAGTTCTTCGGTACACTCAGTATCTGAACCAACGCATCCTCTGTTAATGCTTCCAGAGTCACCACAACCGGTACACGACCGATAAATTCCGGAATCATGCCAAACTTAATGAAATCTTCCGGCATCACCTGGCGCAGGATTGCACCTACATTTTCATTCTTCTGACAACCAAGATCAGCATTAAATCCGATCAATTTAGTATCTTGCCGCATTTCAATGACCTTTTCTAATCCTTCAAATGCACCGCCGCAAATAAACAGAATATTTGTAGTATCAATCTGAAAAAATTCCTGATGGGGATGTTTCCTTCCTCCCTGAGGAGGTACACTCGCTACTGTGCCTTCCAGAATTTTCAGCAGTGCCTGCTGTACGCCTTCTCCTGAAACATCCCTAGTGATGGAAGCATTCTCTGATTTCCTTGTAATTTTGTCGATTTCGTCGATATAAATAATACCATGTTGAGCACGATCTATATCATATTCCGACGCTTGAATCAGTTTTAATAGGATATTTTCTACATCCTCCCCTACATAACCTGCTTCTGTTAACACTGTAGCATCTACGATAGCAAACGGCACATTCAAGAGCTTAGCAAGCGTCTGAGCCAGAAGAGTTTTACCTGATCCCGTAGGCCCTAGCATGAGAATGTTGCTTTTCTGCAAATCCACGTCAGAATCTTCTCCTGACAACACCCGCTTATAATGGTTATAAACAGCAACTGACAACACTTTTTTTGCTTCATCCTGTCCGATCACATACTGGTCCAAAAAGTTTTTGATTTCAATGGGCTTTAGTAGATTGATTTTGGAATTATCTTTCTGAGGCTCATGGGTAAATTCCTCTTCTATAATCTCTGTACAGATTTCAATGCATGCATCACAAATATATGCGCTGTCAAGTCCTGAGATCATCTTTTTTACCTGTTCTTCTCTCTTTCCGCAAAAGGAACATCTTATTTTAGATTCATTTCCCTTGATAACCATTTTTATACCAACTCCTTGCTTAGTTTTCTTTCCGAAAGACCAAAAGGATGAATCAAAAGCGAATTTGACTTTTGAAACATCCTTATCTATCAATCATTACCGTTTCACTATCACATTGTCTATCAGCCCATAGGCTTGAGCCTCTGCTGCTGACATGTAATTATCACGTTCTGTATCAATCTCAATTTTCTCCAAAGGCTGATCCGTATTCATCGCCAAAATTTCATGTAGCTTTTTCTTTGTCTTTAAAATATGATCGGCAACAATCCGAATCTCTGTTGCTTGCCCCTGAGCACCTCCTGATGGCTGATGAATCATAATTTCCGCATTCGGAAGAGCCATCCGTTTGCCTTTTGTACCTCCGGAAAGTAAGAAAGCACCCATACTTGCAGCCATTCCAATACAGATTGTCGACACATCACATTGAATATACTGCATGGTATCATAGATCGCCATACCTGCTGTAACAGAACCACCAGGACTATTAATATACAGGTGAATATCCTTTTTTGGATCCTCTGATTCTAGGAATAGGAGCTGCGCTACCACTAAGCTCGCTGTAATATCATTCACTTCTTCTCCAAGAAAGATAATTCTGTCTTTTAACAGCCTTGAGTAAATATCGTAACTTCTCTCTCCTCTGCTGGTTTGTTCAATGACATAAGGTACTAAACTCATACAACAGCCTCCATTTTCAAATCGTTACTCTTTAGTCTTAACTTTTATCTGACGTATCAACTTCTACCGCATGTTCTGCCAGAAAGGCAACTGCTTCTTGAACAGCTAGATTTTTTTTAATCTTCTCTTTGTCAAAGTCTCCTAGAAGTTCCTTTAATTTATTAACCTCCATTTTATACATTCTGGCCATTTTTCGAATTTCCCCGTCAATTTTCTCCTCATTGGCCTCTATTTGTTCAACCTCTGCAACTTTCTCCAGCACCAGACGAGTCCGGATTTGCTTGATAACCTGTGTTCTCATCTGACCCTGCACCTGCTCTAGAGTCTTACCACTATACTGCATATACTGTTCCATACTCATGCCCTGCGCCCGAAGCGTTTTGACAAAATTATCCATCATCTGAACCATCTGACTCTGCATCATCGCCTCAGGGATCTCCATAAATGCATTAGCAACAGCTTTTTCAACAGCTGTATCTTCTTTAGCATGTTTTGCTTCTGCTTCTTTCTTCTTCTTTAAACTTTTCTTCACATCTGCTTTATATTCATCCAGTGTGTTAAACTCGGATACATCTTTTGCAAAATCATCATCTAACTCCGGCAGCTCCTTTGTCTCAATTTTTTGAATGATGCATTTGAATATGCCAGTTTTTCCTTTTAGCTCTTCTGCATTATAATCTTTCGGAAAAATCACATTAACATCCACTTCCTCTTTCAGCTTTACTCCCATTAGCTGTTCCTCAAACCCTGGAATGAAAGTATTGGAACCTAGAGTCAGAGAATAACCCTTAGCAACCCCCCCTGCAAAAGTCTCTCCATTCACAGAACCTTCAAAATCTATAGTGACGATATCACCTATCTGCGTCGGACGGTTTTCAATGTCAATCCTTCTGCTATTTTTTTCCTGCTCTTTCTTCAATTCAGCTTCAATTTCTTCATCGGAAACTGTCAGATCGGCTTTCTGAACTTCTAATGCTTTGTATACACCCAGGGTAACTTCAGGCTTAACAGCTACTTCTGCTGTAAAAACAAACAACTTTCCCTGTTCGATCTGTACTACATTGACTTTCGGCTGAGATACGACATCTAGTTTGCTTTCAAAAACTGCATCAAAATACGCTTTTGGAATCAATTCATTAGCAGCATCTTCATATAAAATATCCGTTCCATATATTTTCTCAACAATAACTCTCGGCACTTTTCCTTTACGGAAACCGGGAATGCTGATATTATTCTTCTGTTTCAAATATGCACTTTGCAGCGCCTTTTCCAGCTCATCTGCAGAAACTTCAATAGTGAGTTTTGCCATATTCTTTTCCAAGTTTTCAACCTGAACGCTCATTGCATTAACTTTCCTCCTGTATATATTCATGGAATATATTTTTTATCCCTGAATACTTTCGAACAATTTCAGCATATAGTATAGTAAAACTTTCACCCGTATAGCTTGCATATAAAGTACTCTAGAACAAACCTTTTTCATTACAGTCGTTATATCAGTATATCATAAAAATTTAAAAAGTGCAAGATGAAAACTTACCACTTTTCCATCATCCGTTTATCACATAGATTAAAAAATTACTGATAACTTTTTAAACACCAACTTTAACATCGTATTTCATAGAATTATGAAATACTCACTTATAAAAAACTTTGGTTTTTCTTCGAAAGTTCCAGTTCTGTCCTTCGTATTTGAAAACACTAAAGAACTGTCCCTGTTGATTACTTTGCATACCCTACTTTGCTTCGCCATATCATATATCAGCCACTGTTTCTTGTTTAAATACTGTAACCGTTTCTCTTTGTAAATAATCCTAGAAATTTCACAAACTGTCAACTGTTATAAGGATATACGATTTGATTTTTTATTTCACAAGCTTTATCAGATCCGTCTAACACCCGGATGAGCTCAAGTCCAAAATCAATTCCAGCGCCCACGCCCCGAGCCGTAGTGATCGTACCATCTGTCACTACCGGTACTGTGAGTACCTGAGCCCCCGTCAATTTTTTTTCAAATCCTGGATAGCATACTGCTTTCTTATCTTTCAAAATTCCTAACTGTCCCAGAATACTCGGTGCCGCACATATAGCCGCCAAATATTGACCCTTCACATACTCCTGAAGTAACAACTTCGCTAACCGCTGGTTTTTCCCCAAATGCCAAGTGCCAAGCATTCCTCCGGGAAGTAAATACATATCCCCTTCATTAAACTTTTCATCTTGTAAAAGCACATCAGCCTCTACCCTGATGCCATGAGACCCTGTAATTTGCTTTTTCTCCATAATAGAAACCATACATACTTCATGATCGGCACGCCGTAGCAAATCTACCGGTGTTAATGCCTCCACTTCTTCATATCCGTCTGCCAAAAAAACATATACTTTTGCCATATCTTATCCTCCTTTATATTATGAAAAATATACATCATTTCCATGACTTTTTTAATGTAATATGTTATGCTATGCTTACCAATATATTATATGCATTCTTTAACAAATTTACTGCTAAAATGCTAAAAACATTAAGGAAACGTTTTTTGCAGAAGGCAGAAACAATAAGAAAGTAGCGAGTTCAAGCACTTCTGATGCATCTAGAACATCAGATTGAACAAGAAGATTTATTCAGCTTATAGAAAGATTACAATCCTTTCGCTGACTTCCATAACTTATGAATATGAAAATTTCAAAACCTTCCGCCAAAAAAATTCCATATACAGGCAAACTTGTATATGTCGGACGTAAAATTTCGAATATAACTGCAACAAATGTATTGATTTCTCTCCTGATTGATTCGTCGAAAAAATCAGAACCACACTTTAAGTTTGTTTTTAGACAATTGGCAAAAATATATTTTCGATTTGTTGCTTCTGAATCGTTTATTTTTAACATTTAAACTGTAAAGTAAAGATTTAATATCTAAGGAAAGTATTGCATGAATGATTCACATTTAAATGAATTACGACTTTTAGGTCTCACAATAGCTTATGACCGTAAAACCAGGGGAATAACACAAGTAAAATTGGCTGAAATTTTTCACAGCAACCGGACACACATGAGCAACATTGAAGCCTCGAATAGCCGAACTTTTATTTCTCTGAACAGATTATTCGACATTGCAGGAGCTTTAGATATCCCAGCAACAAATCTGCTGGATTTTCAAAACAACAACTTTTAAATAATGGAGTTTCCAAAATTTAATTTTCTGCAACTCCGTTATGTTTTTACATTTCTTTTGCTTTTTTCACACAGGCTTTTGTTGCCTCAAAGACAGCACTGCGCAATCCCCGTTCTTCCAACACACGTACCGCTTCTATAGTTGTACCGCCCGGAGAGCATACCATATCTTTCAAAACTCCCGGATGCTTTCTGGTTTCTAAAAGCATTTTTGCACTACCAAGCACCGACTGTGCCGCAAATTCATAGGCCTGTTCCCTAGACATACCGTCTGCCACTGCCGCATCAGCCAGCGCCTCGATAAACAGAAATACATACGCCGGCGAACTTCCGCTGACAGCAACCACTACATCGATCATTGGCTCTGGTACCACCTGTGTCTTTCCGAAGCTCTGGAAGATTTCCTCAATCTCTACTACTTCCTCTGGCCTCACATAGTCATTCGGACACATCGCAGTCATCCCTTCCCCAACCAAAGCCGGTGTATTCGGCATCGTACGCACCAGCTTCGTAGGCTTCCCAAATGTATCGTTCAGCCATTGCAATGTCTTTCCAGGCGCCAGCGTTACCACTATCGTCTCTGGCCTGATGACAATCGATATTTCTTCTATCACTTCTTTCATATTAACTGATTTAACTGCTAAAATCAGAACATCCGATTCTACCGCTATCTTCCGTTTATCCGCAGTAGCCCGAATTCCAAGCTCCTTATCGATTTTATCCAATGTCTTTGGCGATTTTGCTGAGGCAATCAAATTCTCCCTACTAACCATCCCTTTTTTCAAAATACCGCCGATCATAGCAGTCGCCATATTCCCGCAACCAACAAAACCTATCTTCATTATTTAAATTCCTCCTGCGCACTCTTCTTTACAGTGCTTTGCATATTATTTTCATTCTATTTGATTTGTAAACATATTCATGCCCCTGCAAAGACTAAACCCGAGACTTATTCTCCCGCTGCTATCTGTGCAAACATTCCAGCAAGCCCCTTGCATCCTTCTTGTATGAACTGTATCGCTCTAGACGGATGTACTCTTCCCTGCCCGGTTAGCAGGTAAGGAAGTTCATAGCCCCATCTGATTCCAGCTTCTTTCATGGGAATCAAATGTTTTTCTATGAATTTCAGAATTGGAAGTTCCTGAAGCTGTTTATCCTTCAAGTATCCCACCAGCATTTCCATAGAACAGTTTCCGGCTCCCCTACCCATTCCATCACAAGTAGCATCTGCGAATCCTGCCCCACAATGAATCGCTTCTAACGTATTTGCAAAGGCAAGCTGCTGGTTGTTATGTGCATGTATACCTAAGAGTTTTCCCTGTTTCTCTGCATATTCGAAATATAGGTTGGACAACTTCCGGATCTGTTCTGGATAAAAGGCCCCAAAGCTATCCACCAAATAAATTACATCTACAGAACTATCACAAAACTCCCCAAGAAATTTATGGATCATTGATTCTGTGTCACTGGATACCGCCATGATATTAACAGAAGTCTCATACCCCTTTTCATGGCATTCTTCAATCAGTTCTATAGCTTCAGGAATAGTGGAACTGTATGTTGCAATTCGTATCATATCAATGACACTGTCTTTTCGCGCCAGTATACTGCCCCGCTCTGTTCTTCCTACATCCGCCATCACAGATATTTTCATCTTCGATGAATGATCTCCTACAACTTGGCGTATATCTTCTTCACGACAAAATTTCAATTTCCCGAAATCTTTCCAATTAAACTGTTTTTCCGACGCCTTATATCCAAATTCCATATAATCAACGCCGACTTCTAAATTTGTCAGATACAAATCCCGTACAAATTCATCACTGAAAAAGAATCGATTCACCAATCCTCCATCTCGTAATGTACAATCTAAAATCTCGGGTTTCATTATTTTCCCTCCTTTTCTTTCTTCTTTTCTTCCGCATACCTGTAGCGCCTATTATTAAGCACTCACCAAAAATGCACCTTATGTTTCTAATTTTTTCGTTCATAGACATATAAAAGGACCGATGACTGTTGAATTCCAGCATCGACCCATATAATTCTTCTTTCCTGTCTGATTTATAAACAGTTTTGAATTCTTAGGATCTTCGTAGCACAACAAGCCGGTAGAAATTCTTGGCTCCAGCTATAAAATATATAAATGTTAAACTAAGATTTTTTTCAATCATAACCGTTCTCCTGTGAAGTAGATTATATGATTTTTCTTATCATTTGTCAATGAGCATTTTTCATCTCTCTTCTCCAGCGACAGCCTACTATTTCTGATCTTTGGTTGCTACCATCCACCCATTTCCCATTGACATAATCCTTCTGAAAATAAATTCTATATCAAAAAATGAAACAAATAAATACATTCTGCTGATTTTCTCTTTTCAATGATAATAGTGTACAATAATTTTTATACAGTAGCAAAATATTTTCTCCAAGTTTGAACTCCTGAATCAAAAATCCCTAGCAAGAAAATACGGAAAAATCGAAAGAGACTCCATTATGTAATAAATACGCTATCCTCTTCACAGTCTATCAAAACCTTTTTCCAGGAAAGCAATCTACACATTCTTTTACTCGCTTGCTTAAATCCTATAGACAACATATAAGAGCGATACAAGCCAGATTTAACAGCAGCTGATCTATAAAATACTAAACACCTAACAGTGTATCTCAGAATTCATCAACCGTTATCAGATAGTGATAACAAGCCATTTGTTTGTTATTTCCCACTTTTTTAGCCAAACTGGTCTCATTAATAACGATCGTCTTTGCCAAATCCAACTCGTAAATGCTTTTTCTTAAAAAATAAAACCCCACTTAGGTGGAATTCACCCCGCTGGATAGACAATAACTAACTTTTACATCGCTAATTATAGACTTCTAAGAAAATGTTAAACACCTGCTCAATTTTGTCAACCGCTTCTTTTTGAGTGATAGATTTATTTGACTGAAACCTGCCTGTAAACGATAACCTTCCTCTTTCCGGTATCATAAAGTAAAATGTAGCGTTACAAAACACTAAATCTCCTGATAAAACTTCTTTGAAAAAAACACATCTTAAATAATTATTCATCACATGCTCATTAATTTTGAAAACTTAGCATGTTAACAGATACTTTACAAAATCTACTTTTACATTTAATAGATTGGATTCAAAAAAGTTCTTAACAGAAAACACGAAATCGTTTTTTATAAACACAAAACTAAACACGCTTCTCATAAACTTAAATTTTTTTCCTCTCTCACTCTGTAAACCAATAAAGCAGCATTTCTGAAACTATTATCATATAGACAGTTGATCCTTCAAATCTTCTCGCATCTCCTAGTTATTAAAATTTTCTTGTTACAAAATCGTATATTAATTTTTCCGTCCCAATAAAATTCGTCACTAGCTGATTCTTTGCGTGTTCAAGGTCGTCATCCTACAGAATGATGACCTCCATTATTTTTTAACATATAATTTGTAAATCTGCAATTTTTTCACATATTTTATCCTCTGCATTTCTCATGTTGTTATCTATTTATTTAGTCCAATATCATTCCAAAAAGGTCTTGTAATCAACAAGTATATAAACTACACCAGTGCCGTTATACAAGTGACAAATGTGCTCACAAGAATCATAATCAATAATTAATTGCACGTTATCATACTGCAAAACTTCAGGCAAAACAAAAGATGCCAAACAGTATTAAATCAGTAGGCACACACTCTTTTTCTAAGTCTCTCTCAGTACAACAACTATGACTTCCCAAATATACAAAATTTGAACCAAAACAGCGGCCGTTTCCCAATGCTTATTGTTCAAAATTTAAAGCGACTGATACCTTAAAAAAACCGTTATACCATAACAGAAACTAGCAAAATAACAGCCTCAAATTCACATCAAAAAAGAACACAACTTTCATCTACAGCAGCTTTCTCCTTATTATTTCTCCTAAATGAAAAGATGATTCAAATCATATTTAAAATGTTTAACAAATATTTTATGCAAAGCTCGTCATTAAAAATGTTGATCAATGCCCTAACATCATAGAAGAGGATTAAATTTCTCTAACCAGAAAAATTCTTGCAGAGTGTTCTCCTAACCATTCTACATATTCATCCTCTTCAATTAAAACATTAAATTGATGGACAAAAATAAAATAATATATCGCTATAAAACAAGATCACTATGAAGCGTTTTCTATTAAAAAACTAGAAATCCCATATCGAGCCAGATGATAATCAAAAAATCTATGGATTACTTAAAAAACCTTCTCACCATCCCAATGCATTTCATGTGCTCTCCGCCAAACACAAAATGACGTAATTTATAAAATTCAACTTTATAGAAAAATATTTCTTCGGCATTACAATTAGCAAATAACCTTTTCCCAGAACAGCCGTCATTTTATAATGTTTCAACAAAAATCTGTAACATAAGTACAGTTATTCTGTTATATTTTGATGTTAAAGGCAAATGTGAACTGTTGATATTTCCTATACAACATAAAGTACTAATCCGCTTAACTAAAAGCCACTATTATATCTTTGCATTTCTTTTTAAGCAATGACTGTTATTTTTTATTTTCCACATTAACATCTTCCAACGGTATGTCATAAGAGCTACAAAAATTTCTTTTTCTCACCTTTTTAAGTATATCTGCTTTCACTTTTCTGCACTTTATACTGAACTTTCCAAAGTCAGATGGAAAAGAAAAATACATTCTTCTGTGGAATTCTTATCCTTCAATCGCGATATATTTCTTTTCTTTTCCTTTTTTTATTCTATCTTTCGGAATCACTAACTTCAAAACTTGGCTCTCAAACTTCGCATGAATATCCTCTTGTTTTACATACTCACCAATATAGAAACTTCTTCTGTAGCTACTGCCATAGCACGCTTGACAAACGTAATTACCTTTTTCATCCTTCTCATCTTTATTTTCTTTCTGAGAAACAGATATGATCAAATATCCACTGTCCAATTCTACACAAACATTCTCTTTCTTATAACTAGGAAGTTCAATCTTCAATTCATAAGTGTTTTCATTTTCTTGTATATCTGTACTCATTATACTGTCTAACAAAACATTGTTGAAAACACCACTTTCCCATGTATCTATCATCAAATCAAATATTGAAAGTATGTCGTTTTCATCGATTATCCATTTTATATAATCTTCCGGAACATTGTCTGCAATCTCGGAGTGACTCGACTGTTCTTCGTTCTGCTGTTGCTTCTGTACTTCCTCTATCCCAGACACACT
>JABUSY010000035.1 GCA_021442455.1 Lachnospiraceae bacterium | reverse complement strand
AAGTCCATAGTGTAAGATGATGCAAGTAAATCAATAACAGAGGAGAAAAAAATTAAAAAAGTAATTCCAAGCTTAGGTTCGACTTGAAAATAGTTACGGTGATTACCTGATTAACGCAGGCGATTACACATGCCTTTTTCCAAAATGTGGTCGCTCGTTTGGCCATCAGCGACGCAGGGAAGTCAACAAATCGGTTTAAATGTTACGATTATAGACAAGAAAAAGCACTAAAAATGTCAAACCTGCTGGCACTGTGTTCGAAATGATATAGAACATATTCTATTGATGATAATCAAAAACTTGTGAAGGAGTTTAAAAGCGTAAAGAAAATATTTAAGGATCACAATAAGAATATACAGATTGTTGGACGACTTACCAACCTGAAAAAGGAATTATCGGGGTTTTATCTAAAATAAAGACGCTGAATGAGAAGGAACTGTTGTCGGTATTCTTCAACTGGAAAGAGATGCAATAAAATCTGAAGCCGTCTAAAATATAGCTCTTTATGTTGCTGTTAATATATATTATAACCATCTACATCTACTATGTGAAGCTACGGAAAATCATGCTGAATGTAGATAAGCGTATAAGCATTGATTATGACGAAATGCAAGACCAGATGCGCGTAATATGTACAAATGCCTGAAAAAGGAAAAGAAATCGAATCTAGAAATATTCAAACGTAGAAAATATATAATATTTGTTGTCAAATCGTTATATCTGAGTTCATTCAGAGTTGTGAGGTGTTCGATTTTAATTATCGGATAAATTATATTCATACAAAATAATACACCTTGCATTGATACTAGTTGTACTAAAAGAACTTAAACAGAATCCAATGTCTATGGTGTCCTTATATGCTCGTACGGTCCGTGCTCAAGGACAAAACAGATATTTATGTCTGTTATAGATTGCTTATCTCTACTCCAAGCAGTTGATTTTAACAACGAGAGTTGAGATTGTTTATATGCTTATAGACATGTGGTTACTTGCATTTCCGGCATTTAAGGAAAAAGGTGAGCAGTGCCACAGATTAAGCTTAAAAACGGATTCAATGTTGTCCTTTGAAAAGAGGATTGAGCTATGTCCATTGGTAAATCCTTCACAATTCTTACGCTAGATTTCGTATTGGATAGGAATGCCTATATAAAGAGCGATGGTGCAAGCAAGGAATAACACCATAGCATTTATTTAGTGTCGTTAAACAGTACTTTACCAGAAATACAGTTACTGCCGATACAGTATCTCATTTGTGACAGTAATTATATTGGTGACAGTTATTTAAAATCTGAGTTTGTTGAATGGCTAAAGCTGCAATACGGGATGGATTTTTGGGAGCTTTCCTTCAGAACAGTACTTAGCAGCTTTTTCCGGGTTTACGGTAAGAAAAATACAGATGAGTTAAATCTTCTTCAAGGTATACGAAGCATAATATTAATCTTGACCATTGTTGATATATACAAGGAGAGAAAAACACAAAAAGAAGTTAGATGCTTACAAAAATGTTCGATAATATCGCTTTATATCTAATTTGGAATGATAAATTCGACGTAAGCAAACAGAAAATTATACATGAAGGTCACAAGGTTTATGTTGATATTCTTAATTTTTACACCATGAAGAATGTATTCTTCTTATCCGAGAAATCTCGCTGGTCATACATTTTATGAAGTACACAAAGCAGGGAAACATTGATTTGATAATTGATATGGCTTTTATCTTGTTGAAAAAAACAATGTAGTTCTCAAAAGTGCTTTTCCAAACAACTACTATTCAAGATTTAATCTGGATACAGCAAAGTTTGTATCCATTCTTGACGGAAAAAGATAAATGGAAAGGAAAATTCTATACTTCTAAGTGCATCGTAAATCTCATTGCAGAGATGATTGAACCGTACAAGGGAAAAGATTTATGCTCATTGTTGTGGCTTTGGTGGTATGTCAGTGTGCTTTATATTGAAAGCCATCACAGAATTTTCTACATCCAAGCTTGCAAAGATGAATGGAGAGCCAGCTAATGAGTTGACGGATGCTCTACGTTGAAATGGGTATGAAGTTTCGCTTACAAATTGTTTCTAAGCTTTCACAGAACGGTGTTATCGGTTTCCTGTTTGCAAACGGAACTCTGTCTGATGATGTTTACTGAGCTTAACAATTCGTCAGCAGCTCATTTTAAATGGGCTAGTTAAAGCTATTATTTATCCTTCCGGGAAATCTCTTTTATGTGACTGATATCAGTGTAACACTGCGGTTTCTTAATAAAAATAACAAATCTTGTAGCGTTGAATAAAATGGAAAGCTCAAAAAGATATCGTGACCGTTAGTATGAGGTCCTTTTTATGGACTTTTGAAAGATGGTGTAACCCTTTTATTAATTAAAAGAAATACATTTAATTAACAGAGGATGCACCGCAAGAAGGTTACTGATGTCTAACATGCATGGAAACAATTTGGCTTTGAAGACAAGGATCAGAATATTCTGAAATGCTGCTACAATGCGAACTGATTGGAAATTGTA
The DNA here is from genome assembly GCA_021442455.1 of Lachnospiraceae bacterium. Taxonomy (GTDB): domain Bacteria; phylum Bacillota; class Clostridia; order Lachnospirales; family Lachnospiraceae; genus Scatomonas. Next base: position 83,546 of record JABUSY010000035.1, on the reverse strand, counting down.
GAAAAGAGGTACACACTTGTTTCAAGCAAATATATCGAGTTTATTAACCGCGTTTAAGGAGCTTGGATATGAAATTAAATTATAAAAAGCTCAGACAGCATATAAGGCAGGTTGATGTGCGCAATGTTAAAGACAAAGAAGAAAACCTGCTCGAAGTATCTGTTTAGAAAATGTTTATTTTCTTCATTGCAAATACTGTAGGGATTGATTTTATAAAATACAAGGTGGTTAAGAATGGACAAATTCACATACATTCCTGACATCTTAAGGCGTGGAGATAAAAGTGGAATAGCACTTTTAACTGCTTATGAAGAAGGAGTTGTCAGCAATGTTTACATGGTCTTTGAAATTATGGATGAGCACGAGATAATTTCTGCATACCTAATGCTTTGGTTCAGAAGATCGAAGTTTAACCGGTATGCAAGATTGCAATCCTACGAAAGTGTTCGCGAGGTAGAGGTAATGGACTGGAATAAAATATGAAAAGTTGTGAGCTCTTGCTGGGGAAGCCATTCGTATGAGAAACGGAGATAGTAGACAGTTACAAAGTGGATAGCTGAAAAGATAACTCTTAAGCAGAAGATAAATGATAATTTAAAGGCTGTAGCAATAGCCCTTTTCAAATTTTGGTTTTGAAGATTATGAGGCATTATAAACCGACGAAGATGAAATGCCAATCGGGTGGACAAGTACGAAACTTGAAACAAAGATGACAATATCCCCTCTAGAACATTAATCATGAGAAAATCCTCAAAACACAAGTTTGGTATCATAGCATTTCTGCTTATGATAGCGAAAAACTATGTGTTGCTGATGAATCGCTAAGTATTTTTAGTAAGAAATATGTCGTTCCAACAAACGGTCATATTAGTATCTAAGCTCATGTCAGCAACAAAAAAAGATTTTGAGAACTATATCTTCCTTTAAAAATGCTCTATCTTCTACTGAGTTTAGCGTATTTAATGCTCTTGACAATAATCATCATGTATTCTGCTATCTTTTATTCAGTATGCAATCATTTATTGCCTTTTTTGTAAGTAATGCTACTAAGCTCTATCAACATAAATCTGTATCATCTTTGGACTTTGCATTCTTGCTTCCTTCGAAATTTATTGTATATTTTACATTAAGGATATGAGATGGGTTGACTGTCAAAATCTTGTAAGATGCGTTAGTGAATTGGAGTTTAATCTATACGGTAATGTTTTTGGTTGTTACATTAGAAAATAGGTACTGTCAGTATCCGAGATGTGTTAAAAGCTGAAATGTTACATTCCCAGAACATTTTCAAAAAACAATCTGAAGATTTATATGCTTTGATTCGTCAGTTAGCTATTATCCTGCTTAATTATATTATATAATGGATGTAATCGGAAAATTCAAAGTATTATGACTTTCAGGCGATGAAGAAAGCAAATAAAAAGCTATTTTCCCAATAGAAAGTAGTATATGAAAGATTGTAATATGACAATATCGGTAGACTAAAACGAGTCATTATACCAATCTATTGCTAATAATGGTTTCACATTTCTGATCATTGATGCAAATGGATGTTATGAGACTAACGAGCTATGAATAATTGCAAAAATATTCAAATGGAAATTATATGAGCCATACACATTGAAAGCACTGGAAAATACCTCTAACCTAATAAGTATAAGTACATTATTATAGAATTAAATGGAGACAAGTAGGTCTCTAGAGATGGATTGCAACAAATAATTGCTGAAGAAATCATGTACAAGAAAAATAACTTAGTCAAAGCAATGTTTATTGATGAAAAACGTGAATTGCAAAAATTAATTATTCAGAAACTCTTTCCTGTTATTGATCAAATTGTTTTGTTTGAGCTTGCAAATGACTTATTGGAAATATTAAATATTTATATGAAACTACAAGGAAAACATGGTTATAATGATTGGTATAAGTTTGTGAAATATAGTTTGACAAATAAGCGTTTTAGTAAGATGCAGAAGTATGTTTTTTCAAGATAATTCGCAATTGATATATTCCAACATGGAACAGCATATATTTATCAAGTAGTATACTGGACTGTTCGAATAAGACTGTAAAGGTGAATACTAAACTTGTATGGTATAACATATCTGAAGTATTGCTGAAGGGGAATGTTGAATGAAAAAAATTGACAATGTATCTAATCACTTGAAATAACTATTGCAGAATACAAAGAATTCTATTTAGTATTATCAGCGTGAATATCTATGCTAGCGTAAAAGAATAGATTGATAATATCATATAAGAATTCTTAGAGTATTGCAAGCCGAGTAATGCAAAATCTGTAGTCGCTGCTTAAGGTGCATATTGTATGCTTTCTGAGCTCTATAGCGTTAAATGTTATTATTGATGGCCACAAAAAATTTTCTCTTTGACACTGCTATTGATGTTATTTGGAATAATCGATTGAAGGAAATTGTCTAAAGCTATCATATGATTAAAAGCATGATATTTTTTAGTTTTTTTCATACAGTATATGGAAGTCCGTATGAAATGTATATATACAATCTTAAACGATTCCGATTTTTGATACTATGGGTATTGACAAATCTGTCAAAAATTTATTCAGTCGCTATTTAGATATTTAAGTAGTGTTTTTATTATTGATCTCACAGATGAAATGTTTTTGAATTTCTGTGATTAAATGGCAGAGAAAGTACTATATATGACTGTCATATATAGTAATCACAGACAGGTATTGGTTACCATGAATGAGAGAGGTTTGGGGCCTTACATCAACTGAAATGTTCAAGGAATATTTTCGTTTTAAAATTAAATAAGATATAACTCTTGAAAAGATGAATAAAGCTTTGGAAAAAAAGTTTTATACATTCAAGAAGGATGATATTCAGACATGGCTGAGCGCTCACTATGCGAAAGTTATTGGTGAGATTAAAGCAAGTGCTGTAAATAAGGAATTTGATATTATTGATGATCCATTCCAATAAGTGAGTTCGAGATGAATGAGATGAATTCAGCCTTAACAGTTCTGGTAATTGTATATGATACATTAAGAAGTCTACTAAGTCTGCTGAGGTATATGCGCTCATTTGTCAGAAAGGAAGTATATTTGCAGAAGAAACACAGTATCTGTATTACAAATGAGAAGATTAACTTTTTTGAAAACACAGTTATTATTAGTTTTGGTATGTTATGAGGGTACATGGCCTGTAATTATTGAAAAGATAAATCGTGTTGCAAGGTTTATTGATATCTCAATTGTAATCCAGAGTTATCAATTACTGTTTTATAGATGAAAGTAGAAATAAAATTGTCTTTTCAATTTCTATGTTACCAAAGATATTCATACTACTATATTAAAACAGAAACAGCAATTATATCAATGTTAATTTGGCCTGGCAGCAGTATTGGCTGTTTAAAAAACTAAACAGTTTTACATTTTTGTTTGCGTAACAATTTATGGATATTCCAATACAAGATTGATTGAACATCAAGCTATTATAAGAAACCATTATGAATGGTTTACATCAGAATATGTAGATCAAGATGATTCTAGACGTTGTAGAAATAGCATTGAAGATAAAATCAGAAACGCAGAAAATCTGTGGCTTTTTGATGATAGTGTATATTTTGCATGGTTCCAGCAACACGGGGAAGTAGTGCCTGACACATAATTATATTATATAGCAAGATAAGTAGAAGTATAAATAAAAATACGTGATAACTGTAACGTTGCTGGAGTGTAATAAATAAGTCACAAATTATATTAATAAAAATTTGAGAAAACTCTTGCAAATATGATTTAAATATGGTATTGTAGACAAATAGTCGGCTCCGTAGTCAAGCGGTTAAGACATCGCTCTTTCACGGCGATGACACGGGTTCAATTCCCGTCGGAGTCATAAGAATTCGTACGAAGAAATTAGCCGATGTAACTCAATTGGCAGAGTAGTTGATTTGTAATCAACAGGTTATCGGTTCAAATCCGATCATCGGCTTTTGGGGACCTTTAGCTCAGTTGGTTAGAGCAACCGGCTCATAACCGGTCGGTCCTGGGTTCAAGTCCCTGAAGGTCCATTGTACAGCTTCATATATGTTCGGTGGTTTATTTGATTAAAGTATCGCTTTGTCACGGTAGAGATTAACGGTTTAAATTCGAATCTGAATTGTTTATTATCTAAAAGGGGTCTTAGCTCAGTTGGGAGAGTATCTGCCTTACAAGCAGAGGGTCGCAGGTTCAAGTCCTGTAGACCCCATAGGATGATTGATTTTCATATCATATATGGAATCAATCATTTTTTTATGAAATATTTATATTATACTAGATTGAGTCAGAGGGGTTCTTTTCAGTGAAGCACTGAGGAAACGTTTAGATATTGCTGCTTTTTCATTTAAGTATCTACACCTCCAAATAAAAAATTGTTTTAGAATCGTTCAAGAGGATACTCAGAGGAAATAAACATATTACGAGAGAACAATATTTAGTATGACACAAAAGAGATGTATGCGAAAGCTTTATTGAAAGAGGAAGGTATTATAAAGAATTATGAGCATTTATGAAGAGCGGGAAATACAGCAGTTGGAGGCTGCAACGGTAAATTTTGGAAGGGGGAAATTAATGCCAGTGTTTCTGGGTTTGAACAGATATTTTTTCTATGTGTTTATCAATTTTGTCCATAGCATTATGGAGGAGGCAAAATGTGAGCAAAATATCTGTGATTATATAGTGATTTTGAAGTATTCGTCTAAACGTATAGGGTTTTTAACAGTAGGGAATTTGCTGGAATTTGGAGAGGGGCAATTCTAGTACTCTGACTTTTGATTTTCCATAGAATAGTAGTGTCTGTTGGTATACTGCACGGATTTGTGTGTATATTAGTATCTTAAAATATTAAATAAGAAGCGCGTTTATCGTTGAAGTGAGTGCGATTAATGTGTTTTTTGTAGAACTGACAGTTCTGACAGATTGCTTGTATCTGCTACTTCTTTTTTATAGAAAGAAACAAATGCTTTAAACGCGAAGGATCGAATTTTCAAAAGGATTTAAGGTTTAACTGAAGACCTGCAAGGAAAGAAAGGAGTGAGAGCATGAATTAGCTAAGTTATTATACTGTTGTCGGTGATTGTCATGATTGTGTTAGAGATCTATTTCATATATCAGGATAGAAATTTGTAACGATCTTTATCGGATGTGGAGGTTGGCTATTCGGAATGCCTAGTTCCAGCGCTACAGAATATTCATTTGTGCTTATTTTGTAAAAAAAGTAAAATTTTTCTTTACACATAATTGATGGTATGGATTATGCCAATATAGTAAAAGATTATCAGTTGCTTGTCTATGTGTTCATGAGAATCTTTAGTTGACGATTTTCAAAGAGCTGTTGAAACAGCTTAGAAGCTATTGATAAAACAGGCTATAAAATTTGTAGTTTAAAAAAGAAATAATTCAGGAATATTGGGGTATCAATATGCACAGTTTGGCTGCCATTAAGATCAGCAGGAAGAGCATGCAGCTATATTTGGAAAACTATTGACATGGACAATAAGGACCCATTCTGTACTGATGTTTCTTGGAGGCTTTCAATACACAAACTCAGTATATGCGAAATGCTGTATAAATTTTACAATTAGAGGTTTGACTTAGTAGAGTCCATTATCCCCTTATTATTGACGTTCGTTTTACAGAAAAGAGAAGGAGGTAAAAAATAAGAGAGCCTGTATTTTCTGTTCAAACGGATTCAGCTATCGAGCAAGGTCATTGTCTTCTGTTTGTAAAAAAGAATTTCTAATGTTGTGATGTGAATAAAAAAGCTCAGGAATTACAGCAATCAAATGACGGATATGAAGGGGCATAGAAATAAAGGAAAGATGTTAATAGTATTCCGAATACTGTCGGGTGTACAGCTTTCCATATAATATAGACAATTTTGCTCGCAAGCTATACAATTAAAGAAAGTAGGAAAGTCAAAGCTTCTGTGCAATAACTGGTGGCTTCATCCAATGAAGAAAAACAGACAGGAAAACTTGATGAGATGGATTTATATAATTACATCTTAGCGTACATCAGACATAGTGAAGTAATTGCGTAAACTATTGAAAAAAATTCTAAAATAGCCGCAGGAAAAAATGGAAGATAATCTCAAAAAAAACTGTCATAGGATGATAAGGATAATTATAACCGCCAATATTTATGGAAGAGAACTTCACTGGCTAATCTCAAGATCAGAGATTCGTTTGAAGTAAAATATTTTGTAATCGTAATTAAGAAGAAAAAATTGAAAGGATACAATGAAAAAGTAAAAAAATCGCATCAGAAAAGTGAGCATTCTGTTTGGCTTTTATGACTTAGGTGCGCTAGCAAGTAGATGAGGACCTGTACCGGAATGATAGGTATTTATCAGAGTAAGTGATGAAAGGCTAATTAACAATAAATCGGACGAAGAGGATAAAATTCCTTATGAAAATTGCAGAAAATTAATCATATCTGTACACATTACTCAAGGGGATTGAAGGAGGTTGAAATTTTCTTGCTCTTTATTAAAAAAAATGATATGATTAATAGTAGTTGGATATGGATACCATATCGAATGAATTTGGAAGGTACAAAATTGGCCGCTGATTTGTGGTTTTCATAAGGGAGATAGAATGACAAATAATAAAAAATGGTATAAACTAGATAATGCGGCAAAGATTGTCCCGTCTACAAGATATGGAGCGGATACCCGTGTATTTCGTATTTGCTGCGAGCTAAATGAGAAGGTGGATGCACAAATTCTACAGCATGCTCTGGATAAAACGATTTGTGAATTTCCTCATTTTAACTGTATTCTGAAGAAAGGACTATTCTGGTATTATCTGGAAGCAAGCAATAAAAAGGTAAAAGTATGCGAAGAACATCTTCCGCCATGTAGTGCTATCTATACAGGAAGGAAGAAGGATCTGTTATTTCGCTTACAATATTATAAAAAGAGAATTAACTTGGAAATGTTTCATGTTCTAACGGATGGAACGGGAGCGTTTGTGTTTATGAAAAGCATCGTGATAAATTATCTGATTGAGTGTCATCAATTAGATGAAAGTATTATTCCGAAGGAATGTTCTTCAATCAGTGAAAAAATCGGTGATGCCTTTAATCATTTTTATGAGAAAAATAAAAAAAAGATATGGCTAAAGGAGAAGATGCTGAAGAAAGCGTATTATTTAAAGGGTGAAAGGAATAAAAATCTGGCATTGCAACTTCTTGAGGGAACTGTTTCTGTCAGAAAGCTTCTGGAGGTAGCACATCAATATAATACAACTATAACGATTTTTTCCGTAGCAGTATATATAGAGTCTATCATTAAGACTATGGCTGCGAGGGAAAAAAAAATTCCGATTGGTATCACAATTCCTGTGAATTTGAGAAATTATTTTCCATCGCATACGACTCGGAATTTTTTTGGTGTAATCAATGTACTATTTCAACCCAGTCATTATGATGGAACACTGGAAAGCATAATCAAGGAGATGAAGCAGGTGTTCAAAGCACAGTTATCCGCAGAGAAAATGTTCCATATGATGAATTTTTATGTAGCTTTGGAGCATAACTGGGCGCTTAAAGTGGTTCCGCTGTTTTTGAAAGATTTGGTGATAGCCGGCATTAATTGTCTGATACAGCACAGAATTACCAGCACGATTTCAAATTTAGGTATGATAAAGATGCCGGAGAAATTGCTTCCATATATTGATAAGTTCAGCAGCTTTATGGCAACAAATACCGTTCAGATTTGCATCAGTTCCTTTCAGGATGCTTTAACTTTTGGGGTTGCGTCTGCTTTTAAGACTCACAGTTTTCTCATGTATTTTTTTCGCCGCTTGGTAGATCTTGGGATTTCTGTGGAACTGTCTGCTACTGATTACGATATTTAGGAAGGTGAAAAGTATGTTGTACTGTGGTAAATGTCTGATTAAGATTCGGGGAAATAAAAAGTGTTGTCCTCTTTGTCAGGGGGATTTAACCGGCATACCGTCGTCATCGGTGTTTCCTTCGTTGAAGAGGGAAAGGATTTCTAACCTGTCACTGCTAAAGATTTTTACTTTTTTTATGATCGCGCTAAAAATCGTATTTACTTCGGTTTGGTTTCTGTTTGATGATGATTTAGATTGGGTGCGCTTTGTAATGATGAGTACTTTCATCGTATGGATGAATGTGGTTCTAGGGGTATATTTCCGAGATAATATGGTAAAAAATATAACATTACAGATATATCTTATCATGATTATAGGATTTATCCTTGACTGGTATACGGGATTATATGGCTGGTCTATGAAGTGGATAATTCCCTGTTGTTTTTTGTGCCTTTTGTTCCTGACAATCTGCATCGGAAAAAGCTTTAAGGTACTGCTGGAAGACTATATTCTCTATCTAGTGGTAAATATGGTATTGGTAATGGGGCAGGTACTCTTGCTAATGTTTCGAATCAATATGTTCATCTGGCCGGCGGTAATCAGTATGGCATCTTTTGGGATTCTGGGAGTGGCAGTTCTGCTGTTTCATTTCCGAGAGTTACAGAGTGCTTTGGTGAAATTATTTCATATATAATGTTGAAAAAAAAACATACAGATAGTATTTGAAAAAGATAAGCAGAACATTGGCGGTTCTAAATACTATATTCTAAAGCGCTCAGAAGGATACTGCATTATTAACTGAAATAATCTGCATTTGTTCATATACCGTTCTGAATGATCTAATAGCGAGATTTTTATTCATTTTAGAAGACATGAAGGAAATTGTTGGATAATTTCAAATTTTAGTAGTTAATAAAATTAAAATTATCATATTCTTTAATGATCTCCATGCGCAAATATCTTATATTTATTCTAGCATACTGTTTCTTTTATTGGCTTTGCTGATCAATATCAGCAAAGTTCTGCGATTTCATAAATTAGCCGTTCGGATTTGTCCCATCCGAGACACGGATCTGTGATAGATTTACCATAAATATGTGTTCCGCATCCAATCTTTTGGTTTCCTGGCTCTATATAACTCTCAATCATTAATCCTTTGACTAGAGAGGCGATGCGCGCATCATACTTGCGGCTGTGAAGAATTTCGTGAGCGATCCGTGGCTGTTGGCTATATATTTTATTGGAATTGGAATGGTTCGTATCCACTATAGTTGTAGGATTTTTCAGTGAGGTTTGCTCATATTTATCCAGTAGTAGTTCCAAATCTTCAAAATGGTAATTAGGAATAGCATTCCCATGCTTGTTGGTGGCTCCGCGCAGAATCGTATGAGCTAAAGGATTTCCGGAGGTATGAGTCTCCGAACTTCTGTAGATGAATGTATGTTCGCTCTGGGCGGCTATTACTGAATTAATCATAACAGTCAGGTCTCCGCTGGTAGGATTCTTCATGCCAACTGGAATGTCAATGCCGGAAACTGTTAGTCTATGTTGCTGATTTTCAACTGAACGGGCTCCAATGGCTACATAGGACAGAAAATCGGAAACATAACTCCAATTAGCTGGATACAGCATTTCATCTGCAGCGGTAAGACCGGATTCTTCCAGCGAACGGATGTGCATTTTGCGCATAGCAATAAGACCAGCTAGTAGATCTGGCTTTTTCTCCGGATCTGGCTGATGGACAATGCCCTTATACCCTTCTCCAGTGGTTCGTGGTTTATTGGTGTAGATCCTTGGGATCAAAATCAGCTTATCGGATATTTTTTCCTGTATTCTGGCGAGCCGATTCACATAATCACAGACAGAATCTTCGTTATCAGCTGAACAGGGCCCTATAATTACCAAAAATTTATCCGATTCTCCGGTGAACACTTTTCGTATTTCATCGTCACGATTAGCTTTTATCTTGAGCGCTGTAGAGGAGAGAGGATATTGTTTTTTGATCTCTTCTGGCCTGGGTAGCTCTTGCATAATTTGAAAGCTCATGTATAATTTTCTCCTTTCATGATACATTTTGCTAGAAAGATCTAACTATTTTCTTGATATCATACTACAATCAAAAAAATTTGTCGATAATAAACAATGAAATCATGTTTTCCTAAGCTTATACTATTTTTCAATTGTTTTCGGTAATACTGTTGATAAATTTACATTTAACAGGAAGTGTGGAGAACGGAACTTATTTCTATCACTTTTTTGTATATTTTTGTTGTCCTAGGAAAATTCAAGAAAATAAATTATTTGCATGATAACCAGCACAAAACAAGCTACAGTAATGGTATCACGATTCGAAGGTGTGATAAAAAGTTTTCAACACAATAAGCTGTCTACATGGCGTGTGTGGTATATCCTTGATGCGGCAGACAGTATCGATAATGAAAAGGCACTAAGTAATACAGAGCAGCAGGCTCAGGAAGGTGTTGGCTTATTCACTGATTTAGGAGGCCAAAGAAAAGATCGGATTTCTAATTCTAATCTGATAACATTTTTTAAATGAAACTTATTATCTAGATCATTCAGAATGACGAACAATCTAGTATCCCGATAAAGTAATGGACAATAACACTTATAAGCAATGGGGAATATGAAAAAAACAAACAATAACAATATAATAATAATGAATAGTAACTTTTATGATTCAGCTGATGATTTTGCAGTTTTCTCCCCTCCTGGTCTGGAGTTGAAATTCCGTATAGGGCTTATTAAGTTAGAAGATTTTCCAGGATATGTACGGCATAGTGGCCTTTGTTAATGCGGGGTTAATAGCGATTAGTTAGTAAGAACAGACAGGAAACCGAAAGGTCAAGAACTGAAAAAAGAGCGCCAGGTTACGTGCTCTGCTGAATGATGAAACAATAGAAAGAGGAATGCCTCCTACTGGTTTACTTGCTTCAGACGTTGCAAAAAGAAAGAGACATTCCCGACTTTTTCCGAAGTATAAGCATTATAAGCACTGACGCTAGAAAAAAGACAGCAAATTAAAATGTTTTTTGAGAACATGGATAGTTGGTATCTGCGTTCAAAACTTTAAATGGAGTAAGAAAGCGACTGTGATTGCAAGTGTAATAAAAAAAACAGGTCGGTGAGCAGAGTATCAAAGGTGAATTTTCTCGAAATCAATGTTTTTGAAGAATATTTATGATACGAATCAGAAAGTTTATGTCTGTCAGAATCAGTGTATTCGTGTTGGAAATATAACTGTTCCTGCAAAATCCTTTTCCTTTAAATAACCAAATTAGACTTGACAGAATTGTTAGGCGGTGATATTCTAAATACGAATAAAATCCTAGTAATTTAATATGATTTATTATTAAAAAGGTGAAATGGATATGAAGCTATCTACAAAAGGAAGGTACGGGCTTCGGGCGTTGATTGATTTGGCTGTTCATGAAGAAGATGATACGGTTTCTATTCAGAGCATATCAGAACGCCAGGGTATCTCGGAAAGCTATCTAGAACAGCTAGTGAGGCTTCTGAAAAAAGCTGGACTTGTTGTCAGTGTGCGAGGTGCTGGCGGAGGATATCGTTTAAGTAAACCAGCAAATCGTATATTAGTAGGAGATGTTCTGCGTGCTCTTGAAGGTGATTTGAAAGCGGTTGCATGTTCGGCTTATCAAGAAGAGCAGAGCTGCGAAGGAGCAGAGTGTTGTGTGACTAAATTTGTATGGAAGAAAATTAATGATGCGATCGCTCACACAGTGGATTCTATCATGTTGGATGAATTGGTTGAAGAGAGCAAGAGGCTTTTGAAAAAAACGGAAGAGGAGTCAATTTAGAAAGGTCAGAGTTAAAGAAAAAAGGAGATAAAATCTATGATTTATTTAGATAATGCGGCTACAACTAAGACTGCTCCGGAAGTGGTGAATGCAATGCTTCCTTATTTTTCAGAGCTGTATGGCAATCCGTCCAGCATTTATACAATTGCAAAAAAAAGCAAGGAAGCTATAACGGCCAGTAGGGAGATTATTTCCGGAGTCCTGGGCGCAAAACCGGAAGAAATCTATTTCACTGCAAGTGGAAGTGAAGCGGATAATTGGGCGCTGAAAGCAGCTTTTGAAGCATATAAGAGAAAGGGAAAACATATCATCACAACAAAAATTGAGCACCATGCGATTCTTCATACCTGCAAATATTTGGAAAAAGAAAGAGGTGCGCGAATCACTTATTTGGATGTTGATGAGAATGGAGTGGTACAACTGGAGCAATTGGAGCATGCCATTACGCCAGAGACTATCCTCATTTCTGTGATGTTTGCTAACAATGAAATTGGTACAATTCAGCCTATCAAAGATATTGGCCTAATTGCCAGAAAACATGACATTCTTTTTCATACGGATGCGGTACAGGCTTTTGGACGTTTGCCAATTTCGGTGGATGAATATCATATCGACATGCTCAGCTCTAGTGGACATAAGATCAACGGACCAAAGGGAATTGGCTTTCTGTATATTCGGAAAGGAGTAAAGATTCAATCCTTCGTCCATGGAGGTGACCAGGAGAGAAAACGACGAGCTGGTACCGAGAATGTTCCGGGAATTGTAGGCTATGGTGTAGCTACAAAGTATGCAGTAGAGACAATGAGGGAACGGACACAGAAGGAAAGTAAGCTTGGGAATTATATGATTCAGAGAATCAATGATGAAGTCCCAAATTGCAAATTAAATGGACATCCGTTTAAGCGTTTGTCGAATAATGTAAATTTTAGCTTTGAATTTGTTGAAGGAGAATCTCTTTTGATCATGCTAAATATGGAAGGAATTTATGCATCTAGCGGGTCAGCCTGTACGTCAGGATCACTGGATCCGTCTCATGTGCTACTGGCCATTGGTCTTCCTTATGAGATCGCTCATAGTTCTTTACGATTAACATTTTCGGATGAAACTACGAAGGAAGATATCGATTTTACCGTTGATAAGATTAAGGAAATTGTGAAGAAATTGCGCACTATGTCACCGTTATATGAAGATTTTGTGGCAGGTAAAAGAAAATCCATGATACAATAGTATGTAAAGTTTTGGAAAATGTGGAATGGAGGAATATAGAATGTACAGCAAAAAGGTGATGGATCACTTCCAACATCCCAGGAATGTGGGTGAGATCGATAATGCTAGCGGTGTTGGGACCGTGGGCAATGCAAAATGTGGAGATATCATGAGAATGTATTTGAATATTGATGATCACGGAATTATACGAGACTGCAAGTTCAAGACTTTCGGATGTGGAGCTGCGGTGGCTGCCAGTAGCATGGCTACAGAATTAGTCAAGGGAAAGACGATCCAGGAAGGATTGGCAGTAAGCAACAAAACAGTGATGGAGGCTTTGGACGGACTACCTCCAGTGAAAATACACTGTTCTCTCTTGGCAGAAGAAGCAATTCATGCAGCTATCTGGGATTATGCGAAAAAACATCATATTAAAATAGAAGGGTTACAGAAGCCTAAGTTAGACATTAGCGAGGGAACAGAAAAGGGAAAATAGTAAAATGAAACGGAAAACAGTGGTTGTTGGAATGTCAGGAGGCGTAGATTCCTCGGTGGCTGCTTGGCTGCTTCAACAGCAGGGATATCGAGTTATCGGAGTGACTATACAAATGTGGCATGGAAATGAATTGACTCAGGAAGATAAGAACGGGTGTTGCGGATTATCTGTGATTGAGGATGCCAGGAGAATTGCGCAAATTCTACAGATACCATATTATGTAATGGATTGCAAACGAAAATTCAAAAAAAGAGTGGTTGACTATTTCATAGAAGAATATCTTCATGGAAAAACGCCAAACCCATGTATTGTCTGTAATCGCTATGTGAAATGGGAAGCTTTGTTACAGAAAAGCATTGAGATTAAGGCAGATTATATTGCAACTGGACATTATGCGCGAATTGCCAAGTTATCCAATGGTCGTTATGCCATTCGCAATTCAGTAACACCTGAAAAAGATCAGACGTATGTGCTGTACAACCTAACTCAGAAGCAGCTGGCTCACACATTGATGCCGGTAGGAAATTACAGAAAAAAACAAATCCGTGAAATAGCGGAGAAGAGCGGACTTTCAATGGCAAATAAGCATGACAGTCAAGAGATTTGTTTTGTGCCAGATAAAGATTATGCGGTGTTCATAGAGAAGAGTGTTGGTAGAAAAATGCCAGAAGGGAATTTTGTAAATAATGAGGGAAAGATTCTCGGGTGTCACAAGGGAATTATTCATTATACGCTGGGACAGCGCAGAGGACTGGGGCTTTCCATGGGCCGTCGAATGTTTGTTCGGGAAATTCGTCCGGAAACTAATGAAGTAGTCATTGGTGAAGGAGATGAAGTTTTTTCCAAGATGTTGAAAGCAAATCATATTTCCTTTATGGCAGCTCCTGAAATGGATATCGGTAAAACGAGTTATTTTGTCAGTAAAATTCGTTATGGACACAGAGGTATTGGATGTCTGGTGAAAAGGACAGGTCTTGATGAAATACAATGCATCTTTAACGAGTCCGTTAGAGCAGTGACGCCTGGACAGGCAGTTGTATTCTATAAGGGCGACTGCGTGGCCGGAGGAGGTAGAATTTTATGATATCAGATTACCATATGCATACTTGTTTTTCTGATGACAGCAGTACGTCGGTAGAAGCTATGACAGAACGAGCTATTAATCTTGGAATGAAGCGGATTTGCATTACAGACCACTACGATATGGATTTTCCGGGCGGCGAGTTTACGCTGGACACGGTCGCTTATTTAAAGAAGCTGACAGAAGTCAAAGAAAAGTACAAAGATAGGCTGGATCTATGCGTAGGTGTGGAGTTGGGGCTTCAGCCGCATTTGCAGGAAGAGATCAGCAGATATTTGAATGAATTTTCCTTTGATTTTGTGATTGGATCAATTCATTTGGTGCAAGGGGTTGATTTAGATGATCGGGTTAAAATAAAAAAAACAGATGAAGAAATATACCGGGAATATTTTCAATTTACATTGAGCAACATAAGGAATATACGAGGTTTTCAGAGTCTGGGCCATATGGATTATGTGGTAAGGTATGGCTATCAGAAAGAAAAAGATTATTCTTATTATAAATACGCAGACATCATAGACGAGATTCTGTGGGAATTAATTCAAAAGGATATCGCTTTGGAAGTGAATACCGGAAGTTTCAAATATGGCCTGAATTTTGTTAATCCGCATCCGGATATTCTGAAGCGTTATCAGGAACTGGGAGGTATGATGGTCACTGCAGGTTCAGACGCTCACAGGCCGGAGCAGATAGGGTGTCAATTTCAAGCTCTGAAGCAGATTCTCTCTGACGCAGGGTTTGACTATCTCACGATATTTAAAGCAAGAAAACCAGAGTTTGTCAATTTTTAATGAAAGAGTTGATGATTTTTTAAAATAAGGGCTTGAGTTTTCAAAGATAATTATGTAGAATATAAGCTGAATGAAAATTAAATCAAGTTTAAATACTTTGTAGGAGGTATGAAAATCATGATAGTAAGAGTAGCGATCAATGGTTTTGGACGTATCGGACGTTTGGCATTCAGACAAATGTTTGCTGCAGAAGGGTATGAAATAGTTGCCATTAACGATCTGACATCTCCAAAGATGTTAGCTCATTTGTTAAAATATGATTCATCTCAGGGGAAATATGCTTTAGCAGATTCAGTAACTTACGATGAAGAAGCAGGTACCATCACTGTAGATGGACAAATAATCAAAATTTATAAAGAGGCTGATGCTGCAAACCTTCCCTGGGGAGAGTTGAAAGTTGATGTTGTTCTGGAGTGTACCGGTTTCTATACCTCAAAAGCTAAAGCAGAGGCGCATATCCAAGCAGGTGCAAGAAAAGTTGTTATTTCGGCGCCGGCTGGCAATGATCTTCCAACTATTGTTTACAATGTCAACCATGAAGAATTAAAAGTTACTGATACTGTTATTTCTACAGCTTCCTGTACCACTAACTGCTTGGCCCCTATGGCAAAGGCCCTAAACGAGCTGGCTACGATTCACTCTGGTATTATGCTAACGATTCATGCTTATACCGGCGATCAGATGACTTTGGATGGACCGCAGAGAAAAGGCGATTTAAGAAGATCCCGTGCAGCAGCTGTCAATATTGTTCCGAACAGCACTGGCGCTGCTAAGGCAATCGGTCTGGTTATTCCAGAACTGAATGGAAAGCTGATCGGTTCTGCACAGCGTGTGCCTACTTCGACCGGTTCTACCACTATCTTAACTGCAGTTGTTAAAGGCACTGTGTCGGTTTTCGATATCAATGCCAAGATGAAAGCTTCTGTTACAGAATCCTATGGATATAATGAAGACGAGATCGTTTCTTCCGATATAATAGGAATGAAATATGGATCTCTGTTTGATGCAACTCAGACGATGGTTTTGCCACTGCAAAACGGAACTACAGAAGTTCAGGTTGTTTCCTGGTATGACAATGAAACTTCCTATACCAGCCAAATGGTTCGTACGATTAAATACTTTTCTGAGTTACGATAAATAATTCACTGATTCAGAATTTCATGGATCTAGTTTGTTTGGATAGAAATATTTTAATACTATTTTGATTCAGGAGGAAATATGTTGAACAAAAAATCCATAGATGATATTAACGTAAAAGGGAAAAAAGTTTTGGTACGCTGTGACTTTAATGTTCCTTTAAAAGATGGAAGAATTACTGATGAAAATCGTCTAGTAGCTGCTTTACCTACCATCAAGAAGCTTGTGAATGACGGAGGAAAAGTGATTCTTTGTTCCCACTTAGGTAAGCCAAAAGGAGAACCTAAACAAGAGCTTTCACTTGCTCCGGTGGCTGTTCGTTTAAGCGAATTACTGGGGAAGAAAGTAAAATTTGCTGCTGATCCAGAAGTTGTCGGTCTCAACGCGAAGGCTGCTGTAGAGGCTATGAAAGATGGAGATATAGTACTTTTGGAAAATACCCGTTATCGTGCAGAGGAAACCAAAAACGGAGAAGCATTTTCTAAAGATCTAGCTTCCTTGTGTGAAGTTTTTGTCAATGATGCTTTTGGAACCGCACACCGTACACACTGTTCCAATGTAGGTATTACCAAGTTTGTCAACATCGCCGTTGTGGGTTATTTGATAGAAAAGGAGATGAAGTTCTTGGGAAATGCTGTGGATAATCCGGTTCGTCCATTTGTAGCGATTCTAGGAGGCGCCAAGATTGCGGATAAACTTAATGTGATTTCTAATTTATTGGAAAAATGTGATACGCTACTCATTGGTGGAGGTATGGCATATAGCTTTCTGAAAGCTCAGGGTAAGGAGATAGGAAAATCTCTCGTAGATGATAGTAAAATAGATTATTGCAAAAAAATGATAAAAAAAGCAGAAAAGTTAGGGAAAACGCTTCTACTTCCCGTAGATACCACTATTGCAGCTGTTTTTCCGGATCCCATTGATACTCCTATTAAGGTTGAGGTAGTGTCCGTGGATGATATCCCTTCTAATATGGAGGGTATGGATATCGGGGAAAAGACCGCTGAATTGTTTACTGAAGTACTAAAGAACGCTAAGACCGTTGTATGGAATGGTCCGATGGGTGTGTTCGAGAATCCAACCTTGGCAGCCGGGACTATTGCTATAGCAAAAGCTCTTGCGGAGACAAAAGCAATTACGATTATCGGTGGTGGAGATTCTGCAGCAGCGGTGAATCAATTGGGCTTCGGCGATAAGATGAGTCACATTTCCACAGGAGGTGGTGCATCGTTGGAATTTCTGGAGGGAAAAGAGCTCCCGGGTGTAGCAGCAGCTAATGATAAATGATCGGAAAAAATTTAACATTTGGAAAATCGGAGGAAAAGCTATTAAGGGAAAAGGATAGGAGTATGACACGAAACAAAATTATTGCGGGAAACTGGAAAATGAATATGACCCCCAGTGAGGCTGTTACACTTCTTGAGACGCTAAAGCCGCTGCTTCATAATGATGAAGTAGAGGTTGTATTCGGAGTGCCGGCGATTGACATTATTCCGGTTGTAGAAGCCTGCAAAGGAACGAATATTAAAATTGCTGCAGAAAATATGTATTTTGAAGAAAAAGGAGCTTATACTGGTGAAATTTCTCCAGGGATGTTGGTTGACGCAGGCGTTAGATATGTTATCTTGGGCCATTCTGAGAGAAGAACTTATTTTCATGAAACAGATGAAGATATAAACAAAAAAGTCCTCAAAGCGTTTGAGCACGGTTTGATTCCAATCATGTGTTGTGGGGAATCGTTGAAACAAAGAAAACAGGGAATTACTATGGACTGGATTCGCCAGCAGGTCAAAGTCGGCTTACAGAACGTCACAGCTGATCAGGCAAAAATCGCTGTCATTGCTTATGAGCCAATCTGGGCAATCGGTACTGGAATAGCTGCCACTAATGTACAGGCAGAAGAAATATGCAAAGAAATTCGTGAATGTATTGCTGAAATGTATGATACAAATACGGCACAAAAAATCCACATTCTGTATGGTGGTTCAGTAAATGCAGATAATGCGGCCGGATTATTTATAATGGAAGATATTGACGGTTGTCTGGCAGGTGGAGCATCATTAAAACAAGATTTTGGAAAGATCGTCAATTATAAATAAAAAACCTGATAATCAGAAAGATGGTTATGAAAACCAAGGCACGGGAGAAAATCTCGTGCCTTCTTATGAAATGAATGATACAATTATTATATGGAAAGTAGCAACCGGCAAAGGATCTATGCAGGGTAATGACTTTGCTTCGAATGATTAGTTTCAAAGAATGCGTTCTATTTTAAAAGGCTGATGATATGTAAGTGTAAGGTATCAACGTAGTAACTGATATAAAAATTGTGCTGGAAGTACAAATATAAGGGATATGCTTTTTTCAGAAGTAGATAACTTCGTTGGTCGGATCAAAAAGGAGAGCAAGGGAGTATGAGTAGTGAACAATTTAATACAAAAGAGATAGAAGAAGAGTTGAAAAGTATGCTGTTTTTCTCACTTGATACGGAAGAGAGTAATCCGTTACAGGTGACTTCAAAAGTTGAGCAGATTGCCAAGCAGGTATTTGGAGGAAATGGGAAAAAGCAGAAAAAGTCAGGTAAGAAGAAACAAAGCAGACGCAACGTCTTTATAACTCTGCTGTCTGTGCTCTTGCTGTTTTGTATATACTTATTTTTTTCTTATCAGTATCAAAATAAATTTTTTAGAGGTACAATGATTAATGGAATAGATTGCAGCGGCATGAAAGTTACACAAGCAAAGAACTGCTTAAAGCGGATGATGAAGGAATACAGCCTTACAATCACATTTCGAAACGGAAAAACAGAAAAAATTCAGGGCGATGATATTGGTTATGTTTCTGTTTTTTCTGACAAAAGCGTGCAAGAGATCAAAAACCATCAAATGCCCCTCTTGTGGATCTCAGGTTATTTTAGAAAGAGTATCAATAAGGTGGATGTAATCATCTCCTATGATGCAACTATCTTGGAAAAAACAGTATTAAGTTTGGACGAGGTTCAGGAAGCTCAGATGACTGTTCCCAAGGATGCATATGTCGCATGGCAGGAAAATTCCTTTGTGGTTCTACCAGAAGTGCCCGGGAATTGGATGGACAAGGAAAAGCTGCTTCAGGAAGTACGGAAGGCAGTGGCTATGCAAGAAACACATCTGAATGTAGAAAATCTAGGAATATATAAAGAACCTGCGATTAAGAAAGATTCCGACAAACTTGTACAACAGGCAGAAGAATTGAATCAAATGTTTTCCGGAAGCATCACTTATATGTTACCATCAACCAAACAGGTGCTAGACGGAGGTGTTTTAATTAGCTGGCTGGTGCAGGATGAGGAAGGAAGATATCATAAAAATGAAGAAGTATGGAATCAGCACATCCGTCAGTATGTAGTGGATATGGCAACTGTTGTAGACACATTGTATAAAAACATAACATTCCATGCTACTGGAATTGCCCCGGTGAAAGTTCCAAATAAAGTATTCGGTTGGAAGATAGATCAGGAAGCGGAAATAAATCAACTGAAATCAGAGTTGCACAATGGCGTAGTGACAGTTCGAGAACCGCTCTATGAAAGCCGATCTATTGCTAATGAGAATAATGGAATCGGTCATACATATGTAGAAATCGACCTGAGTCGGCAGCATATGTGGATTTATGAAAACAGCCAACTATGGATGGAGACGGATATCGTATCCGGGAAGATGAGCCACGATCGATACACTTCACCAGGTGTTTTTCAATTATATCATAAGGATAGAGAGAGATGGCTTCGAGGGCCGAAAAAGGAAAACGGTAGCTATGAATGGAATGTATTTGTGCATTACTGGATGGCATTTAATGGATCCGTTGGCATACACGATGCTTCTTGGCAAGATGATTTCGGAGGAAGATATTATATCTATGGAGGTTCAAGAGGCTGTATTAATATGCCGTCTGATCAGGCGGCGAAGCTATATGATTGGATTACTGTAGGTATACCGATCATCACATATTATTCAGAAGATATAATATTTATCGATTAAGGGATATACAAAATGGAAAATATTCAGATTAAAAAAACAAGTAGGAATATTTTCGATTTTTGTTTTATAAAACATAACAATAACAGTGTTTTACAGAATATTGGAATATAGCTATGAAATTTTAAAAAGTAATGGAATGATTAGTTCTTGACTACGGAAAGTTTTATGTTAGAATAAATATGTATATTAAAAAGCTGAAACTTATTTATTGTATGTGAGTATTATCCAGAACATTTCATGAGAGAATACTTTACTCATTAACTAATTTTTATATTAGGAGGAAAGAATAGTATGCCAAACAAATGGGTTTATTTATTTACAGAAGGAAATGCAAGTATGCGTGATCTTCTTGGTGGTAAGGGTGCGAATTTGGCTGAGATGACTAACTTAGGGTTACCGGTACCGCAGGGTTTTACTATCACGACGGAGGCATGTACTCAATATTATGAAGATGGTAGAATAATCAGTGATACAATCATGAAACAGATCATGGAATACATTGGTAAAATGGAAGAAATTACTGAAAAAAAGTTCGGTGACAAAAAAAATCCGCTGCTGGTATCCGTACGTTCTGGAGCGAGAGCATCTATGCCTGGCATGATGGATACTATTTTGAACCTAGGACTTAACGAGGACGTTGTAGAGGTCCTTTCTAAAAAATCTAGGAATCCTCGTTGGGCATGGGACTGTTATAGAAGATTTATTCAAATGTTTTCCGACGTAGTTATGGAAGTTGGGAAAAAATATTTTGAAGAATTGATCGATAAAATGAAAGCTCAAAAGGGAATTACACAGGATGTGGATCTAACCGCCGATGATTTAAAAGAGCTGGTCCGTCAGTTTAAGGAGGAATATAAAGAAAAAATCGGTTCTGATTTTCCGAGTGATCCAAAGGAGCAGCTGATGGAAGCGATCAAAGCTGTATTCCGTTCTTGGGACAACCCGCGTGCGAATGTATATCGACGTGATAATGATATTCCGTATTCCTGGGGGACTGCCGTTAATGTTCAGATGATGGCATTTGGGAATATGGGAGAGACTTCAGGTACTGGTGTTGCTTTTACCCGTAATCCAGCAACCGGCGATAAAGAGCTGATGGGTGAGTTTCTGTTGAATGCCCAAGGTGAAGACGTTGTTGCAGGAGTTCGCACTCCGCAGCCGATCGCACAGCTTCATGAAACCATGCCGGAAGTTTACGATCAATTTATAAAGATCTGTGATACTTTGGAAAATCATTACAGAGATATGCAGGATATGGAATTTACTATTGAAGATAAAAAGTTATACATGCTGCAGACCCGTAATGGTAAAAGAACTGCAAAAGCTGCTCTAAAAATTGCATATGATCTAGTAGATGAAGGAATGATTACCGAGGAAAAAGCTGTCAGCATGATTGATCCTCGTAATCTTGCTTCCTTGTTACATCCGCAGTTCGATGCTGATGTAGTTAAAAAGACTACCCCGATTGCAAAAGCTCTAGCTGCTGCTCCTGGCGCTGCCTGCGGTAAAATTGTTTTCACTGCTGATGATGCAAGAGAGTGGACTGCAAGAGGAGAAAAGGTGGTTTTGGTTCGCCTGGAGACCTCTCCGGAAGATATAGAAGGTATGAAAGCATCAAAAGGTATCTTGACTGTACGTGGAGGAATGACCTCTCATGCAGCTGTTGTTGCTCGTGGAATGGGGGTTTGTTGTGTATCTGGATGTTCTGCAATTATCATGGACGAACATAATAAGAAGTTCTCTCTCGCTGGCAAAGAGTATCATGAGGGAGATGTCATTTCCTTTGATGGAACTACTGGAAACATATATGATGGCACTATACCGACCGTCGATGCAGTTATTGCAGGTGAATTCGAAAAAATCATGAGCTGGGCTGACAAATACAGAACTATGCAGGTGAGAACTAATGCAGATACTCCGGTTGACGCTAAAAAAGCTCGCGAGCTTGGCGCAGAAGGGATTGGTCTTTGCCGTACGGAACATATGTTCTTTGAAGGCAAGAGAATCGACGCTTTTCGTGAAATGATTTGTTCTGAAACTGTAGAAGAAAGAGAAATTGCACTGGAAAAGATTCTCCCGGAACAGCAGGGAGATTTCGAAAAGTTGTATGAAGCTCTGGAAGGATGTCCAGTTACTATCCGTTTTCTAGATCCACCGCTGCATGAGTTTCTTCCGACCGATGAAGAAGATATCGAAAAACTGGCTAAGTCCCAGGGCAAGAGCATCGAGCAAATCAAAGCAATCATTAACGGACTGCATGAGTTCAACCCGATGATGGGCCATCGTGGATGTCGTCTAGTAGTGACTTATCCGGAAATTGCCAAGATGCAAACCAAGGCTATTATTCGTGCAGCTATCAATGTTAAGAAAGTTCATCCGGATTGGAATATCAAGCCGGAAATTATGATCCCGCTGATCGGCGATAGCAAAGAGCTGAAATATGTGAAAAAATTTGTCATTGAGACTGCTGATGCTGAAATTGCAGAAACAGGTTGCAACATGAAATACGAAGTAGGTACCATGATAGAAATTCCGAGAGCAGCTTTAACTGCCGATGAAATAGCAAAAGAAGCCGATTTCTTCTGCTTCGGTACTAACGATCTAACTCAGATGACCTTTGGATTTTCCCGTGACGATGCAGGTAAGTTTCTGGATGCGTATTATGATGCTAAAATTTTTGAAAATGATCCGTTCACCAAGTTGGATCAGAGCGGTGTAGGCAAGCTGATGGCAATGGCTGTAGAACTTGGAAAAAAGTCCCGTCCGTCACTTCATTGTGGTATCTGTGGCGAGCATGGGGGAGATCCGAGTTCTGTAGAATATTGCAACAGACTAGGTTTGGATTATGTATCCTGCTCACCGTTTCGTGTACCAATAGCAAGACTGGCAGCTGCGCAAGCAGCAATTTCTCAAAAGAATGAATAAATAAAATTGGTTACGATACAAAGGTGCTTATCCTTCCTCTGTAACAATCAGATCTTTGGTTTAAATACCAAAGATCTTTTTTACATAATGTACATGAAATTTTGAATAAGGGAAACTATGTATAAAATGGGGGAAAAATTTTATAAAAACATGAAGAGCGTGCTTTTTGGGATGTTTGCTAAGAACGATTGTTTATAGTAACTATAAAATTAATAGAGCATTTATTCTAGAATAGGCATATTATCTGGAGATTTGTAGTTGATATTTATTAGTTGTTTGTAAAAATACTATATAGTATTAGTGAAGTTAGCGGCATTGCGAGAGTGAGGGGAATTCTTTTGGCTAACCGAAAAATTCGCTATACTGCTATCATATAATAAAATATGGAGGAAAGATTTTTGAACTATGATTATTTGATAGTTGGGGCAGGCCTATTTGGTGCCGTGTTTGCTTATGAAGCCGTTAAAAGAGGGAAAAAATGCTTGGTCATTGATAAAAGAGATCATGTGGCAGGTAATGTTTACTGCGAGCAAATTGAAGAAATTAATGTACACAAATATGGAGCGCATATTTTTCACACTTCCGATAAGGAGATATGGAATTATGTTAATCAGTTTGCTGAGTTTAATAACTATATTAACTCTCCAATTGCTGTATACAAAGACGAGCTTTATAACTTGCCGTTCAACATGAATACCTTTAGCAAAATGTGGAACATTCGTACGCCTCAGGAGGCAAAAGAAATAATTGCTGGGCAGATTGCTAAATTGAATATTAAAAATCCTCAGAATCTGGAAGAACAAGCTCTTTCTCTAGCTGGAAAGGACATATATGAAAAGCTGATCAAGGGTTATACAGAAAAACAATGGGGAAAGGCTTGCAGGGAGCTTCCTGCTTTTATTATTAAGCGTTTGCCGTTTCGCTTTACTTATAATAACAATTATTTTAATGATCATTTCCAGGGAATCCCTATAGGTGGCTATACAAAAATTGTGGAAAAGCTTTTGGATGGAAGCACAGTATTAACTGGAACCAATTATTTTCAGTTTCGAGAAGAGCATCAGGACATTGCCACGAAGACAGTGTTTACTGGCATGATTGATGAATATTTTGCTTACCGACTTGGAGTGTTAGAGCATCGAAGTGTTCGTTTTGAAACAGAGATTTTGGACTATGAGAATTACCAGGGAAATGCGGTGGTCAATTATACTGAATTTGAGGTTCCATACACGCGAATAATTGAGCATAAACATTTTGAATTTGGAAAGCAGACAAAAACAGTGGTTTCACGAGAATATTCTTCTGAATGGAAAGTGGGTATGGAACCCTACTATCCGATCAATGATGAGAAAAATACAAAGCTGTATGAGAAATACAGGGAGCTCGCCGATAAAGAAAAAAAAGTTATTTTTGGTGGACGCTTGGGACAATACAGATATTATGATATGGATCAGGTGATCAAAGAAGCCTTAAAAGCTGTAAATTCCGAATTTGGAGTATAAATGTTCTGATGAAAAACAGAGAAAGGAGATAGCATAAAGGTGTTGGTGTCGTCTTTTTATTACACAAGAAAGGCTTCAGTGCTTCTAAGTGTAGGAAAATAATACGATTTCATCCTGTGAACGGTTTCTTGGTAAACGGGCCAGCCTGGATGGATTTTATGTAAAATATTGAAAAAATGAAAGACTTTCAGTGATTCGAACAGATTTGAGTAAATCAGAAGATACGAGAGAAAATTCCAGAAAAGCGAGGGAACAGTTTAAGAGGTTCAACGTATTAGTAGACTATATTGCATATGGAGTTGATATTTTCTAGAATTCGCTTCTCTGAAACGCTCATACATCCAGCATTACAGTTCACTCGTTTTTGTAATTTTGTTCTGAACCGGTGGAAAATTTTGTCACTACATTTTTTTAGAGTCATCTGATCGTATCATTATCGACGTAGGAAGTGAGATTGTAGACATTGATTTGATCTGCCTAATCGTCGAAGAAACGGTAGTAGGGAAGCGGTTGAGGGATATGGTGATATTTGTAAGTGTGCTTTCTAGCTTTATCTATGCGCTTGTATTAAAAACTGAGATTGTTTTCATAGAATGCCTAAAGCTTGTGGCTGTGGCAACATCCCAGGCATTGAAAAAATCTTTCACCTTTCAGAAGTACAAAATTGGTAGTTTCTAAGTGGAAAGGTAATATGCTGGCTATTGAAAAGATAACTTAAAGCTTTAATTTTGGCACAGTTTATGAAACAAAGGTGCTCTCTAGTGTAAATCTCTATTTGCAACAAATAGATTTTGTTGATTGTCGTAGGTTCACGTCATAAGGTAATCTAGAATGTTTAATGCGGTTGCAGGTGGTTTGTCAATGATGGATTTTTATCTATAAAGAATAAAAAGAACATTATTTTTATGCAGGAATACAGACGAAGTCATATGAAAGGAAGCAACAGAATGATGAATGAAAATAGAAAAATAAAAACTTTTAGCAACACAACTTTCGAAATGCTATTCCGAAAAGTGATAAAAAACATAATAAAGTTCTTTTTTACTGTCAGATATACCGTTTTCTCGGTGTAAAACCAGGATGTTTTCATGCTTGATGTTAGCAGTGGGATAGAACTGATATTATTAGAGAAAAAGAAAAACTATCGTATGGTAAAGAATAGAAATGCTCTCCTACCCACTCTAGATATTATCCATATACTTCTGTATGTTGAAGCAATGACGAAATATCAGCATACATGAAAAAATATAAGAAAGGCCATATATTCAGCGGTTTTTGCTAGCTTTGTCAGGAAAATTTAACTATTTTGGTACTAATGACAGACGGACAAGATAATACACTAAGGAGTTGTAGACATTGATATTTCCCATATTGAGTGTGGAAAGGTTATAGTAAGATGAGAACATCGGAATTATGACAAAGGAACTGTCAGTCTTCTTGAAATTTCAGCCGAAATTTGTTATATAAGATGTAATACTGTTGTAAGGAAACTTGGTTTAGATTCTTTGGTGAAATGAAACAGAAAAAGAATATTTTTATGCTCTTTTCTAACTGATAAAAGCGAGTGGAAGACCGTTTTAAGGGACTGAAGGCCGGGAAATTGATAATTATCTGCTACAACTATGCTTTGAAAGAAAATTGATTTACAGGATCGATTTAATTTTGTGTAGATGTTCTAAATCAAAAATTCCCCTTTATACAGCTCCATATAGTTAAGGAGTGGGAAGACTGAATTTTCAGCAGGCAAAGGGACTGAAAGATGGAAAGCGTCTTCAGATGATAAAAATATAAGATTCTTCAGGAACTTTCCTGAGAAGATCATAACTATCGATCAATTATGCAAAGAATCCTAGGAAGACAAGTTTTGCAGATATGGAAATTTTCTAATAGCCCTTGCATCCAGTAGATCAAATAGAAAATTGATATGGAAATTCGTTAAATATGGTATTACTACTGATTCTGAAAGTGTTTTTTTTTAATGTGTAATGATTAGTTTTCTTATATAGGCTATAGGCAGAATTTTACTTCTGAAAGCGAGCTGAAGTGAAAAATCTGAAAATGAAGAATATGCATGATCCAAAAGAACAAGGAGATTTTGTAGATTGAAAAAGCATAGGTCATTTTGAGTAAGGATGATCCTTGACCGTTGTTATGGCATAGTGACAATCTATTGAAAGAAGTTCTATTGAATTCTTCATTGTCTGATATTTTTTAGAAAATGAAGAGGATGTATATCAGATTATTTCACAACAATTTTGGATTGCAGGAACACCTTTAATTATTAAATACTTATCAGTCTCCCTACATGTTTCTGATATTTTTCATAGGCTAACTTCATATTATTTTTTCGGATTGATATAGTTGCCATTTTTTTCCGGCGTGCTTGGGAGAGGTTTATTCAATTTTGAATGAGATTGAGATGTAACCGGAGAGAAGGTTCCAGATGTTAAAAAACTGATGATTTCGAAAAAGGAAGATTTCAGAAATTTTCTATATTATCAGGACGTCGTTGTTCATAATAATGGGTTCTGTGAAATAGTTAAAATAAATGAACTATTCACATATAGAGTGTGTATATAAAAAAGCTCATAAATGATCTTCATTTTTGCTGAAAAATGGGATATTATATACAGCTGATTCATATTAAAAAGGCAAATCTCTTGGCCTCCGTTCGAGGTGGATTTTATGCATTTTGCTCTGGTAAAGAAATTTACTTGTTCATTGGAAGGATCAATAAGCGGCTGGCTGTATGAAATGCGCAATAAATGTTAAACTGATTCAAAAAAGTATCGCAAATATACTGATAAATTTCCTAATATATAACAAAGATGATGTATTATGGCATAGATATGCAAAAAAGGGGGAAATATAAATATTGCCTTTGAGGGCGTTGAAGTTGGTATAACGGATGTTTAGTTGAAAAGACTCTAGAAAACTTTTGAATATTTAAAGGATAATAGAAGATATAGACTGGATATGCACATGATTACCTAGAGTTCTGTGAAACATTAGGAAATATTTTTCTAAAAAAGCAGAGGATGCTTTTTCATTGCAATGATTTTTCCCTTTATTCAAAGGTTCTTTTATGATATACTATCCAAGAAAATAGTTAAAGATTTAGTGATACGGAGAGAAAACTAAAAACTGTCATTCCTGGCAAATATGGGTAAAAGGAGATATATGAGCATTTACGAAAGTTTAAATAATGATCAGCAGAAAGCGGTAATGTATATGGAAGGCCCCTTACTGGTTTTGGCAGGAGCTGGTTCTGGAAAAACTAGAGTTTTGACACATAGGATCGCTTATTTAATTGAAGAAAAAAAGGTGAATCCCTGGAATATTATGGCCATTACTTTTACCAATAAAGCAGCCAAGGAAATGCGGGAACGGGTAGATGCGATTGTGGACTTTGGTGCAGAGAGTGTTTGGGTATCTACATTCCATTCTAGCTGTGTGGACATTCTGAGGAAATATATAGACAGGATTGGTTATGAGAATAATTTTACGATTTACGACATTGAAGACAGTAAGTTTGTGATGAAAGAAATGCTTCGCCGTCTGAATCTAAATCCAAAGATTTATAAGGATCAGGTGATACTTGCTAAAATTTCCAAGGCAAAAAATGCATTAATTATGCCGGAAGAGTATGAGAAAAATGCTACCCGGTGGGAAGAAAAAAAGATGGCGCAGGTCTATCACGAATATCAGGTTCACTTGAGAAAAAATAATGCGTTGGATTTTGATGACCTGTTGGTTAGAACTGTGGAATTGTTTCGGGTAGAGCCTGAGATACTGAATTTTTATCAGGAGCGCTTTCGTTATATCATGATTGACGAATATCAGGATACGAACACTGTGCAGTTTGAATTTGTCAGGCTTTTGGTATCCAAGCATAAAAATCTTTGCGTGGTAGGTGATGATGACCAATCCATCTATAAATTCAGAGGAGCGAATATCGGGAATATACTGGAATTTGAAAGGGTGTTTCCGGAAGCGAAGGTCATTAAACTGGAACAGAATTATCGATCAACACAGAATATCCTGAATTCAGCTAATGAAGTGATCAATCATAACCAGGGAAGAAAAGTAAAACGGCTTTGGACGAAAAATGAGTCGGGAGAGTTGATTCATTTTCGACAGTTTCAGAATGAATTTGAAGAGGCAGACTTCATTGCCGAAGACGTCAGTAAAAAGGTGAAGACCAAAGACTTACAGTATAAAAATTTCGCAATCTTGTACAGAGCTAACGCTCAGTCACGGTTATTTGAAGAAAAATTTTTGCTCGCCAATATTCCCTATAAGCTTGTGGGCAGCGTGAACTTCTATGCTAGAAAGGAAATCAAGGATTTGCTTGCGTATTTGAAGACAGTGGATAACGCTCTGGATGATTTAGCCGTACAAAGAATCATTAATGTGCCTAAAAGAGGGATCGGCGTCACAACCCTAAGAAGAGTGGAGAAGTACGCGTGGGAGCAGGGGATCAACTTTTATGACGCACTTCTGGAAGTAGATAGCATACCGGGATTGAGAAGAAACCTAAATAAAATAAAAGCCTTTACCTTGTTCATCCAAAGCCTGCGAGCTCAGGAGGAATATTTGGGTTTGGAGGAGTTACTAGAGAAGATTATTAAAGAGACGGGATATTTGAAGGAGTTAAAAGCTGAGAATACAGAGGAAGCAAAGGCTAGAATTGAAAATATTGATGAATTAATGTCAAAAGTGGCAAATTATGAAAAATCTTCGGAGCAATCTACACTCAGCGGTTTTTTACAGGAGGTTTCGTTGGTTTCCGATATTGATTCTGTAGAAGATGGAAACGATTATGTCTTGATGATGACGCTACACAGTGCCAAAGGACTGGAATTTGATAATGTTTACATGGTCGGAATGGAAGATGGGATATTTCCCAGTTATCTAACGATAAGTGGGGAAAATAGCTCAGAGCTGGAGGAAGAGCGGCGTCTATGCTATGTTGGTATTACTCGTGCCCGTAAAACTTTGACCATGACCTCTGCTATGCAGCGGATGATTCGAAGCGAGATTCAGTACAATAAGACTTCCCGATTTGTGATGGAGATACCAAGGGAACTTGTGGATTGGGGATGGTATACGATAAATACCAGGCATTCTTTCGATCCTTCCATCTTTGGAGGAATGAAGCTTTCTAGAAGAGCGTATTCTGCAGAGACTTTCAAGCCTAGAAAATTCACCGTAAACAAGTCGAAATCTTTGGAGTACGACATAGGGGATACTGTTTGTCATATAAAATTCGGTATTGGAAAGGTACAGGATATCACAGAAGGTGGAAAAGATTATGAAGTGACGGTAGATTTTGAACAAATGGGTGTGAAAAGAATGTTTGCATCTTTTGCAAAATTGAAAAAGCTGTAGGCATTAGGAATAGCGAAACAAGGCTGTAAAAGTGATAAGAATGTTCTTATTTCTTTTACAGCCTTGTTTCGTGACGGGATTAGACAAATAAAACTATCTGCCAGATAGATAACAACATATAGCGCCAATTCAGTATAAAGGTAAATATTACTTAAAAGATAGAATGATGTTGAAAAAATCATCAGTACAGAGAAAGAAGTAATTTGCTTTAGAGACTCAAAGCTCTAATAGCAATGTAAGGGATTACGACGGAATTATACATTGTTTGATATATCTATCCCGTCTAGGTTATTAACTCAGTAGATGAAAAATTATCTCTGCGAATTTCCACGGGTCGAAGTTTCAGGCCCTTGAGGTAAGTAAAAAATCAGATCGTGATGATTCAAAAAGAGAAAATCAGCTGATTATACGGATATTTTCGTTATAAAAAGACAATAGATCAACACTATGGTTGTATAGAAAAATATAAATAAAAAATTCATAAAATAGAATATCATTATTTAATAGTGAAGTAATTAAATGAAATTTTGCTGTCAAATGACGTTCCAGCAAGCTGCACTCTATCCACATTAAAGATCATGTACACAGTTTAATCCGACTTCTGTTTTGCATCTTTAATCCTTTCTTTCGTTATTCCTCCAGTAATAACACAAAACGATACAGTATATCCATAAATGAATTCATACCGCTGATTTGAATTTTAAGAAATGCGTTTGAATGGCATTTGTTTGTTTTTATCAGAAAATTCTTGAATATGACACTTCCATGATCTTCACTTGAAACTGTTATATGTCAGATGAAAACGAACGTTTTGGTAATTATAGAAAATAAAATTTACTTGAATCATTAGTGGGCGTTAACAAACCTTGGAGCATGATGTTTTTCCCCCCTTGAGAAAGAGCATAGCAAATAGCCATCTAACCTTTCAGCACAAAAAGGCAATTCTTATAATACATGCTGAAGCCCATTGAGTGATTCTATAAAATCTTGCTTGTGATAGGCATTCAGCTTATTTGTCAATTGAAGGCTAAGGTTTATATCCCTCTGGTTTAAAAATTTGTAGCTCGGTCAAAAGCGACATTCTTTCTATTCATCAGTTTAAGGATTTCGGAAAGCTTCGAAATTCGACAATCTATATTCAACAGGCAGTATCCGATGAAAGTTGTACGAAAATCAGAGTTTCTACTGCCTGATTTCATTTACGCATGTATCTTATCATATCGTTATAAAATACTAGAAGCTCTCTGTTTCGTGTAATATACATGTTCAATTTAATGTTAAAGCCACGTTTTTCCGCTGGAAAAATCCCAACGACTGAAGGTCATGAACTCTTTCTGTTGGAAAGCGTTCGGATGAATGTTGCAGAAATAACATCAGTGCAATCAACACAACAATTAAGAAAATAAGCATATGCTATACCTTCTGCTCTGGAGTAATTTTCTAAAGAGATTCTTGATCTAGAGTGATTTCAAGATCTGTTTGAAGTTTGCTTCATCGTGCATAACTGTCTACGAAAAGTGAGATAGATAGGCTACCACACTTTCAATTTAGAAAATTCATCGACGACCATGATATACAGTTTTCGATTTCGGAAGTTGGTATTAATATTTTCAATCTATTGTGTAATTAAAAATATTCTTGACAATGTGTAAATAGTGTCTCGTGATAAATCAAAGCGTTATCGGTGTAACACTGATAGCCAATGTTGATAACGAAGCATTGTTTTCTGTAGGCGCATGCGCTAGAACCCATATTTGTTGGATAAAACTCTTGTTTTTTGAAAATCAAATTCAGAGCCGCAGAAGAAAAGAGAGGAAGTTTCATTTCCTGTAACAAGTCATTGAAAGAGTCAGTTAATTGCATACCTTCAAGATAATAAATGTCGTTTATGACTTCATTGATAGTGCTGTCTCAATCGATGAGAATAATGAAATTTTGTTTCGATCAAAAAGCGGATACTCTAATTTTGCACAGGAGAATCAGATCTGACTTCGGTTTTAAGAGTCAAATTTCGGCAGTTCAAATTTTTTGTTTTTTTCGTTACCTCATTAATCGCTTTAGGACATGCTTAGCTTAATACATGCTTTGTCATATTTGTCATAAATGGATAGCTTCTACCTCCTTGTACTGCTTAAGTTCAGGGAGGGAAATTACAGTAAATCGAAATGCAAACTCTGTATTTTTTTCAAAAGAAGTCAGTGGTGCGGTTGTAAATAACGCCGATGCCGTTTTTTGTTAATTCTTTTCTTACATCCATGATCAATTTCAGTGTATCAACTTTTTCCTGAGAGTTTTTATAGAAAGTACCTGAATCAGTAGTAGCATGTTCTGTATTGATTACGATTTTTTATGTCATAGTAAATTTTTTTTCATAATCTTTAAAAAGTATTTTTTCTGTGGAAAGGTGTGTGGATGCTCTGATGCAAAGCAGCTGAAAGACGCAATCGCAGGAAGGTCTTTCATTACTTTTTGACTGTTCTAAACGGTATGATAACTTTTAAAAAGTAGAAATTTTGATTAGATTCGGATGAAAAGAAATATTGTCGTTCATCGGTTATCATTACTGTTTAAAACTATACTGATGATACTTTTGGAGAACTTGAGTGCAGTATTAAGAACATTAAAAAATCTGGGTATCCAAACGATGCCTTTTCCACCATTTTTTAAAGAAGAACCCCAATTTGTTGTGTTGGTTTTGCTTTTTTAAAAAATTAATGTATCTTATAATTATAATTAAATATCTTAATTTTAATAATAATAAATCTTATGGTATTCTGAAATTAATCAGACGGGATAATGATCATATGATAGAATACTGGCCGGTATATGAGGAGGATGCTATTTTATCGGTTATGCGATTGCAGAAAGGATAAAGAGATGAGCACAGTTAGACGAGTGTATGTTGAAAAGAAACCGCAATTTGCTATTGCAGCTAGAGATCTACAGCATGAGATTAAGTATTATCTGAACGTACAGGGCGTGATTGGCGTCAGGATTTTAATCCGGTATGACGTGGAAAATATCAGCAATGACGTTTTTGCAAAGGCTTGCAATGTGGTGTTCGCGGAACCTCCGGTAGACATTTTATATGAAGAAAGTTTTCCCATGGATGATCATTCTCATGTTTTTTCTGTTGAATATCTTCCGGGGCAATTTGATCAGAGAGCAGATTCAGCCATACAGTGTGTGCAATTTCTGCAAGAAGAGGAACAGCCGATCATTCGTTCTGCAACGACATATGTCATTGAGGGGGAGATCAATAGCCAGGAGTTAGAAGCGATTAAAGCACATTGTATCAATTCGGTGGATTCCCGTGAGACGGTGCTGGCGAAACCAGGGACTCTTGTAGTAAAATTTTCTGAGCCGGAAGATATAAAAATTTTAAAAGGTTTCCAGGATATGTTTGAAAAAAAACTTCTGGAATTATATGAATTGCTCAACCTGACTATGACTTTTAAGGATTTTCAACATATACAAAATTATTTTAAAAATGAAGAAAAACGTGATCCATCCGTGACGGAGATTCGTGTATTGGATACTTACTGGTCTGATCATTGCCGACATAGCACCTTCTTCATTGAGCTGAAGCATATTGAATTTGAAGAAGGAGATTATAAAGAGCCGATTGTCAAAACTTATGAAGAATATCTTTCTGATCGTGATATTCTTTATAAAGAAGGAGGAAAGAAGCAGTATATTTGCTTGATGGATCTAGCTCTCATTGCTATGAAAAAGTTAAAGGCAGAAGGGAAACTCGCAGATCAGGAGGAAACTGATGAGATTAATGCATGCAGTATCGTGGTTCCGGTGGATGTGGATGGAAAAGAGGAAGAATGGTTAATTAATTTTAAAAATGAGACTCATAACCATCCAACGGAAATTGAGCCTTTTGGCGGTGCAGCTACCTGTTTGGGAGGGGCAATCCGTGATCCACTTTCAGGAAGAACTTATGTTTATCAGGCCATGCGTGTAACCGGTTCTTCCGATCCTACGGTTTCTGCCAAAGAGACCTTGAAAGGTAAACTACCTCAGAAAAATCTAACTCTCCGCGCCGCTAAGGGCTACAGTTCTTATGGAAATCAAATTGGCCTTGCAACTGGATATGTCAAGGAAATCTATCATCCCAATTATGTAGCTAAGAGAATGGAGATTGGCGTTGTCATAGGGGCTGCTCCAAGACGGGCAGTCATTCGGAAAAATTCTGATCCGGGTGATATCATTATATTGCTAGGTGGTCGAACCGGACGTGATGGCATTGGAGGCGCTACCGGTTCCTCTAAGCCGCATACCACTGGGTCGTTAGAAACCTGCGGTGCGGAGGTACAGAAAGGAAATGCCCCAACTGAGCGTAAGATTCAGAGAATGTTTCGGCGGGAAGAAGTAAGCAAAATTATTAAAAAATGTAATGATTTTGGCGCCGGAGGCGTATCCGTTGCTATCGGGGAGCTGGCTGATGGTCTAGAGATTAACCTGGATCAGGTGCCAAAAAAATATGCGGGCCTAAACGGGACGGAGATTGCGATTTCAGAATCTCAGGAGCGTATGGCTGTGGTAGTAGACCCTAGGGACGCAGATCTGTTCCTAAAATATGCTAACGAAGAAAATCTGGAAGCAGTTAAGGTGGCAGTTGTGACAAAAGAGTCGCGTCTTGTAATGAACTGGAGAGGGAAAAATATCGTGGATCTTTCCAGGGCATTTCTGGATACCAATGGTGTGCATCAGGAGACAGATATCTGTGTAGAGATTCCTTCCAAAGAAGGTAATATATTGAAATGCAGCAGTGATTTATCAGATGTTAAAGTAAAATGGTTAAACACTCTGGCCGACCTGAATGCCTGTTCACAGAAGGGTCTGGTGGAAATGTTTGATTCCTCTATCGGAGCTTACAGTGTATTGATGCCTTACGGTGGTAAATACCAGAGGACAGAGAGCCAGGTTATGGTATCTAAGGTTCCGGTAAATAACGGAACGACGAATACAGTAAGCATGATGAGCTATGGATTTGATCCCTATATCTCCAGTTGGAGCCCATATCATGGTGCGGTCTATGCGGTGACAGACTCCGTTGCCAAAATTGTTGCCAACGGAGGCGATTATAAAAAAATACGTTTTACTTTCCAAGAATATTTTCCTCGAATGACAAAGGACCCGAAACGCTGGAGCC
Source organism: Lachnospiraceae bacterium (assembly GCA_021442455.1). Classification (GTDB taxonomy): domain Bacteria; phylum Bacillota; class Clostridia; order Lachnospirales; family Lachnospiraceae; genus Scatomonas. Next base: position 48,135 of record JABUSY010000035.1, on the reverse strand, counting down.
AGCCTTTTTCAGCGCTGCTTGGGGCATTTGCAGCACAAAAGGGTTTTGGACTTCCATCTATTGGTGGAAAAGACAGCATGTCCGGAAGCTTTAATGAGATTGATGTTCCACCAACTCTCGTATCCTTTGCGGTGAATGTGATAAAAGTTGGCGATGTAATCACGCCAGAATTAAAGAAGGCCGGTGATAAGCTGATATGGATACACATTCCTGTAGATAAGTATGAATTGCCGATTTACTATAAAGTAGTGGAGATATATGACAAGCTTCACAAGGATATGCAAGAAAAACGTGTGACAGCGGCTTATGCCATTAACCGAATGGGAATGGCTGTGGCTGTCAGCAAAATGGCTTTCGGAAATGGCCTGGGTGTGAAGATAGAGCACAATTTGGATCCGAAGGATCTATTCAGTCCGTATTTTGGAGATATTATCTGTGAAGTTTCAGTGGATCAGCTGAGAAGACTTCACTCCGCTTATACTGTGATCGGTGAAATTACTGAGAAAGCACAGTTTACTTATAGAAGTACAGTGATTGAAGAAGAGAAAGCCCTCCAGGCTTGGAATCGGACCTTGGAACAGGTATTTAAGACTACATCGGGCGCTGGAACTGATGGGCCAACAGATTTGTTTGTGAAATCAGAGAAAAAAGGTACTGTGATGACAGATGGATGCTATCGAACAGACAATGTTCGCATCTGTTGCCATAAAATCGGCCGGCCCTGTGTGTTTATCCCAATTTTTCCAGGAACCAACTGCGAATATGAGAGTACCAGAGCATTTGAACGAGCAGGAGCAAAAGTTATAACGAAAGTGTTTAAAAATTTGACAGCAGAAGATATCCTGAGCTCTGTGGATGTCTTTAAAAATGCTATCGTCCAGTCTCAAATTATTATGTTTCCGGGAGGATTCTCAGCGGGTGACGAACCGGACGGATCAGCCAAATTCTTTGCGACTGCTTTCCAGAATGAAAAAATCAAAGAAGAAGTCATGAAGCTTCTAAATGAGCGCGACGGTTTAGTGCTTGGAATTTGTAACGGTTTTCAGGCACTGATCAAGCTAGGCCTGGTACCTTATGGAAAAATTGTCGGACAGAAGCAAAATTCTCCTACGCTCACATTTAACACCATCGGACGTCACATTGCTAAGATGGTCTATATGAAAGTTGTTTCTAACAAATCGCCTTGGTTGGCCCAGGCAGAGCTTGGTGGAGTTTACATTAATCCTGTGTCTCATGGTGAAGGACGGTTTGTGGCCAATGAAGATTGGATCAGGAAATTGTTTGCAAATGGACAAGTTGCTACCAGATACTGTGATCTGGAAGGCAATTTTACAAATGACGAAGATTGGAATATCAACGGTTCTTATCTTGGAATCGAAGGAATTACCAGTTCGGATGGAAGGATATTCGGAAAGATGGCTCACGCAGAACGTCGCGGCGATGGCGTGGCTATAAATATTTTCGGCGAACAAGACTTAAAACTGTTTGAATCTGGCGTGGCTTATTTCCAATGAGTTAACATTGTTTCTGAAAACAGACTGTGAGTATAGATATTTTTTATTTTCAAAAAAATTTTCGAAAGACAGGAAGTATACAATACCAATGCATTGCAATACAAAATCATATGTATCGCTGGCTCATCTTTTCTTCTGGAACCATCAAAAGCATGTGTTACGTAGTGCTCTGTGAATATAAGGAATATGACGATTCCACTATAGTCAATGCCACAATGGGTAAATGGGATATTTTCATAGAAAAAAATGGATTTTGGTCATTCTATACCAGAATGTATGATCATGTATCGACAGCATTCTAGCTATTTCTATGTATATGGGTTCATTTGTAGAGTAAATGAAAATACAAGGTTGTGTGCTATTAACAGTAGAGTTTGTGTTTGGCCATGAAGAAAAATAGCAAGATATACTATCATCAGATGAAAATCAAATGTTTTAGCTTTGATCATGAAGGTATTAAAATTCGAAAAATGAAAAAATGTGTAACTGTATTTATAACTGAAAAGATCTCGGTATCTATTACAAAGGCTTCGGAGTTTTTTAAGAATGTTCCAGTCATTTGATGAGGTATTAATTTTGAATACGCAAATTGAAGATACATGAAGGTGGAAAATCGGTACAGATATGATATTACGGACTAATTATATGAAGGTCTTTGATCTTATAGCCATGATTTTTATAGAATAAGTGAGAAGAGATCGTTCTTGCAACCTGATTTTGAGAAAATAAATATATGTTTGACCATATGAACATTGGCATGGAAAACGGCTATTTTTTCTGGTAGAATAACAATTCGATTATTTATAAAAAATAGAATAAAATAAGGTAGAGAAGAGTCATGTTTATGTCAGTGCTCATGGAATTTAAGCAATTCGGAGATTGATAGGTTGTGGTGATTATGACTTGGTAAACATTGATTGTGAATAGAAAATCATATTTCGGAATCGATTTTTAAATATTTACATTATAGATTAACAGATATTTTTCGTGACACATATCCATACTGAGAAAGGTGAAAGTAGTAGTCTGGGTTCATGAATATGTTATCAGATTTAAGAAGAAAGTATCTTGCAATGTCTTGTACATGAAGCAAGACAGGATTCTGCAAGGTATAAAAACCATAAACAGCAAGGTAAAAAATATCAGAGATTATGATTATATGCGACTGAGTAATTGTCTTAATTTGTTTTGTTCTGCAATAGGTTTGTATAAAATCATGAAAAATTGATTGATAAATATTTGACATATTGGGAAATCAAGAGTATAGTAGACAACATGGAGTGTAGAGTAAAGTTCAGGGAAAAAGAGCATAATGGAAGCAGGTAATTTTTATGTCAAAAGTAATATATTATGGCATCTTTGATCCGGTGACATATACCCAATTAGACATTTTTCTCAGAGCATGTATGATGATTTATGAATAACTAGTCATCTCATCAGTGTTTTATGTGCATCCGAAGTTTCACCTCTGTTTATCTGATTACATATTGGGTTAGATGTTTTTAATTTCGTAACGGATTTTGGCAATGAGCGACTAAAGTTGAAAAATCAGATAATTTGTTTATCCCTGATATAATTGAATTGTATATGTATATAAAGTTGAAGGAGGTAAAACATGGCAAAAAAAATTATTTTGGCTGGAGCATGTCGTACGGCAGTTGGTAACATGGGAGGTTCTTTAAGTACGATATCGGCAGCTGACCTGGGAGCAAAAGTAATCCAAGAAGCATTAAAGCGTACAGGTATACCAGCTAATCAAGTGGATACAGTATATATGGGATGCGTTATTCAGGCAGGATTGGGTCAAAATGTTGCGAGGCAAGCGTCCATTAAAGCTGGACTTCCGGTTGATGTACCGGCTATGACTATTAATATTGTCTGTGGATCCGGGCTGAATTGTGTGAACATGGCGGCTGTAATGATCCAGGCAGGAGAGGCTGACATTGTGGTTGCCGGAGGTATGGAGAATATGTCTATGGCACCTTATGCTTTAAAAAATGCTCGTTACGGTTATCGCATGGGAAATGCACCGATAGTGGATACTATGATTAATGATGCGCTGTGGGACGCTTTCAATGATTATCATATGGGGATCACAGCTGAGAATGTTGCAGAACAGTGGGGACTGACAAGAAAACAGCTGGATGAATTCGCAGCCTCTAGTCAGCAGAAGGCATGTGATGCAATTAAAGTAGGTAAGTTCAAAGACGAAATTGTGCCAATTGAAATAAAAAAGAAAAAAGAAACAGTTATTTTTGATACAGATGAAAGTCCGCGTCCGGGAACAACGGCAGAAAGTATTGCAAAACTTCGTCCAGCATTCAAAAAAGACGGAATCGTAACCGCGGCCAATGCTTCCAGCATCAATGACGGAGCAGCTGCTATCATTGTCATGAGTGAGGAAAAGGCTAAAAAATTAGGTGTAACCTCGATGGCTACATGGGTGGCAGGTGCGCTCGGAGGTGTAGATCCTTCCATTATGGGCATGGGGCCTGTTGCAGCCACTAAGAAAGTTATGGAAAAAACGGGATTCTCTATTGCAGATATGGATTTGATTGAAGCAAATGAAGCATTTGCCGCTCAGTCTCTGGCAGTAGCCCATGAGCTCAAATTTGATCTAAATAAGGTGAATGTTAATGGTGGAGCGATCGCTCTGGGACATCCAGTAGGTGCTTCTGGTTGTCGAATCCTGGTTACCTTGTTACATGAGATGAAGAAGAGAAATACTCACAAAGGCCTGGCAACCCTTTGCATCGGTGGTGGTATGGGATGCGCTACGATTGTAGAGCGTGCTTAATGTGAATGATAAAGTTATTCAGATAGGAAAATATATGTCAGAGGGTTCGATAGGTATCTACACCAATTATAGACAGATGCTGGAAGATTTGATTAGGAGTTGATCTTGAGGCAATGCACAGCTTTTCAAGAAACGACCTTTTCTGAAAAATTAAGATTTTTCTAATTCTGGTTACAGATGATGCAATCAAAGAGTTCACTTTAAGCAGTAGAAAACAAGCCTGGTTTCTGGATAGAACTAGAAATTGTTTAAGATTGATATTGCATTGTCTTTGTACAAACAGTATATATTCTAGGGTTGATAGCCGAAGCCAGGAAACTGACATTGACTATGAAGTTTTCAGATCGATTCGATATGGATAAAGCTATTGTTTTGAGTTTGGTTTTTGAGAAAAAAATTAATGAAGATGGAGGAGAAGGAGATGAAAGTAGGTATTATCGGTGCAGGAACTATGGGTTCCGGAATCGCTCAGGCCTTCGCACAGACAGAAGGATATGAAGTATGTTTGTGTGATATTAACGATGAGCTGGCAGCGAACGGTAAGAAAAAAATTGCAAAAGGATTTGACAAACGTATTGCCAAGGGAAAGATGAAACAGGCAGCGGCAGATAGCATTCTGGGGAAAATTATTACAGGTGTGAAAGAAATCTGTATAGATTGTGATTTAGTTGTGGAAGCTGCCCTGGAGAACATGGCAATCAAGAAACAAACGTTCAAAGAACTGCAGAATATATGCAAAGCAGATTGTATTTTCGCAACTAATACGTCTTCTCTGTCCATTACAGAGATTGGAGCAGGAGTAGATAGGCCGGTTATCGGCATGCATTTTTTTAATCCGGCTCCTGTTATGAAACTAGTTGAGGTTATCGCAGGATTGAACACACCGGCTGAGTTGATTGAGAAAATTAAAACTATTTCCGTTGAAATCGGAAAGACTCCGGTTCAGGTAGAGGAGGCGGCGGGATTTGTTGTGAATCGTATCCTTGTGCCGATGATCAATGAGGCAGTTGCTATCTATGCGGATGGTGTTGCTTCTGTAACGGATATTGATACAGCTATAAAGCTGGGTGCCAATCATCCGATGGGGCCCATGGAGTTAGGCGATTTGATTGGCCTGGATATTTGTTTGGCAATTATGGAAGTTTTGTATAATGAAACAGGAGATTCCAAATATCGTCCCCATCCGCTACTTCGCAAAATGGTTCGTGGCGGCAAGCTTGGACGAAAAACTGGTATTGGTTTCTATAATTATAGTAAGTAAGGGATATATGGGATATATGGAGGAAAAGATATGGATTTCGCATTAGATAAAAAACATGAAATGGAGAGAGTACTGTTTAAAGAATTTGCTGAAAAGGAAATCAAATCTCTTGCGCAGGAAGTAGACGTAACAGAAACATTTCCGCGTGTAAGTGTAGATAAATTGGCGAAATACGGATTTCTAGGAATTCCGGTTCCAAAGGACTATGGTGGACAAGGTTGTGATCCTTTGACTTACACCATGTGTGTGGAAGAACTGGCTAAGGTCTGTGGAACTACTTCAGTTATCGTATCCGCACACACATCTTTGTGTATTGATCCGATTCTTACCTACGGAACTGAAGAGCAGAAGAAAAAATATCTTCCCGTTCTGGCACGCGGTGAAAAGTTAGGTGCATTTGGTCTAACTGAGCCGGGTGCTGGAACCGATGCTCAGGGACAGCAAACAAAGGCTGTGCTGGACGGAGACGAATGGGTGTTAAATGGTTCAAAATGTTTCATTACCAATGGAAAGGAAGCAGATGTATACATAGTGATCGCTGTTACAGGAATGATTGAAAAAAGAGGTAAAAAACTCAAAGAAATTTCTTCTTTCATTCTTGAAAAAGGAACGCCTGGCTTTTCTTTTGGAACAAAGGAAAAGAAAATGGGTATTCGTGGTTCTTCTACTTATGAGCTGATTTTTACAGACTGCCGCATTCCAAAGAAAAACCTTTTGGGAGAGCGTGGTAAGGGATTTAATATTGCTATGCATACACTGGATGGCGGACGTATTGGTATCGCTGCTCAAGCACTTGGTCTAGCAGAGGGTGCTCTGGACCTTACGATCAAATATGTAAAAGAAAGAAAACAGTTCGGCCGTTCTATATCCCAGTTTCAAAATACGCAATTCCAATTGGCTGATATGTCAACAAAGGTAGAGGCTGCTCAGATGCTGGTATACAAAGCTGCCATGGCGAAAAATTCACAGAAAGTATACAGTGTAGAAGCTGCAAAAGCAAAATTATATGCAGCTGAGGTTGCTATGGAAGTGACTACCAAGGCTGTACAGTTACACGGAGGCTATGGCTATATCAGAGAATACGATGTAGAGCGTATGATGCGTGATGCGAAGATTACTGAAATCTATGAAGGAACTTCTGAAGTTCAGCGTATGGTAATTTCTGGAAACTTATTAAAATAATAAGAGGAGGTATGAACCGTGAAGATAGTTGTTTGTGTAAAACAGGTGCCGGATACCAAAGGTGGTATTCAGTTCAATCCGGATGGTACATTGAATCGTTCTGCAATGCTTGCAATCATGAACCCGGATGACAAGGCTGGCCTAGAGGCTGCATTGAGATTGAAAGATGAATATGGTGCTAAAGTCACTGTCATCAGTATGGGTCTCCCAAAGGCTATAGACGTTCTTCGTGAAGCTTTGGCCATGGGGGCAGATAAAGGCATACTGGTTACTGACCGTGTGTTAGGTGGCGCTGATACTTGGGCAACCTCTCAGACTTTGGCAGCGGCTATCAGGAATCTAGAGTATGATCTGATCGTCACTGGACGTCAGGCGATTGACGGTGATACTGCACAGGTAGGACCACAGATTTCTGAGCATTTAGGGATTCCAATTATTTCTTATGCGCAGAATCTGAAAATAGACGGCAATAGTGTGATTGTTGAACGTCAATATGAAGACAGATATCATGTAGTAAAGGCAAAGATGCCCTGTCTAATCACTGCTCTTTCAGAATTAAATGAGCCGCGTTACATGACTCCAGGCGGAATCTTTGATGCATATGATGCAGAGATCACTATCTGGGGTAGAACAGACTTAAAAAATCTAGATGACGCCAATATTGGGTTGAAGGGGTCTCCGACTAAAATTGCAAAAGCTTCTGACAAGGTCAGAAAAGGTGTAGGAGAACAGATTACTTTAGATCCGGAAGCCGGGGCAGCTTACCTCTTGGAAAAACTAAAAGAAAAACATATCATTTAATCAAGGTGGTGAAAAGAATGAATTTGGAAGAATATAGAGGCGTATTTGTCTTTGCGCAGCAGATAGACAACAAGTTAAGCAGCATCGCTTTTGAATTACTGGGAAAAGCAAAGAATCTGGCAAAAGACCTAAATACAAATGTAGTTGCAGTTCTTCTCGGAAGTAAAATCAAAGATTTAGCTGATGAACTGGCAGCTTACGGCGCAGATCGAGTGATCGTTATAGATAATTTGGAGCTGAAAGATTACAGAACAGAACCATATACCCATGCTTTGTCATCCGTCATTAATGAATTTAAACCAGAAATCATGCTGGTAGGAGCGACAGCTATCGGACGAGATTTAGGTCCGCGAGTATCTGCAAGAGTTGCAACCGGCCTTACAGCAGACTGTACACAGTTAGAGATTGGTGATTTTCCTATAGTAGCTAAAGAAGGACAGGAACAAAAGCACAATCAATTATTGATGACCCGTCCTGCTTTTGGAGGTAACACGATTGCTACGATTGCCTGTCCAAATAATCGTCCTCAGATGGCTACTGTCCGTCCGGGCGTTATGCAAAAGATTGCACGTATTGAAGGAGCTAAAGCCAATGTGATAGAATATAACCCAAGCTTCACTCCAAATAATAAATACGTAGAGATTTTGGACGTAGTAAAAGTTGTAACAGATACGGTAGATATTATGGATGCAAAAATCCTGATATCAGGAGGTCGTGGGATCGGAAGCCAGGAAAACTTTAAAATTTTGGAGGATATGGCAAAAGCGTTGGGCGGAGAAGTGAGTTGTTCTCGTGCAGTAGTAGATTCAGGCTGGAAGCCGAAAGATTTGCAAGTAGGACAAACAGGAAAAACTGTACGTCCTCAGGTATATTTTGCAATTGGTATCTCTGGAGCAATTCAGCACGTAGCAGGTATGGAAGAGTCCGATTTGATCATTGCCATCAATAAAGATGAAAATGCCCCAATTTTTGACGTTGCTGATTATGGTCTAGTTGGAGACCTGAGGAAGGTTGTTCCGAAACTGACTGAGATGATCAAGGCTCACAAGAAAGGTAATTAAGGATAATTGAATCATAACACTCACAACAAGTGAGAAAAAGGAAACTGTCGCTACAGGAGGAAAAGAATTCACGAATGTAGAGGCAGTGTTTTCGTCTGTTGGATAATGATTTGTCGTCCAAGCGAGTTATATTTGTTTTTTAAATCTAGATTTTATACAGCATTTTACCATAATAAAAATATTCTATGTTAGTAGTATATTGCAAATATTTTGAAATCGACAAAGTAATATCTCTTGGTATTATCTATTTCCAGAAACTGCATATTGTAGATGTCTAATTCAAATGATATAGCAATTCCTTTGTTCGGGTTATGCAGTTACTCAACTTATATTTACATCTTGTTTGATGAAGGAGTTGTAGGTAAAAAATTTTATAAGTAGGAGAAGGAATTTGATGATTTTTCACTTAAATCATTTCATAATCGCGTGTATGATGGTTAGGAATTTATGAAGCATATCTGTACATTTTTCAGTTGTGTGAAATTTATATTTTTATTTCTTACGAGATTATTTGGGTATAAGGCTTTTATATATTCCAAAATTTTAAATTTTAACTGGTATCTTTATGGTACAGTAAGCATTTTTACGGCCGCTGCTCTGGAGGGAAGGTGTTGTTGTTTTTCAGCAGCAAGGGAAAAACAATTTTTGATCAGAAAAAGTATTTGTTGAGTAAAATTTTTGATAATTCAAAATCGAAATTATTACATAGACGGCAAGGGTATTGCAATCAAATTGTATTTTCTCCAGAGAATTTGTGTTATACGGTGTTATATGAAGTTTTTTAGGTTACAGAGTTTCTTTCATTCGATGTAGCTACAATTTTGCACATGCATCGAACATGATTTTTCAGCAGATAGATAGACTTTTCAGAAAACAGTTTCTATTGCTGGATACGATGTTGAGTTTGATTTCAGGTATATAGATTCGTAGTTCTTCTAAAATTCTATCCTTATCAGTAGTTCACAGAAAGTTTTTGATATCTATTTTTGTCTGTGAAAAAATTCCAGAATTTATTTTTTATTGTGAACAAGTATTCATTTAATTTTAGAAAGGGATTGAAATCAGAGCATTGTAAAGAGTTATCCTAAACAAACCTTCTTTAAACAGGAATAAGAAATCTAGTTATTTTAGATGTGTCATCTAAACAGAAAAGTCCGATAAATGCTAGATTTTGAAAAATATTATTACTATCATAGTACTGATCTAAATGATTTTATAATCTAGAAGCAAGATGTATTTCTCCAGCAAGTGGCCTGTACAATAATCAACATTCTACCATAACGTCGGACTTATGAAACAGTAAGTTGCTATATTTTCATAAATATATTTCCTTTATTGAATTTTTATAGAAAATGGTGAAAATCGGAGACTTTTCGGAATTCTCATGCTAACATTCCTCATTGCTTAAAAAATATGAGAAAATATCTGGTTATTGTAATAAACGCGATTCAAAGCAATTTCTTCGATGGAAGTTATATGTTCTTCAATTGACTGAAGAGCTTCGCGAGGTTTTCATAACTCAAAGTTTGAACATACTTTTCTTTATTATGTTACGTGTAGAAAGTAATGCTGGATTTTAAAATAAAATTCTGATTCATCTGTAACAGATTAGAGTTTATATCAAGCTTCCTGTATGTTTAAAGCAATCGGAAAAATTATCATATCAGGGCACACCTTCAGTGAAGACAAATCGCTTATAAAAATACCTACAGACGCCCTTATAATGATAGGTGCTAAATGTGTAAATAAGAGATGAAATGGGAATAATTCTCAAACATCAACTTTGGCGAGCAAGATAGAATATTCTCTCTTGCTCGCCAAGATTTTGAAAGGAATATCAATGTTTAACATAATTAATCTATGAACAAAATAGCTTTTATATGAGTCTAAACAAATCTTCGTAAAATGCTGGATATGAGATATTTACACATTCTGCATTGGTAATCTCTGTTTCGCCGTCTGCTATCAGGGATGCGACAGCAAATGACATGGCGATCCTATGATCCAGGTGACTGTCAATTACCGTACCTCGCAGAGTGCGACCGCCATGTATAATCATTCCGTCCTCTGTGCTTTCAATATCAGCTCCCATGCGAGAAAGATTGTCCACTATAAGATTCAAACGATTGGATTCTTTCACCTTCAACTCTTCCGCATTACGGATCACAGTGGTTCCTTCGGCAACCGTTGCTAAGACCGCCAATATTGGAATTTCATCTATCAGCGATGGAATTAGAGTCCCTTCGATGACTGTACCGTGCAAGTGACTGCTATGAACTAAAAGATCGGCAGTAGGCTCTCCTCCGACGATGATTTTGTTCAAAATCTTCACCTCTCCGCCCATAGAACGAATAACTCTAAGAATTCCATTTCTGGTAGGATTGATTCCAACATTTCTGAGAAGGACTTCGGATCCTGGAACCATGAGAGCAGCTACTAAAAAATAAGCGGCTGAGGAGATGTCACCGGGCACTTTTACAGAAGCGCCGTAGAGAGAGGAACCAGGAGCTATGGAAGACGTAGTTCCTTCTGCTCTTACTCTGGCTCCGAAATAACTTAACATCAGTTCGGTATGGTTCCTGGAAAGCGAAGGTTCCGTAACACTAGTAATATCGTCACTGTACAAGCCAGCCAACAAGATGCAGGATTTCACTTGAGCAGATGCGACAGGTGAATGGTAGTGAATGCCTTTTAAAGGGTGGCCCTGGATTTTTAGAGGCACACATCCATTGTTTTTCAAACTTTTCACGGAAGCTCCTAGTTGGAGAAGGGGTTTGATAATACGTTCCATAGGACGCTTTTGGATGGAAGCGTCTCCAGTAATCTCACTGGAAAAAGTCTGTCCGGCTAAAATTCCGGCAAGAAGACGAGTGGTAGTTCCACTGTTGCCGCAGTTTAAAATAGAGGCAGGAGCATGGAGACCATGAAGCCCCTTGCCATGCACAAGTATCCTTTCTGGGAATTCCTGTATCTCTACTCCCATTTTTCGAAAACAGTCAATCGTTGAGAGACAATCAGCTCCTCGGAGAAAATGAGTAATTTCCGTAGTCCCCTTAGCCAGAGAACCAAACATGACTGCCCGATGGGAGATAGATTTATCGCCAGGAACAGTAAGTTCTCCTTTTAAACTTCTGGTAGTGTGTGTGAATTTCATAGATTGCCTCCATATCATTGTTGTGTGTGTACTTGGTAATCTCTGTTTTTAAGGGCGGTCATCGCTTTTTTACAAGCTTTTTCTTCATAGAACTCAATGCGTAGCACGCCTTCTCCGCATTCGCGATTGTGAATGATGTTGATATTCTTGATACTAATGTCGTTCATAGCCAGAAGAGTGGTGATAGTGGCAATTCCGCCAATTTTATCGTAGATATCGCAGTACAGCACATATTGTTCTAAGGTTGGACCGGACACTATATCAGAAAGTGAATCTCTGTAATTTTTTGCAAATTCGAACATCTGGTAAAGGGTATTTCCATCTCCCTGATCTACTAGATATTTTGCTTGAATCAGCAGCTGAATGTATTCGTCTAACACTTTGGAAATATATTTCTTATTCGTGAGGCAAATTTGTTTCCATATGACAGGTGAAGAGGAAGCAATCCGTGTGATGTCTTTAAATCCTCCGGCTGCAACTAGCTTCATCCGTTCTTTTTCTGTATCCAGTTTAGCGATTGCATTAACCAGGCAAGAGGCGACGATATGGGGCAAATGGCTGACGCCGGCCATCATATAGTCATGTTCCTCATATGAAAGAATTAGTGGAATAGCTCCCAAAGAAGCTACTAGATCCGCATAGGCAGAGATTTTTGAAAATTCTGCTTGCTCAGAAGGTGTGATAACATAATAAGCGTTTTCCAGTAGATAATCTCTAGAATTGGAAAAACCTGTTTTTTCAGACCCAGCCATTGGGTGGCCACCAATGAAATTGGAGGAGAGGCCTACTTCGGCTACGGCATTATGCATCTCACCTTTCACACTTCCTACATCGGTCAAAACACACTTGGAACTGATGGTCTGTTTCAGAAAAGGTAGATAAGAGATGTTCGTTTGTACAGGAGCACATAAAAATATGTAATCACAAGTAGCAAAGAGTGAATCTTTCTCAGTGCAGGGAATGTCGATCACTGCTTCTTTTACTGCTTTATCAAGTGTACTTCTGGTAAAAGAATAGGCAAGCAATCTATATTCCGGATGAAATTTCCGGATAGCTTTTGCGATGGAACCGCCAATTAATCCTAGGCCAATAAATCCGATACGAGTCTTATTCATATTACTTACAAACTCCTTCCTGCTAGGTGTGCATATGCCTATAATGTTTTTTATGAGCGGATCAAAAATCAGAAATGTTTAAAGATAGTAAATCATCTAGAAAATTGTGTTTCCAATCGTGGTGAACCTCGATTCTTAACCCGTTCGCACCACATAGGACCATAGGCTCTGAATTAGTGTAGATAATTCTGTAACGTGCTTTTGGTTGACGCTGATTGAAAAATAAACTTTTTGGCAAAATCATAAGAATTGCACTCAAATCCAACGTGTGACGAATAGATGTTTCCTAAATGCCCATTCCTCATTAACAGAGGACAACACAAATTCTCATCTAAGTTGATTGCTTGTGTAAAAGAATTAGCATCACGGAATATTTTGCTTTTAGAAAAAAGCTGGAAATTTTGTATATTAATTTTATTCAATGAAAGCCTTACTGCTGACTATAAAAGTGTGGTTTTTAGGATAAATTTTTTCTATACGCACTGATCGCCATTTTATTTTTATAGTCCTAGAAATGGTCATAAGCTATTCTTTCATGATTTATAATTTCTATACAGATAAGTTCGAAATGGATTTCTTATTTTACTGAGTTTATAGCTCTCGGCAATTGAAATCAGTTCATGAGGAAAAGGTTAGGTTTTTATGTCATCATTTGTTTTTATTTCCAAACGCTTATTTATTAAATTATTTATTAATAGAATAGTACTTGAAATATGGAGAAAAGTCAATGATTTACAACTTGAAAGTGTAACACTTTTACTTGAGACAATGGATATGAAATAAGTTTTTAAATGAATGAATATTTTTATGAAAATAAAAATTACTAATCATATAAAATCAAGAGGTATTATGATATGGACGTTTAGAGCATTGACAGAATCAGAAATTTGCTATTGCTCGGACATGATAGAATTAGAAGAAATTTTGCTGGCAAAGGTCATAGCATATAAATTATCAAAACAATGATAGTTATGGCCTGCAGAAAGAAATTTTGTAAAAACTGTTCTTCTGAAGTCGATTGTAATTTTTATAACAGTAATGGATAAATATACCTGGATATGATAGAAGAGATTTTAACAAAGGTTTCAAGTGTGCGATGATGATTAGTTCCGGTTCACAGTAAAAAATACAGTTGTTCAGGAAAAGTGCTGAAAGTTTTAATTTTACAGATATATTCTCTTTGACTGGAGGTCATGATCATTTCTAATATAAAAATGATTAAGTATCCAGTGAATGTACAGGAAACAGGAATTTCAACTAAAGCGAATTATAGTAAAGTTTCCGATGTTCTTCGTTTGCACAGATACAATTTTTATCAATGTGAACCGGTAACACGCTCAGAGAGAATGCATCAAAATAGACAGATTGACAATATTTGTTTCTGTCTGTAGACTGATGCAGCAAGGCTGATAGGATATGAGAGCGATGACGATTTTGATAATATTTAGATGATCTTGTAAATGTGTCTACATTGGATAAATTTTAAAAATTAATTACGTAGTGTCGGATATTTATGATAGTAAAAATTATCAGAAAAATCTGAAAATTATTTGCGATCTTTATGGTTATGATTAAGATTGATGATTACGGTGTACTTTTCGAATATGACAAGATGACTTTATTAGCACATCTTCGGATATTTATAGGAGCAATTACGGTTTCATGGCACTTGCTAATTGAAATATATCCAATCTATGGTTAATATCTTGTCTAAAATCAGATTGATAAAATCCAGAATTGTTTCTTGACATTTTCTACTTCGGAAAATATAATATTTTTATATTCTCGGGGTTGTCTTGTAGGTATTAATTTTTATCCTTCAAGGGAGATTGCTGTAGAACTGCGAGGAGGAAAATACAATGACAATACCATTTAATCACAAAGCGATTGAAAAAAAGTGGCGTGAAAATTGGAAGAAAAAACCAATTAATGTATATGACGAAAAAAAACAAAAATATTATTGTCTGGATATGTTTCCATACCCTTCAAGCAATGGTCTTCATGTAGGTCACTGGAGAGGCTATGTGATTTCTGATGTGTGGAGTCGTTACAAGCTGATGCAGGGGCATTATGTGATTCATCCAATGGGTTGGGATGCTTTCGGATTGCCAGCTGAGAATTATGCCATTAAGATGGGCGTCCATCCGGTGAAATCTACCTCTGAAAATATAGCGAATATTAAACGCCAGATCAACGATATAGGAGCTCTTTATGACTGGAATATGGAAGTGAATACGAGTGATCCACAATTTTATAAATGGACGCAGTGGATTTTTATACAAATGTTTAGAAAGGGCCTTGCCTATGAAAAAGAATTTCCCATTAATTGGTGTCCTTCTTGCAAGACAGGGCTGGCCAATGAGGAAATTGTACACGGAAGATGCGAGCGTTGTGGAGCGGAGGTGACCAAAAAGAACCTGCGTCAGTGGATGTTGAAAATAACCAAATATGCTGATCGCCTTCTTGGTGATCTGGATAAACTAGACTGGCCGGAAAAGGTTAAAAAGATGCAGAAAGACTGGATTGGAAAATCCTATGGTATGGAGATAGATTTTCTGATTAAGGGGAAAAATGAAAGAATTACTGTCTACACTACACGAGTGGAAACTCTTTATGGCGTTACTTTCCTTGTAATTTCTCCGGAGCATACGCTTGCGGCGAAGCTGGCAACAAAGGAGAACAGAGAAGCTGTTGAAAAATATATTTTAGACGTATCGATGAAATCTAACGTAGACCGCTTGCAGGCCAAGAAAAAGACAGGTGTATTTACCGGGAATTATGCTATTCATCCACTGAATCAAAAGGAGATACCAATTTGGTTGTCAGATTACGTTCTTGCGGACCATGGAACCGGAGTAATTATGTGTGTGCCTGCACATGACGACCGTGATTTTGAATTTGCAAAGAAATTCAATTTGCCGATCATACCAGTTATCGCTGAGGACGGGGAAAAAAATGAGAGCATGACGAAAGCTTATACCGATGTATCCGGCATTATGATCAATTCAGGTGAATGGAATGGAAAAAAATTATCCGTTTTGAAGCAAGAGGCTCCGATGATAATTGAAAAAAGGGGCTTTGGAAGGAAAATGGTTAATTACAAGCTTCGTGATTGGGTATTTTCTCGACAGCGTTATTGGGGTGAACCAATTCCAATTATTCATTGCCCTCATTGTGGAAACGTTTCGGTACCAGAGGAAGAGCTTCCTTTGATACTTCCAAAGATAGAAAACTATCATCCGACAGAAACAGGCGAGTCTCCTATAGCCAACATAGATGAATGGGTGAAGTGCAAATGCCCGATCTGCAGTTCCGAAGCTAAGCGAGAGACCAATACTATGCCTCAGTGGGCAGGATCTTCATGGTATTTTTTGCGTTATGTGGACAATCATAACGATGTAGAATTTGTATCCAGAAAAAAAGTGAATCAGTACCTTCCGGTTGATATGTATATTGGTGGTGTAGAGCATGCAGTGCTGCATCTGCTTTATTCTAGATTCTATACAAAGTTTCTATACGATATCGGAGTCATAGACTTTGATGAACCCTTTCAGAGGCTGTTTAATCAGGGCATGATTACCGGAGAAAATGATATTAAAATGAGTAAAACTACAGGAAATATGGTTTCACCGGATGATCTCGTGAGAGATTACGGATGCGATTCCCTTCGTATGTATGAATTGTTTATAGGCCCGCCGGAAGTTGATGTGGAATGGAATGAGCGAGGAATTGATGGAGTTAGTAGGTTCATAAAACGTTTTTGGAAGCTGGCTATGGACAGCAAGGATGTCAATGTTCTGCCTACTTCGGAAATGATCAAAATAAGACATCATTTGATACATGATATCACTTGTCGTATGGAAAAATTTAGCTTGAATACAGTTATATCAACATTTATGAAGTATAATAATAAGTTGATTAACCTGTCAAAAAAGACGAAAGGCATCGACCGGGGAACGATTGAAATATTTACGAAGCTATTGGCTCCTTTTGTGCCTCATGTAGCAGAAGAGATTTGGGAACAGTACGGAAATACAGAGACTGTCTTTCATGAAAAATGGCCGAAATATAGTGAAGAAATCATGAAAGATGATACAGTAAGAATTCCTGTACAGATTAACGGAAAGACAAAAGCTGTCATTTCCATTGAAAATAATATCAGTAAAGATGATGCCCTGGCACAAGGGCGAAATGCGATAGCAGAGCATCTAACAGGAAATGTGGTAAAAGAGATCTATGTTTCTGGTAAAATTGTTAATTTTGTTATGAGATAAATGATTAAGAAAGGGCGGTTAGCAAAACTAGTGATACCTTTTCTTAACACTATTATATAGTAATGAGATTGTAGAATTAAACTGTATTAATCGTAGTGGTGATACCTAAAAGCATCGAAGTTAAAATATCCTGTTTGGTGCCAACATTATCAGAACATTGTGACAAATAACACTGAAGAACTGTTCTAAAAACTAGCTTCTTTAATTAACTTATAGAATATTGAGTGAAATCTTTATTCCACTATTATACTGCGTCGAAGCTATTGATTGTAAGGAATCTGTGAACAGGCGTGGTTGTTTATAGAATAGTGTTGCTACAAGTTGTCTGTATCAAATACAAAATACTTTTCAATAGATTGGCGAAAACAATACTTGTTATAGTGGACGGAATGATCAAGGTTAAGTAAAACAACGAAGGAAACGCTCATAAGTACAGTTACAGTTGTCACAACCAAATTAATTCAAAGTTCTTGTTTCTTGTATCAGATGATCTTAGTTTTTCTGAGCAATGAAGATTTTTGCTTTGTGTTAGATTGTGTTTATGTTCATCGCGTTAAGAAAAAAAGAAAGATACGTCTAAACAAAATGCTGATCGAAGAGTATGAAAGTGCTATGGTTAATAACCAGAGAATACTCATAACTTTCACCAAATAAGAAGTCTCATTGGTTCTGATAATTGGTGTCGGTAGAGATTTAACTTGGTATAAGATATAATAAGTATAGATATTTTAACATGCTAACGACTAGTAATGAAAAGAACAGTCAATGGGCGCATGAAGATATGAGAATCAATATTAAATATAAAAAATGTTTACTTAAGAAAAAAACAGTTGGGTATATATGCAATATGTTTCTAGATATATCAATCTAAAGAGATAAATAGAACTTATGTGAATGTATGTGGATGCGAAGAAAAAGGAAAAGACTGTTATAAATATGCAAAGTATTTTTATTGCTACATTTTTTTGTATCACTACATCATGATAAGAAAGAAACTGATGATACAGAGCAATAATTGAATTAAAACAGCATAAATAAGATAGTTCAGCAAGATGAGTAAAGAGCAGAAATAGCTAGCAGGATTATATTTCTTATCACTATAGGCCAAGCTGTTTTTATGACAATGGAAAGACTAAGTTGTGAGATAGGGGATAAAGATCTATAACGATCTTATTGCTTATGCAGATGAGCTATGACAAGTTATTTTAAATTTGATCGTTGTTGAGAAAGATGAATAAGCTGAATTTTCTCAAAAGAATGTACACAAAGAAACGTTTAATTTGGAGATAAAGACTATTCTGAAAGTGGAGACGATTTATGTGGTGAAGATTCAGAGTTGAGTGTTTCTGTACAGTTTTTTAAACGGGCAACAAAAAGTTTTTTATCGATTGACGGGTTTGTATAGTGGATGTTTATCAATTTGCGAAAGTGTGGAGTTACATTGTGAAGACAATTAAGTCTGTATTGATATTTTTTGTAAGCAAAGATGAGTTTGTCATCCTGCTGCATGGTGACTTTTTGAACAGATATTGTCCTAATAATCAGCGATAGCAAGAAAAAAGTTTTAAAGAGTTTAGGAAACTACTGTTCGATTATTTCAGAAACGGCAAGTTTTTTCACCTGTTGAACAACTTTTATCTCAACATCTATTCTAAAGGGGAAATAACTGGCTGCTTGCATAGACTTGAAGCTAGCGTTGACAGAGTAATAACTAAATATTTAAGTCAAAAATGAGGATATGCAGGATTGTCGATTCAAATATATGATTTTATCTTTGTTTCTTTTCAGGTTTGTATCAGTGATGTTGAAGCTGAAACAATTTGGGGAAAGTATCTTATTCATGAAAATATGAAGGAAGAAGATAAGATAGAGATTTTTTGATCAATCGCAGCTCTGACAGATTATCAGGAAGCACAGGGATTACTTAGAGCGGCGTTGTCATCAAGGAAATTAAATTTATCGTTGATGAACTCTAAACAATATACAGAATTTTTGTTTTTGATGCTATGTTGTCTGAAGATTTGCTGGTTCATAATTCATACGGTTGAAGAATTCATCGACGGGAAAGGAGTTATATGAATTTTCAGATCGTAATTGACGGTCCGGCTAGTGCCGGAAAGAGCACAATCGCGAAAGAAGTAGCCAGACACCTTCAATATGTCTATATTGATAGCGGAGCCATGTACCGAGCTATGGGATTGTATTTGGAAAGTTGCAACATAAATTTAGATTCAGAAGAAGAAATTACTAGAGTATGTAAAGGAGCCGAGATCACGATTCACCATATAGAGGGCTGCCAGCAGATTTATCTAAATGGGGAAAAAGTGACTGAACAAATGCGAACAGAAAAGGCAGGAATGCTAGCTTCTAAAATTAGTGTATACCCAGAGGTACGACGGAAACTGATGCATCTGCAGCAGAAGATAGGAAGGATACAGAATATAGTTATGGATGGACGGGACATAGGGACGACAGTCCTTCCTGAAGCACCGTTGAAAATATATCTGACAGCTAATATTGAAATCAGGGCTAAGCGCCGTTTTCTGGAACTGCAAGCCAAAGGAGTGCCAGTGAACCTGGCAGAGATTAAAGCAGATATAGAGAAAAGAGATGCTCAGGATATGTATCGTGAAATGTCGCCACTTTGCCGAGCGAAAGACGCAATTTATCTAGATTCTTCAAATATGATAGTCGAAGAAATTGTAAATGAAATTTTAAGACTTCACAGACAGGTAAAATTAAATTAAATTTGAAATAAAGATGAGAGACAATATGGTAGTGACAATGGTAAAAAATGTTGACTTCTATTTTTGGATCAAATGGAACTGTAAAATCGTTTTATCAAAAAATTTAGAAATGTAAAAGCTAGGTTTATACCTATATGAGCCGATCCTGTACAATGAACAAGTCGTCAGGAATCTTGACATCAAAGATAGTGTAAAGTTATCCATTCGGAAGAGAAATTGCATACTCTTAGAGTAAGGAATGATTTGACATCTGTTTCTATGGAGTGACAGAAGAATGCAGGACAAGATCGAAAAATAGGGGGGAGGAAAAAGTGCACAGGTAAAAAATTATGGAAATATCCGCTGTTGTGTACAAAACTGAGATTTAAATTTTTGTAGATTAGAGGACATTCCATTACAGCAAATTAAAAGGTTTAGTTGCAATTTTCCCTAAAAAGGGTTATAATAGTAAAGTTATCAATACAATCTGTAATACGTGAAGAAAGGGCCTTAGAAGCGCGGCAGATTGCGTGAAAAGTATATGCTATGATTGTCATTTGTGACCAATATAGTTTTAATATACAGAAGTTGTACAATATTTGTAAAAAATGTAAGAATACTTATTATTGAGACACTCATTGATTTGGATCTTAAGCCTTTCCAACCATTTCGTTACGTAGGTATTATAGCAGGGGCCTTCTACCCCAAACAAAACAAATGAGGAGGTTCAAACACATGTCAGAATTAAGTTTTGAAGAAATGCTAGATGAATCACTTAAGACAATCAAAAATGGAGAAATAGTTGAGGGCACGGTCATTGATATAAAAGAGGATCAGATTATTCTCAATATCGGTTATAAGACCGATGGTATCTTAACCAAAAATGAGTATTCCAATGATTCTTCCATTGATTTGACTACTGTAGCGAAAATTGGTGAGAAGATGGAAGTAAAAATTTTAAAGGTGAATGACGGAGATGGGCAGGTACTTTTAACATATAAGAGGCTAGCGGCAGAAAAGGGAAATAAGAGACTAGATAAGGCTTTCGAAAATCATGAGGTTCTGAAAGCAAAAGTAGCACAAATATTCAATGGAGGACTCAGTGTGGTTGTGGAAGAGACAAGGATTTTTATCCCGGCCAGTCTAGTTTCAGATATATATGAAAAGGATCTGAGTAAATATGAGAATCAGGAAATTGAATTCGTGATTATTGAATTTAATCCGAAAAGAAGAAGAATCATCGGAGACAGAAAGCAGCTGATTATAGCTAAAAAAGCGAAGCTTCAGGAAGAGTTGTTTGCACGCATTCAGCCAGGCGACGTTGTAGAAGGAACTGTTAAAAATATAACAGATTTTGGTGCTTTTATTGATCTGGGTGGTGCAGACGGTTTACTACATATTTCAGAGATGTCCTGGGGACGTGTGGATACCCCCAAAAAAGTGTTGAAGATTGGCGAACCGATCAGAGTTCTAATTAAAGATATCAACGGAAATAAAATTTCCCTAAGCCTAAAGTTTGAAGATGAGAATCCCTGGGTATATGCTAATGATAAGTATGCGGTTGGTAATATTGTACAAGGGAAAATAGCGCGTATGACTAATTTCGGTGCGTTTGTTGAGTTGGAGCCTGGCATGGATGCATTACTTCATGTTTCCCAAATTTCTAGAGATCATGTGGAAAAACCTTCTGATATTCTCTATATAGGGCAGATCATTGAGGCGAAAGTTATGGATCTCAACAGTGAGGATAAAAAAATTTCTCTAAGCATGAAGGCTCTTGAGACTTCTATACCAGTGAAAAAAGTTTTGGAAGAATAAATAGAAAAAAGTTAGAAATCTGAGAGGACATTACAGCTAGAAAGCGCAGTTTTTACATCCTATAAAGGTGATGGCATTAATCAGCGTGGAAGACAGAAAAGCTATTGACACGGAAGAAGACATAAAAAATAAAAGAAAAGCACTAGCAGACTCTTACCTTAAATGAGTTTCATTCTATAAAACGAAGTGTACAGAAATCTGCAACTACTAATATTAGTATCATAGCAAATATGTAATCTGTAATTTTATCGATTTGCTTTTAAGTATAAAAGTATGTTTCTTCTTATCTTATGCCATAATATTAAAAATTTTCTGGTAAGCATTGTTTTTTTAATGGGATGTTGTTATCCGGATATCTTAGAAGGACATTCACAACAAAATTAACATATTGGTGTAAGCGTACAAGCGTATCTATTAAGGAAGTTCTGTATGAAATACTGTATCCCAATAATAACAGTACTCATATCTATAGGGTTTATATTTGGCAGAGAGGCAGTGAAAAAATTGCTGGAAAGATTTTATAGTATTTGATGTGTTATTGGTTGTTTTTTGCCTAAGATTAAAGGTTAATAATACAAAAGTATGCCTAGAGTTGGTATTTAGTGAAGTCTATCCTGTAGCTTTGCTAGATGATTATAGTAAGAAATTTTTTCAAATAAGTATTGTATTTTTCGTTGCTTTTATCTTTTTGCTATTTTTAGTGTAAAAGATTATTTTTAGTCTCAGATGATATTCTTTCAGGAAATCAATTTTTAAGATTTTGTTCATTATGTTGCTAACAGTTATTAGGTAAAAAAACAAGAAAATTCTTGCAGTAGCCAATATAAAACGTATCATTGTCAATCTTTGACTTGTTGATAGCCGTATTAGCCGTTCTTCCTTTTGACGGTGCATGGAAACTACATCAATGCTTACACTTTTATGTATATTCGCATCCTTTTTCAGATAAAAATAAACTGTCACAGAATATCATAGTAGTAGTTTTACAAACATTATCGTAATTGACTGTAGAAGCCCTTCTTATTTATAATATCTAGATATTGTGCTTAGTTTTTTGCAGTTACAATAGTTTGCCAGAAGCTTATTGACATTTCTTTATTACAGAGAATGAAAATTGAAGAAAAAGTAGAACATGTGGAATAGATTTAGGTTTTTCAAATAAGCAAAGGGATAGAGAAGCTGGTCATTTTCATATGAGTGAATGAAATAAGGGATGGAAAAACTTGTAATGAACGATGTCTTATGTGAAGTCAGGAAAAAGTTGGCTAAAAACTTCTGGAAAAACTATTTTCAAAAAATTCAGTAACGGTCTTCTATGAAGACTGCTCTGAACAGATATCAACTCTAGGATAGCTCGTACTTTAAATATTAAAGAGGATAAAATTAGTTCATTTGTTCCAATAATTTGAATGACTATTGAATAAATCGCATCAATTTTGAAACAGTGCAAATTGTTATATTGTACATTCGGTAGCATCAGTTTCAGTATATTTTGGAGTGTATTTTTTGTTTTAATATTATCGAGTCACCAATTAAATCGTTTGCTTCGGAAGTGCGGATTGAGATTATTTAATAAAGAAAAAATAAGTGCAGAAACAGTTGATTTGTATTCGAAGCAATATCTTTTAGCTTTTCTGCTATCGTAACGAATATGAAGATTAACAGTAAGAAAGGAATTGAAAACATCTTCGCAAAGAGGCAAATATGGATAACATGAAGCGAAATATGAGTCTTACCTGCGTAGCGTTTAGTGGAGGATGATGGAAAAAGTAAAGAAGAGGATCTATAGTGGGGGTGTTCCTTAATTAAGCTGTTTTCTAAAATAAAAGGCTAATAAAATGGCTGAAACTCAAGTATTCACAGGAGAAGAATATGTACTGATATACGCAGCAGTAGTAAGATAGACGTAGTCGTGAAAATATACAAAGCTGTGTCTCTGTAGGAGGATTCTGATCAACCGCGCGATGTCGGTGACAGGGAATGCGGTTGATAAATTTTCATAGACTTGTTATGTTGTTTCTCAGGTGTTGCTGATAACGGAACTTTTGAAAGCCATACGTAGCCTGGTTTCTGAAAGTGAAAAAGCTGATTATCTATAGATACGATGATGGAAAACGATTTCTTTGATTTGAACATACTTGTCATTAAAATTTTCTTTGCACTGTTAATATGTTTATTGTTTTCTATGATTGAGCGTCTGATGTTAGTTAGAAATAAAATAAAAACATATTTTTCCCCATGCTAATAAGGATATTGGGGGCATTGTTTTGAGGTTGCTCAAATTCTGTAACAATAGACCTCATAGTTCATCAGGGAAAAATAAAGCTTATTCGGATGTACAGATGCGATAGTATTGAAAAATATCGATTTAGAGAAGAAGTTTATTTCAATACTATATAAGAGAATACAGGTTTGGAAGGAAAATGAAATTATTGAGCAAGGCTCTGAACGGATCTGGTAATACTGTTGCTCACTGTCATACTGAAAATCGAGGAAATTAGATTATCAGAAAAATGACAAGGCTTGACATACGGATATATATCGATGTTTTTAAAAATTAATTTACAGGAAAGAATGCGGCATCCATCTATAAAAGCAAAGGTACAAATGACAATGAGATTAATGCCATGATCGAAATAAGCGTTACAATAAACATGATGACCAATGCATGAATGTTAAATTCTGTAAGTTTCAAATTTTGACAAAACGTATTTTTCAATTGAAAGCCTCTACAAGGATGCGAAGAAAGGGAAAAAACATTTTTGTTACGATGATTGTCATGTGATCAACGTTGAGCGTAACTACAGTGGTGTTTAATGTCATTTGACTGAAACTTATGAACAGCTTGCGATGGATATAGGAATTTTCCTTGGAATGTCGATTGTTCTTCTGATTGCCACGTTGATGTTAATGGCTTTTTCATTTTTTGAAATTATATATTCAAGAGAAAAAAGATGCAGTTGTATTTTTTGTCCTGGTAGTGAAAAAAACTAGCCTTTTGAATAAGCTTATTTCTCTGAATTACCCAAAAATCATTGACGTAAAAGATCTATGAAACGCATCGTGAGTAAGTTTCAGGAGGAGCTTCGTGTGAATTCCTATGGAAGGTTGTGGATATCTGAAGTGTGACGATATAGACCATTAGGCTATTGTGCATGAATATGCTATGGTGACGATTCGCTCTGTAAAAAGTGCATAGGTTTTTAAAAAAATAGGGATTATCATGGGGAAAAGGTATCTGATGCGATCTGGATAAGCATTTTTCTGAAATATAAAGAAAAGTTTTGATAAAATCCAAAAGGTTGATGAATATAGTGTAGAGGATTAATATTAGTCTTTGTGTTAAACGGAAGGTTTAAAGCATTTTAATTATAGATATCTGAGATATGTTTTCTCTCTGAGGCTTGTCAGTTAGACACTATTTATCTTATCTTGTTGATAAAGTGACAGTAATAGATAAAGAGTTATGCAAATGCCTGAGCCAAGGTGTATCTGAATTTTAGTGCTTTATGAGGAATCTCATTGATTATATATGTGTACTGTGAGCAAAGGGACAGAGAAAAAGTTGTAGTGGAAGGTTGTGACGCCGAATAAATATATCAGCTACCAAAAATACGCAAAAGCTATGAATCTATCAAAGTAGCTGACAATATTGCACATAAACATAAATAAATTATGAGATCTGTTTCAACTGAAGGAAAAGATTGGAAGGAATGTCCAAAAAAAATATATCCACCGAATGGTAACGTTAACTATCCTGATTTGATCTTGGTGTATTTTATAGTAACTGATAAGCTGCGCAAAAAGAAATTCTTCTCCGAGCATAAAAAACGGAATTTATTTTGGTACAACTCTCTATCATTCTTATTCTAACGAAAGATAACGCCAGGAAAGGTAAAAGATTATGATAGCTGTTGAAAAAGGCTATGTCAAAAGCTGGAAGATATTTTAAAACGAACATTGAGCAGTGAACCTATATCAAGGTCAATCACAGAAAGCAGCACGGTTACACTGTTAAAAGAACTGATACCAATGTCAGGATACAATCTAAAATATTTGACATAGAAAAAACTGGATATTATTATTACACCTGTTTGGGAGTTTTTGAATTTCAAAAAAACGGGATAGCATTATGCTCTGATAGTAAAAACTGGATGCAATCCTAGAATGGATGAACATCTCTGCTATTTATTTTGTCAGAAATTCGTTTTTTAATTGACTGAATATATCATGCTCAATTTAGAAGTTTTTACTAATAGAAATTGAGTCAATAAATTAAATGATTATCTCCGAAAACTGGATGTGAGCCAAGTTGTTATTAATCTGGAAGGCAATATCAACAACGTTAAGCAAGCTGTCCAGGAGTCCTATAGCTGGCTCGTAAGCATTCCACAATCCCCTTTTTTATCCCACCCGTGGCTTTACCGGATAAATAATGGACCTTTATATGGTATCTTATAAAATCTATGAATAAATATTTTGGAAAAGATGAAACCAGATATTAAACATATCCTGGATCAACTAGACACTGATTATCTGATAAATCCTGCTCTGTTACCAGCGACAATCGTAAATGATCGTTCCGCTCCTTAATATGAGACACCCTCAGCATAATAATCCTGCTGTTAGGAGAAAAAATCTTTGGATAATGAAAAAATGGCCAAAGGTTTCATGATGCTTCTATTTTAAATAGTACTATGTGGGCTTAACAAAGGTGGAAATCTCGATAATCTTAGACAGTAAGTATTAGGAATTCAATAAAATAATTTTGATACCAAATAAGCTATAATTAGGCAGTGATTGCTGTCTGAATATACAAATCACACTTTTGGAAAACCTAAATAAAGCGTTTTAGATCACCAGAAAGACTAGAAAAAGACATTACTTTGTATCCTCCCTATCTCCTGGTGATTTTTTTGTCTTGGTATCCAAATTTTTTTATTGCTCAGAGCATTTGGAATCAAGTGCTCTTGTCAAAAGAGTTACATGTGTGGTATGATTAGTCATCATTAGAAAAAGAATTTCATTTTAATCGAGCTTGTTCCAGAGAAATTGTCGAGTTGTTTTTTCTGTCTAGGAAGATAATTCAGATAAAATTTGTGTATAGCACAGTTTCATTAATTCATTAATAAGAATGAGGGAAAGATCATCTATCTATTTAACAAAATCTGTCTTTTCGCTGAAAGAGGAAGAAGTAAGATGTTCTGATGGGGTCTGTTGTCTTCTGCAGATGTCATCACGAGAACAGGAAGGGAAAAACATCTTATGTTGTGTTTATTTCCATAAGCTACTATATATTTATTACTATCTTAATGGAATGGACGAAATGATGGTGGCTCAGATATAGCTGACAGAGTTTCTTTTCGAAAATTTATTCAACATTATTTTTCAAGATATGGATAATGTATTGAGTCTGTTAGGTAAATGAAAAAGTTCCAGCTGACCGAAAACAGCATTGCAGGTGGACTTTTTCATAATGTGCGAAAGTTGTTTGTAGCATTCTTTGTGATTAGTAACGTTAGGATATTTTATTGATCTCTCACAACACTGTAGTTCTTCGAATTGAGGACAAATGAGCTGATCGAGATTCTAACACGGTATGAGTTCAGGACAAAGCTGCTGTTATATCAAGGAGGATACATGATTGGATATATAAAAGGAGTAATTAAAGAAATTGAAGAGGCAAGCATCATTCTAGAAGACAATGGCATTGGCTTTCGGATTTATATGCCAAAAGCACTGCTGTCACAAGAAGTTTATAGAGAAGATCAGGTAAAAATCTATACTTATCTCCATATAAAGGAAGATTCCATACAGCTATATGGTTTTTTCACCAAAGATGATTTGAATATTTTCCGATTGTTGTTGAATGTGAATGGTATTGGTCCGAAAGCGGCTATGGGGATTTTATCAGTATTATCTGCAGATGACCTGCGATTTGCGGTGTTGTCGAATGACGTAGTTTTTATCTCAAAGGCACCGGGTATCGGGGAAAAAACTGCTCAAAAGCTAATTTTGGAGCTGAAAGATAAGTTTCAGATGAAGGATGCCTTTGATAAGAAGCTGTCTCATGTTCAGGAAAAAGAGGTTGCAGATAAGAGGGACAGTGGTGTTAAGGAAGAAGTGGTTCAAGCCTTGGTGGCTTTGGGCTATTCTAGAACGAAGGCTCTACAGGCTGTCAAGAAGGTTGAAGGAGCGGAGCAAATGGATGCAGAAGAAATTTTAAAAGCAGCTCTGCAATTGATCTTTTAACAGGAGCTGTTGGAGGAAAACATGGAAAAGAAAATTATTGAAACGGATGTTATGGAAGAAAGTCGTAGGATCGTTGGAGGCCTGCGTCCCAAAACTTTGGATGATTATATAGGACAGGAGAAAGCTAAGAAAAATCTAAAAATTTATATAGAAGCAGCGAAACAGAGAGGTGATGTTTTGGATCATGTATTATTTTACGGGCCTCCGGGTCTTGGTAAAACTACGTTAGCCGGTATTATTGCCAATGAGATGAATGTTCACATGAAGGTAATTTCAGGACCGACTATTGAAAAGCCAGGAGAAATGGCGGCTATATTGAATAACCTTCAGGATGGTAATATACTGTTTGTTGATGAAATACACAGACTGAACCGACAGGTAGAGGAAGTGCTCTATCCGGCTATGGAGGACTTTTCCATCGATATCATGATCGGAAAAGGATCCTCCGCCAGATCTATCCGACTGGATCTTCCAAAGTTTACGCTGATTGGTGCAACCACCAGGGCCGGGCTGTTGACTGCTCCATTACTAGATAGGTTCGGAGTGATCCATCATTTGGAATTTTATACGGAGTTTGAATTGCAAAAAATCATTCTCCATTCTGCGCGGATATTAAATGTGAAGATAGAGCCGGAGGGAGCCATGGAGATGGGGAGAAGATCCAGGGGAACTCCACGTATCGCCAATAGGTTGCTCAAACGGGTACGAGATTTTGCACAGGTACAGTATAACGGAAAAATCACAGAAAAAGTGGCATCTTTGGCACTGGATTTGTTAGAAGTAGATCGCTACGCTTTGAATCAGACGGATCGTCTTCTGTTGACTACAGTGATAGAGAAATTTTCCGGAGGTCCGGTAGGGCTAGATACACTAGCTGCTGCTATAGGAGAGGATAGAGGGACTATTGAAGAGGTTTATGAACCATACTTGATTAAGAACGGATTTCTGAACCGAACGCCTCGGGGAAGAACGGCTTCTGAAGCGGCTTATCGTCATCTAGGTCTTTCATATCTGGATTCGGAAGAATCTTAGAAAAAGGTTGTTTTGCATCAAATTTCGAGTTAATATTATTATGGAGAAAGTTGTTTGGAATGGAATACACGCTTCGAAGAAACAATACATGGAGGAGAATACTTTTGATGGAATCAAAAAATACAGTTAAAGTTTTGATAAATGGGAAAATCATTATTCTAAGCGGATATGAGAGTGAAGAATATCTGCAAAAAGTAGCTTCATATCTTAATAATAAACTGACGGAGCTTGGTTCGCTTACAGGCTATAACTTCCAGCCAGCAGATACCAAAAGCACGCTTCTGGCATTGAATATTGCCGATGATTACTTTAAAGCCAAAACCCAAGCGGAGGCTATGGAAAATGATATGGAATCCAAGGATAAGCAGGCTTACGATGTAAAGCATGACCTGATCGCTTCTCAAATTCAAATTAATCAAATGAAGCAGGAAATAGGACAGCTTCAAAAAGATAAGTCAGAGCTGAGTCTTCAAATTGAAAAGTTGAATACAGAGCTCGAAAAATTTATTGGATGTGAATGAGGGAAGAATACAGATTTTGTAGTGCCTCTTTTATCTTTTTTAAATAAAAAATCATGTAAACTCCTTAGATATGGAGATTTGATTATTTATTCACATAGGCTCTTATGAAACTCTTGAAACAAGTTTTTCAGTAGGAATAGATAGTGGTTATTATATTAGTGATTCTCAGTTTGGAATCGTTGTTTATGCAAACAATTTGAATAAGGAGAAGATAATCAGACAATTAATTTGGTTGCACTTGTAAGGAAATAAGCTTATATCTGATAATCAATACTCTTTTGAAAACAGCGAAATCGAGGAAAAGCTCTTGTAGAATTTACTTACTTTACTATCATAGAAAAGTGTCAGAATGAAGTAATCGTTTAGAATGACGAAGCAGTAGAGCTGATACAAGAGGCATTTAATTGCTTTTCATTCATATTCATACAAGGTCGTTGATGCAACAAGTGCGCGCGTGCAGGAAAAGATATGAAGGATGAATAGTAAAAATTTTAAATATCCGTAATCATACAAATATTGAAATCGAAAACTTTCTTCATAATGCTCTGTGTTATAGTGATTTCGATCAGAATCTTATCGAAGTGCAAGAATCGCTAACAAAGAAAGATGTGTTCCTCTTTGTTAGCTTTGCTATATGAATATTAAAAAAACGTTTAATAAATAGTTAAAAAACAACCTATTCTTTGAATACAAAAATATATGCATCCTGAAAATGTTATTGACAATCATTCGATCTTGAGAAAGTTTTCTAAAAATTAATAATGGAATATATCTCAGAAGTAATAAGTGTTTATAGGAGATACCTGGATTTTTATTTTGAAAAATGTAAAATTCAATTTGGAAAGATCATATATTTTTCTGTGGCATACTGCTGTTATTTTTGTTATAATATTATTTATCATAGCTTGTCTATTAAGATCTTTTGATTGAAACAAAACTTTGCAGCAGAAGAACGAATATATTGCTTACAGAATTTATTTTATTGTGGAAAACGAATAATAAGAAAATCAATTCTATGGCGCTATAGTTTGTGAAAGCTTATATGTAGGAGCAAAATAACAGATGAAAAAAATATATACAATATACGATAGAACATTACAAAAGCGGCGTATAGTAAGGGAGAGCTATGATTAAGATCATTGCTGAAATTTCCAAATATTTGCTGTTATTTTTGATGATCTTTTTTACTCTGGAGATCTTTATAGGACTGAGTCAAAAGAATGAAGACATGAGAAAGAACTGCATGCGAAAACAAATGCTGTTTTTGCTGCTTTTTAATTTTGTGGCCTATTTCATCATGTTTTTGCAGACGAACGATATTGTTATGTTGCTGCTATACGTAAGTGTGGTATTTTATGTATTGTTGATACATAGAATGTACTGTTTGTTCTATAAAAAGGCGTCATTCATACTTGTCAATATTATGTGTATGTTGTTGTCCATAGGATTTATTATTCAAATCAGGCTGGACGTTTCAACAGCAATTAAACAGTTCATCATCGTGGCAGGGGCTAGTGTTTTTTCTTTCATAATCCCTGTATTTGTGAAAAAAGTAAAGCTAGTGAAGAATCTACATTTTGTTTATAGCATTTTGGGGCTTTTGCTTTTGACGTTAGTTTTTCTATTCGCACAGGTCAATGGCGGAGGAAAGCTATCTATCAATATTGGTGGAATTAGTTTTCAATTTTCTGAATTTGTTAAGATCACCTTTGTATTTTTCATTGCATCCATGTTGCAGAAGGTTATCACCTTCAGACAGGTTTTCTGGGTGACAGTAATTGCTGGCATTCATATGGTAATTCTTACAATGTCCAAAGATCTAGGAGCAGCGCTGATTTATTTTGTCGCTTATATCGTGATGGTATATGTAGCTACTAAACAAAACATATACGCGTTGCTAGGACTTAGCAGCATATCTGTTACTTCCATTATAGCTTGTCGTCTGTTTGCTCACGTGCGATCTAGAATTCGTATCTGGAAAAATCCATTTTTCGATTATCAGAATACAGGGTATCAAATTGCGCAGGCGCTGTTTGGCATCTGTTCGGGAAGTTGGTTTGGCACAGGATTGTTCGCTGGTTCACCGAATATGATTCCTTTAGCAAAGGAAGATTTTACATTTGCTGCCATTTGTGAGGAGATGGGCATTCTTTTCGCCATCTGTCTCATTCTACTTTGTATGTGTACCTATGTACTAATTGTAAATATCGCCATTAAAATAAGAGAAAATTTTTATAAGCTAATCGCTATCGGTCTCAGCACGGAATATGCTTTTCAAGTATTTCTCACCATAGGAGGGACGACAAATCTCATTCCGATGACTGGTATCACATTACCCCTGATCAGCTATGGAGGTAGTTCTGTTATGTGTACGATTATGATGTTTGCCATCATACAAGGATTATATCTCTTAAAAAAAGACGAGGATGAAGAACTGGAAGAAAAAGGGGAAAAACAGACAACATCAAAACAACTCAAAAAGAAAAATGATCACTCCGACCGCGGAAAAAAGGCACTGGAAAGAGAGGCAGAGAATCTTGAAAGAAAAATCGAAAAACAAACGGAGAAAAGCTTTAATTGGTAAGCCTTATATAATCGTATCATATCTGTTTTTTGGAATGTTTCTTGGAATGATTGGCTATATGATTTATTTCAAGGTATGTAAAAGTGACACTTTTGCGAATAATCTTTATAATAAGAGACAAAATAAATATGAAAAAAATATTGTACGAGGATCGATTCTTGCTTCAAACGGGACGGTTCTAGCTCGAACAGATTCGGATAAAGAAGGTAAAGAATTCAGAGTTTATCCGTATAACAACTTGTTTGCTCAAGTAGTTGGCTATTGCGATCATGGCAGCAGCGGTCTGGAGGCCTCTGAAAATTATACGCTGCGTTCTTCTCATGTAGATATTCTGGAAAAGTTGCAGAATAATTTTTGGGATAAAAAGAACAAAGGTGATAATCTGGTGACTAGTTTGGATATAAGACTTCAGCAGGCAGCCAGCAATGCTATAGGCTACAATCGAGGGGCTGTGATCGTCATGAATACAAAGACAGGGAAGGTTCTGGCAGATGTCAGTAAGCCAGATTTTAATCCTAATACTATAGCAAGAAATTGGGAATTGCTAAATAAGGAGGAGAGTGGAAGCCCGTTCTTGAATCGCGCACTGCAGGGTCAATATCCTCCAGGATCCACTTTTAAAATTGTAACTTCTCTTGCTTATCTGAGAAAATACGGAACCTTTGATAATTTTTTCTTTAATTGTTCGGGAAAGTATACTCAGGGCGGTTATACAATTCATTGCAATGAAAACATTGCTCATAGGAAAGAAAATTTTGCAGACGCTTTTGCAAATTCTTGTAATTGCGCTTTTTCAAATATTGCTACGCAACTGTTGGACAAAAACTCACTTGAATCAACAGCAAATGCACTGCATTTTAACGAATCATTTCCGATTGGTTTACTTTCTGTAAAAAGTTTTTTTGCTCTGGAGAACAGTACTGCTGATGGATTGACTATGCAAACTTCTATAGGACAGGGTAATACGCTAATATCTCCGGTTCATATGGCGATGATTGTCGGAGCTGTGGCCAATGGAGGCAGGATGATGGAGCCTTCTTTTGTAAAACAGGTAGAGGTTTATAATGGAACGATTGTTAAACAGATAGCGCCGAAATCTTTGGGTCAGGTTATGACACCTGAGGAAGCTTACCAGTTGACGGAACTGATGAAGGGAGTTGTTCAACGAGGTACGGCTACTGATGATTTATCAAGTTTTCCCTATGATATTGCCGGAAAAACAGGAACGGCAGAATATGGAAGCAAAGAAAAGGGAACTGCTCATTCCTGGTTTGTCGGCTTTTCCAATACGGGTAATTCGGATATTGTAGTGGCAGTGATTGTGGAAAACGGTGGTGATAAAAGTCATCCGGCAACCCTTGTAGCTAGGTCAATTTTTGAGACTTATTTCAGTTAATTGTTGCGTACAAATACAAAACGAGGTATACTGATAGCAGTTCAAATCAGATACTACACATCAAATATATTTTGGGGAGGATTACGCTAATAATATGAGAAGAAAAAGTCTTCTAGTATTTTATGATAGGCGATAAATTATTAGAATTAAACGTAGAAAAGAGAGTTTTTTATGAATTCTGATTATTATCATTATTATGAAAGCATCGCATTTTCTGAAGTTTTTCAATAAAATATAAATTCTGAAAAGGATTTATAAGGAATATCTGAATTTTTATCAAGGAAAGCTAAAAAGATATTATGAAAAAAGTGGCTTTCTATAGATCTGTAGTAGTACTTCTGTCTTTTTATATGGAGTGTTATAAAATTAATGGCAAACTGGTATAAAAATCTTTATGTTGGAAAAACTGCTAAAGGAAGAGAAAAAAATATCAAGTATCAGGTGAACAAAGGAGGTTCTCTACCGGAGTTTTATCTAATTACGTATGCTGCCAATGAGAAAGATCAGCTGGATATTATAGAGTCTAAATATTTGGTACAAAAGCAAATTCAGATCACATTGCCAGAGATTATCGGTGTTGCATTAGGATATCAGGAAGCCATAGAAATTATTCAAAAAATAACAATAGAAGCCTTTGAAAATACTGGAAATTGTGATTTAAGATATTTCCTTCAATCAAATATCTTATGACAGTCTAGTGGTGTGTCAAATCTGTAACTTAAAAATACTGCAAGTGATTTACTACCCTGTGTAGAAGTATTTAAAAATAAACTATTACTTTTAACTTGCTGTTCTAATGTATAAAAACAGACATAAGCGAATATGTTATATATATTATTAAGCATATTATTTACAATCATTATTGTTCTTCTGGCCATACTTGGAATTATAGTTATCTGGATTCTGTGTTTGCTTTTTGTACCGATTTGTTATAGGGGAGCAGTTAAAAAGCAAACTGATGATATCTCAGGACAAGTAAGTATTTCTTGGATGTGTCGTTTATTATATGTCAAGGTTTTGTATGCGAACAAGAAAGTTGTCTACGAAATTTATATTCTCGGAATTCCAGCTATAAAACTGAGAGATTATTTAAGGAGAAGAAAGGAAGTTCAGAATGAAAAAGCTGCTACTGTCATAGGTGCAAAAAAAAAATTCACGAAACCTTTCGGTCAGCGCTACGAGGATTCGGAAGTGAAAATGCAACAGAAGGAGAAGGAACAATGGCTGCAAAAGGAAGAGTGTCAAAAAGAAAAATATTTGCATCTAGAAAAGGACCTAAGGCGACAGCATGACCAGGAGTTGACACAATGTTTATTGAAAAAAGCAGCATACCTGATTAGGAAGATTGTAGAGGTATTGTTTTTTTTGTTCTCTATTCAGGAAAAGATCTGGAAAAACATCTACTTCACAGTTCGCTGGATTTGTGGTAACTTCAAAGAATGGTATGGATTTTTAACGTCCAGAGCTTTGAAAAAGTTTTTCCATATGATCAAAACCGTGGATCTGATTATTCTAAAGCATATATGTCCTAAGAAAATTACTGGATATGTAAAATTTGGCTTCGATGATCCTGCGTTGACAGGACAGATTTTAGGAGTTATTGGAACATTTTATCCTATGTTTTCGAAAAAGTTAACCGTGCTTCCGGATTTTGCAAAAGCCAAACTGGAGGTAGACGTTAAGATGAAGGGAAGAATCTTTCTAATCGTGCTGATCGTGCATATCATGAAAATTGAGCGAAATAAGTTATATAAAAAGAGTGATTATAAAACGCTTTAGTATAAGGAGGTTTAGCAATGGTAGATAACAATAATTTTCAATCAACTGTGGAATCGTTATTCAAAGGGATGGATAGTTTTTTTACGACAAAGACGGTGGTCGGTGATGCAATTTATATCAGTGAAAATATTTTGCTTCCGCTAGTAGACGTATCTTTTGGCATAGCGGCCGGAGCATTTGAGAAGAATACCAAACACAACAGCGGAGGTGGAATGGGCGCCAAGATTACGCCGAACGCCATTCTAGTCATTAACAAGAACGGAATCAAGCTGGTTAATGTCAAAAATCAAGATGCTATTACGAAAATTCTGGATATAATACCGGACATTGCAGAGAAATTCACAAAAAAAGACGGTGATGAATGTTTAGATAAAAAATTGAAACATATATTAAATCAAGAAGATGAAAATCAAAAGTAACATACAGATTATTTCTTAGGTATTTTTTCGGGAATTTTATTTTCCAGTTTTAAACAAGTAAAAAATAATTTTTGCTGGTTGTCAAAGTCAACATATTTTTTATTTTTTGAAAGTAATTGTATATCTCATTGTATATCAGGTACTTTTTCTAGTGTTACTTTTTTATCATGGATGGGGAATCGTTTTGATCTCTTGGTTGAATGGCTGTGCACTTATTCATCACTTACCTAACCTAATAGCATGAAATATGAAGATAGAAAGCACCTAAACGAATAAGCGGGGACACAGTCCGTCTTTTATTTATTATATATCATTTCATTCTCTAATTCAAAGGCAATAAAATTGGGTGAAAATATACTAAATAAAATAATAGGAACTTTCAGTAAAAGAAAATCATGCAGAAAAAAAACAACAAAAAAATATAGAATTACAATCTGAATATGTAAAAATAAAAAATAGTTACTTTAAAAAAAAACTGTTAAACAATATTTAAACGCGTTCTGCTTTTACGTTTTTTAAGCAGGAAGTACAAACATGTATTCTTTTATTTCCGTCTTTTGTCTTCACACGAGTTGATTTGATGTTTGATTTCCATATTTTGTTGGATTTTCTATGAGAATGACTTACACTTTTACCAAAGTAAACGCCCTTATTGCAGATTGCACATTTTGCCATGTTTGTACCTCCTTAACAATAAACTCAAGCCATAATGGTTATTATAACAGATATAAACGTATTTTACAAGTATAAAAAAAATTTTCCGAAAATTTTTTGTTTTTTGGGTTCCATTTTCCAAAATGATTGGTTATACTTTACATTGATAGAGAAAAATACATACAATAAAGGAAAAGGATATGTGGACCGATGAAGTGAACAACGAGAGAATGAATGTCATGATAAAAAAGTGGGAAACTTATTAATATTGACTTGACTAGGATTATTCGGAAAAATCTGACAAATATTCTGATTGTGATATGAAAGTGCACATTGATGAACAACCTCTTTACAGTAAAATAATAGTTTGGTAAATATTATTATGAAGAAAGAAAAGAAAGAATCTTTGAGAACCTTAAAAGGGATTGGAGAAAAAATAGAAAAGCTATTTGCAAAATCTGGAGTAACTAATCTAAATCAGTTGCTTCATTATTATCCGCGGGATTATGATTTCTATAAACAGACAGTAGCTATTGGTATGCTCAAGGATAAAGAGAAAAATGCTGTCTTCGGAAGAATTGTCCATCAGGGAAAAGTTCAAAATTACAATAAGCAATCTATCACTATCCTACATTTGGAAGATGAGACCGGTAAACTGCAAATTATTTGGTTTCACATGCCATTTTTAAAAAATATCCTAAAAAAGGGTAGGAACTATATTTTTCGTGGTCGTGTTTTAATGAAGAACGGAAGAAAGACCATGGAACATCCGGAAATATTTACAATCGAAGGATACGCTAAAATACAAAAAAAATTCCGACCAGTCTATCCATTGACCACAGGACTGACTAATAAAATGGTTATCAAAGCCATCAGTCAGCTATTGCAAAAACGGAATCTGAATCCGGAATATCTTCCGAAAGAACAAAGAGAGAGATACAGACTCTGTGAAAATCATTATGCGATAGCAGAGATACATTTTCCTTCTGAACAGAATTCCCTGCTTGAAGCTCGCCGTAGACTGGTGTTTGATGAGTTTTTCTTTTTTCTTTTGGCTCTCAGAAGGCTAAAGAAAAAAACAGAAACTCTTGAAAATCATTTTCCAATGAGAAGAATTTCGAAAACAGAAAAAGTTATTAAAAATCTCCCCTATCGTCTAACCAGTGCACAGATAATCGCATGGAATGAACTAAAACAGGATATGACGGGACAATTTTTGATGCATCGTTTAATTCAGGGAGACGTAGGCAGCGGAAAAACCATTTTGGCCTTTCTCACAATGATCATGTGTTATGAAAACGGATACCAAAGTGCCCTGATGGTTCCTACTGAAGTGTTAGCTGTTCAGCATTATGAATCATTGTGTTGTTTGCTTAAAAAGAATCAGATTACAGATGCTCATCCTGTTCTGCTGAAAGGTCATTATAAACAAAAGGCGAATCGAAAAATTTATGAAAAGATTGCTTCAGGAGAAACAAAGATGATTATAGGAACTCACACGCTAATCCAGAAAAAGGTCGTGTACCGGGATTTGGCTCTTGCGATCACTGATGAACAGCATAGATTCGGTGTGCGTCAAAGAACACTTTTGACTGAGAAGGGATATCCTCCTAATGTGCTCGTCATGAGTGCTACCCCGATTCCTCGCACATTAGCGATTATCCTCTATGCTGATCTGGACATTTCTGTTTTGAATGAGCTTCCAGCTCACCGTTTGCCGATCAAAAACTGTGTAGTTGGCACCTCTTGGCGTCCGAATGCTTATCAGTTCATGAAGCAAGAAATAGCGGCTGGGCATCAGGTATATGTGATCTGTCCTATGGTAGAAGAAAACGAAGCGCTGCATTGTGAAAATGTGACAGATTACAGCAATCGCATGAGAGAACAAATGCCTATCGAAATTCGTGTGGAACCGATACACAGTCAGATGAATGCGAAGAAAAAAAATGAGATCCTGAAAGCCTTTGCGGCAAATAAAATTCAAATACTTGTTTCCACAACTGTTGTGGAAGTTGGCATCAATGTCCCAAATGCTACAGTCATGCTGATTGAAAATGTTGAACGCTTCGGGCTGGCACAACTGCATCAGCTCCGCGGTCGAGTAGGGAGAGGTGAGGCACAATCTTACTGTATTTTTATGCAAGGTAATGAAAAAAAAGAAACTTCTCAGCGTCTGAACATTCTGAATAAATCAAACGATGGCTTTTATATCGCAGAAGAAGATTTAAAGCTTCGAGGACAGGGGGATCTCTTCGGGATCCGACAAAGTGGAATAGCGAATTTTAAAATCGCGAATATCTATCAAGATGCGGATATTTTAAAAGAATCCAGTGCTGCGGTGTACGAGATTCTGAAGCTAGATCCTGAACTGAAACTTCCTCAAAATAGGCTACTGAATGTAGCTCTGGAGCATTATCTCGAACGTCAAAATACTAAGATTTTACTATAAAAATTTGTTTTTTATTGATAAACTTATGACGCTTTTGCTAATGTTAAAAACCTGTAATAAAAGTTGAAGTAAAAAAGGACATTCATGAATATTATAAAGACAACAGAAAAACCAAAAGAGACAGTTGCGACAAAAAAACTAGCGAAGAAACTACAAATCCTATTCATAGTCTATCTTTGATCAGTCAGTTTGATGAATTGGAAAAATGAACTTGGATCTGCTTATTTGTTTTCTGTTTAACAAAGTAGTAAAGAAAATCTAGACTACTGAACTTGAAAAGAGATGCAGAAAATATAAAAATATGAAACTTGATGTAAAGCTGAAAAAAATACTGCATATTACGTGATCAAGAAAGATATTATGGGAAACTTTGAGCTATAATTCACTATTTTCAAGCAAACTACATTAAGAAAAATTATTGTATTCTGAAATACGAGTATTCTTTTTAAAATTTTAGTTTCTGAGGATTTTAAGTTTCGAACACTATAGTCACTTACAAATTTGTTTAGAAATCAAGTTTCCGTTATTAAAGAGGAATACCAGGTTCTTTACTACTTTTTCGCATTTTGAAATACTCCAATACGTTATTTGTTGCTGGTACTGTTGTATGCTATGCTGAATTAGCGTATTGTGTTTGTGGAACGAATAATAATTTTTAGATACGTATAAAATCACAAAAATAATTGCGTTTTTTTTAGTGATTTGTTATAATATTCATGAATATTAAGGATTTCAGAAGGAAAATAGGTGGTTT
This sequence comes from Lachnospiraceae bacterium, assembly GCA_021442455.1. GTDB lineage: Bacteria > Bacillota > Clostridia > Lachnospirales > Lachnospiraceae > Scatomonas. Next base: position 8,592 of record JABUSY010000035.1, on the reverse strand, counting down.
CTTGTCTGATCAAGGACATAGTGTGAAGATTGATGAGAGGAGTATACAACTATGAATATTGATATATCATCGAACATAACAGTAAAAAAATTTGATAGTAGATTTTTCATGCGCTTATGATGAAACACGAAGTATCTGCCGCAGATACAACAGGAAGAAGAATTAGACAGGTAATATCGGAGAAGATATGGATATGGTAATCTGTTATAACCAGGTTATGATTGATCCCAATGAGCTAGATATTTGTCAGGTCGTGTAAAGTTGTAACAGATATAATATTCCGGTAGCTATGAAAATCGATACTGTGGTATCTTTTTTTTCTGGATACTGGATAATAGAAAAAAAGAAATCTAAACTGAAAGAAACAGTTCAAACTGAGGACTTACAAAAGATGAGAGTTATAGCAGGTAAATGCAAGAGCCTTCCGCTGAAGACAGTGTTTGGAAGAGAGATAAGACCAACAACAGACCGTGCAAAAGAAACGTTGTTTAATATTCTACAGCCCTATTTATCAAACTGTCGTTTTTTGGACTTATTTGGAGGGAGTGGAGGAATCGGTATTGAGGCATTAAGCCGCGGAGCGGCTTTTTGTTGTTTTGTGGAGCAAAATTGGCGAGCAGCCGCCTGTATCAAGGAAAACCTTCAATTTACCAAACTTTCTGAATACGCATTACAGTTGGTAGCAGATGCCAGAGAGGCCGTGGAACAATTAAAAAATGAAGAAGCGTTTGATATAATTTTTATGGATCCTCCTTATTTAAAAGGAATGGAACAGGAAGTTTTGAAACGATTACAAGGAGCTCATTGTGTTAAAGACCAAACTTTATTTGTAATAGAAGCTTCATTAAAAACAAATTTTTCTTGGCTGAGTCATTCAGACTACGAAATTATAAAAGAAAAAAAATATAAAACAAATGTTCATATCTTTGTGCGGCGCACAGGGGGAAAAAAAGAATAACGAGAGTAAGCAGTATATTCCGAGATTTTTGATTCGAATCAGAAAGAGCATTTGCATGTTGTTTGGAAAGTGAATGAACTAATTTGACAAAATAATTATAAAAAACATCGTTGTTTTCTGTAGAAGAACATGTTATTATAAAAGAAACTACCAGAAAATATCCTAAATATGAAAGTGTCCCTTGTGTGGGTTATCAATAGATTTTTTCGGAATTTTCAAAACTAAAGTGATTGTCAGATAATGACATATGATCATTGATTTTTAAAGATAAATTCAAAATGACATAGATTAATCATATATATAGAATATTTTTATTTACATCTCTGGAAGATGAATATTTGAGCTTTACTGCTATATCAAAGAGGTATGAATTTAAACGAAAATAGATTTTGTTATAGAGTAATGTGAGAAATAAGAAGGAGAACAGAAGTATGAACAGCAGAATTGAGCAAATCATTGAAGAAATAGAACAATATGTCGAGCACTGCAGATATCAGCCGTTATCCTCTACAAAGATCGTAGTGCATAAAGACAAACTGGAATCATTACTAAACGAGCTCCGATTGAAGACTCCGGATGAGATCAAGAGATACCAGAAGATCATCAGCAAGAAAGATGCCATTCTAGCTGATGCTCAATCCAAGGCAGAGAATATTATATTGGAAGCTCAGACTCATGCAAAAGAGCTTGTTGCGCAGACTGAAATCATGCAACAGGCTTACGCTCAAGCCGACGAGACAGTTAGCACAGCAAATCAACAAGCCCAGGGAATTTTAAATTCTGCACAACAGGATGCCAATAATATTCGGATAAATGCTCTTTCCTATACAGATGACATGCTGGCGAACATTTCCAAAACTATAGAAAATATTCTGGAAAATGTAGGAGAAAAATATAGTGTTTTTTTTGATTTTTTGCAAAACTCTTATGATATTGTAAAAAAGAACAGAAGTGAGATTTATCCCAATGGGAGTGTTGATCTCACGGAAACAACAAAAAAAGAAGAAAACAACGATAGCTTTGATGATATTTTAGACGAAAAAGTATAAACATATTTGTGCTGTCAGGAAAGTGCACAGATATTACAAGAGTTTAGTTTTATATAACTGTTATAAATAATTCACTACTCCAGATCATTTAATCTAATAAGAAGTATAAGAAGTTTTCTCATTCCGACACCATTGTTTTATGCTTTGCGAGTGAGTTTACCTCTGAGATTTTATAAGTTTTCTGACTTGGTCTAGATTTTCTCTGTAAGAGATTTTTTTCTGAGATCACGGAGTAATAGTGCGTTTTCAGAAGAAGGTCAAAATGTGAATAATCCAGTCTTTTTTGTCTGATATTTTTCCAGAAGAAAACAAAGAAATTTAGTGAAACTATCGAATGATTTAAGAATAAAATTAATGACCAAACCATTTTGATCTATAAAGACTTCATTTGGTTGGAGCAAGGACCTTTGGCGCTGTATGCTGTATTGAAGAATAAGTACTTGCCTGAAAAACGGCAGTGGTAAGGTCATTGTTTTACCTGGATGAATTATTTATCAAAGGATTGCTTATACGGTTTAGTGACAGAGATACAAATTGGTTACATACTTGCTAGTGTTATGAAACACTTTGTTATTAGCAAAATGTAAGGATTTGGATACGAACATGTTGTTGCATATTACTCACTACGAGAGCTTGGGGCTATGAACTTTTCTCACTGAATTAGCGTATGAAAACGCTCTACGATGCATAATAAATAAAATAGATAGGTCAACGGCAGCAATACAAATGATATTAAATAAAATAAAAATAGATATCATAGATGCCACGAACATGCCTTCGTCTGCTTTGGCGATCTTTTGATCAGATGTCATTTAGCAAAATTCACGTTATGCTGATAAAAAAACGCTAACATCAAGGGAAACGGTTGGATCTGTAAGGGCTTTTATGGCATTTCTTACTTCGAATAAGAATCTGAAAACAGAAAAGTAACGTGCTCTGATCTTCCGAGTATTATGAGAGGTATTCAAGTGAACTTCAGCAGACTTGTTTATGATGATAGTTTGATCGTGCTATTGCGCTAAGTGTGTTATGTTGCTGAATTTTGATGCAAATCTTATTTTGAATTTTTATAAAACGTGAGAGGTTTCATCGTAGAGATTGTCGTTTCCATAGACATCGATTTGGCTGTCTAAAAGTTTGCCTTCATTGCCAACACAGTTAATAAATAAGCAAGATTTGCAATTAAAATACTACATCATCTTAATAATCAAGAGTTTTATTCAACGTCATATATGGTATCACTCTGTATGTAACATCGAAAAAAAATTCATTGGAAAAGCATTGCATCTTCTGATGAATGTTCATGAAAAAATAAATACCATTTGTCTAAAATTATGCGAAAAGATTCACAAAAAGATTTTGTTATAGAGTAATGTAAGAAATTTGATATGAATCACTAGGATAAAGTCAGGAGTTGATCGATTGGTTATAGTTCCAAATATTTGATTTAGCCAAATTTTAAAATAAGATTTCTTACAGAGAGGCTAAAATTGCACTGTGACTATTATGTTTTTGGTAAAATTGGTATATAAAGAAATATTTAAGAATTTCGAATAAAAAAGAATACATAGAATAAAAATACAGAAAAATATGATTTCAGGTAGATGAAAAGTCAAAAGATTATTTTTTATTGAAAATACTTTTATCTATGATTTTTTATCATAAGTTTGATATTGAACAAAAAGGAATGAACATTTATTATAGTTATGAAGCTGTATTTCAGTCTGTATATCTTCCATGGAAATGAGTACGATGTGATTGCATAAGTCCATGAGTGCCAAATTATATTAAGAAATTTTTTCAAGAACCGAGAAGCTAGTTAAAATATAGGGCTATTGCTGAATGTGACAACTCTTGGTGGTAATGATATGATCAACATATACAACTAGAGTAATAAAACACATAAAGAAGAATACTTGTTAAACTTTTTGTGCTAATCATTAACAGACTATGATTTTTTTTACTATAGACAGGGAAAAAATCAAAATGTCTGGATACCAAGAGAAAGAAACAAGTAAGTTCAGTTTACAGTAATAATAAAATTTGGAACTTTATGAAAAATATCCGAATTTATCAATAATGAAGTTATCAAGCATATTCTAGAGACAATAGTCTTTGTGGAAGGAAATATGAAAGAAATCATCATAAGAGAATCAGAAGCCGGACAAAGATTGGATAAATTTCTGAATCGATGCCTACCGAAAGCCGGCAAGAGTTTTCTCTATAAAATGCTACGAAAGAAAAATATCGTTTTGAATGATAAAAAAGTCGCAGGTAAAAAATTATTACAGTGTGGAGATAGTTTGAAAATTTTTTTTTCCAAAGAAACGATGTATAAATTATCTGCTGTACCTGCCAAAAAATATCCGATATTAGAACAAAAATATGTGCTCTATGAGGATGATAATGTTCTGATTGTCAATAAACCTGCTGGAATGCTCTCTCAAAAAGCAAAACAATCGGATGTATCTTTGACAGAATATCTAAGGGGATATCTGCTGAAGACAGGCATTGTCATGTCTGAAGCACTAAAAGTATTTCAACCAGGTGTGTGTAATCGTCTAGATTTGAATACAAGTGGTATTGTATTGTCTGGAAAGCATCTGACAGCAGTTAGAGAACTGTCACTGATACTGAAGAAGTGTACGATAAAAAAGTATTATCTTTGTTTAGTTCAAGGAAATATTAAGGAAGGCAGAAAGATGTCAGACTATTTGCGTAAAAATCCAAAAATGAACAAAGTTAGCATCTCACATTTTCGCAAAGAAGATTCGTTTTGTATAGATACTTCTTACGAGCCGTTTGCTTGGTATGAAGAAGGCACTCTGTTGAAAGTGGAGTTGATCACAGGGAAAACTCATCAGATTCGCAGTCATCTAGCTTATGCCGGTCATCCCATTGCCGGAGACGTGAAATATGGAAAACAGCAATATAATCAAACATTCAAGAAGGCATACGGTTTACAACGCCAGTTTTTGCACGCCTGGCAAGTAGTGTTTCCAGAAATGCATGGTAGCCTTAAGAATCTGTCATTAAAGACAATAACAGCACCTCTTCCGAATCAATTGGAGAAGATTCTAGAACAATTACATCGACAGGAGAATTTATATGAAAAAAAACAAAAAGAAAATTCAAAAGAAAACAAAGAAAAGAATCATTGGAAGAGAAATTTGGGAAGAGCTACGTATAATATTCATTGTCCTGATAGCAGTTATATTGATTCAGAGATTTTTGATTATTAATGCCAGGATTCCGTCTGAGTCTATGAAAAACACAATTATGATAGGTGATCAAATTTTTGGAAACCGGTTGGCGTATAAATTTGAAGATCCTCAGCGGTTTGATATTGTGATTTTCCGATATCCGGATAACGAAGAGCAATTATTTATTAAACGAATAATCGGCCTACCTGAAGAAACGGTGAATATTAAGAAAGGAAAGGTATATATTAATGATTCGAAAGAACCTCTGAATGATAGTTTTTGTTTTGAAACCCCGCTTGATGCCGACAATGGAGTTTATCGAGTGCCAAAAAACAGCTATTTTTTACTAGGAGATAATCGAAATTTGTCCATGGATTCTCGTTTCTGGATTAATAAATATGTGAACAAAAACAAAATATTAGGTAAAGCAGTGCTGTGTTATTGGCCATTTCACAGAATCAAAACATTGCACTAACTAAGAAGGAGGGAGGACCAGATGAGTAGCTGGAATTTCAAAGGATTGAGAGGCTCAATGCTAGAGGAAATGGTGAATAGAACGAATGAACAATACCGAAAGAAAGGTTTGGCTCTGATTCAGAAGGTCCCTACGCCGATTATACCGATTAAATTTAACAAAGAATATCGTCATATTACACTAGCGTATTTTGAACAAAAAAGCACTGTGGATTACATAGGCGCTGTCCAGGGGCTTCCTGTTTGTTTTGATGCTAAAGAGTGTAAGACAGATAGTTTTCCTCTGATAAATGTACATCAGCATCAGATACAGTTCATGGCAGATTTTGAACGACAGAAGGGTATTGCTTTTCTTTTATTGTATTTCTCAGGCAGGGGTTTCTTTTACTATTTACGTTTTTTTGAGTTTTGCCAGTATGTAGAGCGCGCAGAGAGAGGAGGAAGAAAACGTTTCAAATTTCAGGAATTGGATCCTGAATATGAATTGAAACAGAAGCATGGAATTTTTTTACATTATCTAGAAGGCGTACAAAAAGATTTACTTGAGAGGGATTGACAAAATGATTTCATGTGGTAATATGAGAGAAAGTTAAAGTAGTTTCAGGGAGAACAGAAAATGAAACGTTTGATACATACACCGGAAGGAGTTCGTGATATCTATGGTCAAGAATGTGATAAAAAAAGGTATCTTCAAGGACAAATAGAAAAATTATTTCGTTCCTATGGTTATCAGTCCATTGAAACGCCTTCATTTGAGTTTTTTGATGTTTTTAGCAAGGGATGGGGGACGATTTCCTCGAAAGACCTTTATAAATTTTTTGATCGAGAAGGGAATACGCTAGTACTTCGTCCGGATTTTACACCATCCATAGCCAGAGCGGTTTCCATGTATTTTTCAGAAGAAAACATGCCTATTAGACTCTGTTACGAAGGAAGCGTATTTATTAATAATTCTAGCTATCAAGGAAGGGCGAAGGAAAGTACTCAGATGGGGGTAGAATTTCTAAATGAAGACAGTCCTGAATCAGATGCTGAGATCATTTCGTTAGTGGTTTCTACTATGAAGAAGGCGGAGCTTTCCGACTTCCAGGTCAGCATCGGATCCTCAGATTTTTTCTATTCTCTGGTTAAGGAAGCACTGATGACAGAAAACACAATCATAGAGTTGAGAAAATTATTGACAATTAAGAATCGCTTCGGGGCTCAGGAGTTGATCGAAAAATTGAAGTTAAGAAAAGATTTGGAGAAAGCATTCCTTCAAATATCAAATCTATTCGGAAATTCGGAGATACTACTCAAAGCCATGGAATTGACAGAAAATGTCAGAGCTCGTGCAGCGATCTGCCGTCTTGAAAAGATTCATGAGATCTTGATTGCTTATGGTTGTGAAAAGTTTATTTCTTATGATTTGAGTTTACTGAGCAATTATGAATATTATACAGGAATTATTTTTCAGGCATACACTTACGGCTCTGGAAGTGCGGTTATAAAGGGAGGGCGTTATAACAATTGTCTTGAAAAGTTCGGGAAAAAAGCTCCAGCTATTGGATTTACCACAGAGGTTGATTCTCTTTTAAATGCGATTGAACGTCAAAACATTCATTTACCCATCGTTGATATCAAAACCATGGTGCTCTATCCAGAACATCTTGAAAGTCTGGCTATTCATTGTGCTCGCTTATATCGTAAGAAAAAGCTGGATGTAGCTTGCATTCGGTTTGATCCAGAAAAGGTACTGGATGATTATCAGGCCTATGGCAAAAGAAATCAGTTCGGAGAAATCCTTTATTTCAATTCCGAAACAGAGCTTTATGCTATCGATTTATCTTCTGGAAAGATAGTTCCTATGGATATTAGTATCTATTGTGATTAAATGAAGAGGATAACGATGAGATATTTAACTTTTGCTCTAACAAAAGGGCGTTTAGCATTGAAAACCCTAAATCTATTGGAAACAGCAGGGGTAACTTGTGAAGAAATGAAAGATGATAAGGAATCTCGCAAGTTGATCTTTGTCAATGAAGAAGAAAAATTACGTTTTTTTTTAGCAAAGGGACCTGATGTTCCGATTTATGTTGAATACGGAGCAGCAGATATCGGAATTGTCGGCAAAGATACGATCATGGAAAATGGGAGAAGATTGTATGAAGTTCTAGATCTTGGATTAGGTGCTTGTAAAATGTGTATTTGCGGTCCGGAGAGCGCTAAAGAATACTTAAATCATAACCAGTTAATTCGAGTGGCTACCAAATATCCTAAAATCGCAAAGGATTATTTTTATAATCAGAAGAACCAAACCATCGAGCTGATTAAACTGAATGGATCGATTGAATTAGCGCCTATTGTTGGGCTGGCTGAAGTAATTGTTGATATCGTTGAAACGGGAGAAACTCTTAAAGACAATGGTCTGAAGGTTCTGGAGGAGATTTGCCCTCTTTCTGCCCGAATGGTTGTTAATCCCGTTAGCATGAAAATGGAGAATGAACGAATCACTAAGCTAATTCAGAGTCTAAAACAGAGAATATCTAATATTGCCAGAAATGTCGACATCTAAAGGAGTGTAGAACAAAATGAGAATTGTGAAACTGACAGAAAAGACAAAAAAAAATATACTAAAGAATCTGTTGAAACGCAATTTAAACCAACATAGCGCTTATGAGGCAGATGTCAATGAAATTATAGAAAATGTCAAACAAAAAGGAGACGCCGCATTGTTTGAATATACTGAAAAATTTGATGAAGCTTGTCTGACTTCTAAGACGCTTCAGGTCCAGGAAGAAGAAATAGAAGAAGCTTATCAATTAGTGAATGAAAAGTTTCTAGATGTGATGCGTAAAGCTCTCATCAATATCCGTTCTTATCATGAAAAGCAGCGTCAGAACAGTTGGTTCCACAGTGAAGAGAATGG
>JABUSY010000034.1 GCA_021442455.1 Lachnospiraceae bacterium | reverse complement strand
AAACATAGATAAATATTTTTTAATATTCTAATTTTAATTGTATCAGCAATTTTTGAAAATATTCTGGCAATAATGCCGCAAATTCCATATATTTTCCGCTCACAGGATGCTGAAAGCCTAATAACATCGCATGGAGTGTTTGGCCCCGAAGACCGGAAAACGGGCATCTTTTCGGCCCATATAATGAGTCTCCCAACAATGGATGACCAATACTAGCTAAATGAACTCGTATTTGATGGGTTCTTCCAGTCTCCAAGATACATTCAACGTAAGAATACCCTTTGAAATATTCAAGGACACTTACGTGTGTTATCGCTGGTTTTCCATTTTTTGAATTAACTGCCATTTTCTTTCGTTCCCTTGGATGACGACCGATGGGATCATCTATAGTAAATTGTTCTTTAGAAAAATTTCCATGGACAATTGCCCGATATTTCCGGGTAATGTTGTGAATTTTTAGCTGGGAGGTCAACGACTGATGTGCTCTGTCAGTTTTACAGACAACCAGAGTACCTGTGGTATCTTTGTCAATACGGTGTACAATTCCTGGGCGTAACATCCCATTGATTCCAGACAATTTCCCCTTACAATGGAATATCAACGCATTTATTAGTGTGTGCTGTGAATGCCCGGCCGACGGATGAACAACCATATCTTTCGGTTTATTGACTACTAGAAGCTCTTCATCTTCATATAAAATATCCAAAGGAATATTTTCTGGAAGTATACTCGATTCCTGTTCTACTGGAATTGTGAATATGATCTGTTCATCTTTTAGAAGACGATAACTGGCTTTCGCCTGTTGTCCATTTACAACCACACCACCTTCCTTTAATATTTTTTGAACATAAGAACGAGAAAGAAAATTCAGCTCCTGAGCAATATAGCTGTCAATTCGCATTCCCTCATTACTTGCATTGACTTTCAATGTAACGATTTCCATTATTATTTATTCTCCGATTTTTTGTATGGTCAATTTAAAATCTTCCTCTTTATTTTTATTTAAAGAATATTCATATCAGAAGTAAATTTACCGTATATAAATATTTGCTATGTTAAAAAAGAAAAGTCCATCAGAGAAAAATAGTCAAAATTTACTACCTATTGAGTGAATCATCGATCAATAAAATTGCTAACAGCACCTGCAATTAGGACAACCATAACGGTAACGAACGGTATACAGTGTCTTTTATGTACGGTATTTTTATATATAAGAGATCACAACAACAATCCAAAAAACGGTAGTAAAAATCTAGAAAATCCACTGTTTTGTTCTGCAACAATCCAAAAGCGCTTCCACAATTCTCCAAATATTGAAGTTGTAGGATACCTGCTATCAGAATTATTTGTCCACTAGTCCAAGTCGATCAATACGACATTCTCTTCTTATACTTCCTTATTCAGTATAGCGATGGTATCAAGTAACTCCTGATTACTAACTGATCGATCCAGAATTGCTTCTCCGATATTTTTTAATAAAACAAATTTGATTTTTCCTCCTTCCATTTTTTTATCGGATTTCGTTACCATTAATATATCTTTATTTTTCAGTCCCTGGATTGATACAGGAAGTCGAAATGCAAGATTTGTACGAATGATCTGTAGATAAGCTTCTTTACTTAAATATCCCCGTTTATACGAAAGATAGGCGGCTCCAACAATTCCAACTGCCACACACTGACCGTGTAGCATTTGAAAATTCATCAGCTTTTCTATGGCGTGCCCCAGAGTATGCCCAAGGTTCAAAATTGCTCGTACCCCTTGTTCTTTAGGATCCTCTTCTATCACAGTAGCTTTTACTTTGCAACATTCCCGGATCAAATGATCCATCGTTTCCGGATTACGCAACTCAATTTGTTCTTGCTTTGCAATGAGCCAAGTATAAAAGTCACGATTCCATATAAGTCCCGTTTTCAGCACCTCGCTCATTCCAGAAGCGAACTGATCGCAGGGTAAAGTTTGTAGAGTTTCGCTGTTCATATATACCAGATTGGGCTGATAAAACGCACCTACCATATTCTTATATTTAACAAAATCCACACCAGTCTTTCCTCCGATGCTGCTATCCACCTGCGCTAGCAATGTGGTCGGAACCTGAATGAAAGCTATTCCACGTAAATACGTAGCAGCTACAAATCCAGTCAAATCCCCTACGACACCACCGCCGAGAGCAACAAGGAGATCCTTTCGTTCAAATTTGTTCTCAATCAGGTATCGATACAGTTCTTGTACTGTATTCAAATTTTTATGTTCTTCTCCTGCCTGAAAAATAAAAATACTTACCAGACAATCTTTGGAGGAAAGTACCTGTTTCACATCTTGTAAATAAATCTCTGCCACATTATGATCTGAAACAATACAGATTTTTTTGTATGACATCCGCAGTCTGTCCAGCACTACGGAAAGCCCATCAAAACCGTGTTCCAAAATGATTTCATAGGAAAATTCAAGACCTTCGTGTCCACGTTGTACAATTAGAGACTCCATGTTCTTCTCCTCCTCTTTATTTAGACATTGAAAGCATAGTAGAATCAATTGATCAACTTTGTTGTCTTATTTTTGTCTGGTTCATCGTAAAAGTATAACAAATTTTCTCTGTCTGTGGACAGAGAAAACATATTCCTCTTCCTCATTATTATTCAAATAATAACTATTTGATGTGATGAGTGTTCTCAATTATCTCCTTTAATAAATGATGTAGCAAAAAATAAAAACTTCTAAATAAAGAAATCACTGATTTTACCGTAGCCACTCCACAGAAACCCACAAGAGATCCCAGAGAGTTACTGTAATATCCATCCAGAAAATCGCTGACAGTTATAATGCTTCGGCGATAAGTAATATCTGCCATTATTTCACTTTTCTGAAAAACAGTTTCTCATTTCATGTCAAAACTCTGTTCGGATCGATTGGTAATCGTGCTGTTTAACATATCCTGGATATCACCGGATATTTTAACGCTAACAGGTGTAAGAATAAAAATATAGCTGGAAACTTTTTGCAGGCCTCCATTGGTGGAATAACAGGCACCGGAAGAAAAATCAATAATTCTCTGTGCCACTTCCAGATCTACTCCCTCAAGATTCAAGACAATCGTGCATTGAGTCAACAACGTATCGGTAATTTCACGGGTATCTTCCATGGAGGACGGTTTAATCACACAAACTTCCATTTCGCTGTTGACCACCCGTTTGTGCATTGGCCTAACTTTGGAAGGAATAGATAAGTTCGGATGCTGCTCTTTCTTGAAAGATATAGAAGAAGTATGGGAGCTTTTCTTCTTTGCTCCGTCTTCTTCATCATTCTTCAGATCATCGTCAGCCTTTTTTTTAAAAAAACATTTCTTAGGTTTTGTCGTTTCATCTATTTCATCTTCATCGTTATCAAAATATTCATCATCTTCATCGTAATTATCATTCAAACGAATTGCATCTAAAAATTTGTTCAAAACATTCATAATCTTTCTCCTATTGATTTTATTGCTGCATTTTGTAATAGCGTTCACCGAAAATGCCTGTTCCAACACGAACTATGGTGGCACCTTCCTCAATGGCTACTTCATAATCATTAGTCATGCCCATACTCAGAACATTCATAGTAACATTATTAATGTTTTTGTTCTCAATGTCAACACTTAATTTCTTTAATTTTTTGAAAACAGGTCGATTCTCCTGTGGATTGGTAACATATGGTGCTATTGACATTAAGCCCTGAATAGAAATGCCAGGAAGCGATGAAATTGTCTCTATGAGTGGCAATGTTTCAGATACTTTTACCCCGAATTTGCTTTTCTCGTCACTTACATTCACTTCTATCAACACAGGGACTGTACGGTTGTGCTTACCTGCTTCCTTACTAATTGTTTCAGCAAGACGTAGAGAATCTATAGAATGAATCAGACAGGTTTTATCTACAATATATTTTACTTTGTTTTGCTGAAGATGTCCAATCAAATGCCAACGGATGTCTTTTTGCATTACTTCGTATTTACACATTAGCTCCTGTACTTTATTCTCTCCAAAATCTCGATGATTTAAATCGTAGATTTTCTGAAGCATTTCTACCGATTGGGTTTTACCAACTACAATCAGCGTTACCTCACTGTACTCCCTACCGCATCTGTTACAAGCGTTCCGAATTTTTTGTTGTACTGTTTTATAATTTTCCTGCAACATATTCATTTCTCCTTTAATACAGAATGTCTTTTTCTTTAATATTGCTACCATAAAAAACAATATAATCATATTGCGAAATTCCCCATGGAGTTCCTGACTCTATAATGCAATATTCCTTATTTTGATCTATAATAGAAATTTTACGAAAAACAGCATAGCCTTTATTAATGCAATATACTCCATTTAGCGTTGCAGTCGCTCCGATGGTAAAGCGAGTATTGGAATGCGGCTGAATTAAAACGTCTCCATCATGAAACGTGTTTTTATCCACATAAGAAACAATTTCAGTGTTTCCATCTCTCACGTCTTCCACATAGAGAGTGGTTTCGATGAAACTGGTAGATATTTTACCATCTTTATCCCTGATTTCCTGCAAAAAACCGACTTTTCCATCCTTTTCACTGAAGGTCTTCAGAGAGATTGGAACGGTATAAAATTCCTTTGTAACAATTGAAAATATGGGTATTTTTAGTCCGTATTTCGTCTTTTTTACTAATTCTACATCCAGAAAACGTTCATTGCAATAACGTATCATCCCACTTGTAAAAGTTATCCTAACATATCTCTGATTTCCAACAACGAATAAATCCAGCTGTCCAATCTCACTCTTCCCATCTTTTAGAAATTTGACTTGAATTTTCTCATTGGAAGCCAGACTGGCTGTCTGCTTATCTGTCACTGGAATAACGATAGACCATGTTTCACTCTTGATCAATCGGTAGATAGGATCCCCTTCACTGATTTGTTCATTCATTCTCAGATGTTGTTTTTTATAAAACTTTGTGCGAAAATGTTCTTCGGTCAGTTGTTCCGGTGTTAAATATTCATATCCATCACAGGAATAAGCGATGATTCCATCATAGTCCGCCGTACATATCATCCCGGATATTTTGGTTGAATCACTAATATTCAGCATAACTTCGTCCAAAGAATATTTAAAATCATAAACAGAGTTAAAATCATTACCATCAAAAGATTGGGAATACCGAGAAGCAATGCAATGCAGATCAGCTAGGTCAGAGGAGTTTAAGGTTTTATTCTGTAAGACATTTTTTGTGTTACTAATTTTGCAAACAGTACCATTTTTGGCAATTTTTGAATTATCATTCAAAAAATAATTGACATAACCTTCTGTTGTAGCATTTACCACTTGCTCTGATCTCATGGCAAGAGCCGTATATGTTTCATTTTTGGATATAGCTCCTGATGTCACTCGATAAAATGCAAGATGGTTCGACTTCAAATAAATGATGATAATTATAAGCAAATAGAGGAATAATATTCCAAAGATCATTCTCCCAATATTTATCATATGTTGACTTTTCTTATTGAACAACTTTTATACTCCTTAACAATCCTTCTGATTATTTTACAACATTATTCTATCATCGTCCCAATCATTACTCAAGGAAAAGTTTTAAGTATCTACCATACCGGGACAATTGTCATGCTAAGAAAACATTGCTTCGATATTTTCTTTATCTCTTATCTGTCACTATCTATCACATAGTTTGTCGTTTATAGAAGTAGAAAATCCCCTATTGTAATATTGCTTTCCAAGGGTTGGATCGTAATATGTTTCATTTCTATCTGAAATGTTTCTAAATATAATATAAGCAAGCATACCTACAGTTCTGTAAAAACAACAAAGCTATCCAGCCACAGGTATGCCCTGATGAATCCTTTTTCCTTCCTTCCCATTCGTTTTTTAGCTCAAAAAACATAATTCATCCTTTAGAAATAGATTACACTGCTCCACTGTTATGAAATATATCTCTCACCGAACAATTAGACCATTCTCAATATTTTTGGAAAAATAAAAATATGATATTTGCATAGGTTTCAGATGCTTCGTTCTTCAGTTCTGAAATCTCCTAGATATCTAGACATGTAACGTTTCTGATTCCAATGAAAAATTTCTTTGTAAAGAATACATCAGATCTAGGGCTTTCATACTTTTCCAGCACAGTGATTGACGCATCGACATTGACTTTTTCACTTTCCTGGTAGAACCACTAAATTTTCCTCTAAGAGCTTTTGCAAGCTCATCAGGATACCAAGTTTTGCATGTGACCAGGTCAGACCACCTTGAAAATAAACTGAATAAGGTGGCTTCATAGGCCCATCGGCGCTCAGCTCGATAGAAGATCCCTGTACAAAGGTGCCTGCCGCCATGATTACGTCGGAATCATAACCTGGCATGTTCCATGGTTCCGGAATTACATGACTGTCTATAGGAGCAGCTGCCTGAATGCCACGGCAAAAGGCAATAACCGCATCAGGACTTCCAAGGGTTATTGTCTGGATAATGTCATGGCGGCTTTCTTTTCCGTCTGGAACAACCGGAAAACCAAGTCGTTCATAAATATTTGCTGCAAATATCGCTCCTTTCAACGCCGCAGCCGTCACAGACGGAGCGAGGAAAAAGCCTCGGTAAAAGGATTTGGTTACACCTAGAGTAGAACCTATCTCTTTTCCAAGCCCCGGCGCAATTAGTCGATAAGCGGCGTTTTCTACATATTTTTTCCCTCCAGCAATATATCCGCCGATGGGAGCTAAACCGCCGCCCGGGTTCTTAATCAGAGAACCAACTATCAAATCTGCCCCTACTTCGGATGGCTCTTGCTTTTCTACAAATTCTCCATAACAATTATCTACCATACAGATCAGATCAGAGCGAATATTTTTTATAAAACGGATCAGCTCACCGATTTGCTGTACGGACAGTGTCGGACGCAGCTGATAACCTTTTGAACGCTGGATGGTAACAAGCTTTGTTTTATCATTAATTGCTTTCCGAATTTTTTCATAGTCAAATGAACCGTCAGGCAAAAGATTAACCTGGCGGTATGAAACTCCATATTCTGACAAAGAACCTCTGGAAGAACGGATGCCTATGACCTCATCCAGTGTGTCGTATGGCTTACTCACCGGAGAAAGCAGTTCGTCTCCTGGGCGCAAGTTTCCGGACAGCGCTACTGCCAACGCATGAGTTCCACAGACAATCTGAGGACGCACAAGAGCATCCTCTGTACCAAAGGTAGACGCGTATACCTTTTCTAATGTATCGCGCCCGACATCATTGTAGCCGTAACCACTGGAAGTATAAAGGCAGGCTTCTTTCACACAGTTTTCTTGCATAGCGCGTATGACTTTCAGTTGATTGTACTCAGCGTTTTCATCAATCTGATGAAAACGCCTGTGTAAATGTTTTTCCATATATTCTCCGTACTCCCATACTTTTCTGCTGATTCCTATTTTTTTATACATCTCTGCCTTCTGATTAATCATTTTCTCTCTCTTTCCTCTTCAAGCTTTTTTTTCCATAAATTCAGCATATAATCCAGTATGGCTTGCTCATTATATGAAAATTCCGGCTTATTCAGCCAAATTACTTCTTTTTCTCTTCGAAACCAGGTAAGTTGTCGTTTAGCAAAATGCCTAGTATTTCGTTTGATTACATCCACCGCTTCTTTCAGAGTGATTTCACCACGAAGAAATGGAAAGAGTTCCTTATATCCAAGTCCCTTCATGGAAACATTTTGCTCTGTCAATCCTCTGTCATACAAATTTTTTACTTCCGCCAAAAGCCCTGCTTTCATCATTTGATCCACCCGTTTGTCGATTTGGCAGTATAGCCTATCTCTGTCATCATTCAGCACAAAATACACATAACAATAAGGGGATGTTTTTTTTCGTTGAATCTCATTGTGTCTAGAAATCTGCCACCCTGTTTCTTCATAATATTCAAGTGCACGGATTATTCTCTTCAGATTGTGAGGATGTATCTCCTGCGCGATCTGAGGATCTCTTTCAGCCAAGAGCTTATAGAGATATTCAGGGCCTTTTTTCACAATCTCTGCCTTCAATTTTTCCCTGTATTGGGATAGAGCACCGCTGCTTCTGTTGAAATCAACTTCTTTTAAAAGCGCCTGTATATAAAAACCATTTCCTCCAGTTACAATGGGAATTTTCCCAGTTTTATAAATTTCTTTCATGGCTTTTGTTGCCATCTTCTGAAATAAAGCCACATTAAAATCGGCCTCCGGTTCCAGCACATCGATCAAATAATGTAAAATCCCTTGCATCTCTTCAGGCAATATCTTGGCGGAACCGATATTCATATGTTTATAAATTTGCATGGAATCCGCAGAAATAATGGAGCCATTTAACGCTTTTGCCAGAGAAAGGGATAATTTCGTCTTTCCAACCGCAGTTGGACCTGTAAGAACAATACATGGTTTTCGCAAATTTTTCACCTACAAAATTCGTTTAAAATGTTTATCTAGATCATACCTAGATATGGACATAATTGTCGCCCTTCCATGAGGACAGTTATAAGGGTTTTCAAGACTTAAAAGTTTTTCCAATAAATTTTCTACCTCCTGTCTGGATAACGACTGATTGCCTTTAATCGCTGCTTTGCAGGACATGGAAGCCAGTCGTTCTAAGATTAAATCAGGAGATTTCTCTCCCAGATCCTCCAGGCTGTCAAGAATCTCTATAAACAATTGATCTACTTCCACCCGATAAAAATTGTACGGAATTGCGCAAATTTTATATTCTTTTCCTCCGAATTCCTCAATGTCATATCCAAATTTTCTAAAATATTCAAGATATTGTTTCAGAAGTTCCTGTTCTCTAGTGGACAGGCTGATTATCATTGGAGGACAAAGCATCTGAGAAGTGATTTGCTGTTCACGATATTCTTTTATCATACGTTCATAAAGCACTTTTTCGTGCGCCGCATGTTGATCAATAATATAGAGAGAATGTTGATATTCCATCAACCAATAGGTCTCGAAGACCTGCCCGATAATTCGATGATTTTTCCTAGCTTCTTCCGAAAGTAGTCGGTCTGAAAACAACTCTATCTGCTTTGCATCCGGTACTGTAGTTAATACGTTTTTTTTGGACGTTCCGAAAGTTTTGAATGCTTTAGAAATACTTATTGTTTCTGGAGAAATGCAAGAGACGCTGTTTCCGGATTTGTAAAGAGCGGACTTCTTTGTCAGGAGTTCGAGTTCCGAAACAGCAACATTTTCTTGTTTCCTGTTTGACATCAGCGGAACCGCTGTTGAATAATTTTTTTTCATTTGTTTACATGATTCCTGTGACATTTCATACTTCGGCACTGTATCACGTTTACTTCTTGTAACAAAAAAATTTTCTTTTTCTAAAGATATTTTCGGTATGCGTTCTCTCGACAAAATAGCATTTTTTAGCGCTAAATAAAGCTGATGATAAAGCTCTACCTGATTAGAAAAACGTAGTTCCATTTTTGAAGGATGAACGTTGACATCCACCTTATCTCCGTTAATTTCCAGATACAACAGAGTGAACGGATATCTGTGCTGCATCATAAATCCCTGATAAGCCTCTTCTATAGCATGAACCAACAACTTGCTTTTCACATATCGTCCGTTCACAAAATAATTTTCAAAATTTCGGTTTCCTCTAGCCACTGAAGGACAACCTATCAAACCACTAATTTTCATAAGTGGCGTCTCTGTATCTACAACTATCAATTCTCGTATCAAACTTCTTCCATAAATTTGATAAACGATTTCCTTCAGATTATCCTGACCGCTAGTATACAATTTATTTTGACCATTCTGAATATATTTAAAAGAAATTTTCGGATGTGAAAGTGCTAACTGTTCAACAATAGTGCTAACATATTTTCCTTCTGTCTTGATAGATTTCAAAAATTTCATTCTCGCCGGGGTATTGTAAAATAGATGATGGACCAGAAATGTAGTGCCAGTAGGAGCACCGATTTCCTCCAATGTTTTTTCTATACCACCTTCAATGCAATAGCGGATTCCGGTCAATGCCTCAGGGGTTTTGGTGATAAGTTCCACTTCTGCAACGGCCGAAATACTGGAGAGTGCCTCGCCTCTGAATCCCAAGGATGCGATCTGAACTAGGTCTTCCACAGTTCTGATTTTGCTGGTAGCATGCCGTAAAAAAGCCAGACGAACCTCTTCTTTCTTAATTCCATACCCGTTATCTGTAATCCGTATAAATGATATTCCACCTTCCTTAATTTCTATCGTAATTTCCGTTGCTCTGGCATCAATGGCATTTTCTACCAACTCCTTGACTACCGAAGCAGGACGCTCAACTACCTCTCCTGCGGAAATTTTATCTATCGTTTTCTGATCTAGTAATTTTATCGTTCTCATATGTTTCTCCAGCAACACAATCTCTGTGGTCTTTTATGTCCCAATTCCTTAACTTGTTCTGAAGTCGAAAAAGTGTGTTTAATGCATCTAAAGGTGTCATATTAAAAATATTCATTGTTTCTAGCTCATCGATTATATCATGGTCTTTAACCATATCAAACAGGGACATCTGTGTCATCTTCACTGCATCATAGCTGACACTGTTGGCACTCTTAGCCTTTAACTTTTTTACCCCGCCAAAATTATTCATCGTTGCGATATTATTCGCGTCTGTTAGCTCGGCTACCAACTCTTTTGCCCTAGCAAGAACGGATTCAGGAATTCCCGCCAAGCGGGCTACCTGAATTCCATAGCTTTTGTCTGCTCTGCTCTGTACAATTTTACGAAGAAATACAATATCATCACCTTTTTCCTTCACAGCGATACAATAATTATGTATCCCAGGAAGTTTTCCTTCCAGCTCTGTCAGTTCATAATAATGTGTTGCAAATAAAGTTTTTGCTCCCAAAATGCGAATGTCTGCGATATGTTCGATGACTGCCCAGGCGATAGAAAGACCGTCAAAGGTATTTGTACCTCTACCGATCTCATCCAGGATTAGAAGACTATCTGAAGTGGCATTTCTAAGAATACTGGCCACTTCGGTCATCTCCATCATAAAAGTACTTTGTCCGCTGGATAAATCGTCAGAAGCGCCTACCCTGGTGAAAATCCGATCCACAATTCCGATATTGACAGATGATGCCGGGACAAAAGAACCAATTTGCGCCATCAAAACAATTAGTGCTGTCTGACGCATATAAGTAGATTTTCCTGCCATATTGGCTCCTGTTATCACAGCAATACGGTGATCTTCATTGTCAAGATAAGTATCATTGGAAATAAACATATCATTTGGAATCATCTGTTCGACTACCGGATGACGACCATCATGAATATCAATTTTCCCTTTCTGATTTAACTTCGGGCGCACAAAACGATTTTTCTGTGCCACATAGGAAAAGGATGCGAACACATCCAGAGTAGCAATAGCCCGCGCCGTCTTTTGTATTCGAAGCACTTCACCTGCAATTCTATCCCTTACCGTACAGAACAACTCGTATTCCAGTGAGGACAATTTATCTTCTGCTCCCAAAATTTCTTCTTCCAAATCCTTAAGGCGATCTGTTGTATAGCGTTCTGCGTTTGCTAGCGTTTGTTTTCTAGTGTAATATGTAGGCACGAAATTTTTAAAAGAATTTGTGACTTCCAGATAATATCCAAATACTTTATTATACTTTACCTTCAAATTCCGAATTCCTGTTTTTTCACGTTCTTCACTTTCAAGTTCGCTGATCCATTGTTTTCCTTTGTTTTTGGCTTCTCGGAAATGATCGACCATCTCATGATAGCCGTCCTTTAAAATTCCGCCTTCTTTTATAGCCAGAGGCGGATCATCGATGATGGACTCTTCTATGAGCTGATATAGATCCTCCAATGAATCTAAGTCCTCTTGAATCTTTTGCAACAGAGATCCATGAAAGGTGTTTAAAAGCTGTTTGATATAGGGAAGCATCTGAAGAGAGGTCTTAAATGCTAGTAGATCCCGCGGATTGGCAGACTGATAGGTTATCCGACTGATAAGTCGTTCCAGATCGTAAACTGGCTGAAGATATACCCGAATTTCATCGCGAATTATGGGTTGTTCGTTAAGCTCTTCCACTGCTTCTAGACGGTATTCTATCTTCTCCTTATTAATGAGTGGCTGTTCCACGAAACTGCGCAACATCCGAGCGCCCATGGCAGTTTTAGTTTTATCCAGCACCCACAGAAGAGACCCCCGCTTCTGCTTCTCCCTCAATGTTTCCACCAATTCAAGATTCCTTCTGCTGGAATTGTCCAACAACATAAATCTGTCAGAAACATATGGAGTGATGCTAGTCATTTGCCCCATATTTGACTTTTGTATTTCATAAAGATACTGGAACAAAACTCCTGCAGCGATCGTCCCGCATTTAAAATCGTTCAACCCCAACCCCTGCAGTGATTTACAGCCAAAATGATTTTCCAATGTCTTCCGGCAGATAGTATCATCAAAATACCAGTCAGCTAATTCGTATACCGTAATATGCAAGCGTTCTCGCAAATCACGAAGATTATCACCACAAATTAGAAATGCATGATTACAGATAATTTCCACAGGCATGAATTTATAGATTTCGTCCAAAAGTTTTCGTTCTTTATCCACCTCAGTTACCATACATTGACCAGTGGTTATATCAGCTAATGAAATTCCAAAACGATCTTCCGTGAAAACAATACACATAATATAATTATTTTTTGTTTCATCTAACCTCTGAATATCAAGAACAGTGCCTGGGGTGACCACACGGATAACCTTTCGCTGCACCATGCCATTGACCAATTTTGCATCTTCTACCTGTTCACAGATGGCTACTTTGTGTCCGCGCTCAATTAAGCGATTAATGTAGGTCTCCACCGTATGGTAGGGAACCCCACACATTGGAGCACGCTCCTTCATGCCACAGTTCTTTCCAGTTAAAGTCAGATCCAATTCTCTGGAAACTGTCACTGCATCCTCGAAAAACATTTCATAGAAGTCACCCAAGCGGTAAAATAAAATACAATCCGGATATTCTTTTTTTGTTGCAACATAATGCTGCATCATTGGTGAAAGTGCCACGTGATTTTCCTCTTTCTATAAACATTGCTAATAGCAGTTCTGCTTTCAAACTTTAAATTATACTTCCGATATAATAAAATCCATTACAGCAGTTCAAATAAACTGGAAGAATTGTTCCGATCATAGAAGCGTTTCCCGGAAAATGAACTAGCAAATTGTTAGCTAGTCGTCCGGTCATAAGGGAAGGATCCTGCTCATTGACAGCTTCGACCAGCACATTCATAATTTTCCCCTCAAATCGTGATAATTTATCTCTGGAAATTTCCTTCACTTTGGCCAATAGAAAATTAAAACGTTCTTTTATCACTTCTTCCGGTATTTGTTTGTCCATCTCCGCCGCAGGAGTACCGGTCCGTTTAGAATAAATAAACATAAAAGTGCTGTCATATCGAACCTTTTCCACCACATCTATCGTCTCCATAAAATCCTTTTCTGTTTCTCCTGGAAAGCCTATAATAATATCTGTTGTTAGAGAGATATCTGGTATGAAGGACCGAATACGATCAACCAAAGCCAAATAAAATTCTTTGGTATATCGACGATTCATCTGTCTGAGAATATTTGTGCTACCTGACTGTACGGGAAGATGAAGATGTGGGCATATATTTGAATATTTGCTCATAACTTCGATCAATTCCTCTGATAAATCTTTGGGATGAGAAGTCATGAAACGGATACGTTCCAGTCCATTAATACCAGCAACTTGTTCCAACAGTCCCGCAAATCTCAACGAATGTGCCAGGTTTTGTCCGTAAGAATTAACATTTTGTCCCAAAAGCATGATTTCTTTGACACCGTCGTTTACCAGCTTACGGATCTCTTCCAAAATTTCTTCAGGACGTCGACTCCGCTCCCTTCCTCGAACGTATGGTACAATGCAATAACTGCAGAAATTATTACATCCAAACATGATATTAACGCCTGACTTAAAAAAATATTTTCGGTCAATTGGAAGATTTTCCACAATCTGATCAGTATTCTTCCAGATATCTACGATCATTTTATTCTGTTCCAGCGCTACTGTAACTAACTCTGCCAATTTGTAAATATTGTGAGTTCCGAAGATTAAGTCTACAAAACGATAGCTATTTTTCAGTTTTTCCACTACTTTTGGCTCCTGCATCATACAACCACAAAGTCCAATCATCATATGAGGATTCTTCTTTTTTAGTGCATGAAGATATCCAAGTCTTCCATACACTCGAAGATTTACATTTTCTCGGACCGTACAGGTGTTATAAATCACAAAAGTAGACATTTCACTCTTGCTTTTTATGTAACCAATTTTTTCCAATATCCCCTGAAGCTTCTCGGAATCCCTGGCATTCATTTGACAGCCAAATGTTTTGATACAAAAGCTTAATGGGTGCCCAAGTTCTTCTTTTTTCCTCCTGATTAGCTCCCGGCATTTGGCCATAAAGTAATATTGTCGATTTGGCTCTTCCTCCGGTGGAGATTCTGTGAGATCTATTTCATCCAGATTAATGTCATTGAACATAGAAGTATTCCTTTCTTTAAATAAACACAGAATATAACTTCAGAAGAAATTTTTTAGGATGACGATTTCATTAATATTAATTAAGGGATGTACATGTTTTTGTTCAAAAAGCAATCGTCATGCGTTGCGATAAAAATATTTTGATTTCTCTGTCAGTTCATATATAAATGCATCATATCAATAGAGATTCTATGACTATCAGCATTATATAAAACAAGATCAGGTGCATTCATCATCTACCGAAACCCCTGATTGGCGCATGATAAAACTTAAGGCTACTAATCTGTAAAAGGAATGAACTTTGTTTTGATACTTTTTCCTGTATATTGCGGAATAACCATCATTGCCCTTCTACAGTACTTCGAAATAATGCGCAGCTTTTTCGCTAGAAATTGTGTCATTACATTCCTCAACCCATTTGACAGAATCACCATAAAAGTACTCGAAATTCAAAAGTAGTATTCATCTTTACTTCATTTCCAAACACAAATCCTATCAACATCAGCCCTTTTTGTTCCACCAACACTCAGAGATTCTGAAAAACAAACTTTTCCTAATTTGGCATGAACAAATCATCATATATCAAAATAAACGTCAAATACTCGTTTCGCTATTCATCAAAACTCACTCATATTCAGACTAATCTGTCCGAATTGTTTTAAACAACTTCCTCTCAATAACCTGGCACCGTTAATGTATTTCCAAATTGAGGAATGAAAAAATATTGATTTTAGGGCTTTGCAATCCTGACTGATGCCATATAGAATCTTGTCGAATATTCAGAATATTATCAAAAAGAATAGAAAACCATATCATTCATATATTACTTAATGTTCTTTTGCATTCATATAGAAATCTGATTATATTAATCTTGGAATACATATTTCACTCAAATGTTACTTACAAAGAAGTTGAAAGTGAATATTATGATGTAATGCATGTTAAGAGCTATGAACGGAAATGGATGGATGCCTGTTTAAACTTTTTCCTGAACCACGTTCTTTTTCATCACAACCGGTTATTAATAGTTTGACGTCTATTTATAATAGATGTAATACATGCAAATAAGGGAATTTCATATTAACTAGAAAAACATAGTCAGGATAGAAAATACGCTCACTGCTTGACTGATGCTTAACTTTATCTAATATGGTAACGTATTCATTTTCATTGCTGATCAAGCAATAGATAATACTGGTCATTTTTCAAGTTATTTTTGTGATATTTCTAGAAAAGCAAAAGTAAAGTCAAATGCTGCTTTTCAGGTCCAATATTTTTATAATATCTTCCACCTTCTCCATATCATCAAATCATCTCTATTTTTTCTTTACTTTTATTGAATATATTTAATCAGAAGGAGCATGTAAGTAGTATCTCTATGTTATTTTACGAAAATATTATCCAGATCTTCTAAAAGTAAAAAAATCATATTTTATGTTTTTCAAAAAATAGGCACAAAAGAAATAAAGAATATCACAAATATTACAATAAATACTATATGATACTTCACCACAAAATCAGAAGCCTTGGCAAAACCTAAGATTCACTTGTCAGTATTTTGATATTTTCAATGCTCATACAAAGATCATGATTATAGATAGAAGGATAGTGACACAAGAAAAAGAGTACATTGAAAATCATGCCCTTTATCATTATAATTTTCAGATACAGCTCTATAGCAACCTCCTTTCCTGAATAAAGCTTATAAATAGAGTGTAATAAATCCGGAAATAATGGTGACAGATCTGACGATTATAGATTTTATTTAGTGGCAATAGCCTGCGTCATATATTTTTTATAGTTTCGAATAAAACGACTGCTCTCCCTGATAGCTGTTTCACAAGAAAATAGCGTAATCTATCGTCAACTCAGCTACAATACTACATCCAGTGCTTTAAATATAAACGTTTTTCCAGAGAACAAATTGCTTCTCAAAATATGCAATACTCAGATCAGGAATAAAGAGGATGAGTGAGATCATCATATAAATTTTAACCCTTAATTCAGAGAAAATTTTCAGAGTTAAATATTTGCGTTTGCATTGAGATACTGAGATCCATAAAATGTCATATTAATGAGCTGGATTATCAGGATATTTTTCTTCCTTAACATTATCTTAATATCATCGAACAGATAAATAACAGTATATCATAATTAATACAGATGAATTTATATAGCAGTAATGGAGTAGGAATCTGATATTTTATTTTGCTTTCTTATTCTTTTTGCATGTTTTATATGATTATGCCGAACATAACGAAAGACCGTTTTTATGATATCGCAAAAATAACTTTTAGTCAATAATACATTCGTAGATTTTGAACATCAATCATTTTATATTCGGTCAAATACATCACAAAAATGATAAAGAATCCAATATTGTAAATAAAATTAATTTGATTTTTTATATCATATTCATTGGAAAGCAATTTTTTCATATCATCGCGTACATATTAAAGAGTGGTAGTACACAGACAATATCTCAGATAATAGATAATATATATTTGACATGTCATATCAAATATATAATTTATACAGAAATAGTAATCTAGATATATTACTGTTTTATACAATATAATTCCAAAAGAGACAACATCTTCGTTTTAGATTTATTGCCTGAATATTCATATAATTACTAATAAATATAAGAATATCAGATCTACATAAACAATCGATGAAAGTTTACACTTATGACAATATTTTTAGTTTTCTTTAGAAATGTTCTGCACTCTTGTTATTGTTCTGTATAACAGGTTTTGATCATGTCGAAACCTGTTATAGCAATCTTATATTGATTCGGATTGACGATCAAAATAAAACATATAAAATATTTGTTCAATAGCTCTGAAACTTTACAATTTTATATATTCCTATACTTGAAAAACGTTTTTTCTGTATCACCCTCAATCATATGAAGAAACAAGGCAATTTAGATCAGATTTTCGTATCCAAGCTACATCATGAAAATTGTCTGATCATCTTGTCTACTTTCAATGTTTCTGCAGATTGTTAAAAGTATGTAGCACTCTGAAAGGATCTGCGTAAACATGCAAAATCCTGATAAAAATAGCACTGATTTCAAACAACCATAAAACAATATTCTATACACGAATACAGCATTATATAACAAATTATGAACGAACCTGTCCGTTTCCGTAAATAATATATTTAGTCGTAGTTAAAGCCAAAAGCCCCATAGGGCCTCTGCTATGAATCTTTTGCGTGCTAATGCCTATTTCTGCTCCGAAGCCGAATTCAAATCCATCGGTAAATCGTGTAGAAGCATTCACATAGACTGCAGCAGCATCTACCTGTTCCAAAAATTTCTGAGCATTTCCGTAGCTGGACGTAATAATAGCCTCCGAATGTTTCGTATTATACTGATTAATATGCTTAATTGCCTCATCAATAGAAGAGACTGTCTTAATAGAAATGATGTAATCCAGATATTCTTTGCTCCAGTCTTCTTCATTCGCAAGAGTACCTTCTTCTATAAAAGGAAGCGCTTCCTGATCAGCTCGAATTTTTACACCAGTTTTTTTCAGCCTATGCGATAGAACAGGGAGCAGAAATTCTTTGACTTTTTCATGTATGACAAGTGATTCACAAGCGTTACATACAGCTACTCTCTGGGTTTTGGCATTAATGATGATATTCACAGCCATATTGAGATCTGCACTGTCATCTACATATATATGACAGTTTCCAATTCCTGTTTCAATAACCGGAATCGTGCTGTTATTCATTACTGCCTGGATGAGTCCAACACCACCTCTTGGGATTAGTACATCCACATATTGGTTCATTTTCATAAAAGCGTTGCTTGTATCACGGCTGGTATCCGTGATCAACAGAAGCGCATCTTCAGGAAGTCCTGCGCACTTCAGAGTTCCTCGAATAGAAGCAACTATTGCCCGATTAGAGCTAAGGGCGTCACGCCCTCCTTTTAAGATCACCACGTTCTCAGTCTTAAAACACAGACCAAAAGCATCTGCCGTCACATTGGGCCTTGCTTCATAAATAATTCCCACCACACCCAACGGCACACGTTTCTGTCCAATAAGGAGCCCGTTTGGGCGTTTTTTCATACTTAGGACCTCTCCAACTGGATCATCAAGAGTTGCTAATTGACAAAGCCCCGCTGCCATACTATCAATTCTTTCTTTCGTTAACAGTAGTCGATCTAGAATCCCCTGAGACATGCCATTTTCCTTACATTTATTCATATCCTCCTCATTAGCAGCTATAATTTCTCCCGTATGTTTCTGAAGGTCCTCAGCACATTGAAGTAGTAGATTGTTTTTTTTATTAGTAGAAAGCCCACGTATTTTAGATTCAGCTTCTCTGGCACGCTTCCCAATTTCTAATAATTCCATTTTCCCCTCCTTGTTCAAAATCTTCTACAATCAATAAGTCCTACTTTCTGTAATCAGAAGAGAAGGACGAATATCTGTTTCTTCTGCCGGAACACGATCTAAGACTTGAAAGTCAAAGGCAACAGCGATAGTTTTAAGCCCCTTGTGAACGCTCAAATATCTATCATAAAACCCTTGTCCGTATCCGATTCGCTGTCGATAAGGATCGAAGGCTACTCCTGGAATTATCATCAGAGCATCATCATGAGAGACCTCTTCTCCAAACACTGGTTCTTCTATTCCGAAGTATCCATGTTCCAACTGTGAAAAATCTTCCAACACATAAAAGATAAGTTCATTTTTTATCACTTTTGGAACACCTACCTGTTTTCCATCATCCCATGCCTGACAGATGAACTTTCTGGTCATAACCTCACGATTAAAATCTATATAAGTATATACAGTTCGTGCTTTCATGTACTCTTCTCTCGCACAAACTTTGCTGAAAATCTGCCTACTTTTCCTTACGATTTCAATACTCGAAATTTCTTTTCTTCTGGAAAATATCAGCTTTCTAATGTTTTTTTTGTCTCCATATTTCCTCCTAGATTGATGTTTATTCGTTATGTTTTTCCTTTCATCTTTTTTTACTTTTTTATTAACAAAAGAGTTCGTTAATTTTATTGTTTCCTGTCTTATATCATATGTTCCAAATAATTCAGCACATAAAACTCATCTTTTTTATTCTCCAGAAACAACGTTCCATAAGGTTTTCCTTGCATGATCTTATGAATAATATGAAAATCATCTCCGTTGGCAATAATCATATCAACACCTGAGCTGATAGCCACCTGCGCAGCTGATAGCTTAGTGGCCATACCGCCGGTTCCTACATTGCTACCGGTGCTTCCCTTTCCCATCGCCATCAAGTGGTCATTCAAATTCTCTACCACCTCAATGAATTTTGCGTCCGGGTTCTGATGAGGATCGTCAGTATATAAACCATCGATATCTGATAGGAGAATAAGAAGGTCTGCTCCGATTAGAGAAGCCACCACTGCGGAAAGAGTATCGTTATCTCCAAATACTGATAAATAATCAATCTCATATGTTGCAATTGTATCGTTTTCGTTAACAATGGGAATCACCCCTAAAGACAACAATTCCAGAAATGTATTCTTAGAATTAATTCGGTTCAGATTATCCAGCATGGTATTCTTCGTCATTAAAACCTGGCTACATATTTGATTATATTCTGAAAAAAGTTTTTGATAGATCATCATTAGCTTTGCTTGTCCAACTGAAGCACATGCCTGTTTTTCTGTAAGATTTTCTGGTCCTTCCTTCAAACCAAGAGTATTCCTACCAACCATAATAGCTCCTGAGGATACTAGGACCACTTCTTTTCCCTGATTTCTCAGGTCACTAATCTCTCGCGCAAGTATTTCTAGCTTAATCAGGTCCAGCCTGCCCGTATCCTTGTGAGCCAGGGAGGAGGAACCGATTTTTATGACAATTCTGAATTTATCTTTTAGCTTTTCACGAATTTTCATCTAATTTCCCTACTTTTGTATATTCCTTTCTATTCTACAACAAAATTACACATTTGTCTATAAGGAAGGAGAGGATACCATAAAAAAACAAAAAAATCAGAAATGGACAGTTGATTTGTAAATTTCATTAAACTCAAAAATCTGACAAGCTAAAAAAATGCTCTTTCTGGAACAGTCTCTGCATACATACAAAATGTGATAATATCATATGACAATTAACAAGTGAAGCTTAAGCTACTTTATGATTTCTTAGAGTAATTTCATTTTCTTATTTAGTCGTAGTAAGTTGATTTGCAGGATTTCACCTCCTTGTAGGTAATATCGACATTTTTGTCGATGCTATATTTTCTATATAAAATTATCAGTGTGTTATAAATATTCTCCCGATTCATAATAATTCCAAAATAAATTTTGTATCAGAAGATTCGTAACAGCTATCTTACATCATTCTCTAGTATACGAATCTGAGATTTCTGTGATCATAAATACACCTAGATCACTAGTGATACGCGTTCTTCTTGTTTCGAAGATGCTAGGCTGTAAGGTAATCGGCAACGCTGTAGAGTTTTCTTGTGTACTGCAAGCAAATGCAATGAGTGTATTTCTAGTCAAACCATTATCGCGACTATCATATGTGTCCAATCACATTCTTCCTATTTTTTTATTAAGTAATACCTAAAGCCATCAATGTAGCCTCCTGCTTTTGTTGCATGACGGAATCCTCCTGAGGAAGCATGTGGTCATATCCCAAAAGATGCAGCATGCTATGGATAATTAAAAATATATATTCTTGCTTCAATGTATGTCCATATGCTTCTGCCTGTTCTTGTGCTTTTTCTACCGAGATCACGATATCTCCTAACAGCAACTCGCCTGTCTCTGGATGAAAACAATCGACCGTTTCTTTTTCAAGAAAGAGGTAATCCGCGGAAGTTGGAAAGTCTACCATCGGAAAAGATAAGACATCTGTTTCTCTGTCAATTTTCCGAAATTTTTTGTTCAACCTTTGGATCTCCTGGCTTCCGGTTAAAATGAGAGATATCTCAACCTCATAAGGACATTGTTCCAGAAGCAACACCTGTTTAATGACATTGTGAGCCACCGCATCATAATCAAAATCAAAGTTTATCTCTTGTTTATTCTCTATCTGAAGTGTCATAAAATTTCACTGTCTCTTTTCCTTTTCTATATGTTATTTTTGAGAACGCGCCTATTCTCTTCAAAGCTTCATAGGCCTGTACGATTTTCTGGATCATAGAATCGCAGATCGCGTCGTTCCTACTACACTCGTCGGAAAATATTTCTTGCACTTTCTTCAGGACCTGCTTGCATCATATAAACCGAATTTAACGATGGGTGCAAAGTCCTTCTTGAAAGCGACTTCTGGTGATCAGAATTGTGATTTACCCTTTATCCAATATAAGAGAATATTGTCCAGGACCCCTCCCTTGCTCATAGCATCTTTTTTATATTCTTCTGACTGTTATCGGCTTCTATGATTTAATAGATCTCATTCATACAGCGAGTAAAGATAAATGTCATCCTTGTTTCATAGGTTATTGAAAACAATCTTAGTTTTTTCTTTCTTCCTTCCACTGTCAAACAGTTGAAAATAAGCCTGTTCATCTCGTTATTCCATAAAACTGTGATCGCCATAATTTAACTTTGAACGTATGGCCATCCAATATAGCGTTTTCCAAAAGGTCTTCTGCTTGAACCGAAGGCTACAATTAACAATAGCTACTCTAGACAATTCCCAAAAAAATTCATATTACTTTCCGATTCGACGATACGGAAGATGTACCATTTCCTAAAATTAATTCAACATTTAAAAAGGCTCTAACTTTTTTATTATACGCGTTAAATTGTACATATATTTTTTTGTTCAGTTAGTAAAGACAATTTTACTGTTATACATATAATGTCAGCAGCACGGCTATATTGGCTTTAAATTATTTCTACAATTATACAGGGTGTTTTATCAACTACCTTATACAGAATAGTGAAAACAAAATTTTCCGTTCAATAAACTTCATTTTTCTACACTAGATAATCACAAAACCCATCTCAGTCAGTAGTTAAACAGTAGAAAATTGAATGAAAGGACAGCTTTTTCTCATAGTGATTCAGCAAGGATTTGTCATAACATATTTTCAATATATATATCCGCATTACTGCGAACGCATTTATTTCGAACGATGTTTCCGTTGTCCATCATTCATCGAAATTTTTCGCTAACGAAAATATTTTCTATATTGTACAGCTATCATTCTCTCATATCAAAAAATTCTGTACAAGTAAGAATAAACACTATTGCTAGCCACATGAATATTCCATATAAAACAGAAAATCAAATTCAATAGTTATAGAAACAATAAGACTCCACAAAAACCTTTTTCTTATAATTCTTTGAAAGAAAGCAAGGCATCCACTGTTTTTATAACATTCTGATGCTAAATCATTTCTTACATAGATAATGAATTCTGCAATAGTACTAAAAACATTTTCATTTTTTTAACAGAAACTTAGAAAGTATTTGAATTTCTTTCCAAAATTATGATATATCCCTCTGAAAAACTATATACATCTATTCATTGTGCTACTTTTATCTTCAGTATATATAAGCTATCTCTTATATCCTTATGATATACATGTCATTACTGGTAGTACCTGATGATAGACAGACACTTTCTACGAATGAAAATCTTTTTCTTTATCAAAATCCATATTTCATCTTTCTGATATTCCAGAATATGATAGTAATGCTCCTAACATTTCATTGTTGATGTTAAAGTTCAGAATACAGTTTAATTTTTCAAAATCTATCGGAATTTACATCGCTTTCAAATATGCATGTACTTGGGGAATATCACCTTTGCATTTCCCACAAAGTTGGAAATATCATAAATTTCATAGATCTTAATATAAGAAAGTAACTGCCCTAGAAACTCGATCATGCTTCTTTAGTAAGCCTCATTAACTGTAGTTAAAACAAGTAACACACTGTATTTATAACAACACTTTCTGCATCTTTTCTACTTTTATCTTTTCTACTTTGTCTATCGTTGGAGAGCATAAACAAAAATCTCCGTATCTGAAACATGCTTTCTTGTAAATTACTTACACCCGTTTATTAAAATTTGTATCTTCCGATTCAAAAAACATATTGAGAAATAGAAAACTATGTGATCAATGCTTCAATCTCTTTTTATGACACAATCTTTTCCTTCTCTTAATTCTTTTACAGTATCACCATTAACATACCAGCTTTCAGTTGATTTTTCAATAGTAATAGCACAGAAATATCATTTCCGTTTAACCTTCAAGAAGACAGATTGATGATCAGTATTGCCAAAGACAATAAAATTATTCAGCACATATACCTGTAAATCCTAATATTTTCCGTTGTACGAGAGACGTTTAACAACCAAATCTAAGACAGCGAATGTAGAGACTGAAAGAATATTCGCCTGGTCGAGTGCGCTGAGCACTCAATTGTTTTGAGTGTAGATCGTATAATAAGTCAAGTATTGTAAAAGTGATCACCTCTCATGCAATTACGTTAATTGCTTTGGTCATACTCTTTCTTTCCCTTCTTCGCCTAGTATCTTATGCTACATTTTCCTATGTTGATTTTGTAAATTACAGGAAGCAGATACGGTACAAATATAATTACAAACAAATATGCCTGCAAGACTTAACATTTTTGTGTAATATATTTATTCATCCATATGATAAGAATGCCTGAAATTCCGGTAGACTTTTTATAAAAAACATACATCTGCATCTTAAAACTCTAAGCAAAATTCAAATGATAGCTATAATGACGATAATAATTTTCAGATTTTTATTTTTGTTCATATGTTTTTTCTTTTGATTATGTTTAATTTCTTTTATCACTTATAATAACTTGTTAAATTACTGCATCTGTAATGTTTATGTAAAAATATAAAAAAACATGTCATAAAAAATATGTTGTAAGAACTTTTCCAACAAAATAACTCTTACATCTTGGAAAAGCTAACGAAAAAAAATCCGTTCTCCTGAACACATTCATTCACACATGAAACCATAACTCCAGCGAATTATCGATTATTCTAAAAGATAATATAGCTTCTCAGTTGTACTTCCCATTCTTTTATTTTTCCAAAAAATCAAGTGAATTCAACATTGCTTCACCGATTTTCAGAATGATCACATATATGTCTTCTTATCTTTTGTAAAATTTATTCTTCTTCCTGTTCGTTAAGGCTACTTTTCGTCCTTTTATCGCCAACTTTCAAAATTTCTAGCTTGCAAGATCAAAAAACGTTTACTCAATTTGTCAATAGCCTGAATATAAAATACTGCTTTTATTTAGTTAATGAATAGAAGCACGTCTTACTTTAATGCCGGATGAATTTCTGAAAGTGGCAGACGAAAATACGATCAACATCGATTATATCTCAGTTATACCAAAGGCAGGAATATAATTGAGAAGCATCTGATTGCCAATTAGACGTTTTTGGAAAATTATGAGAAGGAAAAAACTAAACGAAAAAAAATGCAGTGTTTACGGTTACGATCAATGGAATTTAGACTGATACAGACTCCTGAGCCAGAGATGAAAAGAGGAGAATAGGCAGCGAGTGATATCGCTACCTTATCTACTGATATGTTTTTTCTCAGGATATTATTGATATTTTTTAGTTATAAATTCATGAATTCCATTAGCTGCCAATTTCCCAGCACCCATGGCCAATATTACAGTAGCAGCTCCTGTTACGGCATCGCCACCTGCAAACACACCTTTCTTCGATGTCTGTCCGTTATCCTTATCTGCAATGATGCATTTGTGTTTATTTATATCTAAACCAATGGTGGTGGAAGAAATTAATGGATTCGGTGAGGTCCCAATAGAGATGATGACAGTATCCACTTCTAATTCAAATTCTGAATCTGGAATAGCAATCGGGAGTCTCCTTCCAGAAATATCTGCTTCGCCTAATTTCATACGGATACAGCGAATCCCCCGTACCCATCCCTTATCATCGACTAAGATTTCTGTGGGATTAGTTAATAGATTAAAGATAATACCTTCTTCTTTTCCATGAGCCACCTCTTCTTTGCGTGCAGGCAGTTCTTCTGCGCTCCGACGGTAAATGATATAAACTTCAGCTCCCAGTCGAAGTGCTGTTCTCGCAGCGTCCATCGCTACATTTCCACCACCTACAACAGCGACTTTTTTCCCGTGAGCGATCGGTGTCTGATAATCTTCACGAAAAGCCTTCATGAGGTTGTTACGGGTCAGATATTCATTGGCAGAAAACACACCGTTAGCATTTTCACCGGAAATTCCCATAAATATTGGAAGACCTGCTCCTGAACCGATGAACACTGCCTCAAATCCTTCTTCCTGGAGTAGTTCATCTATTGTAATTGATTTCCCTATAATCACATTTGTCTCGATTTTGATACCCAAAGATTTGATATTTTCAATTTCAGCAACTAGCACTTTATCTTTCGGAAGACGAAATTCCGGAATTCCGTATCTCAAAACGCCACCTGCTTGATGCAGCGCTTCAAATATCGTTACGTCATAACCCATCTTTGATAGATCACTCGCACAGGTTAAACCTGCCGGTCCGGAACCAATAACTGCTACTTTATGACCGTTTTTTCGCACTGCAGACGTGGGAATTATTTTATTTTTACAAGCCCACTCAGCTACAAACCGCTCTAGCTTACCAATAGAAACAGGTTCTCCCTGAATACCGCGAATACATTTTCCTTCGCACTGGCTCTCTTGAGGACATACTCGACCGCAGATGGCCGGAAGCGAGCTAGATTCGCTGATAATCTGATATGCCTCTCTGATATTGTTTTCTTTTACCTTGGTAATAAATTCCGGTATGTTGATTTTTACTGGACATCCTCTGATACATTTTGCGTTCTTACAGTGCATACATCGAGCAGCTTCTTCTATAGCTTCATCTTGATTATATCCATAGCATACTTCCTCAAAATTAGTTACCCTAATTTTTGGATCCTGCTCTCGCACAGGTACCTTTCTTAATACATCCACCATTATGATCACCTCCCGCATACTTTAGAACCGTCGTGCTTGGTATCTTCTTCGATTGTACAACTTTTCTTTGTCTTATACATTTGCTGTCGTTTCATGGCCTGGTCAAAATCGATTAGATGGCCGTCAAATTCAGGACCGTCCACACAGGCAAATTTCACTTCTCCACCGACAGATAAACGGCAAGAGCCACACATTCCAGTGCCGTCCAACATAATCGGGTTCATGCTGGCAATTGTGTGTATATTCAGTTCTTTAGTTAGTATGCATACAAATTTCATCATGATCATCGGGCCGATGGTGACACAGAGATCATACTTTTTGCCTTCTTTAACCAACTCTTTAATTGTCTGAGTAACCATTCCTTTTCTCTTATAAGAGCCGTCATCCGTTGTTACATATAGATTGCAGAGTTTTTTTAATTCGTTTTCCAGAATTAGCAAATCCTTTGTTTTCGCTCCAATAATTGCATCTGCAGTAACGCCATGTTCATGTAACCATTTGATTTGTGGATACACCGGAGCCGTTCCCACGCCCCCGGCTACAAAAAGTATCTTGTTCCTTTTAAAATATTCTATATCTTCAGTAACGAATTTAGAAGGTTGTCCTAGAGGACCTACAAAATCCTCTAAGGCATCTCCAGTTTGCATCTGTGCTAAGTCTGTTGTCGATTCTCCGGTTTGCTGAAAGACAATGGTAACAGTCCCTTGTTTACGATCATAATCATAGATCGTCAAAGGAATTCTCTCTCCTTTCTCATTCAGCTTAAAAATAATAAATTGTCCTGGTTGACAATGCTTTGCAACTCTCGGAGCATCAACTACCATTCGGTAAATTTTTGATGCAAGTTTATCTTTTTCTAAAATTTTATACATATTTCATTCTCCTTGAAAATATTACTCATTTTCCCAACAGCTTTTTTCTCCTGAGAAAGGTATAAGCTTCCATCCTTTTGTAAAATCTTTAGAGGTGAAGGCACCTAATGTAAAGTCTCACAGATATGTTGTTTTGTATTCCCCCCTAAGAGCGACCGGACAGTTAGTCAATAAATTTTAAATCTTTGCATTCTCTTTTATCTTTTCATATATTTTGATCATCGGACCATAGGTCAGATCATAATCCCAATAATCTTGCATAATTTTGTGACAACAAAATTTGGACGACCACTTTGATCATAAATCTGAGCCAAAAGTATCAAGGAACTCCAAGTTCTCGCTATTCGAAGCCAAAGCCCTCGTTTCATATTCTAGAGAATCTATATATGCTGTTACTGTAAGCTGTTTTTGTTTTTTAAACTGATTAAACTGATAATGAAAAGATTTATAATTCTTTTAATTGTTCAACATTGGAAATGCAAAAAAATGACAACGATAAATGCCAATACCACTAAAATATATTTTCTTGTCTTACGTTGTTGAACACGTTTTCTTCTGATACCAGCCATTTGAATTCTCCTCACTTCTCTGTTTCCTCCAGTTGTCCTTTTAGACTATTATACATAATCTTGTAGTCGAAAACCAAGTGAATGGTCCATCCGCATTCCAGACAGAACCACACACCTGCCGAAAGCGACGTGCCACATTGTGAACATTCTCTTCCTAATCACTTTAGATTATTCTCAAATTGTTCCATTGTCATCAGTACTTTACGTGGCTTCTTACCTTCTTCTTCTCCAACGACACCCGCATCGAAAAGCTGCCCCATAATCCTCGCAGCTCTGTTAAAACCGATTTTAAAGGTTCTCTGAAGCATGCCGATAGACGCTTTGTTTTTATCAATAATCAGTTTTCCGGCATCTACGAAATAGGTATCCAGATCATCTGTTCCAGAAACGCTCACCGTGGCTACAGAAGCAAAGTTATTAATTTTTTCTTCCACTGCCTGATCATAGATATCTTCTCCTTCGTATACAGACAGGTATGCAACCACTTTCATGATTTCATCATCAGATACATAAGCCCCCTGAACCCTTGCAGGCTTCTGATAACTTTGAGGATAAAACAGCATGTCTCCTTTCCCTAACAATTTTTCCGCACCGTTCATATCCAGGATCGTCCGAGAATCTACTCCTGAAGCCACTGAAAAAGCTATCCTGGAAGGCATATTTGCTTTAATCAGCCCTGTAATAACGTTAACTGATGGCCTCTGAGTGGCGATGATCAAGTGAATGCCAGCTGCTCTGGCCAGCTGGGCCAAACGACAAATAGCTTCCTCCACATCACCCGGAGCTACCATCATAAGATCTGACAACTCATCCACAACAATCACAATCTGAGGTATTCTGGCCGATATACCATACAGCTGCTCCATCCTAGCATTGTAGCTGACCAAATCTCGAACATTGAATTCTGCAAATTTATTATACCTATCTGTCATTTCATTCACAGCCCAGTTCAATGCCCCAGCAGCTTTTTTCGGATCAGTAACAACCGGTATATAGAGGTGAGGGATACCGTTATATATAGAAAGTTCCACAACCTTCGGATCAATCATAATGAACTTTGCCTCATTCGGCTTGGCTTTATACAAAATACTGACAAGCAACGTATTGATACAAACTGACTTTCCTGATCCGGTAGCTCCTGCGATTAGCAAATGAGGCATATTGGCAAGATCAGTAATTACTGGTTGTCCGGAAATATCCTTCCCAACGGCAAAGGCCAACTTAGATCGGTGTTTTTGGAATACCTGCGATTCCAAGATTTCCCTCAACAGAACTGATCTGTTAATCTTGTTTGGCACCTCGATCCCCACCGCAGCCTTTCCAGGAATAGGTGCTTCAATTCGGATATCCTTGGCAGCCAAACTCAACTTAATATCATCCGATAAGTTTACTATTCGACTAACTTTAACTCCTTGTTCTGGCTGTAACTCATAACGTGTAACCGTAGGTCCGCAACTAACATTGCTCACCGTCACGTTGACATTAAAATTGCGAAGTGTCTTCTGAAGTTTTGTCGCAGTCTCCTTTAGGTTGGCATTGGAGGCTTCGCTGCTCTTTTCATTTTCTTTTTTTAACAATAAAAGATCTGGAAAACGATAGGATGTTTTCAACTTCACTGGCTGCTCCGATATTTCTTTTTTTATCTTCTGAATATCTGTGTCAATTTCTGTTTTGGTTGAACAGAAATTTCTTATTTGATTCTTTTCTTTTTCCTTCAGATATACACTGACCTCATCCGAATTCATGTCATTCATTACCATACAATCCTGTGAGCAAGGCTCATCTCTTATTACTCCTTCAAACGGAAACGTTTCAGATAGCATTTCATCTAAATTTTGTACAGCCATTTCCATGTCTGATTCATCGTTTCTCTGGATTGAACAATCAAGATTTTTTCCCTGTTCAAAATTCTTTGACCTGAATAGCTTCTCTATTTGTTGCAGGATATCAAATCTTCCTTTCTTCTTTTGCTTCATTTTTCCTTCTGCAGAAGTAAATTTTTTATCACGGCTCTCCTTATTCTGAGATGCTTTTTGATAACATGTTCTGACAGTATAGTATATTTTAGAACTTTCTTCATGGAAAGTAGAAAGCAAAGGCTTTTGCGTCATGATAATCGAAAAGATCATCAGCGCGATAATAATGAAGACATAGGCACCCACTGTCCCAAAAGCGGTACCCAAAAACTTAACCAGCGCGCTACCTATTAATCCTCCGCCAAGCTTATTATAGGCACTATTGAAAAAACAATTTATTATTTTCCCTTCTTTCTCATATCCGATCATCAAAAGCTGCATGAATGCACACGCAAATACAAACAACCCTAATGCCCCAATGACTTTGCGAAACGCTAACGGATTATTTCTGTTGAAGATCAGAAATGCACAGCCAATAAAGAGAAAAACGGGAAATATAAAAGCCAGCGATCCGAACACTCCGAAAAAAAAGGAGATGAACGACTTGCCTACAACTCCACCCATCCCGAAATTGCTGAGCAATAAAAGAATGGAAAATGCTAAAATCATTAGTAGAAGTATTTCAGTTTTCATCTTTCCGTCTGTCTTCTTTTTTTTCTGTCTTTCTGCAGAGAATGTACTTTTTTTTACAACAGTGGATTTTTTACAACCGGAAGCTTTTTTTCTGTTTTTCTCCTGCGTCATTACTCTCTCCTTTTTCAAAATCCCGGATTCAATAACAAATATAATACTATAATCTACAAAAATTTGCTTATTTTTGTAGATTAAATTCATAGCTAGCCGGATGATGAAAAATTCTATAACAATCGTTGTAGATATGTCTACCAGACACTGTTTCTGATACCTAGCAAATCAGATAGACTATGATGATGATAAGAATTATTAACACCAGAAGTATCAGCGTAAATTTCCTATAATTATCTTTTCAGTATTAACATAATCATTATTGTATATATATTGACGAATTTGCAAAACAACTCTGATATTTTCTAAATTTTCTGTATATTAGAGAGCATAATAATGACTCCTTTTCTTATACAGCTGTTCTATATTTATTTCTCGAATATTATAACAGAAACCTCACCAAAATACAATGCGAAGGTTTTTCAGCTATGAATATGATTTTTTATCAATTTATTTATACAACTTCTATAATACTTTTGATATATCGATTACTTCATTTATCAGAATTTCTGTTACAGTTTTTATTCCATCCAGCATGATTCCGACATCATCAATCAGCATTTTCGTATCCAGTATCAACTTCTGAAAGCGATTTTTTAGTGATCATGGAGTGGATAAAAAAAGTTTGTAACTCTGTGTTATTTTCATATTTCGCTATAACTAAAACATGCCTATGAATAACTGCTGTATCAGCTAAGCATCATAATAACACTAGACACAATAAACAAAAAAGTAGTTGCTAGAATCCATCAGTGACATGGTCATGAAAAATATTTTTCTCATGATCAGTAACACTTTAGGATTACTCTAAAAAATACTAGAAGATCTTTAATATTATTACTTCTTGGCTAGATTTGTAAGAATATGTTCTTGTTATTTTTACCTCTACCAGAACTTTATGATCTTCTCTTTCATCAATGAACAACAGAAGGTAACATTCTAAATCACCATTAAATTTTCTTTTTGTCTGATAGAATAATGCATCATACTTCTTATCAGAGCTGTTTTATACACCAGATGTTGTCAGATAAATGCTTATTCCTATAGGTTTGTTATATACACGTATTGCACGTCCTAATTTTCATTCAAAAGATTTAGGTTCTTCATAGCTATTTCATCCTTCAGAGTCATATAGATTTTTGGAAGCATTATGACATCAAATATCAGCCATAACAATTTTCTATTCTTCCAGCGTTGCTCTCACTCTGAAAAAAACATCTGAATCGGTAATATTTTCATAGAAGTTCTCTTTGTCCGAAAAGTCTTTTACTCCGACATCTAGTACCATCATCATCAGATCAGCTGCATTCATTGTACAATTTTATTTATCTATGATGATCTATCTTTTTATATCAAACTTGAAGAAAATATAGCCTTCTGTTCCAATACTGCCATTTCCTTTTCTGAAAGCATACCGCACCTCTTCTGCTGTGCAATAAGAACTGGTTCTTATTGCACGTTAAGGTTTTAACAATGATCGCCGTTGGCCCGTATCCTTCATATGTAAGTTAACTCTCTTATAATTATTTGCACCGGTATTCTTTGGTAACTTCTTGATTCCTCAGTTTATGATATCATTTGGCATATTATTAACTTTTGATTTCTCGATAATATCTTTCAGCTTTCTGTTGTTAGCCGGCTCTGATCTGCTTTCTTTAACTACAATCTCGATCTCATGTCCAATAATTGAAAAAATCTTACTTTTTTTGATATCGTTTTTTCTTTTTTATTTATACTTAATATTTACAAATTTTAAATATCCTGGCATACATATTCTCTCCTTATTTTTTTTATAAAATTTCATAAGTGATTGGTAAGATAAACACCTATCAAAATATAGCACTGATTGGATTTTTGGTAAAGAATGGATTATATAGACAGTTTCAAACTGATTATCAGCATCTTATTCATTGATGTCACAAAATCCAACCGCAAATAGCAGGTCGGATTTTCAGCTGTCTCTTCTCAATTGTACAAAACTGTTTCAGCAAAATAACCAAATCTCGTACAAGATTGTAAAAAAAAATTAATTTCAATGTATGTGGACAGCTTTGTTTTATTCATTTTTGAGGTGATTTTAACACAAATTTACCGCAAAGCTGTGTTTGTTCCTGATGATTATTCAAATAATCAAAACAAATGGAGCCACGCTGCCATACACGCTGGCAATCAAAGGCCTGAAATTCGTGTAAAATATATTTCTTTTTAAATCATCAAATTCTTTTACGTTTTGAAAAATTGATTATCCCTATTCTCAGGCTATCTTAAATATTTCTAGATTTAAAATATACGATGTATCTATGTTTGCGCCATACATATCAGGTTTTGTCTATTACATACAGATATTTTAGATAGCCTTCCAAAGATGCTTTGAGCCATGTATAAAACTTTTAGAGTATCTTTACAGCTCGTGTACATATGCTTCCAGAAAACATAGGAGGAACTAAAAGCTCAAGATACTGTGCTTCCAGCTCTATTGCAATCCTGAAGCAAACAGTTCTACTTCCGGACATAGTAAAACCACTTGTTGTCACGCAAATTCAAGTAATATACTATCAAACAGCTCTATCGCACTGCGATCTTTCAGAATATAGGTCATTTGATGCAATCTGGCCAATGTACAAACAGTTTTGTTAAATCAATTTACTGTTTCCAGCATTAATCTCGTAAGCCGTTGCATTGCTCTTTCATAAGAAATTATGATATCCAATGTAACTTTAAAGCATTGCACAATTCTTTGATCTGATTCGTTTTATTTCCCTTTATCTCCTGTGTACATAAAGACAGAAGCCCTGAAACGGATCTGCCGCTGTTATTTCTTTATTTTATGCTTTTCTTCATAACTATTTAAATTATAGGAAAGCTGCATTAAACTTTCAGACAAATGCACATTCTCTACGACAACATCACGGGGCAAAAACAAATTTAAATCCGTATGAGCAAAATTCCAGAGCGCCCGTATCCCGTATTCTAGCAGAAGTTTTGCCACCTCTTTGGCTTTTGATTTTGGAAGGGTCAACGTAGCAATTTCTACTTTATTTTCTTTAATAAACTCCTGGAGCTCGTCCAGCATGCGGATAGGAATTCCTCTAACTGTCACATCCTGAAGCACAGGATTCACATCGAATAATCCAACCGTTCTAAAGCCGCTTCGTTCAAAGGAAATATAATTTGCCAACGCTTGTCCCAAATTTCCCGCTCCGATAATCACCATATTGTGTATTTTATTCAAGCCAAGAATCTTTCCAATTTCATCATGAAGGTACCGTACATTATATCCGTAACCCTG
The DNA here is from genome assembly GCA_021442455.1 of Lachnospiraceae bacterium. GTDB lineage: Bacteria > Bacillota > Clostridia > Lachnospirales > Lachnospiraceae > Scatomonas. The sequence continues at coordinate 63,569 of JABUSY010000034.1, read as the reverse complement.
TTGTCCGAATCCTCCAAAATTATTCAAATCTTGACGTATCTGCGAGGAAGTCACTTTCATCTGTTCACTGAGTTCTTTGGACGAGATCCTCTCTACAGCGAATTCCAATAAGTCTCCAAGGTATCTGTAATACTTTGGAAGCCGCTTGATAACAGCTTTTGAAATACTTTTTTCCTTCACTACTTTTTTCCCTCCTGTCCAGATATTTGTTGATTGACTCTGTGATCCGACTTTGTAATTCACTGATTCTTATATCATTATATCTATTTGACAAAAGATTGTCAAAGATTTCTTCTGTTAAAGACTACTGCAAACAATATGGAGGTGTAATATGATAGTAATTTGTCAAAAGATCAACAAAAAAATTTGTAACGACGAAAATTCGCCGTAGTATATCTTTTCATTATAGAAGAACATGAACAAAATGTTCGCATAGATATGAACATAGCAGAAAAAAACACTTTTCTACAAATAATCATGAGAGAAATGTGAAGTTTGACTCCAACCAGGTGATACTGTCTAAGAGGAAAACAATCGGATATTTAGCACAGTATCAAGATATTAACGATAGCCAAACTATCTATGAAGAGATCATAAAATCAAAACAAAGCATTCTGAATATGGAATAAAAGATGAGCGATCTAGAATGAAAATTGCCAACGCAGGAGAGTCAAAAAAATTGATGACTTCCTAACAGATGGATTAATTTACACATTTGAATTAGCTAACAGATAGGCGCCTATCAGAACGAAGGAAAAGGTGTACTCAAAGGACTTTCTTTCCCAGAAGAAAACTTTTCATTGAAAGCTGTCGCCCCTCTCTGGCGAACAGAAAAACAAAGTAACTCTCGTCCACTGGCTCCTGAGCAAACTTGATGTACTTCTGCTGGATTAGCCTTACCAATCACCTAGATATGAAATCAATTGCCTAGCTGGAAATGTATCTGATGAATTATCATTCCCTAGGCGGTCCTATTGATCTCTCATGACCGCTATTTTCTGGGCCACATCGTCACAAAAAGTTATTAAACTCGAAAAGAAAAAAACTTAACGTTTTCTGGAAATTACATAGTCTGCAATGAAAAAAAACAGTGATTCGTCAGGCAGAATATAACGCTGATCTAAATCAACAGCAGAACATACGTCACCAGAAAGAGGTTATGACAAAGTTTCGCTCATTCAACAGAAAAAAATATTCAGAAGGGCAAAATAGAAAAAAGCCACTGGAGAAAATTGAATTTTTGTATAACCCACTCATTTCTCAGACAACCATGCGCCTTCATCTAAAACCCAAAATTATCAGCGGCAACAATGTGCTGAGGTTTGTCAAAATCTTACTCCATTGTTTCTCTGTTTGAAAAACAGAATTTTGAAATATACAGAGGTGAACGTAGCGCCATCATCTGAATCAATGGGACAGATAAGAGACTATCATGGATGAAAATTATCAACGGTCTTCTGGAGGAAGATCAAAGAAGCAACGTTAAGTTAAAAAATACATCATATCGGAATAACTATGAGCAAGAACATCAGGTGCTATATGCTCTACATACATAAGGATAAGACGATATTTAAAAAGATTTCTGATATTTATCCTTTTATCTCCTTATCTCCCACACCCAGATAGGAAATGTACTAGCTTCATTTTTCTTTAAATATGCTGAGGTATTTCAGCCGATCCGTACTCTGAGTTTCGAAAAACGAGGCCGGGGTTCCTTTTTCAAGCTAATAATTTCATAGGCTAATTTTCTTATACTAAACAAGCCAACCAATCATTTAGATATCATATCCCAGAAAGCCTAGAGGAAGTTCTAAGAAAAGATGATGAAACGGTTTGATATATCAGACATGACTGTTATTTTATCTACCAGACCCCTACACGCATCTTATAGCTGATCGACAAAACCTGATCAATTATCTTGAAAATTACAATTATTATCTAGAAAAAATAAGAACTGATCCGCACCTCTCACTCTTCTCCCCTCTACGGGTCTGAGGTTGAAGAACCAGTTACATCTTCCACTAAAATAAACTGGAAAACATACAAAGAACAGCAGGCTCGTCTCCGCAGGAAAAAACGAATTTCGAAACTGGAAGCGTAGAATAAACCAATTGATGAAAAATTTAATCGTTCGGAAACTGGAATCAATCTTCTTAGCGATCAACAATTTCAAAAAAACGGAAATTATCAAGCAGTCGGAAAAATTTTATAATCAATTGGATAAACTTGAAGAATAAGCTAAAATTTAAAATTTCAGTTTTATTATTATTATCATAAAAAAGTAAAAATCTCTGAAGTTTCTCTCTTGTTTTCACTCGCTATCAGAGTCGAAGTTGTATCCTTTCATTGCCTCATGCCTCGTTAACATATATAGGCAATAGATGTACAAAGGTTATTATAAACCTGCTGTAATAAGCTAAGGAAATTCACAGAAGTGTTTTATCACTTGTTTGGCCATACAGCTTCTATGAATCACAGGTGCGCTCAATGAACGTAGGTGAGGTGTTTTCATTTCCTCCGAAAAAAGGTGCCGTACATTATCTTCGCTACTTCCCGTTCAATTCGCTCATCGACTCCATACGATAAGCAAGTAAAAAACATTGATTACAAATAACCAGCCTCCCAGGCCTATACAATCAGTAATACACAACACTTTCTCAATTTGAATATTACAAAATTATATTTTGCACAAGCAATATAAAAAACGCTAGATCTGGGAACCATCATATAAGCTCTCAAATTTGGCAATGATCTATACATTATCTCTTATCCGAGAAGTGACTCTAGTTTCTCACGGATTGCTAAGATGAAGTCACGGCTATTCAGAAGTGTCGGATTTTTTAAGGTGGTGATTGAAACCAAATCTTTTGTCATTTTTCCTGATTCAATAGTTGAAATGCTAGCTTTTTCAAGCTTATCTGCGAAATTCTGCAGTTTTTGATTCTTATCCAATTCTCCTCTTTTACGAAGAGCGCCTGTCCAGGCAAATATTGTAGCCATAGAATTGGTTGATGTTTCTTCACCCTTCAGATGCTTGTAGTAATGACGTTGAACAGTGCCGTGAGCTGCCTCGTATTCATAATATCCATGCGGAGACATCAGGACAGATGTCATCATTGCCAGAGAACCGAAAGCGGAAGAGATCATATCACTCATCACATCTCCATCATAATTCTTGCAAGCCAAGATAAAACCTCCCTCTGCTTTCATAATTCTCGCAACAGCGTCATCGATCAGTGTATAGAAATAGGTTATTCCCGCCTTCTTAAATTTTTCTTTGTAATCCTGTATATACAAATTTTCAAAAATATCCTTGAAACGATGATCGTATTTTTTTGAAATAGTATCTTTTGTCGAAAACCAAAGATCTTGTTTTGTATCCAGAGCATATTCAAAACAACTCTTGGCAAAGCTTTTAATAGAATTATCCAGATTATGTTGACTTTGTACGATACCGCTTCCCTCATAATGATGTACAAGGATCTCTTGTTTCCCAGAACCGTTCTCCGGAATATATACCAGCTTCACATCACCGGGAGTCGGGATCTCCATTTCTACATTCCGATATACATCTCCGTAAGCATGACGAGCAATTGTAATCGGTTTTTTCCAATTCTTTACACAGGGATCAATTCCCTTCACCACGATAGGTACACGGAATACCGTACCATCCAGCAGGGCTCTAATGGTTCCGTTTGGGCTTTTCCATATCTGATGAAGAGCATATTCCGTTACACGGGCGGTATTAGGGGTGATTGTCGCACACTTCACGGCAACGCCATATTTTTTAATAGCGTTAACAGCATCAATCGTGATCTGATCTCCGGTCTCATCTCTCTTCTTCAGTCCCAGATCATAATATTTTGTGTATAGCTCTACAAACGGTTTTAACAGTTCATTCTTGATGAATAACCACAAAATCCGGGTCATTTCATCTCCGTCCATTTCTACTAGTGGTGTTTCCATTGTAATTTTCTGCATACTCTTTCTCCTTATCAGTGCTCTGTTTTCTTATGTTATACTGTTTCAAATTCTTCATAGTATTGTTGAAAATATATGCTAGGTCGCTAGCTATTTTACCATTTCCCTATTCTGGTTCTACTAATCCTTCGAAATCTCTTTATGTGTTATGTTCTTTACTTCTCCTCATGGAATATCTGTGCTTCCCGATGATCATGATTCGTATGTTTTCCTATTTATTTAGCCAAAAATTAGCCCCAAATTGTGTAGACAGATATCCTGATCTCAAAAATACTATTGTCAATCGCTCGTCTTCCCCATCTACAACCCCATTTCCGCTCTTCTCCGATCAGTTGAAGCAACTGAATTTCCTCATACTTATTCATCTACGCATTCTTTTCTCTGTCGTATTGACTCATAATGCTTGCCTGACTATCGGTTTCTTTGCAGATAATAATAAAATATTATTTCAGTAAGAAATTTCGGACAAGCTGAAGGTATGAAAGAGAGATACCTCTACCAAACGGTTTAATCATTTTTCCAGTTAGATATATTCATTTTTCAAAAATCAATTTACATGAATGCTAGCTTTTGTGCTATTAGATATCTTTCCGACGAAAAGGACCACTACGAAATTTCATGATCATGTAAGAAACCAAACCTAACAGATCATCTTTAAATTTCCATATTCTTTCCAGTGGAAGCAATTCCCCTATACGCTCTTCAACAGCAAAGTCAAGTATAGAAGAATGAAATACCACAGTTTTCCTACAGTTAGACTATGCTGAAAGTTGCTTACTACTTACTACTAATTACATAGAATCTTTGATCTCACAGTTTTTTTAGAGCACTTCATAAATAGCTACTCTTTTACATCGTACAAGCGAAAATATGATTTAACACCTTTTCCTGTTCTGTTTGATACATTTTATAGCACGTAATTATATCCTTTTTTCTTTTGATTTAGAACCTTCTAGAGTTATTCTGTCTTCCAAGCATTATATTCAAATACTGCTTATGACTGCCGACTTTACTTTTGGTGCCATGATACCTTCCGTATAATTTCCGTGATCGTTAACATTTTACATATAAAAAAAATCTAACTATTTGTTAATTCCTATTTATCATACTAAAGATTGATATAAAATATTCAATTCTCTGTGAAAAACACTATTACATTTTAGATCATCTTTCTGAGCAGTTCTCCGACCATGGTAGGATTCGCCTTTCCTTGCATCTCTTTCATCACCTGTCCCACAAGAAAACAAAAAACCTTTGCTTTTCCGTTCCTGTATTCTTCCACAACCTTGAAGTTGTTCTCTAAAACCTGCTTCACAACCTCTTTTAGGACGCTCGCATCATGGACAGATGTTAACTCATGTTCTTTCACATAAACTTCCGGATCCACATCCTCTTCATACATCTTTTCAAATACCTCTTTGGCTATCCTATTGTTGACAGAACCTTGTTCAGCTACTGTGATTAATTTTGCCAGGTGTTCCGGTGAAAAACGAATCTGCTCCGGCTCTTCTCCATGCTTCTTCAGAAGACGCAGAGTCTCCACCATCAGCCAGTTAGACACCTTTTTCGGATTACCTCCTAGTGCTACTGTTTGTTCGAATAGATCTGCCAGATGCTTGGAAGCTGTGATGATCGCCGCATCATAAGTCGGAAGACGAAAATCTCTTTCATAACGTGCCTGTTTTTCTGGCTGTAGCTCTGGTAGGGAGGCGCGGATGCTCTCCATCCATTCATCGCTAATCATTACAGATGGTAGGTCAGGATCCGGAAAATATCGGTAATCCTTTGTATCCTCTTTGAAACGCATAGCATAGGAATATTCCTTCATATCATCCCATCTCCTAGTCTCTTGAACAACCTGTCGACCTCTTTCTAGCAAATCGATCTGACGTTCCCGTTCTCCTGCGATCGCACGAGCAATTGCTTTGAAAGAATTGAGATTTTTCATTTCTGTCCTAGTTCCAAAAATTTTTCTTTTCTTTTCGCGAACAGAAAGATTAACGTCAACACGCATGGAACCTTCCTGCAATTTACAATCAGAGACGCCCAAATACTGAGCAAGCATCCGCAGACGGTCCAAATAGTTAATAACTTCTTCAGAACTACGCATATCCGGTTCCGATACGATCTCCATCAGAGGTACCCCACTTCTGTTATAATCCACCAGGGAAAAGTCCTCCCATTCATTATGAAGCAGCTTGCCAGAATCCTCTTCCATATGCATCTCGTGAATTCTAATTTTTTTCCTACCCTCTTTTGTCTCAATTTCGATCCATCCATCATAGCAGATCGGTAAATAGAATTGAGAAATTTGATAATTTTGAGGGTTATCTGGATAGAAATAGTTTTTTCTGTCAAATTTACAGTTTTGATTGATCTGACAGTGTGTAGAAAACCCCATCGCCATGGCATATTCCACCACTTGTTTATTCAGAACTGGAAGAGAACCAGGCATGCCAGTGCAGACTGGACATGTATGGGTATTAGGCGCTCCACCAAATTCAGTGGAACAACCGCAAAATATCTTTGATTTTGTAGCAAGTTCTACGTGAACTTCCAACCCTATGACGGTTTCATATTCTCGCGCCATCATATTATGTTCTCCCCTTTCCTTCCACATTACGAATACATTCATAAGTATAAGCGGCCTGTAGCAGAGTCTTTTCGCTAAAGCAGTTTCCAATCATCTGTATCCCAACAGGCAGCTTTGCACTGTCGATTCCGCATGGAATGGTAATGCCAGGAAGACCGGACAGGTTCACAGAAACAGTATATATATCTCCCAGATACATTTGTAACGGATCACTGAGAGATTCGCCCAGCTTCGGTGCCGTGGTGGCGGCAACTGGAGACAGAATTAGGTCATATTTAGCAAAAGCAATGTCAAATGCCTTTTTAATCAATGCTTTTGTACGCAGCGCCTTAAGATAATAGGCATCATAATAGCCAGAGCTCAGTACAAAAGAACCCAGCATAATTCTTCGCTTCACCTCCGAACCGAAGCCTTCAGAACGACTGGACTTATACATGTCATGAACCCCCATGTCATCCTTTGTTCGATAGCCATATTTTACTCCGTCAAATCGCTGCAAATTGGAGCTTGCTTCCGCAGATGCAATCACATAATAGGCTGGTATGACATATTCCAGCATACCCAAATCAAACTCTTCTACCTTAGCACCATTTTCCCTCAGTAGCTCGACTACGACCCAAATTTTCTCCTTGACTTCTGGATTTAACCTTTCTCCAAAATATTCGCAGGGAATACCGATTTTCATCCCGGCACAGTTATTCTTCAGAGCACTCATAAAGTCATAATCTTTTAATCTCACAGAAGTAGAATCTTTGCTGTCATAAGAGGCGATGACTTGCAAAAGCGCCGCACAGTCTGTCACGTCTTTTCCAACAGGTCCGATCTGATCCAGAGAAGAAGCATAAGCGATCAGCCCATAGCGTGATACAGTTCCGTACGTCGGTTTCATCCCCGTAACGCCACAAAAAGAACTTGGCTGACGGATAGATCCGCCCGTGTCGCTTCCAAGGGCACAAGGTACCTCATTAGCTGCCACAGCCGCACAGGAACCCCCTGAAGAGCCGCCTGGAACATGACCTACATTCCTTGGATTTCGTGTAACTCCAAAATAAGAGGTTTCCGTCGTATTTCCCATGGCAAATTCATCCATATTCGTTTTTCCGATGATGATCATTCCGGCCTTTTCGAGATTGGCAACCGCCTCTGCATTATAGGTTGGAACAAAATCGTATAATATTTTTGAAGCACAGGTTGTTTTCAATCCCTTTGTACAGATGTTATCTTTTACGGCAATTGGTACACCGACTAAAGGACTTGATAACTCTCCGATATCTATCAGCCTCTGAACTTCTCTTGCCCGATGCATAGCTCCTGTTTCGTCAACGGTAATAAAGGCGTTGATCTCTTTTTCTCTCTCTTTTATCACAGCGAGAGCAGCATCTACAGCATCCATCACTTTGATCTCGCCGGCTTTTATTTTAGATGAAAGCTGTACTGCAGTTAACGTCATCAAATCCACGTCCCTATCCTCCTCTATGTTAGTTACTGTTATTCCACTGTCTTTGGCACCTGATATTGCCCGTCCTTCTGCTTCGGGGCATTAGCCAGCATATGAGCTTTATCATCCCCATTCGTTATTACATCCTCCCGAAAAACATTATGAACCGGAAATATGTAAAACATAGGCTCAACTTTACGGGTATCCAGCTCATTCAGTATATCAATATAATCCATTATTGTTTGCATATCTTTCCGGGTCTGTTCTTTTTCATCATCAGAAATTTTTAATTTTGCAAGATTTCCCACATAGTCAATAATTTCATCCGTAATTTTATTTACCATCTATATTCTATTTCTCCTTTTTAGTTTAAATACTTCAGTTCAAAAAACCTGTTACACAATCTATTTATTAGCTAGTATATAACAATTTCCACTCTTTTGCACAGCCATCATTTATAAATTATCCAGCGAAAAAATGTGAATAATTTAAATAACCAAATCAAAAGCTGGTATAAGAAAAAACGGAACAGAAATTACAATACAGCAAAACTACTAGACGTCCCTCGCTGTTTTTCCTTTGGATATTCATTACTTTGATTAACAACCGTTACATTTTTTTGATTCGTTCGATTGCTTCTACAATGTTTTCATACGTTCCAAAGGCTGTTAGCCGGAAGTATCCTTCCCCACTGGGACCGAAGCCAGAGCCTGGGGTTCCTACAACGTTGGCGTTTTCAAGCAAATAATCGAAAAATTCCCAGGAGTTCATTCCTGCAGGAGTTTTTATCCAGATATAGGGGGCATTTACTCCACCGAATACCGTATAGCCGACAGATTTTAACTCCTCGCAAATAACTCTTGCGTTCTTCATATAATAAACAATTTGTTCTTTAATTTGGCTCTGTCCCTCTGATGAATAAACAGCTTCTCCGGCTTTTTGTATGATATATGGAGCTCCGTTATATTTTGTAGCATGACGTCTCCTCCAAAGGTTGTGAAGAGATACGTTTCCACTTTTCAGATCCTTTGGAATGACTGTAAATCCCAGACGAACACCGGTAAAACCTGCATTCTTGGAAAAGCTTCGAAATTCGATAGCACAGGTTCTCGCTCCTTCGCACTCATAGATAGTATGTGGAATATTTTCTTCTGAAATATACGCTTCGTAAGCGGAATCATAGAGAATGACGGCACCTACACAGTTAGCATAATCTACCCATTCCTGGAGTTGTGCTTTCGTCAGCATAGAACCAGTAGGGTTATTGGGATAACAAAAATAGATCAAATTTGGAATTTCTTTTGGGAACTCTGGTGAAAAATTATTTTCTCTGATACATGGCATGTAAATAACCTTGGAAAACATCTTGGTTTGTGAATTCCAGACGCCAGTTCTTCCTGCCATCACATTAGAATCCAAATATACAGGATATACGGGATCGCAAACAGAAATTTTACTATCCTCACTAAAGATCTCCTGAATATTGCTGCAATCGCTTTTTGCGCCATCAGAAACAAAAATTTCATCTGCCTCAATGTTACATCCTCTCCCCTGATAATCATTTTTCATAATAGCTGTTCTCAAAAACTCATATCCAAAATCGGGTGCATAGCCATGGAATGTTTCCATCTGCCCCATTTCATCAACTGCTTCATGTAGTGTTTTGATAATAGCTGGAATTAACGGTTGTGTTACATCACCGATTCCCAAACGAATAACTCGGTGCTTCAGTGTCGGATGTGCTTTGCTAAAAGCTTCCACTTTTTTTTCAATATTAGAAAACAAATAATTCACCGGAAGTTTTAGATAATTTTCATTCACTCTAAACATCGTTGCTTTACCTTTCCACAAAATCATTTATCCTTTTTAAACAAATTTCCCTTCCGCTGCACCCATTTACTGTATATTTAATATAGAAATTTTTCAATGGAATTAGAGATTTGAATACCCCATGAGAGACAAATCCAGAGCTCTTGCAGCATCCTGCCCTTCGCGGATTGCCCATACCACTAGAGACTGGCCCCGATGCATATCACCTGCCGTAAAAACTCTCGGCATAGATGTTACATATTCTCCTGAGTTTGTATTCACGTTGGTACGACCGTTTACATCTACTCCAAACGCTTCAGTTACATATTGCTGTGCCCCGAGAAAACCTGCAGCAATTAGCACTAGATCAGCCGGGATCACCTTTTCAGATCTTTCTACTGGAATCATAGTCATCCTACTGTTTTCCAGATCTTTTTCTGGCTTAAGATTTATTAGTTTAAGCTTTTTTAGCTCACCTTTTTTATTTCCGATAAATTCTGTTACTGTTGTTTGATAAATTCTGGGATCCTTTCCAAATAAAGCAATGGCTTCCTCCTGGCCATAATCAGTCTTCAATACTTTTGGCCATTCTGGCCATGAATTACTTTCCGCTCGCTTTGTTGGAGGCTGCGGCATCATCTCCAACTGTACAATAGATCTTGCTCCCAGACGGATAGCAGTGCCTACACAGTCATTACCAGTATCACCCCCTCCGATCACCACTACATATTTATTTTTCACATCTATATATTTTTTATCTTGCAATTTAGAATCCAATAGACTTTTTGTAACAGAACTCAGAAAGTCTACCGCAAAATGGATATTTTTCAACTCCCTGCCCGGTACATCGATATTTTTTGGATTAGAGGCTCCACAACAAAGCAATACCCGATCAAACTCCTTTAAAAGTTTCTGTGCTTCCAATGTAGTTCCCACATCCGCATTTGTGACAAATCTAATTCCCTCTTCCTCCATCAGACAAATTCTTCGGTCAATCACCTTTTTTTCCAGCTTCATATTTGGTATGCCATAGCGAAGAAGACCACCGATCCGGTCTTTTCGTTCAAAAACTGTTACCAAATGCCCGCGTTTATTCAACATTTGAGCACTTGCCAGGCCAGATGGACCACTACCAACTACGGCAACACTCTTTCCGGTCCTGACTTTCGGAGGTTCTGGTCTGATCATTCCTGACTCCCAAGCATTTTCTATGATAGCCCTTTCATTTTCCTGTGTGGCTACAGGATCTCCATTCAGATTGCAAGTACAGGCTATTTCGCAGAATGCAGGGCAAACTCTCGAAGTAAACTCTGGAAAACAATTGGTCTTAGTCAGCCTCATATAAGCTTGTTTCCAATTACCAAGATATAGTAGATCATTCCATTCTGGGCATAAATTATTCAACGGGCATCCGCTAACCATTCCTGCGATCATCCTCCCAGCTTGGCAAAAAGGCACACCGCAGGCCATACAACGTGCTCCTTGCAGTTTTTGTTTTTCCTTCGACAGAAAAATATGGAATTCATGAAAATTCTTAATGCGTTCCAATGGCGATCTACATTCACTGTTCTGACGTCCATAATCTAAAAAACCAGTCGGTTTTCCCATTGCCTTCTCCTCCTACTTTTGCAAACTTTCATAAAAAGCCTCAATTTGAGCCTGTTCGCTACTCAATCCTTTTTTTTCTAGCTGTTTTGCAAGTATCATCATCCGTTTGTAATCGTTAGGTATAATTTTTTTGAATTTTGGAAGGTATTCCTCAAAATATTCCAAAACCTCCTGCCCTTTTTCAGAACCGGTTGCTTCTACATGTTTTTGTATCATCTCCCTTAGCTCTTTTCGGTCATATTTATTTCCCACCCTGTCAATTTCAATCATTTCTTTATTTAGATTCCGGTAAAGATCATTTTTTTCATCCAGAACATAGGCAATGCCGCCGCTCATACCAGCTGCAAAATTCTTTTCCGTTTTTCCCAAAATTACTACGCGCCCTCCGGTCATATATTCACAGCCGTGTTCTCCGATTCCCTCCACTACCGCACTTACTCCTGAATTCCGCACACAAAATCTTTCTCCTGCTACGCCGTTGATATAGGCTTCTCCGCTGGTGGCTCCATAGAATGCTACGTTACCAATAATAACATTTTTATCTGCTTTCAGAGGAGAGTTCTCCGGAGTTTTTACGATGATTTTTCCACCAGAAAGCCCTTTTCCAAGATAGTCGTTGGAATCTCCCGTCAGTTTGAGTGTTAACCCCTTTGGTATGAACGCGCCGAAGCTCTGACCTCCGGCTCCTTCACATTCCACCACATAAGTATCGTTCTTCAGTGCGCTGTCACCAAATCTTCTGGTGATTTCTGATCCAAGAATTGTTCCAAATGTCCGGTCCGTATTTCTGACTCTGACGGAAATCTTCTTCGCTTCCCGCTTATCCAGAGCAGGAAGAAGTTCCTTTAATAGAATTCTCTCATCTATAGTTTTTTGCAATGCAAAATTATACATTTCCGCCGAATCAAACGTGACTCTGCTTTTTGTATGCGCCCAAGGATTATTCAGAATTGCATTCAAATCAACTTTTTCAGCCTTTTCATTGCATACATGGCTTTTTTTATAAAGTAAATCACTTCGCCCCACCATATCATTCACTGTACGAAAACCAAGCTTTGCCATATATTCTCTCACTTCCTCTGCAATAAACTGCATAAAGTTCACTACATATTCCGGCTTCCCACGAAAATTTTTCCTCAACTCCGGATTTTGGGTTGCCACGCCCACCGGACAGGTATCTAGATTGCAGACACGCATCATCACGCAACCTATAGTGATCAACGGTGCTGTCGAAAAACCGTATTCTTCTGCACCCAGCAATGCTGCAACAATCACATCCCTTCCACTCATCAGCTTTCCATCTGTCTCGATTATCACTCGATTTCTCAGCCCATTCAGCAAAAGCGTCTGATGAGTTTCTGCCAGCCCTACCTCCCAAGGCATCCCCGCATTGTGAATGGAGCTTCTTGGTGCGGCTCCCGTTCCTCCGTCATAGCCTGAAATTAAAATAACCTGCGCGCCAGCCTTAACCACACCGGCAGCAACTGTCCCTACTCCTGCTTCAGATACAAGTTTGACGGAGATTCGAGCATTTACATTAGCATTTTTAAGGTCATAAATCAACTGTGCCAAATCCTCTATGGAATAGATATCATGATGCGGCGGCGGAGAAATCAATGATACGCCAGGAGTAGAATGCCTGGTCTTTGCAATCCATGGATAGACTTTTCTCGCAGGAAGATGTCCACCTTCTCCCGGCTTGGCTCCTTGAGCCATCTTGATCTGTATCTCTTTTGCGCTAACCAGATATTTGTTGGTGACACCAAATCTTCCCGAAGCCACCTGCTTAATGGATGAACATCGTTCAGCTGATGCTAGACGATCATCACTCTCACCACCTTCACCTGTATTAGATTTTCCGTGTATGCAATTCATGGCAACAGCCAGAGTCTCATGAGCTTCTTGAGAAATAGAACCATAAGACATCGCCCCTGTCTTGAATCGCCGCATGATAGAATCCACACTTTCTACTTCCTCCAGAGGAATCCCTTCTTCCGAATAACGGAAATCCATCAAGCTTCTTAAATAACCAGAATCCTCACTATCTACCAAAGACGTATAGTGTTTAAACATTTGATAATCTCTTTTTCTTGTAGATTCCTGAAGCAAATGTATCGTTTCCGAATTATATCTGTGTTTTTCTCCTTGACTTCTACTTTTGTGACGTCCTATACTGTCCAATGTTAAATCACTTCCAAGCCCTAACAGATCAAAAGCTTCTGAATGTCGCTCATCTACATCTTTCGCAATATCCTCTAATGTGATCCCTCCAACCCTGCTAACAGTATTGGTAAAATATTTATCAATGACCTCTCTAGAGATCCCAATAGCTTCAAAAATTTGAGATCCCTGATAGGACTGAATCGTTGATATGCCCATCTTAGAAGCGATTTTGATGATCCCGCTCAATATTGCATGAGTATAATCATCAACAGATGCATAGTAATCTTTTTCCAACATTTCATTTTCAATTAGCTCATGAATAGTATCTAAGGCCAGATAAGGATTGATAGCACTGGCTCCATAGCCAAGCAGTGTTGCAAAATGATGTACTTCCCGCGGTTCACCTGATTCCAGAATAATTGCTAACGCTGTTCTTTTCTTCGTCTTTACCAGGTGCTGATGCACGGCTGATACAGCCAGAAGCGATGGCATCGGAACGTGGTTTTCGTCCACTCCCCTATCTGACAAGACCAAAATGTTAGCGCCCTGCCGATAAGCCTTATCTACGTCCACAAAGAGCCGTTCAAGCGCTTTCTGTAAGGGTGTACTCTTGTAGTAAGTAATTGGCACAACGACTATTTTAAAGCCTTCTACCTTCATATTTTTTATCTTCAGCAAATCGGTATTAGTTAAAATTGGGTTATTGATTTTTAGCACCTTACAATTTTCCGGATGTTCCATTAAAAGATTACCATCTCTGCCTAAATAAACGGACGTAGAGGTGACAATTTTCTCACGGATACAGTCAATGGGAGGATTGGTCACCTGAGCAAAAAGTTGTTTGAAGTAATGAAATAACGGCTGATGTTCTTTAGATAATACCGGTAGAGGGGTATCAATTCCCATTGCCGCAATTTCCTCTGCTCCATTCAGCGCCATATGCTTGATGCTCGACCTGTATTCCTCATATGTATATCCAAATGCTTTTTGAAGCCTCGAACGTTCCTCTGTTTGATATTCTTTCACCTTTAAATTTGGTATTTTTAACTTGGATAGTTCCACCAGGTGGCTGTCCAGCCATTCTCCATATGGCTGCTTCAGAGCATAACGTTCTTTTAGCTTGCTATCTCCGATTATCCTACCCTCCACGGTGTCCACCAGCAGCATCTTTCCAGGACGCAGCCTTTCTTTTTTCACAATGTGCTCTGGCGCGATATCCAAAACGCCCACTTCTGAAGCCAAGATCAGATATCCATCATCTGTGATGTAATATCTGGAAGGTCGCAAACCGTTCCTGTCTAGCATTGCTCCCACTTGGTCACCATCAGAAAATACAATGGCTGCTGGGCCGTCCCATGGTTCCATCATCGTGGCATAATACTGATAAAAATCCCTTTCTGCCAGTGAAATTGTCTCATTATTGGCCCAAGGTTCCGGAATTGTAATCATTGCCGCCAGAGGCAACTCCATACCACTCATCACAAGAAACTCTAGCGTATTATCCAACATAGCTGAATCAGAACCATGCGCATTGATCACAGGAAGAATTTTATCCATATCCTCCTGAAGAGCCGGTGAAAACATTGTCTCTTCACGAGCCAGCATTTTGTCTGCGTTTCCTCGAATCGTATTGATCTCACCGTTATGTACAATATAACGATTTGGATGTGCTCGCTCCCAGCTGGGATTCGTATTCGTAGAAAATCTAGAATGGACCATAGCGATTGCTGATTCATAATATGGACTCTGCAAATCTGCAAAAAAAATCCTGAGCTGTTTAACCAGAAACATCCCCTTATATATAATCGTTCGACTGGATAAAGATGCTACATAAGTGTTTTCACTGCTCTGTTCAAAAACTCTACGAACCACAAAAAGCTTTTTATCAAACTCCAACCCCTGCGCCAACTCCTGAGGTTTTCGGATGAATACCTGCATAATACATGGCATACATTCTCTAGCTTTATCTCCCAGCACTTCTGGATCGGTTGGGACAGCTCGCCAGCCTAACAGCTCCAATCCTTCTTTTTTTACGATAATTTCAAACATCTTTCTAGCCTGGTTTCGCTTCAGTTCATTTTGTGGAAAGAAAAACATCCCCACTCCATACTCTCGCTCTCCTTTCAAAGAAAAACCGAGGGATTCACAGGTTCTAGAAAAGAATTTGTGTGATATCTGTAATAGAATACCGACACCATCTCCTGTTTTTCTCTCAGCGTCTTTTCCTGCTCTATGTTCAAGATTTTCAACAATTTTTAAGGCATTCTCTACAGTCTCATGGGACTTCTTACCATTAATGTTCACAACTGCACCAATTCCACAACTGTCGTGTTCCAATTCGGGACGGTACAGAAGAGACTGCTGTTTGATAGCACTTCCTCCTAGCTGCGTCATACATTTCCCTTCTTTCATAACTATGTTTTATGTATTGTATATCCCAACTGATCCTCGACTTATAACAAATACAAGATTTAGCAATCTTTCATTGCAATATTCAACAACCCAATAGGTCTTACCTGCGCTTTCATCCCGCCGCTGTAATAACAGAGGAAACTAAAAATTACTTTTTTCTTTTTTAGATAGTAAACAATATATTACAAAAATATTCGGTTGTAAACTACTTTTTTCCAAAAATTTTCAATTATTCTTTATTCCGAACTGAATAAAGAATAATTGAAAATTTTATCCATATTTATTTACATTTGCTTATTAGTGATTCTGGTTCCGATAAGCAATGGCGGACGCAATTAGTCCTTTGAACAGAGGATGTGGACGATTCGGACGACTTTTAAATTCCGGATGTCCTTGAGTCGCTACAAAAAAGGGATGTTTTGAAAGTTCAATCATTTCCACGATATGGCCGTCCGGTGAGAGTCCAGAAAGAATCATGCCATTTTCCTGAAGTACTTTTCTGTAATCATTATTGAACTCATAGCGATGCCTGTGGCGTTCATGAATTAACTCCTGGCCATATAGTTCAAAAGCTTTGGTGCCTTTTTTTAACACGCATGGATAAGTTCCTAACCGAAGTGTGCCTCCTAGATTTTTCACGCCGTTCTGATTTGGCATTAGAGCGATTACCGGGTAAATCGTATCAGGCTTTAGTTCGATGCTGTGAGCATCGTGATAGCCCACTACATGTCTTGCGTATTCTATTATCGCCAACTGCATCCCTAAGCACAGACCAAGAAAGGGAATATTCTGTTTTCTCGCATATTCAATTGCCGTAATCTTCCCTTCAATTCCTCTGCTTCCAAACCCTCCTGGAACCAAAACTCCATCCACATCAGCCAGTATCTCTGCCACATTATCCTCCGTTACTGTCTCAGAATCAATCCATTGAATGTGAACATTGACACGGTTCGCAATACCGCCATGTTTTAATGCCTCAACTACGCTAAGATAAGCGTCATGCAAAGAAATATATTTACCAACCAATCCGATAGCTACATCCTTATTGGCACTCCTGAGAATATCTACCATTTCAGCCCAGTCTGTGAGATCCGCTTTAGGACAAGGCAAATGCAAACAATCAAGGGCGACATTTGCCAGATGTTCTCGTTCCATGGCCAAAGGTGCTTCATATAGATACTCCGCATGCAAATTTTGCAGCACATGCGTTGCCGGAATGTTG
This sequence comes from Lachnospiraceae bacterium, assembly GCA_021442455.1. Classification (GTDB taxonomy): domain Bacteria; phylum Bacillota; class Clostridia; order Lachnospirales; family Lachnospiraceae; genus Scatomonas. The sequence goes on along the minus strand of JABUSY010000034.1, from coordinate 46,343 downwards.
CAGAACAGTGCGATTTTATCCTTTATTTCAAAAGTCAGAGGCAGCTTGGAACGGCATACGATAATATCTGGCTGAATGCCCATACCCTGTAGTTCCTTGACACTAGCCTGTGTCGGCTTTGTTTTCAGTTCCCCAGAAGCCTTGATATAAGGAATCAGCGTTACATGGATCAGAATCGCATTTTCATGTCCTACATCATACTGAAACTGACGAATAGATTCCAAAAACGGCTGACTCTCGATATCACCAACTGTTCCTCCGACTTCTATGATGGCAATTCGGTCTTCATCCGCGCTTTTCCCTCTATAAAAACACCCTTTAATTTCATTGGTAATATGCGGAATAACCTGTACCGTTCCCCCTCCGAAGTCTCCATGCCGTTCCTTCTGTAAAACAGACCAGTAGATTTTCCCGGTAGTCACATTTGAATTCTTATCCAGGCATTCATCTATGAACCGTTCATAATGTCCCAAATCCAAATCTGTTTCTGTACCGTCATCTGTCACAAACACCTCTCCATGCTGTATAGGATTCATTGTTCCTGGGTCAATATTAATGTACGGATCAAATTTTTGCATGGTCACCTGATAGCCTCTTGCCTTCAACAGCCGCCCAAGCGACGCAGCAGTAATCCCTTTACCAAGACCAGATACAACGCCACCAGTTACAAATACGTATTTTACTCCCATTTAGTTCCCTCCTGTCTTTTGACAATAATTCACTGTTTATAAAAATACGTTCATCATTATATACTAATTTATTTCCGTATTCAAATATTTTTCAAATAAAAAAATGGCTGCTTTAATCATAATCACTAAACAAAATATTCTTACTCGTCAAAAAACTTATGGGATATTGGACGGTATGGCACACCAAAGATTGATGAGACAGGACTTATGAGACAGGGGAGAAGATATATTTTACTTGTATCTTTTTTAAAAAACATTTATAATATATTGTATAAAAAGTGTGGAGAAGGAAACAAAAAACTATGACCATATTGTATAATAACGGCCTCCATGAAGAATGTGGAGTATTTGGTATTTATAATTTAGACGGACATGAAGTCAGCACCACTATTTATTATGGGCTTGAAGCTTTACAACACAGGGGCCAGGAATCTTGTGGTATAGCTGTTTCCAATACTAAAGAACCCAAAAGCAAAGTACACTCCTGCAAAGGCCTTGGCTTGGTTCATGAAATTTTTCAAGAATCAAAGCTTCAAGAATTGAATGGCAATATCGGCATTGGACATGTCAGATATTCCACCTCAGGATCTATCAGTATCGACAATACTCAACCTTTGGTACTCAACTATATTAAAGGATCGTTAACTTTGGCTCACAACGGAAACCTGATCAATGCTATGGAGCTAAGAGAGCAAATGGAATATGGTGGCGCCATCTTCCACACCTCTATCGATTCTGAAATCATCGCTTATTGCATCGCCAGAGAACGTGTACGTTCTAAGACAGTAGAAGAAGCCATACTCGAAGCATCCAAAAAGATCAAAGGTGCTTATGGCCTCGTAGTTATGAGCGCACATAAACTTGTAGGAGTCAGGGATCCTTATGGATTGAAACCTCTTTGCATTGGTAGACATGGCAATTCCTTTATCATCACTTCTGAAAGCTGTGCCATTTCTTCCATTGGAGCTCAGTTCATCCGCGATGTGGAACCAGGCGAAATTGTTAGCATTACAAATAATGGTGTAATCCATTCCCAATTTCTCCCTGAAAAAACACAACACGCTCACTGCATCTTTGAATATATTTATTTTGCCCGGCTTGACAGCTGTTTGGATAAAGTTAGCGTCTATGAAGCCCGTATCCGCGCCGGTGCCTCTTTGTCTGAATCTTATCCTGTGGAAGCAGATCTGGTAGTTGGTGTCCCTGATTCAGGTCTCACTGCTGCCAAAGGGTATTCAGAAGCTTCCAAAATTCCCTTTGGACTGGCCTTTCATAAAAATAGCTATATCGGAAGGACCTTTATTAAGCCTTGCCAAAAAGAACGAGAATCCAGTGTAAAGATCAAGCTTAACGTTCTGGATTCAGTTGTCAGAGGTAAACGAATTGTTCTCGTGGATGACTCAATCGTTCGAGGAACAACGATTGCCAATATCATTAAAATGATGAAAAACGCTGGAGCAACGGAAGTACACGTTCGGATCACATCTCCACCTTTCTTGTATCCATGCTACTTTGGAACAGACGTGCCATCTAACAAGCAGTTAATCGCCTCCTATCATTCTTCAGAAGAAATTTGTCAATTGATAAAAGCAGATTCACTTGCTTATATGCCTATCAACGGATTGCAGAAAATGGTGGGTGACCTGCCAGTATGTCAAGCCTGTTTTAATAATCAATATCCCATGAAGGTACCCGATCACGAAATCCGTAACCTTTTGGAAATCTGACAGAAAAAATTAACGAATTAACAAACTGACGTATTCATGCAGAAACAGATTGAACATTTCAAGTTTAGAAATGTCTAATTATCCAAGCAATACAACATCATATCAAAATTTTTCTTATTCCTATATTCTATTGGCCTCTCATTCAAAAACACTACTCATTCTGAATCTAAGCGCCAGCGAGGCCTAAGCAAATGCTTGAATACAGGCATAAACTAGATATATCCATGCAGATTTTTAGACGTCAACGAACGGTATCCCCCCGTTTTATGCGATCCTTGTATTTTTATTTTCGCTGCAATTATTGAGCTTATTCCCTTAAGCGTAACTTGCAAACTCTCGGCATTTCTTTAAACCGAATTTTTTGCCTCCAGTGGCTTCTTTGTGTTTTCACAGATTTTAGCGCTACCATAGCCATTACCATCCAGTGGCTACTACTTTTCATAGAACATCCAGTACTTTCTAGAAAACTATCGCACCTCCTACACCTCCCCCCCCAAAAAAAAATAATCTAGTCAGAAAAACAGACCGCTTGGAGGATCTTGGATATCTAAATAGCAAAGGATAATATAACATTTTAAACCTGTATCAAACTTTTTTTCTACTGATAATCTCATCATTGATTCTTCAAAAGTAAGACAATGATATATCATAAAAATAAAATGTCTAAAGAATTTAAACAGAATTAATTTTTTAAGTAGCAACAACCTTAGCAGCAATTATTTTAATTCTTCCCCTACTCTTCTGGCTATGATAACATGAATTGACTTACGGATGTGCTAACGCTATCTTTGACAGCAAAAACAACAGATTGTCTTATTATATATATCCTATTTCTTGGCTGCTGTCTCCATTCTTGAACGTTTATTAGGATAAAGAAACAGCTTATGAAATATGGTCAAAAAATGAAAATAACAACAAATAAGTCTCTTCCATAATACAGATACTGCAATACCACCATAAAGTTATTGGTTCTACAGGTACCCGCACATACACTTCATCTTAATTATGAATACGCTGCAACCATTCATTTGTTATTGTTATATACTTTCTTAAATTAGCCAGTTTTCATGGAAAAAGCAAAGGCGAAACTTGAAAATATGACATCTACACTGATTGACATACAGATATTCTAAACAATACAGAATAAAACAAAGTTTGATTAGATAAATACCAAAAACCTTGCAAGAACTGCTCCTTCCAAACTCGTAAATCTTCAGTCCCTTAGAAAAGCCCGAAAGATAAAAAATGTAGTTCTTGAAGTGTTGAATTTTTTAAAAACTAAAAAGAAAAAAATAAAATTGACCATGTGATTCAAAAAATGGCCATGATAGAATAGTAGCTATACTTTACTTTATGAAACAAAATCAACTTGTTCCAATACCTCGTTAAGTTGACATTCATGACCTTACGTAAGACTCTAAAGTTATATATTTCAATGCCAGCTCTTTTCTTGAAGACTAACGAAAGTATAAATTTTTAATGTTCTCCGACACAAACTTACTATTGTGATCCGCGATACATTACAATAGATTAAGATAGCCTAAGACATCTAAACGCAACCTTGGAACATTAACAAGCCGAATCCATCCCCTCTCCGCTCATACAGGATTCTACTTGTGATCATTTTTTAATTTCTTCCTAAGAGTACATCTACCTTCATGCGTTTTTCTAAGCTTTTCTTAATAATTTTCACAGTATATGTTTCTGCTATCTTCTATTTCTAGCTGCTCATCACCTGTTTGTTTTTATACAGATAACCAATTAGCGATATAACAGTAAGGGCAAGGGTAAGATAAATCAAAATCTGCTCCAGCACATAGCCTATATTTCCCTTTAAATTCACCAGAAGGAAAAAAATCATTGCCATCTGAGAGATAGTCTTTAACTTTCCCTGTTGGCTTGCCGCTATCACAATCCTATTATTCGCCGCAATTAGCCGGAAACCACTAATAATAAATTCTCTGGAAATAATTACAATCACTATCCAGGAGGGAAGTTGATCCGTATCAATTAGGCATATCATCGCTGTGCAGATCAGCAACTTATCCGCCAAAGGGTCCATCAATTGCCCAAAATCTGTAACGAGATTGTCTCGCCTAGCGATATACCCATCCAAGTAGTCCGTTAGACTTGCCATTATAAAGATCATCAATGCAATATAGCGATGAATTTTTTCACCACCCACAGGAACTTTCATAAAAACCACAAAAAAGGGAACTAAAATTATTCTGAAGATCGTTAATTTATTTGGTAAATGCATTTTCAACTACTCCAATTATATCATAGACTAAGGTCAAAAGTTACCTGCGTGCATATCAAATCTCCGAAAGCCAACAATTTCCCTTCATATGAACCCCAAATACCCGTCAACGCCTAAAGTATCTCCATAGGTACACCCTTATATTACATTCCCATCGGCTATATACTCCTCAATCAAAACATTCAACGATTCTCTGATCTTCTTGTTCTTCTTACTTGGCTCTAAGGAGATCGTTTTCTGAAGTAACAATAGCTCATTCTGTTGTTTCACCTATATATCCTCATCAATCTACTGCTCTATCAGCGCTGTTGTAAGCTTATCTTCCTCCTGCGAATAAGTGAATACTCCCAGGCGCTTAAAGTTCATTTCATTCACTAACTTCATCAGTTCCTGGTACTGCTCTTCTATCTCTCCAGAATTATTTCCGAAGATTTTTTGCCAAAGATTCTAAACTAAATAATAACTTTCAATTCTGCTTTAGAGGTCTGAAGCCCCATTTTCTTTAAAATATTATCATTTCCATGTCCATTGAAAGATAGAGACCCAGATAGTAGCAAATCTTTGGTTCCTCGTTCATCAATCGAATAAATTTCGAATAATTTTTTCGAATAGCAATACACAATGCATATCCAGCAGATGCCTGAAATCTCAGATAGTTTCCTCAGTAGAACAAAAACAGACTTTTCCCACACAAATCGTTCCTATAGACCCTTGTTGCCTTTTCTACCATGATCAACTTAGGTGAACTGCAGCTTTCGCTCTTTCGATATTTTGTCATCTTTAGTATATGAAATATACTTTCCTTCCTTGACATCATGTATAATAATATCAGCCTGCTATTCTTCGTTTGTTATTTCACAGGCAAGTTTCCTTTCAGTTTTTCCAGTATATAGCCGCTGTCCACAAGATTCTTATTGCATTCCAAGAAAAATAAAGAAAATCTGCATTACCTTTTTCTTTAGCCGTCTTCCGATAAGCTATATGTACTACACATATCAATTCAGGCAGAGTAGCAAAATAGCTTCACCCATTACTCCCCTTCGCACTTACTCCTCTTTCTAGGAGGAAAGAATATTCACTTTCCCTTTATATAGTTCTTCCACTGCCACAGATAATGCTTTCTTGCTTCTCGTATTCACCAGAGGTTTTGCTCCTGAAATTAGTTGACGCGCCCGTTGACTAGTAGCCAGTACGATGGAATATCTGCTGGCCACCATCTGGATCTCATCCATGTCTTGTTCATTATTAATAATTTCAATCAATTCTTTGTAAGACGGATGTAACATCTTTGATTTTCCTCTTTAATTCTTGCTGTATCTGTGATATGAATTCAATTTGTTTGGAAGCTAACTGACGCTGCGAACAGATAATCCTGTGTATCTGCTCCACACAGTCCTCCAATACATCGTTGATCACAATATAATCATAACCTTTCATTTTTTTGGACTCTTCTACTGCCCTGGCAAGTCGAAACTGCATGCTTTCTATAGTTTCTGTTCCCCGTTCTAACAGTCGGCGTTCTAGCTCTCCAACACTTGGAGGCGCCACAAATAACAGAAGTGTATCTGGACATTTTTGTTTAACTTCTATCGCACCCTCTATCTCAATTTCCAGGATTACATCCTTTCCGTTTGCCAGTTGATCCTCCACATAGAACTTTGGAGTACCGTAATAATTGTCCGCATAACGAACGTATTCCATAAAGGCGTCCTTTGCAATCATCTGTTGAAATTCTTCTAGAGTCTTAAAAAAATACTCTATACCATCCCGTTCACCTGGCCTCGGCTGTCTGGTAGTCGCTGAAATAGAAAAAGCATATTGATCGTACTTTTTCAATAATTCTTTCATTAATGTACTTTTGCCGGATCCAGAAAAACCAGATACAGTTACTAAAATCCCTTCACTCATTATCTACCTCAGACTTTTCTTTTTCATCCTTCACCATGAAATCAAGATTTCCAAGGTAATCTGAATTAAATCTTCGGCTGATAGTCTCAGGCTGAAGAGCAGATAACAAAATCTTCCCTCCTTCTAGAACCACAACCGCCTTTGTCCTCCGTCCCTGCGTCGCATCGATGACCTGCCCCTCTTCCTTCGCTTTTGACACCAAGCGCTTAATAGGAGCCGCGTCATGGCTTACCACAGCTAAAATCTTTTCAGAATTTGCCACATTCCCAAAACCAATATTCACAAGCTTTGTCAATTTTATCTCCTATTTTCAATCTTTTATTATATCTATTCACATACTTATTCAATTTCCATTTTCAGCTCGATGGCAAACTCCGAAGAAATCATACTATTATCCTCGAAGAATCAACCTATCCGCTTTTTTGTTTATGTTCTATATAATAAAATTTAGCTTTCTTTCGATTCTCTTAACGATCATCAATGCTAAATTTCTGTTAAGAATATAGCTCTTAAGACGCACAATTTCTCATCTATACAAATTTGATTCTATTCGTAAAAAAACACTATTTCAGCAAAAAATTTACTTTCCTTTTTAACGACAATATTATGATTCGAGTAAAATTTTTATAAAAATACTAATTTTCTGCACTATCATATAATTCTTCAAGATAATATAAACTCTGATATACTCCATAGCTCCGCTCTGGCGAAACTAATCGTACTTTAAATAACCTTATATAAACATATTTCATTATAAGCTATTTTCATATTCACGTCAAATGCTTTTTAAACATATTGATACAATATTCAGAAAATATTTGTATGACTTTTGAAAATTATATGTGATACTAAAGGCAAATTTGTTCATAATAAAGAAGACGTTTATAGCTTTTGATAGAATTACCATTGCTAATAATTGGATCAAGCTTTGTCCTTTGGACGGATTAGAAAAAAATTGTTCAACCAGAAGTCGATGATCTACTGATTACGATAGAAAAACAATAGGTGCTCAGCAGCGTCTGATATTGTCCACCTGTGTTTCTTTTATTTGCCTCTCTGACGAAACAGAACAAGTAAAATCTTATAGGCAGCACCTAATTTTGCTATGTTTCTAAAAATGCATAAAAGCAATGGAACAAGTCTTTTCGTAACAAACATTTTGGACTGAAACAGATACTCATACTCACGATTGAATATCCTAAGGAACTGAAAAATCTTGACTGTAAAAAGCCAATTTTGAAAATCATAAACAAACACAGTAATATTTATCTTCTAAACAATTGTTGTAACCACTCTTAAACGAAATATAAAAAGTCAACTCTACAGAAAACGTAGAAGCATGATACGAAAAACAAGAATAAAAACAGGATTTACAAGAGAATGATTAAATGTATACGAATATAATCTTAAAACTGAAATTTCTGAATTGTCTGCTATAAACTATTTATATAGGCAAACCCCTATCACACTACCTCTAGATTTCACATTAACTCTTTTTTAAAATCCTTAAGAAATATTTTGACCATTATAATAAACTGAGAGACAAACGGCTAAATTATCAAAAATAAATCGTCAAAACAGAAGCGAACTTTTCTCATCTGACAAGCAATAGTATCGATCTAAATATAGCGTTGAAGGAGAAAATTTCTTTCAGATCTATGAAGAGATTTTTGAATATGGTGAACGAAAGAGAGCTACCAGAAAAAACAAATCTTTTCTATAAATATATTTTCACTATGTATCTGGTGATGTACAAGAATAATGAAAGAATCATTATTAAAATGAAAAACTATTTCTGTAAATTTGCTCTTGACAGCAAGGGATGGTTTTACGCAAGCGTGAAGAAAAATATTCGAAAATTTGAAAGAGAAAAACCTTGCTTTTTAATTTTTTATTTATCCACTGATAGCAGAACAAAATATCCACGGTATTAAAGCTTTACCAAATTCTAGGATTTATAATATCTGACAAATGATTAATGATACTTACATGAGATATAAAATCGAACGATTAAAAATCGCTATATAAGTGCCCTCATTACTACCCGATATCAGACCGATACGCGAAAAAAACTGATTGCAGAATAAAGTCATAGAATATTAGGAGAATGGCTTGAATAACTGTTCTTTGCATTCGCTTTTCAAGAGTATATAAATTATAAAGAGTAATCCTCTGAGATATTTCAATTTAATAAATATCTTCTTGGTTATCGTAAATTTCTCTCGGAATTATACATTGTTATCATTCGCGTTAACATTGCAAATACTTTGATAAGAAATATTCAAAAGCTGAAATTTCAAGCAAACACTAGAAAAGTTCATCGTCCTTCAACATGTCTAAAGTTTGTACCGGTAAACATGTCAAGACAAAGATGAGATTCTTGCCAGATCTAGTACTGAATAATCTTGTATTCTTCGCTGCAAGCAATCCGATTGATGTCAATGTTCTGAAAGGCGAGATTGTCGTCAATACATTTTCCTAACTAGCTAATCCGATAAGATAACCATAAACAAAGAGACCATCTGATATCCGGAAATTTTATGATATATGAAGAGCTGAAAAAGTATAGAAGCAGAATCTTATATCTTCCAATTGTCTATTAAAGCCCCGCAAAGGAACGAACAGTCAGAGATCATCCGTTTTCTAATTATTGATCATTATGAGCATTCTGATTATGCTTATCGATTTGTTACTATGTTGATAACCAGATATCCACGCCAAGAAAAAAATCAAGCCAGTCGGAAGCGCCGAAGCTGATAAAATTTATGGACGCTAAGATTATACCTTCCAAATGATAAGATTTTTAAGCACAAAAACAGAACGTTCCTCCTTAGACTTATGCATTATCTGTTTCACAACGTCTCTTTTCTCATAAAACTTAAACCGGATACGCCCCGTTCTCCGTATCTGCCATTTGTACATCCACCTTTGTTTTCTGTGCATCTCTATATTTAAAAAAATCCATGGCAACCTGCGGGAATAGCGCATATGTTAATATATCCTCGTCTTGCTCCTTGTAGGGAGCAATTTCTTTTTCCAATGTATTCAACTCGTTCTGAAGCAAATCCGCATAACGGCAGGTAATTGCTTCGGTGGATCCGAGTACTTTTTTCTGTATCTCTACGTTAAAGGGCTTCACAGTAGCTCCATATTTACCGCTAAACACGTCCCTAATTTCTTTGGTAACCATTTTGTAACGCTCTCTCATCAAGATGTTAAAGACGGCTTGAGTTCCCACAATCTGAGACGATGGTGTGACTAGAGGACATTCTCCTAGATCTTTCCGTACACGTGGTACTTCTTCAAGCACTTCATAATACTTATCCTCCGCATGCTGTTCTTTCAATTGCTGGGTCAAGTTAGAAAGCATTCCCCCAGGAACTTGATATAAAAGGGTTTTTATATTAACGCTCAGGTTTTTCGGATTCAAAAGGCCGCTTTCCAGACATTGATCTCTATATAGACGGAAGTAATCTGCAATTTCGGCCAGCAGTCCCTGGTCATAGCCTGTATCATATGGAGTTCCTTTAAACGTTTCTACCATAACTTCCGTCGCCGGCTGAGAAGTACCAAGAGCAAATGGAGATATCGCGCAGTCAATCACATCCACTCCTGCTTCTACGGCCTTCAAATAAGTCATGGAAGCTACTCCTGATGTACAATGGCTATGAAGTGTAATCGGAAGCTTTGTCGTCTTCTTCAACGCCTGAATCAGATTTGTAGCCTCATAAGGCAAAAGCAAACCAGACATATCCTTGATGCAGATAGAATCCGCACCCATTTCTTCACTTTGTTTTGCCATGCTGGTCCAGTATTTTAGTGTATATCCATCTCCAATGGTATAAGCCAACGCTACTTGTGCATGAATTTTTTCTTTATTTGCCACAAAGATAGCAGTTTTCAAATTTCTTAAATCGTTCATACAGTCGAAAATACGAATAATATCAATCCCATTAGCCGCTGATTTCTGAACAAAATATTCTACTACATCATCCGCATAAGGACGGTAACCTAAAATATTCTGTCCGCGAAAAAGCATTTGCAACTTTGTGTGCTTAAAACCTGCACGGAGTTTTCTGAGTCTTTCCCATGGATCTTCATGTAGGAAACGTAAGGATGCGTCAAATGTCGCTCCACCCCAGCATTCTACGACATAATAACCAACTTTATCCATTTTATCCACGATGGGAAGCATCTCATCCGTCGGCATTCTAGTAGCGATCAAAGATTGGTGTGCATCACGAAGCACTGTTTCCATAATTTTAACAGGTTTTTTTTCTATCTCAGCCATTTTTTTTCTCCTCCTATCAGCAATGATTATATAAGCATCAGACTCCGAACATTGCCATAAATGTTCCAGCTGCAATGGCCGTTCCGATGACACCTGCTACATTTGGTCCCATAGCGTGCATAAGTAAAAAGTTGGTAGGATCAGCTTCTCCCCCCACCTTCTGAGAGACTCTCGCAGCCATCGGTACAGCGGACACGCCGGCAGATCCAATTAACGGATTAATTTTCCCGTTTGTCAATTTGCACATCAACTTACCCAGCAAGACACCACCGGCTGTTCCGAATATGAATGCAATCAGACCAAGACCAATAATTTTCAACGTTGTGAAATTCAAGAATGCTTCAGCACTGGCGGTCGCTCCGACGGAAATTCCTAGTAGAATTACCACAATATACATCAACGCATTAGATGCTGTCTCTGTTAACTGTTTAACCACTCCGCTCTCTCGAAAGAAATTACCAAGCATTAGCATGCCTAGCAGCGGTGCTGTAGAAGGCAAAAGAAGGCATACCACAACGGTAATCACAATTGGAAATAAGATTTTTTCCAGCTTGGAAACAGGACGTAGCTGTTCCATCTTGATATTTCTTTCTTTTTCAGTTGTCAGAAACTTCATGACAGGCGGCTGAATGATCGGGATCAATGACATATAAGAATATGCCGCCACCGCAATCGGTCCCATTAAGTATGTACAGCCCAGTTGTCCACACAAGAATATAGATGTAGGGCCATCCGCACCTCCGATAATTGAAATTGCAGCTGCTTCTTTTCCATGAAATTTCAATAGGATTGCAAAAAAATATGCAACATAAACTCCGATCTGAGCGGCTGCACCCAAAAGGAAGCTGATTGGATTGGCAATCAACGGGCCAAAATCCGTTATAGCTCCCACACCCATAAAAATCAACGAGGGAAGGATGCTCCATTTATCCAGCTGAAAAAAATAATACAGCAATCCACCCGAATGCTCAATGCCAGACACATCTGTACAAGGCGCTGCCATGATGTCCGGATAGATATTCACCAGAAGCATACCGAATGCGATTGGCAGCAGCAAAAGAGGTTCAAAATCATATTTTATCGCCAGATATAAAAGCATCAAAGCAATAATAATCATCACATAATTGTTATATGTCAGATTAAAAAACGCAGTCTGATGAAACATGTTTGACAATGTATTTAAAATATCTAACATTTTATTATCTCCTGTTTTATATTTTCATCGATTATCTAATCCATCATCGCTAATACATCACCACATTCCACAGCATCTCCTTCAGCTACATTAACATTTGCAATCGTACCATCCTGTGGAGCCACAATCGGGATTTCCATCTTCATCGCCTCGAGAATGATAATTGTATCACCGATCTTAACAGTTTGCCCCATTTTCGCCTCTATCTTGCAAATTTTACCTGAAACAGAAGCTGTTATCTTCACTGAACCTGACCCACCTGACGAAGCCGCCGTTCTTCTTGTAGCTGCTTCCGGTATCTGAGACAAAATTGATTTTTGGTCCGAATCCGCTGTACCAGTACTCCTTCTCTCTTCTACAGTCACATTATAAACGTTGCCATTTACTGTAATTGTATAAGTCTTCATTTCTGTATCCTCCTAATTTTTCCCAAATTTTCTGAATCTATACGTCTTCTTTATTGGCCGAACCATATAACCATCTACAGATGGATGTTCTTCCTCTGCAATCGCAACCGCCAGAACAATCGCCAGTTCTATATTGTCCGCCTCCTGTTCCCTGCTTATAGGTCTTTCTTCCAAGACAGCACGAATTTTTGGCATATCCTTTAGAGGCATCTTTAACAGTTTTGTTTTTTTCTTATTGATACCTTTATCAATAAAACCAAGTAAAAAAATCACTCCTGTCAGAAATAAAATGATCACAAATACTAACAGAATTCCTATGAGAATATTCATTCCGGCTTGCCCCATTTGAACAAACAGGGGATAATCAATGTTCATCACAAAATTGGTGAGTAGCGAGCCAGTTGCATCGCAAGTTACCACGACATCTACATCATAATTTTCGAATTTCACCTTTGTCGTGCAAATCACAGCTACATCTGTCTCTGTGACTTTTACATCACCGACACTTACCATGGATCCAACCGTATCCTGATTTTCACGGATGGTATCAATCATAATTGCATAAAAACCACCTCTCTCCCTCACCTGATCGTACATACTATCCTCAAGGCTAAAAATACTGCTCAGATAATCGTGCATATTCTGTTTCAGCATTTTTTCTGTATCCTTCGTGATCTTAGCGGATACGGGCACTGATAGCATCATAACCAATAGGAAGACTACATTTAAGAACAAGCCAATCCTTTTTCTTTTTCTATTTTTCATTATATACCACCTCGATTAAACGGTACCATGCTTTTTCTCCGAACGGTAATCTTTTTTAGTGTACAGCATTTCTAAAGCACCAATGATATATTTCCTGCTATCTTCTGCTTCAATGACAGTATCCACATATCCTTTTTCAGCAGCGGATTCTACGTTGTTTTTTAAAGCATCATATTCCACAGTCTTTTCCTTAATCACAACACCATCAGCACCGGCATACATGATTTTAGCCGCTTCTTTGGCATCCATCATACCGATTTTTGCATTTTTCCAAGCATACACCAGATCAGCTCCGACCGACTTGCTATTCATGATCAGATACGCGCTTCCAAATGCTTCTCCTGTGATTACATTCACCTTCGGTACCGTCGCACTGGCGAACGCATAGATTAGCTTAGCTGCAGCTTTCGCCATATGAGTTTCTGAACATTTGGTAGCCTGATAGCCTCTGAGATTGGTAAATGTAATGATAGGAATAGAAAAAGCATCACAAAACATGATAAATTTAGCTGCTTTTTTAGCTCCCCTAGGACTAATCACCGGTTCATAAGTCTCTCCTACATTTCCATCCGTGTCGTAAAAAACAGTTCTATTCGCAACTGCGCCAACAGTAATACCATTCAACTTAATGAACGCTGTCACCATATCTTTTCCATAAGTAGCTTTAGCTTCCATATACAGCTGGTTATCACTGATTCTTGCAAGAAACAACGCAGGATCCGCCATGCAATTCTTTAGATTCGGACATTTGCGATTCAGATCATCTTTACACTCTTCATAGATATCGTCTGTATTATTGGAAGGTAGCAAGGATAGCAGATGTCTCATTTTGCCAATAATCTCTCTTTCACTTCCTTTCCAGTCTATCAGACCTGCCTCTTCACTCTGAAATGCAGCTGATGCGGTATCGCATTTGAAATCAATATTGCCTTCCAGCGCATTTGGGGAATTCACAAACAATTTTGCGTTTTTCTCTTCCATAAATGTGAAATCCGTTAAAGCTGGAATCAAAGCCATTCCACCGCCACAGATACCAAAAATTCCGGTAATCTGTGGAATTACACCGGAAGCATCAACCTGAACCATGTAAATTTCACCAAAGCTATTCAAAGAATCCATTGCTTCCTCAAGACGCAGCCCAGCACAATCAATTAGTCCGATAACTGGCGCTCCCATTTTCATAGCCAGCTTGTAAAGGTTCACAATTTTTTTTGCATGCATTTCACCTATCGTACCGTTTAAGATAGACACATCTTGACTATAAACATAAACCAGGCTATTATTAACCACACCATATCCAGTGATAATACCATCAGAATACATACTCTTTTTAGATAATTTAAAATTAGTACTTTTAGCAATTACCCGCGCACCAATTTCAACAAAACTATTTTCATCAAGCAAAGTGTCAATTCTTTGTCTTGCCAGACTTTGTGTTTCGTTGCTCATTTTTTAACCTCCATTACCTATTTATAAATTTAGAACAGAAAATTCTGTTTTCTTACACCGATTGTTAGAAAAATAAACCACCTATATCATAACATCTTTTACTAATTTTTTTAACTGTTTTTAATATTTTCTATCAATTCAATCATATTGTATTATCTTATTCGTAAAATTTACTTAGTAGGCATACCAAAACCTGAAAAATGATCTATACCATCAATTCATTGTTAATACTTTGCCAGATTTTCTTAATACAGATAAATATATTGTATTAAACTAATGTATTCATAGTATGAAGTACTGATCGCGTTTGTTAGTGTTTCAAGAACTTCTACTCACTTAATCCGAATTCTACGTACACTGTACCATTTTAGACAGTGTAACATCAATCACTGCTATCGGCTCCTCTGGACTGTACTACCAGTAATTTCTTTATTATAATTTTATTTTATCTATTTTCTAAATTTTATGTTTTTAAATGGAGCGCTAATTTCAAGTAAGTATACTATAAAAAGACAAGAAAGGAAATAATTTTGTAGCTTAAACTTTTTTGCGAATAAATAGATAATTTTTAAAATGCCTGCAATAAAGTTCGAGACAAAAACTTCCTGATTTCATCAAGGTGTCATGGAACGTCAGCGCCTTGTTTCATGATATTCCCTTCTTTCATAAACAGGATCCATATTCTCCTATCTCTGATTGACGACTATAAGTTTATTCATTTTCTTCATCAGATTATTCATGTCTTTCTGTACCAGTTCCTTTGTACAAGTATTAACAGATAAGCAGTCGTTTTGTCTAACTGACAGCGTTACTTCTTAAAAACTGATATTTGCCAATCGCTCCTTGATAGGAAAAAGAAAATTGTTTAAATTTCAGTGTTACTTTTTTTCTTAAACTGTTTCTTCATGAATATGGATACTAGGCTCTTATCTGGCACTTTAAAATACACAGATTGTTTTCTGAATATCATATCAACATTCAAGCAGTGCAGGCGACACAGGAGTTTTTGCACACTTAAAAACTAATGATATAGGCATCTATTAGCCTGATTTAGTGCTGATGAATTTTGAATATATCATGCCATAGCCAACATCGTCACCCCCCCACCCAGAAAAAAATTAATTGATGACTCTTGAAAGTTTGCAATAACCACATTGAATTTACTGAGACATTCAGCGCTGCAATAAAGCGTCAAAGAGTGATAATCAGTTGTGTAAAAAGGTTCAATCCTTTTTTAATAAAATTCTACTATCGGTTATTCAGTAAATTTTTTGCTTCACGGAGCAGCATATGCTGGTTCCGCACTCCGTCAAACTTCATGTCTGATTTAAATATCTAAGCGTTGCCCACAGTGAGCATAGAGTATGAATCGCAAGGGATTTCCAGGAAGATAATATAAACGCTCAAATTGCTCAAATCAAATTCACAATTTATAAAATATATGAACATGAGGTTAAAGCTTCTTCCACTCAATTTTTCTAACTCTCCATAATAAAATCGATCCTCCGCTGACGTTCATTCGCCCAAGCTCCCGCGCTAAGTTATATTCTATCAATCGATTGATCTCGTAGGCAAATTTCTCACTCTTGATTTTTTTAATCTCAGTCTTTCTAACCGATTACTTATATGTGATGATCGGAAAAATTTCTAGCATGATACTTATCAATCCTTCTTCATTCCTTAAACTTCTGGACTATGGAGATCAGGTCATCATAATACTCCTGCTTTATACAGAGTTGAAACCGCTCTCTCTGTTTTCCTTGTTACAGCACTCCTTCATTAGTTTCAATATTTCTCTGTTTTTCTTCGAATCTTTTCTGATGGCTGCAGAAATTTTGGTTATCTCCACAAATTTTTCCATGAAAAATAAAATTGATTCTAGAGCATCTTCCAAACTTTTTCACTTGTTTCATTTACCTCTTCCTTACACTTCTCTTTTTTTTACTGTATCCTCATCTTTCATAGATATAATTAATATATCTGCAAAAATTTCTTCCTACAACATCCAAATTTTCCCCGTCTTTATCAGCTCCAAAACCGCTAAAAATCTCACGACGGTCTTTGGCTTTCTTGATTTTTTATCCAGCAATTCCAAAAAAATGTTTTTTTCTTACTACATAGTTTTTTTCTTTGAAAGAGACACTTCCTCTTCATCGATATTCCTGAATTTATCTTCTTCTGGCAACACAGCACCAACTAGAAGAGCTGCAGCTTATCCATGGAACATATATCTAACAACATTTGCTAAAGGTCTCTAACGGCGCTCTATAACCCAGCAACGCTTTTTGGAAAGCTCTGCTTCCTGTAAAAAATTTTTCAACTTTTGTCATCAGTTTTCTCAATTCATAAAACATATAGTTATATTTTAGTGTATTCCAAAAACTACATAACTAGCTCATTCCAATTTCCTTCCTCTTGATTGATTCACTTTGTCACTTCTTCATGGCATGGACAGAAGGATTAGGCATTTAATGTTAATCAGTATCGCTAGCCATTACCATGAATTCGCTGTTCATATCCATATCCTCATGAGCTATCTACCCTGATAGATTCCAGATACTGATTTCGAATTTCCACAATCAGGATATTAAAATATCTCGCTTATTTTTTCTGATCAATTGCAGAAGGAGATTCAAAAATCCTTTGAACACCGAAAACTTTATACATCGCCATAGCTTCTACATTCACAATACTTTATATCCAACACAACCACTAATCCGCAGAGATTGCAAATTTTCAGAAACAGCGTATATTTTCTCATCCATCTACTAATAATCACCGACCTCCTATCGTATTGGAACCAATCATGAATATTTGGGAAAACAGTTATAAATCTGAATTTGCCAGATTTTAATGTTTTCCCAGGAGAATGACTCCTCCATAATAATTGCCATAGAAAAATACATCTACCATTCAGCAAAAATACATATCCATTTGTGCCAAATTATGAAGCAGTAATATTGTCACTTGCTCTAAATCCTTAGTAACCTGATTGACCGCTTTAATCGAAAGCTTTCTCAACTCAAATCAGTCATCATAGTGACTTTCCATATTGTATACGTAGATCACTGCTGTTAGATTTTTCTTTATGAAACATAGATTAATTATTTTCTAAAACTATCACTCCTTCCTTTTATAAATATACCAGGGTATATCTTCGGATATAATATTTTGATTCAATATTGCAGTATAATATACAGGATAATGTTCCGCAAGCTGAATCATCAAAGTTCTTTCCGAATCTACCGAGCATCCGAATTTTTCGATGACCATATTGTCTCTATAGAAAAAAGTACATATCAAACTTTGCTTTTTCTACAAGAGCCAGCAAATCTCGATGTTCCAGACCGATCGTCACATTATCAAGATCGGTTAACAAAACGAACAGCAGAGTATCTTTCTTCAGCCAGGTGTAACATTCTTCACAAAAGTTTTCTTTTTCACTGGAAAATCCATATTTCCAATGTAAAAGTCTTGCTGCCAAAGCAGATTTACATAATTAATATCTTCCGAACAATTCTATATTCTCTTGATACAAAATGACCACACTGCCAATCCTCTTCCAATTCAACAGACTATCCAAATTCAACCTTCTCACCATTTTTCGACAGCACTATAAACTGCACAAAGATTTCTAGCAGCTCTGTATTATGTAACAGGATCCCTCCATCCAATCTCTAGATATCAGATTTTTTTTGCATAATCAACCTGCATCTCTTTATTTAATTGAATTTTTTGTTTTTCATCCTCATTAGAGAATACAGCTACAAAATCTGTAATTCATCAGTAGGATGATGGCCTTCATAAAACTCAACTTGTGTCTTATAATCCGATACACCCCTATGACCACAACAGTCAGGATGTTTCTCTTCCTTTGTGTCACTTGTGTACCGCAGACGCTGACACAGTATTGGCCCATACTTATCTTTCTTCTATATTAAAAATCCTCGCAGCTTTTATAACTTTTTATCAGCTGATTCATATTGAAGATTGTAAAATGCGTCATTCCTTAAACTATCATATAGGTAATATCCTACATCAAGACAGAAGAATAATGAAAAATCTAAGGAAAAATGTACCACTAACTACTGAGATATCAGAGACACATCTTTAGCTAGAATATAATGTCTGGCTAAATTTTTCAAACCTACAGCAACCATCAAACTTAGTTGTCATCATTACCTAACCTAATAACCATAGCCCAAGGTATTCATCCATATCACAAAATCGGTGCGATCGCTCTCAAAACACTCTGAAAGACCCGGATAAACAAATGCCTCTTTTTACAAAAAGACAGATCGATTTCTCTGGAAATTTTGAATGTATTCAAAGCATCTTTTTTTATTTCCATTACAGATTTTGTCTGGTAGAGCCAGATACCGCATTCAAAGTGAAGATACAGGCTCCTATAGTCCAGGTTGATCGTACTGACAACCGCTGCTTCATCATCACAGACACAGCTTTTGGAATGAATAAATCCTGGTGTATATTCATAAATTTTGACTCCCGATTCCAAAAGTTGCTGATAATAGGACTGTGTTAGAAGAAAAACAATTTTTTTATCAGGTATGCCAGGTGTTACAATTCGTACGTCTACACCTCTTTTGGCAGCGTTGCACAACTCCGTCATCATTTCATTATCCAAAACCAAATAGGGAGTAAAAATATATGCATACTTCTTTGCATTACTGATCAAGTTCCTGTATACATTTTCCCCTACTGCTTCATCATCCAAGGGCGAATCACCATAAGGCTGGACAAAACCATCGCTTTCGAAAAATTCTTCAGAATATTGCCTGAGACGATACTTTTCAAAATTACAGGAAGTCTTCAGGATAAACGACCACATCTCCAAAAACAGAGCAATCATATTCCAAACGGCTTCGCCATGGATATAAATGCCTGAATCTTTCCAGTGACCAAACCTTGATCTCTGGTTGATATACTCATCTGCCAAATTTATTCCCCCATTAAAAGCCGTATGTCCGTCAATAAGAGTGATTTTTCGATGATCTCGATTATTAAGCATAATATTTAAAAACGGACGAAAGGAGTTGAAAGCAGCACATTTAATTCCATAAGCTTGAAGCTTTTTGCAATATTTGGCAGACAGTGTAGTCAGACAGCCTATGCCGTCATAGATTAAACGGACATCCACACCCTGCTTTACCTTTTCCTTCAGAATGTCCAGGACCGTTTCCCACATATAGCCTTCCGCCACAATAAAATATTCCATAAATATATAATGCTCTGCCTTCTTCAGCTCTTTTACATATTTTGCAAACCAGTCTTCGCCTACGGAAAAATACTTCGTCACAGTATTTTGATAACAAGGCATAGACACTGTATCGGTTAAATACCAGGACTGATTAGCTATGCCCCTATCTAACTCTCGGAGCTTTTCCCGAATCTTCGGACTTTCACGCAATAATTTTCTGTTTTCTTGTTTTACCTTTGTCAGCTCTTTCTGAAACTTTTTTGCCACTCTGGACTTGCTCATGATATGATAAAAAATCAAACCGACAACTGGCATGGCCAGAATCAAAATTGTCCAAATTAGCTTATAACTCGGATTGATCCTACGGTTAATTAGCCACAGAACGGTGATAAAAGCAATTACCCACATGGTAACATAAAAAAACATACTGCTTCTTGTAATAAAGAAAAACAAAAACAAGTACCATAGAAACTGAAATTCCATCGCAAAAACAATTAAGGTAATCCGATTAGAAAAAAATCTCAGTATTTTCTTGAATATTCCCATCTGTAATTATTCCCTACTCACAATCTTAACTACTACTTATTATAATTATATAAAAAAGCCCTGATAAATATCAAGGCTTTTTAAGTGCACTTAATTGTATTTACGTTTTCTAGCTGCTTCAGATTTCTTCTTACGACGAACACTTGGTTTCTCATAATGCTCTCTTTTCCGAATTTCCTGCTGAATACCGGCTTTTGCACAACTTCGTTTAAATCTTCGTAAAGCACTATCCAACGTCTCATTTTCTTTTACAATCACATTTGACATTTACTCACACCCAACCTCCCTCCAGTTGCAGATTGTGCTTCAATACAACTGTCCGGATATCTTTTTGCACTATCATGATTATAACAGATTTTTTCGATATGTCAACTGATTTTTATCTTTTCTTTACATATCTGAAGCTGTGCAGAAAGTATCTCTGGAATTTTCTTAACTGCTACTGAGATCTTAGTTGGATTTTTGCCACCTGCTTGGGCCATACTCGGACGTCCACCTCCTCTACCACCTAAAACTTCGGCTACCACTTTTACAAGATTTCCTGCATGAGCTCCCGCTTTTTGAGCCTCTTCTGTGACCATTGCCATCAGATTCACTTTTTCCTCTTTAAAGGAAAACAAAACAATTACACCCTCTCCTAGCCTTGCCTTTAGCTGATCTCCTAAATCACAAAGACTATTCATATCTACATTTGGAACCACAGCAGCCAGCAAATGAATGCCCTTTATATCAGTCACATTCGCCATCATATCATCTATTAATTTTGAAACTATTTTACTCTTCAGAGATTCATTTTCACTATGCAATGACTTTAATTCAGCTTGAAGGTGTTCAATTTTATATAACAGGTCTTCTGGAGAGGATTTTAGCGCTTTGACTGCCTTATAAAGCTGATCTTCTTCTCTTTGATAATATTCGATAACGCCATGGCCTGTGAGAGCTTCAATCCTTCGTATGCCAGCAGCTTTC
The DNA here is from genome assembly GCA_021442455.1 of Lachnospiraceae bacterium. Lineage (GTDB taxonomy): Bacteria > Bacillota > Clostridia > Lachnospirales > Lachnospiraceae > Scatomonas. The sequence continues at coordinate 24,919 of JABUSY010000034.1, read as the reverse complement.
CCGGATTCTGAAATAATTTTAAACAACATTACATCGCCAGTATTGCGTACATGATTTCCTCCGCACAGTTCTTTTGAAAAATCGCCCATGGAAACTACACGAACTTCATTACCGTATTTTTTTTCAAAAAGCATTATGGCATCTGTCTGCTTGGCTTCATCATAAGACATGATATCCATATGAACCGGAAGCTGTTCGGCAATTTTCTGATTCACTAAATCTTCAGTCGCCTGCAATTCTTCCTTTGTCATTGCCTGAAAGTGTGAAAAATCAAAACGGAGCCTATTCGGCGCTACTAGAGATCCCTTCTGTTCTACATGCCCTCCCAGAACAATCTTAAGAGCCTTTTGAAGAAGATGTGTGGCGCTATGATTCTTTGCTGTATTTTTTCTGGATGGCTGATTTACTTTGAGCAGAGACTGCTCACCTTTGGAGATCATTCCGAATTTCATTCTTCCCACATGGCCGTATTTTCCGCCTCGGAGCTTTATAGTATCTTCCACTGCAAATACACCATTAGCTGTTTCAATTTCTCCGAAATCTCCCTGTTCTCCACCCATGGTAGCATAAAAAGGCGTCTTCCCAACAATAATCGTGCCTCTTTCACCCTCCATCAGCGAGTCCCTGAGCTCTGTCTCGCTGGTAAGAACGATGATCTTTGAGGTACCTTCCAGACAGTCATATCCAATGAAATCCGTCGTCACAGAGGGATCTATTTTATCATAGACCGTTTCCTCCGCACCCATATAGTTCATTGTTTCTCTAGCTTTTCTAGCTCGTTCCTGCTGCTCCTTCATACATGCTTTAAAACCTGCTTCGTCAATGTCATAGCTTTTTTCCTTCAAGATCTCTTTCGTCAAATCCACAGGAAAACCATAAGTGTCATATAGTTTAAACGCGTACTCTCCAGATAGGCATTTCCCCCCATTTTCATTCATTTTTCGCTCCATATCACTGAGAAGCAAAAGCCCTTGGTCAATAGTTTTGTTAAACTGTTTTTCCTCATTATCGAATAAATTGAAAATAAAATCTTTTTTATCTTCCAGCTCAGGATAAGCATCTTTGCTTTCTTCAATGAATGCTCCAGCTAATTCTGCAAGGAACAGATGGCTGATACCAAGCAGTCTTCCATGTCTGGTAGCACGACGAATCAAACGACGCAGCACATAACCCCTTCCTTCATTGGTAGGCATAATACCGTCTGAAAGCATGAAGGTAGTAGAACGTATATGATCGCTAATCAGCCGTATGGAAACGTCACTTTCATGATCGTGCCGATATTCCAAGCCAGCCATTTCACAGACTTGGTTTCTCAACGTCTGAATAGTGTTCACATCAAATATGGAATCTACGTCCTGTACGATAACAGCTAGACGCTCCAGTCCCATTCCTGTATCAATATTCTTCTGTTTCAGTTCCGTATAATGTCCTTCTCCGTCATTGTCGAACTGCGTAAATACGTTATTCCAAATTTCCATATAGCGGTCGCATTTACATCCTACGGTGCATCCAGGCTGTCCACAGCCATATTTTTCTCCTCTGTCATAATAGATCTCCGAACAAGAGCCACAGGGGCCACTTCCATGTTCCCAAAAGTTATCTTCTTTACCAAATTTAAAAATCCGTTCCGGTGCTACATCTATCTCCTCTCTCCAGATCTTAAAGGATTCATCATCTTCCAGATAAACGGATGGATATAGACGTTCCGAGTCCAGGCCTACGACCTTTGTAAGGAATTCCCAAGACCATCGGATAGAATCCTGTTTAAAATAGTCTCCGAAAGAAAAATTACCTAACATCTCGAAAAATGTTCCATGTCGAGCCGTCTTGCCGACATTCTCAAGATCACCCGTACGAATACACTTCTGACAAGTAGTTACTCTCTTCCTGGGTGGTAGTTCAGCTCCAGTAAAATAGGGCTTTAACGGCGCCATGCCGGAATTAATCAGAAGCAGGCTGTTATCATTCTGTGGAACCAATGAAAAACTTTTCAATATTAAATGCTCCTTGCTCTCAAAAAATTCTAGGAACATTTTCCGTAATTCATTTACGCCATATTTTTTCATGACATTTCCTCCCAAAAACAATAACCATGAACAAGCAATTTTTTTAGGCACGTAGGAAGAGTTCATGCTGTTCCTACATAATAGCACAATTGGTTATTAGATACAAATTTTTTTAAAGTTCTTTTTCCCTTTTCTTAGCAGGATTCCAATACTACCGATAGATTCTTTCTTCACCAAATAGTGGATATCTTCGATTTTTTTTCCATTAATAGACACACCACCTTGTTCTATCGACCTCCTAGCTTCTGAACGAGTTCCTGCTATTTTAGCTTTTACCAACAGTGTAATTAAATCAATCGCTCCTTCTTCGAAGTCTGTTTCTTCCAGCTCTATAGTTGGCATATGAGTGACTTCACTGCCTCCAGTAAAGAGAACTTTGGCGTCTGCCTCCATTTTTTTTGCTACCTCTTCCCCATGAACCATCCCAGTCAGCTCGTAAGCCAGAATTTTTTTTGCTTGGTTCAACTGGCTTCCATGCCACTGATCCATTTCATTGATTTGTTCAATTGGAAGAAAGGTCAGCATCCGCAAACATTTGAGAACATCTGCATCCCCAATATTTCGCCAGTATTGATAAAATTCAAAAGGCGTGGTTTTGTCAGGATCTAGCCAGACCACTCCTGACTGAGTCTTGCCCATTTTTTCCCCATTAGAATTTAGCAACAGGTTAATCGTCATAGCATAAGCATCTTTATGCAACTTTCTTCGAATCAGATCGGTGCCGCCTAGCATATTACTCCACTGATCGTCTCCGCCGAATTGCATGTTGCAGTTATAGCGCTGAAATAGCTCATAGAAATCATAACTCTGCATCAGCATATAGTTAAATTCCAGAAAACTCAATCCTTTTTCCATTCTCTGCTTATAACACTCAGCTCTTAGCATCTGGTTTACTGAGAAATGAGGACCGATTTCACGAATAAATTCAATATAATTCAGATCCAACAACCATTCCGAATTATTCACCATCAGCGCTTGATTATCAGAAAAGTCGATAAAACGACCCATCTGTTGCTTAAGGCAGTCACAGTTATGCTGAATGGTCTCTAATGTCATCATCTGACGAATATTAGATCTGCCAGAAGGATCTCCAATCATGCCGGTTCCTCCGCCCAAAAGTGCAATTGGTTGATTTTTTGCCATCTGAAGGCGTTTCATTAAACAGAGGGCCATAAAATGTCCCACATGAAGGCTGTCTGCCGTAGGATCAAAACCTATATAAAAAACAGCTTTTCCATTGTCAACCAGATCACGAATTTCCTTTTCATTTGTTACCTGGGCAATCAAGCCACGAGCAACCAGTTCATCATAAATTTTCATTGTTTCATTCCTCCTGATTTTTGATTTTCAAGTAGGAGTTAGGAGTTTCTTCAGATATAATAAAAAGTTCAAATAACAATATATGGAACTGTTTTACTCAAAGCCATCAGAGCAGCTAAGTCCAGATTTGCATGATAACAAACAATAGACATTTCTGTGTAGCACTCTCGATAAAAACAGACCTGAGAATAAGACCTGGCATCCCTATGATCAAAATTTGAAACATAATCCAAGGAAACCCGGTCAGAAATATATTTAGCACCATCGTCAAAAAAAGAACGATCATCACTGATACTAAATTATATGATCTCCAATCAGCTGAATTTCCAAGATGATCAACAGAAGATTATTGGAAAAGAAACGCATTCATCCCCTTAACTCCCCAAATTCGGTTAGATAAATTTTTCTGACACTGTATCACTTTTTTCATACTTCACCGTGTTATTTCTATATACTATCTGAATACGCGATTTGCCGCTGTCATATAATCAGAAAACATTCTCTGAAGCATCTAAGGATACAACCGAATGTATCCATTTTCTTTGTTATCTTTTTTATCAAAAGCAGGAAACAGCTACAGCACTAAAATCTTCTCAATGGTCGATTGTTTCTGCTCTCCACCATTTTGAAATTGTATAGATGATGGTACAGAAGATGACTAATCTCAAAAAATTCTGCTGTTTCACTTCATTTTTTCGCAGTCAAGCATTTTTCGGAGTTATTTTTCTTTTATTCCTTTTTTATCCATAATCATAGTAACACTATGCATTAAATTTGTCAGAAAATAACCATAGATATCATTCTTTTGATTTATTTTTAAACTTTGAATTTTTGTCCTCTAACAAACTATAAAATGTCACAAACTTATCATAATTTTTACCTAGTCCTGACTCAGGATAACAAGTAAAATTGATATATACATATTTCAAAAAAACTGAATATTTTAATCATGTTTATGTCCTGGCATATATGGTGAATTTCTATAATTTGGATTCTCACACCCGATATGACGAGATATAAGCATCTAGGAAATCCAATAGTTATTCTATCAAATATATTTTTCTCGCTTCTGTCTATGACTCGTTTATATGGAACATCATCATCACTTTTATTTATTTGCTAATTCATTTTCTGCAAGATCTGAAAAAACTCATGCTTTCACTATCTGTTCATAAGAATTGCTTCTTCCACTATTCCTTTATCCGGCGTCAACTATCGTTCTAAATCTTCGATAGCTTGTTTAAAAATTTTCATGGATCTCATTAGGAATCCAAGGAACCATCCCAAAACTGACCGCTAGTATCCTCAATCAACCCGCATCTATCTGCGGCATCAGTCGCCAGAAAATTACATCTCTCATTCATTGTATGGCCGTCATGTCCCTTTATCCAGAAAAAAGTCACCTGATGTACTTTCTTAGCCTTCAACAAGCGTTTCCAGAGGTCGACATTTTGTACAGGCTCATTTTTACTTCTCTTCCAGCCTTTTTTAATCCAGGAGTCAAGCCAGTTCTGATTAAATGCATCTACCAAATACTTTGAATCAGAATACAGGCGCACTTCACAAGGACGTTTCAAGGCTTCTAGACCTGCGATAGCCGCCATTAGTTCCATCCGATTATTAGTGGTTTTGACATATCCCTGCGACAGTTCCCTTTCATGAATCTTCCCTCTTCCGTCCCGATAATGCAAGACGCAACCATAACCACCAGGCCCATTTGGATTTCCTCTAGCAGAACCGTCTGTAAATATTTCAACCAGCATCTGTTACCTCCTTATCAACCATAGCTGCAAGCTACTTTTCCACAGTAACTCTAGAGCTAGTTTTCTAAGCAATAGGGAGAATTTCAAATAATTACTTTTCCCTAAGAAGATCGCCTCACGAAACTCATTCATCAAGATATGCACATGAAATTTTTCAAACATAGCATACCTTTATTTTTTACTTCGTACGATCTTATTGTCCACCACAAGCTCACGGCTACCTCGATAGAAAGCCTCCGCTGAAAAACGCACCTGATATCCTTCTCCATTATTCACATGCCATTCAAAATAATCTTTTGGAGGAAATCCGTAAGTGCCGAGTATAGTCATGATCGTTCCTTCATGTACGATCAGAGCTATCTTTTTCCAATCCTTCTCATAGGCCATGGCGACCACCACCTCCAGCCCTGCCAGACATCGCTCTTGAAATTCAACCATACTTTCTCCTCCAGGAAATATCAAACCACCTCCACTATCAAGCCATTTCTGATAATCCGGATTGTTTCTGAGCTCCTGATAATTTTTATTTTCAAATTTCCCGAAATCGCATTCAGAAAATTCCGAAATTAGACAGGGATCCTTCCTAGGAAATAGAATTTTGGCTGTCTGTACACATCGCATCAAAGGACTTGCAAATACCTGCTCCATCTCTTCCAAAGTATATTGCCTCAACGCCTCTGCTTCTTCTGGGAGAAGTGGCTCATCCGTTGTACCGATATACCGTCCTTTGCTATTCCCATAGGTTTTCCCATGACGAATTATATTCATCTTAAGCATATTGAATCACCGTCCCTATCCATAAGATGAGCCAATGAACTTGTCAATGACTATACTTTCTGTTTTTTTAAAGCTTTTCCATAATTTCCCGATGTTTTTTCTCAAAGACAACCCATGGAGCAGCTCATCATATTTTACCTCATTCGTTAGAATACAGATAGCTGAATTCTTTTTCAGCTATGCCTCCTCCAGACAATTCGCTTTCTTCTCTTCCATCATTTTTTGTTTACATACTTACTTATGAAAATGCAGTATCCATTGGCATTCACAAATCTCAACCCAACTGCAGATATTGCTGTTCTATCCATCTGTCCTAGATACTCAAGATCTTTCTAATATAATCATAGTGTCAATCACAAACTTCATTCAATTATCTTCGTAAATCTATTATTGATTATTATTATCAGTAGTATAAAGATTGACGAAAAAAATCTTCAATAATGCCACAGCAAGATTTCAATTCTATCATAAACACAAGTACTCCTGGTATCATTAAAAATATTCAAAAAAATGGATTAAACAGGATACCCACAAGTATACGTCTCTCATGACGTTTACTTTGTTTTTCAATAAATTTTTTCAACAACTGAAGTCGTTTCCTTCAGATTCGCATTTTAAAAAAATTTTACAGAGAATGCAAAAATGTGTCACAAAGTTAGAGTTTAAATATCAGGAAAAGCATCGAAAGTGTTTCCCAAATCACTTCACTAGCCAATGCAAAATAAATAATTATCCCTGGATCAAGAAATCTGAAAATACATAAAAAAACTGTTTCAAAAGATTTTTATGACGTTCCTTTCACAATTAATGAATATCCCATATAGCACCTTTGTTACTCTGTCAGCTATATAGGCAATTATCTGATTGATCACTCCTAAATACTCCTGATAAATTCTCATTTAATTCCAAACACATTTATATTGAAATTCTTTTTCAATAATACCTCAGCAGTAAACTGACAGAGAGTATCTTGAGGAGATGTAAACAATTATGTAATCTCATACAGTAAAAGAGATCTGAATCGTTAGCAATACCATGGACTACCGACATTTACTCTACTGCTTCTCACAGAAATACTTCTGTCATACCGATTATATAAAATTTCCCTTCTGTAGAAAATACATCTATCAAATTTTTACAGTCTTACTCGTATACGATAATAGCATACCATTGAATCTGTATCTTCTTGTGATCCTAATCTGATAAAATCTGCACCACGCCCTCTTATCATTTCTTACACCAGTTTATCGCAAGAACTGTTATGTGTTGTTCTACGCTCATTGCCGACTCCTTTCCATAATTCTTTGTACTATAACTATCTTACAATTTCTAATGTAGGTATTCCCTGATAATCTATATCACAGAAAAATATAAGATCCGTTCTATATCGAGAAATTTCTTCCGTAGCTTTTTTTCTGAAGAAAGTTTTTTTAATCTGCACAGTTACCTCCTGACAATCTTCACCAGGGAGGTTCCCTAGATATCAGAAATTTACACAACTAACTATATGTTCCATCTTCCTCAGGCTGTGCAAAGTGCTGAGCAATAAAATTCCAATGATTCTCTGCAGCTCTCATAACCTATGAATCCAATATAATAGTACTCTAGATCAATACGGCTACTAGTCTTCCAGAATTCCTGCCTTCTATATAACATAATAACACCTGACATTCTCATAACACATATTTGTATGTAGAGAAATAATTATATCACAATTTTTATCTTATAACAAGCATATCCAATTATATAGTTTTGTATAATTTTACTCTATCCCAGTGAGCTGCTGATACAGGTCTTTGGCAAAACTGTCTGTCATCCCGCTAATATAGTCTGTTACCAGCAGTAGACGCAGATAGAGCCTGACATTCTCAGACTGATTCTTGGAATAAAAATGATAGATCTGCTTGTAGTTATCAGATATTAAATGAATTAGCTTTTCTTCCATCATTCCTAGCATCTGATCAGTATCATAACTAATAAACGCATGGATAAAATTGTCTAGAAAATAGGTAATAATTTTGCCAGCAGCAACTTCCAATTTCAGAATTTGCATAGAGACAAATACATGGTCAAAGACAATATTTTCTAACGCTTTGATGAGCGGCGCAGCCACTGTCCCGTAAAACAAATCATGCTCCCATCTTCCTTCCATGATTTCTTTATAATGTGCGATAAATCCATTTGTAGCACAGTAAATTAAATAGCTTTGCATCTGTATAATAAAATTTGACACAGCATAACGTTTCGGTTCCTTATTGCCACGTTCCAGCGCTTTCCGATACTGTTGTTCTAGCACAGAAAGGGGATAATTTTCTTTCCCCTGATAAACGGCGTCCAGATGACTATGAAGCTCTGTTATGAGTTTATTATAAGAAATAAATCCCTTTTTAAATGCATCTTCAATATCAGCGGTTCGGCAAGAAATGTCGTCTGCAGCTTCCAAAATATAAGTTAGTGGATGACGCACACCAAACGTGCCGCAACTATCCGAGATACTCCGATACAATTCTTCCTCTGCATAAAAATAGCCCATTTTTTTCTCACAGATCTGGCCGCTGTGTGGAAAAATGCCAGTAGATGGAACAGGATATTTTATAATTGTATCTAACAAGACAAAAGTTAAATTCATTCCATATTCATTTACCAGAAGATGAAGCTTGCTTACCAGGCGAAGTGCCTGAGCATTTCCTTCGAAATGATAAAAATCCTGCTGCATCTGTTCCGTTAGAACCTCCGTTAACGGCTTCCCTTTGAATTCTAGAACTGAAAGATTTTTCCGAAACCAATCGCGGATCACTTCTTCACCGGAATGCCCAAACGGAGGATTTCCGATATCATGAATCAGCCCAGCACACAGAAGAATATCACAGATATTGCTTTTGAACTCTTCTGTAAAATCAGGATCAAGATTCTTCTTCAAAATGCTTTCGGAAATATTTTGCCCAAGAGATTTTGACAAAGATGAAACCTCAAGGGAATGGGTGAGCCTGGTTCTGATAAAATCACTTTCATCCAGAGGAAAAACCTGAGTCTTGTCCTGAAGTCTTCGGAAAGAAGCACTGCTTATAATTCTATGATAATCTTTTTTAAATTCTGCACGAAGATTAAAAAATTCATCTGTAAACGACCTCTGGCATTCACTTTTTCTGCGAGGCGATAACAATGTATTCCAATTCATTATGTTACTCCATCAAACTTGAAAACCTGTCGTGGTTTTCTGATTAAAAAACACTAGAAGAAATTTCTGAAGCGTTAATGGACATTCTCTTCTGGCGTTTATCCCTTAACTCCTTTTAATTAATTAATCCCAATATCTTCTTTACAGCTGCTTCCATTTCTCTGACCTCTACCACCGTATAATGACGAACCAGTGCAGTTCGGATCTCTTCAATCGCTTTTGGTACTTTTCCACCCACTACTGCAGCCAGTGCCTGTATTTGCTCCATATCCTGCATAAAATCGTATTTTTCTCTATCAATTGCGTGAAGCACACTTCTAGCAAACTTATAAGGACTAGCAGTAGATACAATCACAGTTTTTGTTTTGTCTCCGGACATCTTTATATATTTCCCGTAGACTGCGGCCGCAACTGCGGTATGAGTATCTAAAACATATCCATCTTGCCGATAGATACGCGAGATTGTAGCTGCGACTTCATCTTCAGACGCATAATTTCCATAGAAATCTGAAAGCTGATTTTTCATTTCTGGTGTAATCTCATATTGTCCACTCTGGAAGAGAGCTTTCATCAGGATCATGGTCTTATCCGAGTTCTCAGCAGAAATTTTATAAATTAACCGTTCTAAATTGCTGGAAAGTAGAATATCCATGGACGGAGAAGAGGTTAAAACCAATTCACGGTTCTTATCATAGATGCCTGTAGCAAAAAAATCGTAAAGCACCTTATTTTCATTGGAGGCACAAATCAGCTTACCGATAGGAATTCCCATCTGTTTCGCATAATAAGCCGCCAAAATATTACCAAAATTTCCGGTTGGCACTACTACATTAATCAGGTCACCAAGCTGAATCTGACTCTTCTTGAGTAAATTTGCATAAGCGTATACATAATAAACGATCTGTGGAACCAACCTTCCGATGTTAATGGAATTGGCCGAGCTCAATTGAAAGCCTGCCTGATCCAGTTCTTTTTTCAAAAGCTTATTTCCAAATATCTTTTTGACGCCGCTTTGGGCGTCGTCAAAATTACCACGGATAGCAATGACATATGTATTTTCACCCTTCTGAGTAACCATTTGTCGTTCCTGAATCGGGCTTATGCCATCCTTTGGATAGAAGACGATAATCCTGATTCCAGGCACACCAGAAAATCCAGCCATAGCTGCTTTCCCCGTATCACCGGAGGTAGCTGTCAAAATTACAAGCTCATTGGTAATATGATTTTTTTTTGCTATCGTAGTCATCAGATAAGGTAGGATAGAAAGAGCCATATCCTTAAATGCAATCGTTTTACCATGGAACAATTCCAAAAAATATGTTCCATCTACCTGACGTAGTGGTGCAATCTCTGGCGTATCAAAGTTGGTATTATTATAAGCGCTGTTAATGCAATGTCTCAGCTCTTCTGCTGTATAATCCGTCAGAAAACGACTTATTACCTCGTAAGCCATATCCTGATAGCTCATTTCAGCCAGCCTTTCCAAAGATACATCCAGTTTTGGGATCTCTTCCGGTACATAAAGGCCACCATCGTCCGGCAATCCCTTCAAAATCGCGCGGGACGATGGCACTCCTGCTTTTCTGCTTCTAGTACTTTTGTATAATATCTGCATTTTCTACTTCCTTCCTGATCTTTTCTTCACAGTATGTACGAACATGCCGCCGCCAAGTCCTACCATTCAGTGTTGTCATACATAATTAGGATTATACCATAGCACTTACTTGCTGTGAAGATTTTCCCTTATTTTTCTGTGTATTCCCAATATATTTTCTATGGCGTATATTTGCTGTACTCCAAATACAATCTTTTTTATAGCTTTTTCGTATACATCTTTAATCGAAAGGTAAAGAAAATATTCTTATATAATACCATCAGCTAAAAGATTACATTTTCTATCAATGTCCTCACTTCCAAAAAAAACAACAAAACTATTTTCTTCTGACATCTAGCCAGCACTCATTTTTCTTTCCTGTGCTCAACAGTCCAAAAAAATCCACAACCTGCTAAAAATTATTAAAGATGTTTCTTCTAAAATATCATTTTTTATAATACCCGATACTCCTAATCGTCTCACTTTCGGTAATTACCTCCACCACGCCCTGTCGCCATGTCTCATCATAGTTGAACTCTGACTTAAATTGCGCCGTGATTTTGCTGCCTAGTTCAAAAAGATACGCTCCATTTTAATACACTGCAGTATAGAATATACGATATTTAGGTCACAATCTTGATTTATATAAAAGGCGATTAAAGCTTTGTTAAAGTATTTCCTACTATAATCTCTCTTCACCGTGAATACCAGATAAGAGAAAAGATCATACATAAAATTCAATTGCCAATTATTTTATTAATGTAAATGTTGAGTTCGTAGATTCTGTTCAGATCATTTTCTGCCAGCTCCACAATTATCAGAAGCGTATTTCTGTCTTTTTCTTATAACATATCATATTTTTAATATAAAGATCGCCGGATCACTTTTTAGAATAAAAAGCTTTCAAATATCCCTATTTCCTAAAATTTGAAGAGACAAACTCTCCCCGCCTGCCTCTTTTTCTCCATTCTTCTCGTCTTTATGTATCTGATAATTTTCTTCCTAGGTATTTCCCTGTCCAGTATACCCTGGAGAGATATCCTCTTATTTTTCCTCACACGAATTTCCTAATTCCAAGATCCTGAACATAAACTACAAAATTTTACTTCATATAATTTCGGACTCGTAACTATATAACAAAATAAGGAAACCAACAAAAGAAACAATAATTTCTTTTTTATATATATAATGTTTAGAAAATTTTAAAATACTGTGCGGAAACTCCGGAATTGACATTACTTATAGAATTTTAAAAAAATTTACTGATTATTGATTGCCGTCACCAAAGCATCAATAGAAGCCCGAATAATATCAGAGTCAACGCCAGCTCCCCACGCCAACGCTCCGTCCGGTTTCTTAATAGCTACATAAGCAATAGCCTTGGAACTAGAACTCTGAGTTAACGCATGCTCCTGATATGTAACCAAGTCAAATTTCAAGTTATGTGTTTTTTTAAGCGCGTTGCTGACCGCATTCAGACGTCCATTTCCTTCGGCAATTGTCTTCATATACTGGCCGTCATAGGAAGAATTCACTTCTGCCTCAATTCGTCCGTCATTCAATTGTCTAAAATGTACTCCATTAATGCTATAAGGTGTACTAACATTTTCAAATGCACTTTTAAACAGATTAAAAATTTCATTTGGTAACAACTCTTTATGCAGATGATCAGACAGAGCCTTTGCAGCATATCCCATGGCTTCCCTCATTTTCGGAGGCAAATTCAAACCGTAGTTTTTCTCCAGAATATATCCAACACCTCCTTTTCCAGACTGACTGTTGATCCGGATGACATCTGCATCATAATTTCTTCCAATATCTGTAGGATCAATTGGTAGATAAGGCAGTGTCCACAGATCTGTATTGTTTTTTTCCCTCCAGTGCATGCCTTTGGCAATCGCATCCTGATGTGAGCCTGAAAAGGCGGCAAAGACCAAAGCGCCAGAATAAGGACTTCTTTCGTTGATCTTCATATTTGTAAAGTTTTCATATTTCTCACAGATTTCTGGCATATCTGTAAAATCCAGTTGTGGATCTACACCCTGAGCATACATGTTCATGGCCAACGTTACAACATCTACATTCCCGGTTCGTTCGCCGTTTCCAAACAAAGTCCCTTCGATCCGATCAGCTCCCGCCAATAATCCAAGCTCTGCATCGCTCACACCACTGCCTCTATCATTATGAGGATGGAGAGAAAGAAATACGTTTTTCCTATATTTCATGTTCTTACTCATATATTCAATCTGTCTGGCATAAACATGAGACATCGACAATTGAACAGTACTCGGCAAATTGATGATTGCTTTTCGATCTGAAGTAGGTTGCCAGATCTCTAAAACTGCATTGCATACTTCCAGAGCATATTCCGGCTCTGTGCCTGTAAAACTTTCTGGGCTGTATTCCAAGCGGTAATCTGCGCCACACTCTTCCGTTAGATCTTTCAAAAGCCTAGCACCCTCCACGGCGATCTTTAGAATTTCTTTTTTTGACTTTTTAAAAACTTGCTGCCGCTGTGCAAACGAGGTGGAATTATACACATGAACAATGGCTTTTTTGCATCCTTCCAGGGCTTTAAATGTTTTCCGTATAATATGCTCTCTGGCCTGTGTCAACACCTGTATCGTTACGTAGTCTGGGATTAAGTTTTGCTCAATCAGCGTTCGTAGAAATTCATATTCCGTTTCTGAAGCTGCCGGAAAACCTACTTCAATCTCTTTAAAACCAATTCGAATCAGAAGTTTAAAAAAATCCAGCTTCTGCTCCAAACTCATAGGAATCACTAATGCCTGATTACCATCTCTTAAATCTACACTGCACCATACCGGAGCATGATCCACCGATTCCTTCTTCACCCAGTCTGTATATCCTGTCGGCGGCATATAATACTGCCTCTGATACTTCTTATAATTCATCATAAATTCAAATCCTCCATTTTTATTTCTATACTTTCTTGTACATATTTTTATGCAGATATTAAAAAACCCCCTATCTCTGCATTACTACAAGAGACGGAGGATCGATTCATCATCCTACGCGGCACTGCTCTTATTTCACGAATTGCTCTGTATACTCATCAGAGACGGATCTCACAATTTTATTTATTTCTCCCTCCCTCTCCTAACAGTAAAACTCCATCTATCATTACTGCCCTGAGATTTCGGATTCCCCCCCTTGGAGAACAGTTCCAGATATCTCATTCACTATTTTACATTATTTATCTAATAGTTTCCTGAATTTATGAATCAAAATGCACTCATCATGATCATTATGCTGACCTATTCTAATAATATATCACCGCATTTTAAAAATGTCAATTATTTTTTGAGACACTCACTGTATTTATCATAGCCTTCTTGCTCCATTTCTTATCTCAACAGCATGAATTTTTGCTCTTAAATCCATTTTATCTTTGTATTTGCTGATAACCGTATTCCCAAATCATCCTAAACTATTCTGTTACCAAATATTGATTGTCCATCCAAATTTCCTGCGGAGATTTCGGAGTTGAATACTATCTGAATCTCCAAGGCAATTTTTACTATAGTGTCCACCTCTGCGCATGATACTTTAAGAATAACTCTCTCTGAAAGATCTATTGAATTTATTTATGAGATATCCGAATAATTTCTATATACGGTCTATATTCAGAACTATTGCTAAATTTAATCTTGTTCTCATATAACTCTTGGATTACCTCTTTATACAGTTTAAATTTTTCTTGAATCCAATAAGCCAGTAATATCCATCATATTCTGCAGTATCTTCGGCGTTCATTGTTTTCTCGCTTTCTGGCATTATAAACGAAAACTGAGCTTTACTATACAATTGGTAAGCACTATCCTGGCATGATCCCGCTTCACTTTCACATACTCATAAGCCAGCGTGTCCATATTCAAAAAGATAACGAATTTTTTTCATTAATCACTGCAAGGTAGAGTCATATTTTCACAATTCAAAGTATTCAATAATAGTGCTCAGAATACAAGATAATCACCGAAAAGTCTAACTCATCCTTAGTTCTTTCAGTCTAATTTTTCTAACAAACAGTTCCCGAAGCGCCTACTCAATAGCCATTTCAAAAGACGCTGAGAATACCAACCAGAGATCTCAGCTCCTTTAGTAGTTGCCGTCTCCACGCTTACGTAACACCCATATCTTTTCTTCCTTTCCAGCAGCCAGGTTCCTAATCTTAAAGTATACGGTAGCATATGGCCTCCATTAATCCATATGATTTTTGCTTAAATGTACTCGGCTAGAAATTAAAACTACTATCACCTTCTGCTGCTCCGTATATTCCCAAAAACTTTTTTAACTAATATCATCCTTTGTCAAAAATCTTTTCCACCTTTTTTCTGCGTGAATGCTGTCCATACAGTATTCTGTGAGAGAGCACTCTCAGCATTTCATGATCTTTACTCGATCGAACTTTTGTCTCTACATTTCTACAAATTTCCCCGGAGCTTTTCCCAGAAGACTTACGATTGTGATTAATGGCGATAATATCCAGAAATGGAAAAACATCTCAAATAGCACCCTAAACACCACGCCAGCTTATCGTTCTATGTCAGAAATGATGACGTCCATTTCACGATCCTGCTAATCGTCATCTAAAATTATTAAAACAGCTTTTCGATGGCCTTTTAATTAGTTGTATACAAATGAAATCACCATTGTTAGCAAATTTTCCTCATGCCGTTTATCAATAACTGATGGTGAATTTACAGATTTGATCGATGAAATGCTTCAGATTTTTTAAATATTCGGTCATAAAAAAATCTCAAGAAAAAAAATCAAAAACTTAGCATCAACCTAGAGTAAGATATTGTAAAAACTATCTGCTTTTTATCATAAATTTCTGCATCCTTTATGCAGTAATTGACGCCAGATTGAGGATGAATTTCATACTTTATAATAGTTATGAGAATTAGCCTAAATATTGAATAGCTAACCATCTTTTTCCAGAAAGGAAATCTCGAAGATCTTGCGTACCAATTATGGAATGATTTTGTAGAAAATCTGCATGAAATCAAGCATTATACGTGAAATATTGTCTATGGAAGTCTTAACATTGCCTCATAAAAATTATTCAAGTTACCGGAAAAGGTTACACACACCACTTTCTCATGCATATACCTGATGGTTATGATACATTAATCAAAATCTAAAAATTCAATATGTTACTGGTTATAACAGACGTTCCCATCATCGATCAGAAAATCTATGAATCCTTCTTGAATATAGCACTAATTTGTATTTTACATTGGCTGTTGGTCATTGAAAAACCATCCAGCGTTAGAATCATACTTGAAGTAAAGTATCTGTGAAGTTCAAATGATTCAGAAGATTCCAGCAACACATCTATAGAATTTGCGTTCCCTTTATTTTCGCCTTATTCAGCTCATTGCAATACTCAATTGAACTCTCACACCAAAAAGACGCACATCGATATAATTTTCACAATAATTTTCACAGTCATTTAATCAAGCTTACAAAACGCACGTTCACCTACAGGATATTTTACTAGCAATCCAGTTTTCTTCTTTGAATTTAAAAATCATCCATTTTTTCTATTTCGTATACACTCTGCAGAAATAATATTGCCATTCTATTGTCTGGTTATCCAAATTAAAATTGGCTATTTCAACAAATTTTTTTCAAAATTCACCTAAAATATAACATACATGTATTCTATCTTTCTTTTTTTATTTGCTGACTTGCTAAAATCAAATATCAGCGTCAATACCCTTTAAATTTCCATACAATTTATATTATATTTTATGCCTGCTTTTAAAACTCATATCAGCAAATCGGGATAACAGGATTCGAACCTGCGACCTTACGGCCCCCAGCCGTATGCTCTATCCAAACTGAGCCATATCCCGAAATATCAGCGTAGATACTATACTATGAATTCATTGAATTGTAAAGTACTTTTTAAAATTCAAGCAAATAAAATCATGTATAGAGATGCAACAGGATATCGCATTATTTTTTACTGATTTATCAAAAAGATTATCTAAGAGATTGATACATATTATCCTCAATATATTTACAAAAAAGACTGGTATCTACAGAATATAACAAAGATTCAAAGATAAAGCTAATGACAAATACAGTCGGATACAGTAAAACAACTTCTCCCTTACGGCTAAACTCGAATTATTCGTTCTACAGCAATCCTACCTGTCAATCTTCATTAGAGCAAATATAATTTACTCATTTCTCTATTGTGAAATTTTTGATAGGTCACCATATCACAAGATCCTGTATCGGTCATGCATAAAAAAACAACACGAATAGTATAATTGATTTTCCGATGTCTAAAGAATTTCTTCAATATTTCGTTAATTGTTCTTCTCTAGTCACTTAAAATACTAAAGTTTTCTATATGTCCATGACCTTGTAGCAGGCCATCACGACTACAACTGTGACAGAATATAACTCATGCCATAGAAACTCAGATCACCGATGAAGATATAAATTTGCTTCCAAAAGACAGATTTTTTGGGAAATAAGGATTTTTTCAACAGCGCAAAAAACACAAAGAAACCTTACTTTTCGTAAACCTCGGATAGACAACAGAGTGTCAAAAGCTGAAATGCCAATCTTCCTTTCCCATCATTATTACAACTATAAAAGATGAAATGAAAGAACCAAGATTAGAGCCATCGCATGCTCCTCCAAGAAACATATCTCATTTAATTTATTCATACCTTCCTTTGCCTTGTATCCAATCACTGACTTAGTTAAGAATGCAGTCCAATACATAGACAATAATTTTCACGGAAAGCAACTACCTCAACCGTTTCCCTGATAACACAGTATAAACTTCCAATCGTTACCTCAGAGTCTTCCAGGCAACTGCGAATTTTCTCTGTTATCTTAAGATTCCATAACAAACAACGCCATAAGTGCTCATCATTTTTAGCGAAAAGACTTCTATTCATAAAAATCTTTTCTATATACTTTGTAGGCTAGATCCCAAAAAACACAGACCATAAAAAGAGTTGTTGTCCATGATTCTGCTCTTATCTTAGCTATCGTGCTTTGTGATTTTTTTTATTTTTCATAGCAAATCTAGTAGAATACAAAATTCAGCTTATGATTTCTCATTTTTTACATTGCCAATAAATCTTGAACAATGTCTCTACTCTAACTTCAGAACTCACTTTCAATACTAGGATCCACAGATTTTCCACACCACTCTGGAGGCACTGCGTTTACCAGAAGAGGCAAGCAAAATCGCAAACTTTGTCTATTGATCTGATTCTAATAATCCGAACATTCTCACTTCCGTGACTTTTTCCACGACAGAAAAGAACAATTACGAAAACATCTACCTAGCCTGATTAAACTCAGCCCGTTTTTCCGTTTTCTAAATTGCTGATTTTCACCTTCAAATTGACACTAAATACACACGTTTCCACGCCAACCTTTCCCATGATCGTCTACTTAATTTTCGAAATCATTATTCTATATCTTAGACAAAAAGAAGACTAGAAATACAAATCTTATATAATCGCAAAACTTGTAAAGAAACTTTCACTACGTTCTTATAACAGTGCTGGCCAATTGCGAGCATCATTATTGTTACATTATTCTTGTTCTGGCGCTGCAGAACAAGAAAATAAACCTTATATATTTAATCACAATAAAAAAATTTTTATGGAAAACGCATTATATTTCACTAAATCATTGATGGTTGATATAATTGATCAGTCCTTCTGCTTTAATGATCTTCTGCATGAATTCCGGAAATGCCTGTCCCTTATACTGAATTCCTTTTGTACAATCATAGATAATACCTGAATCAAAATCGATCTTCACTTCGTCCTCCGCTTCAATTTCTCTTGCCGCTTCCGGACATTCAATAATCGGAAGTCCGATATTGATTGAATTCCGATAAAAAATTCGTGCGAAGGTTTCTGCAATTACACAGGCCACACCTGACGCTTTGATTGCAATTGGTGCGTGCTCACGGGAAGAACCGCAACCAAAATTTTTATTTGCCACAATGATATCGCCTTTTTGCACCTTTTTCACAAAGTTCTGATCAAGATCCTCCATACAATGACTAGCCAGCTCAACGGGATCTGAAGAATTCAAATATCTTGCTGGTATAATAACATCTGTATCCACATTATTTCCATATTTAAAAACTCTGCCTTTTGCCTGCATACCTCTTACCTCCTTATGCATTCAGCTCTTCAGGTGAACTAATTTTACCAGCTACTGCACTGGCCGCCGCTACTGCCGGACTTGAGAGATATACTTCCGAATTCACATGGCCCATGCGTCCAACAAAATTCCGATTTGTAGTAGATATACAGCGTTCTCCGGCAGCCAGAATTCCCATATATCCTCCCAGGCATGGGCCGCAAGTAGGTGTGCTCACCACCGCTCCTGCCTCAATAAAAATTTTCAACAGTCCCTCTTCCATTGCCTGGAGATAAATTGCCTGGGTAGCTGGAATCACGATACAGCGGACATCTTTCTTCACTTTTCGTCCTTTCAAAATTTTTGCAGCAACCCTCAGGTCATTCATTCGTCCGTTCGTGCAGGAACCTATCACAGACTGATCAATCTTTATATCCTCAGAGATTTCGTCAATAGTCTTCGTATTTTCAGGTAAATGTGGGAAAGCAATCGTCAACTTCAGCTTACTTAGATCAATCGTATATTCTTTTTCATAAATTGCATCCGGATCTGCTTCATAAATCTTGAATTGTCTCTGGGAATGTTTCTTCATATAGGCAATAGCCTGATCATCTACAGGAAAGATTCCGTTTTTTCCTCCAGCTTCAATAGCCATATTTGCAATAGTAAATCGATCATCCATGGAAAGACTGTCAACTCCCTCACCTACAAATTCCATAGACTTATACAACGCTCCATCTACTCCGATCATCCCTATGATGTGGAGGATGATGTCTTTTCCACTAACCCATATGGAAGGTTGTCCGATCAAATGAAACCGAATAGCAAAAGGAACTTTAAACCATGCTTTTCCAGTTGCCATACCAGCTGCCATATCCGTACTTCCTACACCAGTTGAAAACGCACCCAAAGCACCATAGGTGCAGGTGTGAGAATCTGCTCCTATTACCACATCACCGGCCACCACAAGCCCTTTTTCGGGCAACAGAGCATGCTCAATCCCCATATCTCCAACATCAAAATAATTCGTAATCTCATACTTATAAGAAAATTCCCGGACACATTTACAATGTTCTGCTGATTTGATATCCTTGTTGGGAATAAAATGATCCATCACCAGAGCAATCTTATCTTTATGAAATACATTTTTTTTTGTAATTTTTTTCATTTCATGAATCGCCACAGGGGAAGTAATATCATTGCCCAAAACCAAATTTAGATTTGTTTCAATAAGCTGCCCTGCTTTTACATGATCCAGATCAGCCGCTGCACTCAGAATTTTTTGCGTCATTGTCATACCCATATTATTTATCCTCCTTACATGATTCTTTCTGTATATAATTTTACCACACCTCGTGATATAAAAGGAAATTCTAATGGATTATCATTTCATTCTCTATCTCTACTCTAGCACATTTTCTATATTGTATTCACCGCTAAATATAACAATATCTCCAGAAAATCTAGAAAGCTCTACAGCAGCTAGGAAGGTGTGAACAAAACAATCCGAAATCCGAAGAAAATCACTGAATATAGGCTATTTATAAGGCATTCTATAAACGTTTCCCTTACTGAAGACGACCTCAGCTCCTTCATCATGTAACAGAAACCACTTTTAGCTCGCTAAATACGAATGAACTAGCATTGAAAGTAAAAAAAGTACAATTTATGACTATTTTGAACTGATCGATATCGAGTCAAAAAATGTCTTAGAGATTTTTATTGTAGATTTTCTGATTGAAATCGTAAGAAACAGCAAATTATATCTCGTTCGAGACTTGCTGAAGTTAACTCTCTAAGCGCCTACTTCTATAGTATAAAAATCTCATTGAGCGTGGAATATACATTCTCCTGAAATTTATTTTCATAGGATAAACTTTTCTATGAAGTAAAAAAGCAGCCAGAAGCTTTTGTTTAAGTTTCCGGCCATCTATTAGCTTATTATTATTATTTCTGATAATCTCTCTCTAATTAATTGTTGATAAGTTTATCCTCGTCACTCCAGCTATAGAGCGTACGAACTTCCTTACCGACAATTTCTGCCAGATGTTCAGATGCTTTTCTTCTCATCGCACGGAAATGAGCCTGTCCACCCATCGGTGACATATCCAGCAAGAAATCCTTCGCAAAAGTTCCGTCTTGAATATCTGCAAGAATCCTCTTCATAGTCTTTTTAGTTTCTTCAGTGATGATCTTCGATCCTGTAATATAGTCTCCATATTCAGCAGTGTTTGAGATAGAATATCTCATTCCTGAGAAACCTGATTGATAGATCAGATCAACAATCAACTTCATCTCATGAATACATTCAAAATATGCATTTCTTGGATCATAGCCCGCCTCACAGAGAGTTTCAAAACCTGCCTGCATTAGTGCAGAAACACCACCACAAAGTACAGCCTGTTCACCAAAGAGATCAGTCTCAGTTTCTGTGCGGAAGGTAGTCTCAAGAACTCCTGCACGAGCACCCCCAATGCCCAGCGCATATGCCAGAGCCATATCCTGTGCTTTTCCGGTATAATTCTGCTCTATAGCGATCAGACAAGGCACTCCCTTACCTACTTCGTACTCACTTCTTACCGTATGACCAGGTCCTTTCGGTGCGATCATAGTGACATCCACAAACTTAGGCGGAATAATTTGACCGAAATGAATAGAAAATCCATGTGCAAACATTAGCATGTTTCCATCTTTCAGATTAGGTTCAATATCCCTTTTATACATGATGGCCTGCTTTTCATCATTAATTAAGATCATAATAATATCAGCTTGCTTTGCCGCCTCTCCAGCGGTATATACTTGAAAGCCCTGCGCCTCTGCCTTTGCCCAGGATTTGCTTCCTTCATAAAGCCCGATAATCACATCACAGCCGGAATCCTTTAAATTTAACGCGTGTGCATGGCCCTGACTGCCATAACCGATAATGGCTATTTTTTTTCCTTCCAATAATGAAAGGTTACAATCTTCCTGGTAATAAATCTTTGCTTCCATTTTATTTGAATTTCCTCCACTGAATAAAATATAATTGGTTAAAGAGCTCTTGCCCCCTAGTTCCACATTACCATTCCCCTGTAATCATAGGTAGCAAACATCATCCTTTCCTCTGGATAATCCGGTAATCCCAGTTCTGCCAAGCTCCAATATCTCATAGTTATGAAGCAAATTCAAGAACGCAATCAGCTTATTCTGATTTCCCGTCAACTCTACAATCAGTGATTCTATTCCGATATCTACAATCTGAGCGCGGAAAATACCAGCTACAGATATGACATTTTGCCTTGTTTGTGAATCCACTTTCACCTTCACAAGAATCAGTTCACGGCTCACACTTTCATTCGGATTCAGAACCTTAATATCTCTAACATCCACCAACTTCTCCAACTGCCGAGCAATCTGTTCCAACACTAACTCATCTCCACTGGCCACTACAGTCATCCTGGAATACAATGGGTCTGCTGTTACTCCTACTGTCAAGCTATCGATATTGTAGCCTCTGCGACTAAACAATCCTGCCACACGGCTCAGTACACCTGAAGTATTATCTACAAGAATCGATAACATTCTCTGCTTTACCATAATCACAACCCACTTTCCTATTAAAACGTTTTCTTCTTTTTATTTTACACTTGAATAATTGGTTTGTCAAATAAAATACGCCAGAAAAAACGAATTATGACCACATATCATAGTAAGTCGTTTTCAGATAGAAAAAACATTCTCAACTAAGGACATAATCACCTGAATTTCTTTAATCTAAAGATATTTACATCATTACCATGAAGACAAACTTAATCCTGCGATTTCTCTAATAATTTCTCCGGCAATTATTAAACCAGCCACTGAAGGTCCAAAGGCCGTACTGCCAACTACTGTTTTTTCCCCGTTTGGAACTTCAAGTTTTTTTGCAACAAATTTAACTGGCTCTTCCTGTGAATATAAAACCTTCACATTCCGGATATTTCTTTTTTTCAATTCCCTACGCATGACTTTTGCCAATGGGCAAACAGACGTCTCACTGATGTCTACCACCTGAAATTTTGTCGGATCCAACTTATTTCCTGTTCCCATGGAGCTGATGACCGGCACACCAGCTTTTTTTGCTTTTTCAATAATCGCCAACTTAGCGGTGACTGTATCCACAGCATCCACCACATAAGTATATTCAGAAAAATGAAAAGAATCTTGATTCCCAGGCAGAAAAAAACAATGCCTAACTTTAATCTCAGCTTTCGGGTTAATATCCATGGCTCGCTTTTTCATCACATCCACTTTATATTTTCCTAGTGTGCTATGAGTGGCTATGATCTGGCGATTCAGATTTGTTAGGCTGATTCTATCATGATCCACCAGTAGAAGACTTCCGACACCACTGCGAACCAATGCTTCCACCACATGCCCACCGACTCCTCCAACACCGAATAGAATAATCCTGGCCCGCGCAAGTCTTTTCATAGCATCCTTCCCCAATAAAATTTCTGTCCTTGTAAATGGATATTCCAAATATTGTTCTTCCTCCTATATTTATTTACTTCA
Source organism: Lachnospiraceae bacterium (assembly GCA_021442455.1). Classification (GTDB taxonomy): domain Bacteria; phylum Bacillota; class Clostridia; order Lachnospirales; family Lachnospiraceae; genus Scatomonas. Next base: position 1,528 of record JABUSY010000034.1, on the reverse strand, counting down.
GTGCCTGGTACAATTCCCTAACGGCCGGATAAATCTTCACAAACTTTGCATAACGTTCATCGTATTTGTACATAAGCTTGACGTCAGGCTCTATCGTATCTACCACGTTGATCAATTTTTGGGTCGCCTCTTCTACAGATCGGTATTCCCCACAGGCAACTGCCGCCAGAATTGCGCTACCGTAAGATGGGCCCTCTTCGGTTTCAATTACATCTAATTTTAATCCTAATACATTAGCGATAATCTTCTTCCACAAAGGGCTCTTTGCTCCGCCACCGCAGATTTTCGTTCGTTCAATCCGGATGCCTAGTAATTTAGCAACTTCAAAAGAGTCCCGAATAGCAAAAGCCACTCCCTCCAATATTGCCTGAGTCATGTCCGTTCTCGTCGTATTCATACTCATACCGATAAACATAGCTTTTGCATCCGGATTGTTATGAGGAGAACGCTCCCCCATCAAATATGGAAGAAAAAACACATGATTTTCTCCCAATGCTCTGATCTCCTTCTGTTCTTCCTGGTATTGAACCGTTTTAATGATCTCATCCATCCACCATCGATTACACGAAGCAGCTGAAAGCATACAACCCATCAAATGATAATACCCATCCGCATGGTTAAACGAATGCAGACTATTATGCTCATCCATCTTAAATTGTTTGCTGGAAATAAAAATCGTACCACTGGTTCCTAACGAAATATTGCATTTTCCCTCTCCAACAGTTCCGGTCCCCACCGCCGCAGCAGCATTATCCCCCGCGCCGGCCACGATCTTGACTTGTTTAGAAAGACCTAACTGTTCTGCTATCTCTGGTAGAATTAAACCTACAACCTCATAGCTTTCATAAAGATTAGGCAACATCTCTTTTCTAATTCCGCAAATCTGAATCATTTCATCCGACCATTTACGGTTCTTCACATCCAACAACAGCATCCCAGAGGCATCTGAATAATCTGTACAGTGAATGCCTGAAAGCCTATAGGCTATGTAATCCTTTGGCAGCATAATTTTTGCAATCTTTGAAAAATTCTCCGGTTCCTCTGTTTGCATCCAAAGCAACTTCGGAGCCGTAAATCCGGCAAATGCGATATTTGCGGTATATTTTGTGAGTTTTTTCTTTCCGATCACTTGATTCAAATAATCTGTCTGTTTTGCGGTCCTTCCGTCATTCCATAAAATCGCCGGCCGTATAACCTGATCCTTTTTATCCAGTACTACCAGTCCGTGCATCTGTCCTCCGAAACTAATTCCAGCCACCTGTTCTATAGGCACCTTCTTCGTCAGCTCCTTCAGACCAGCCAACACCGCTGTCCACCAATCTTCCGGATTTTGTTCTGACCAATCAGGATGAGGAAAATATAGTGGATAATTTTTAGAAACAATGTTCTCTATGTGTCCGTTTCCACTCATGAGAAGCAATTTAACAGCAGAAGTTCCTAAATCAATACCAATATAATACATATATTTCTCCTTTCAGAAAACACACTTCGTTTTTATCCATACATATCATAGCATAATGTATCTACA
>JABUSY010000021.1 GCA_021442455.1 Lachnospiraceae bacterium | reverse complement strand
ATCGCTGAAGTCATATGACTTCAGCGATGTTTTAAAGAACTATTTTACAACCTCTATTCTAATAACCAGATTTCTATTTATTTTTCGGTCCTGCCTCTACAATGCTTTTTGGCATATTCGGATATTTTCTTGTGAAATTATCTACAAACATTTTAGCCAACTTCTTAACGCTCATATCATATTCCGCTTGATCTTCCCATGTCTCTCTCGGATTCATGATCTCACTAGGAACGTTGGGGCAGCTTTGCGGCACGTCCAAATTAAACACATCATCATGTTTATACGCCACTTTTTCCAATTCTCCGTTCAAAGCCGCGGTAACCATCGCTCTAGTGAATTTTAGTTTCATACGGTGTCCTAGCTTACCTTCGCCTGATGCTGGGCCTCCGGTCCAGCCGGTATTAACCAAATATACCTTCGTATTGTACTTTTCTATTTTTTCACCTAGCATATTCGCGTATACTGACGGATCCATAGGCATAAAAGGCTCTCCAAACAGTGTAGAAAAAGTAGGCTGCGGCTCTTTAACGCCTCGCTCAGTACCTGCCAGCTTAGATGTAAAACCTGTTACAAAGTGATACATCGCAGCATTTTTATCCAATTTGGCAATCGGAGGCAATACGCCAAATGCATCCGCGGTCAAAAAAATAACAACCTTTGGAATTCCTCCCACTCCCGGGATGACTGCATTATTAATATAATTAACCGGATATCCTACACGAGTATTCTCTGTAATACTTCCGTCAAAGAAATCCAACTCACGAGTTAGCGGATCCATCACTACATTCTCTACCAGACTGCCAAAACGGATAGCATTGTAAATCTCCGGCTCACTTTTAGGATCTAAATTAATGCATTTTGCATAACAACCACCTTCAAAATTAAAAATACCACGATCCGACCATCCATGCTCATCATCACCTATCAACTTTCTGGCAGGATCAGCTGACAAAGTTGTCTTACCGGTTCCGGAAAGTCCAAAAAAGACTGCAGTATCTCCAGTCTCCGGATCCATGTTAGCTGAACAGTGCATTGGAAGAACGCCATAGGCCGGCATCAGATAATTCATGACAGAGAATATACTCTTCTTAATTTCTCCTGCATACTGTGAACCGGCAATCAGCACCATCTTCTGCTCATAATCCACAAGAATTGCCGCTTCGCTGTGTACACCATCAGTATCTGGTACACATTTGAAGCCCGGAGCTACGATAATTGTAAAATCAGCTTCTCCATATGATGCAAGCTCTTCGGATGTCGGACGAATTAAAAGCTGATGAATGAACAGATTCTGGCTAGCCAATTCATTAACAATGCGAAATTTCGTTGTACATGCAGGATCTGCACCTGCCATACCGTCGAAAATAAAGATCTCACGATTTTGAAAATAAGCTACCATTTTCGCTCTAATCGCGTTAAATTTATTCTGGGAAATCGGACGGTTTACTTTCCCCCAGGCGATGGAATCATGGATCGTTTGGGTATCAACGATAAATTTGTCCTCCGGCGAACGTCCGGTATATTTACCAGTAACTACTACCAAAGCTCCAGTGTTGCTTAAAGTGCCTTCGCCACGGCGAAGTGCAGCTTCAGTAAGCTGTGCCGGGCTAAGATTGCGATAAACTGCGATGGGATTGATAATTTCTAATTTTTCCAAACCAAAAGTCTCCATTGTATTATCCTCCTGAGCTTTCTTTATACTTAATATAAATTTTTAGAGTTTGTTATTTTTTATAATATGAATACTTAGTGACATTCTCCATCCAACTTTCCTACCATCTACACCTTCCTAGCCACTCTATGACCTCTTCGCTCTGACTTGTAAAGAAATTTCCATTTAATTCTTCAATATCATCCTTTACGAAATCCAATAATAAGCTGAAAAATGGTAATATCGATCTTTCTATGATAGCGACACCGACCAGCTTTTTCAATTCTTTGTTCAAATACAAAATATCCTAATTACTAAAAACAAATTATTGTTAAGAAATTAATTCAATTGGTTATCTTAAAATATTATCCAGTATTCTGCACGCTCTTCATCATGATCGACTACTTCCAACTACTTGAATACATCAACTCTCAATATTAAAGATATGTCTAGCAAAAGAAAAATTCAGAAGTTACATAAGGCCAGATATTTTGTTCCATAACTTATCAGCTTTATACTCTTCCTCATTTACAACATAATTTGCCTTTATACAGATACATGCAGCAGACAACAACTGTATCTCACCTGATAAGCATTCCGACATGCTCAACTACAGAATTCGAATTGAAAATTCATCTTCTTTTCTATACATTTCCAATTATTCAATTAATTTTCACTATGCTGATCATTGCCAGAAATATCTGATTCATTGTACGGAATTATATTATCACGAGATCCAAAAGTAAGACTCAATGCTGTCTCCTGGTATTTTCCATGACTGATACGTTGTACAATAATTTCAACCTGTTCCCCGGCCGTATAATACTGTAAGACTTCCTTAAGATTCGAATAATTATGAATATTTCTGCCATCCATCTTGCTCAAAATATCTCCCTTTTTTACACCGGCTTTTTCTGCAGGACTTCCTTGCACCACGCACTTAATACATACGCCCGTTGGAACCTTATACAACTGTGAGATTTCATTGGTAACATCCGAACAAATTACCCCAAGATACGCTTTATGATCTCGACTAACTTTCTCACGCGTAGTCAGAGTCATTAGCTCTTTCAGAATAGGCTCGGCTTTGGAAATCGGAATTGCAAAAGCAATACCGTCAACAGCTGTCCCCAAAGAGGTCATAGCACTCTTCACTTCGTTAATTCCAACCAGCTCACCCTTCATATTCAACAGAGCACCGCCGCTATTTCCGCAGTTAATTGCTGCATCTGTCTGAATCAAACCAGTAGATGTAAACGTACCTCCTTCTCTATCTGAGAAAGTAAGATCACGGTTTAACGCACTAACGTAACCGCTAGTTACTGACTAGCCATACCCCAAAGCATTTCCGATTGCCACAACCTTCTCGCCTAAAGTCAACTTATCTGAATTGCCCAGTGTTGCCACCTTAATTTTCTTCATAGTCTCTTTCGAAATATTCTCCAATTTGACTGTAACAATTGCCAAATCTTTACTGGCATCTGCACCTTTAATCTTAGCTTCAGTGCTAGTTTCATCAATGAATCCCACTGACAGACTGGTGGCTCCGCTGATAACATGATTATTAGTTGCAATTAATAATTCTGTCTCATTTTCCCCGACAATCACACCACTGCCCGCACCTTCTACCTGATAGGACTGAGTGCCTCCAAAGAAATTCCGCATCTCTTCTAGCGACATCGTAGCAATCGTAACCAATGAAGGCATTGCATTTTCCACTACCGACGACACAGAACCTGAATTTGCATTCGTGTCGGTCGAATCTGTTTTTGAATTGTCCACTATATCCGTATTAGGAATCCGAGCAGGCATGGATGTGTTTTTTGTAACATCTGACCGTCTGCTGAATGCATTGCTCACGATATTCACTCCATAAAATACAGACCCGGCTATCAATCCAAATACTAATGCCATGACTACATTTATCACCCATCTCTTACCGGTACTCATGAGCTTTTTAGCTTCAACTTTTTTTGTTTTACGTCCAGCTATTCCTGACATCGTATCCTCGCCTTTCTGATAAGTAGAACACTGATCTTTCTGTTTATTTTGATCATTTATTTGATCATTGAGCTGATTTTGCATCTGCTGACTTCCTTGACTCTGTTTCTCCTGATCCTGGCTTGGCGAAGGATCAGCGTTTGTATTTGTTTTCCAAAAATTTTCCGATTCATTGTTCCAGAGATATCTGTCCTCACTACTGCTGTTACTCGCACCTTGCCGAATCTTTGGATTTACCCAGCTATATGTTGTCCCCTGGCCTGACTGAAAATCAGACGACATCTGGTTCTGCGTTCTTTCCGATGCTTCGGTATGCAACGCATCATCGACTACATTTTCATGATGTGCTTCTTTATTGAATTCTTCACTCATAATAACTTACCTCATTGTGGTATTTGCCCTACAATCAATACAATTACTCTCTTACTTGCACGACTATTATAGCGAGCAATTGTGTTGAATATGCGATGAATTATTTTTAAAATAGCGAAAGTAAAATCGCTTATTCTACAGTAACAGATTTAGCCAGATTCCTTGGTTTATCCACGTCTAGTCCCTTCCCAATAGAAAGATAATATCCAAAAAGCTGAAGCGGGATCACCGCAAGTGAGTTAACAAAATACAAATTCGTTTCCGGTATATAAATCACATAATCGGCCACTTTTTCCACTTCAGTATTTCCGACATTTGTTACCGCCATAACAAAAGCTCCTCGGCTTTTTACCTCTACAATATTACTGATTGTTTTACTGTATAGAAATGGCTGCGTCAGTACAGCCACTACTAAACGTCCATTTTCTATCAATGAAATCGTGCCATGTTTCAATTCTCCAGCTGCATATGCTTCAGAATGAACATAAGTAATCTCTTTCAATTTCAAGGAACCTTCTAGGGCAATACCATAATCAATGCCTCTTCCAATAAAAAAAATATGTTCAGCCTTCAGGTAACGGTGAGCAATTTTTTGTATGTCCTTTTTATGGCTGAGCAAAAGCGAAATCTGTTCTGGTAGCCGCTGCAGATTTGAAACCATGCAAGCTATTTTTTCAGCATCCAAAAAACCTCTTACCTGCGAAAATTTTAAGGCTAGCAGATACAAAGCAATCAGCTGAGCGCTATATGCCTTCGTAGTTGCTACCGCGATTTCAGGCCCGGCCCAAGTATACATCACATTATCCGCCTCTCTCGCAATAGAACTTTCGACAACATTTACTATCCCAAGGACCCTACCCCCGTTGGCTTTGGCTTTCCGCAAAGCAGCTAGGGAATCTGCCGTTTCACCTGACTGGCTGACAACAATAACCAGCGTATTTCTATCCAAAATTGGATTGCGATAACGGAATTCCGACGCTAAATCCACTTCAAGCGGAATCTGGGCCAACCCTTCAAAAATATATTTTGCAGTCACACCGGTATGATAAGCTGAACCACAGGCAACGATGTAGATTTTCTGAATTTGGCGAATTTTATTATCACTTATCCCCAATTCTTTAATCACTATCGAACCATCACGAAGTCTGGGATTCATTGTATCCGCTATGGCTTTTGGCTGTTCTTGCATTTCCTTCAACATGAAATGCGCATAGCTACCCTTTTCAGCAGCGTTCAGATCCATTCTTACCGTGACAAATGCTTTCTTTAGTTCTTCCTCATTATGATAAAAGGTTAATCCACTGTCTGTAAGGCGAACAATGTCTTCATTGTCAAGATAACAAATTTCACGAGTATATTTAAGAATTGCTGGCACATCAGAAGCAATAAAATTTCCTCTGCTTCCCTGACCGACGATTAAAGAGCTGTCTTTGCAGACTGCATATATCTCACCTGGATGATTTTTGAAAATAATCCCAAGGGCATAAGAGCCTTCTATGAAATGCATAATTTTCGTAATGGTCTCAAGTGGATATCCGTTATAATAATAATCCAACATCTGTACGATGACTTCAGTATCTGTCTGAGAAAGAAATTTATATCCATGGGCTTCCAGTTGTTTTTTCAGCTTTATATAATTTTCAATAATTCCATTATGTACCACTGCAATGGAAGTATCTTTATTGAAATGTGGATGTGCGTTAACGTCCGTTGACTCTCCATGGGTACCCCATCGAGTATGACCAATGCCAGCGTTTCCTAAAATAGAAGCCCCTCCCTGGGTCAGATTGTATAATACTTTTAAACGACCAGTAGCCTTGACTATTTGAATACCAGTTTCGTTGTGGACTGCAATACCGGCAGAGTCGTAGCCACGGTATTCAAGTTTTTCCAAACCAGATAATAAAATTGGGGCCGCCTGATCCATTCCAATATAGCCTATAATGCCACACATGATAGCCTCCTTGAATCATTTTTGTAATAGTACCGAGCAAGCATCATACACAATATCTTGTAATATATTAATATATGTATACGCTCTAATTTTTCAACAAACATAATAATTCTGTTGCACCAAGATATAAAAAAGAAAATAAATTCCTAAAACTGTTATTAATCATATTGATTTTACACTCAACGAAGCAAATTTGTAAAATGCAAATACAAGCATTTTTACAACAAATATTAACTTTCTTTGAATAAGTGTTTAAAGGAAACACACTTGAAGAACCAGACCCCATAGCAACAAATTTATTTTATTAACAGCTACTACTAAACTAGCAAAAAGTTCATCTTCATGTCCTTAATTTCGTTTATTTAAACCGATTTTATATAAGAAAATTAAATTCTCTTTTTAGAAATCACAGGCAAAACCTCCTCTTCTTTAGAAAACGGAAATACAAAATATCATACATTCGCACCGATCATTGTATATTTTTTCTCTCATATAAAATCTAAATATTCAATGTTATTTTTACTCTAACACACAGTTAATTCAAAGTCAATTTTTTTGCCTTTTTTTACGAATTTTGAGTATTCACAATAAACAACATCTTTAACTTTTATACTATAGTAATAATTATAGTTAAACATAATTATTGCTTATGCACGGTATCACTTAATAAATTGTACGAACTCTGATCGTTTTTTAAGATTTAACCGAACGAAAAAAAACTACACCTTAACCTTAAAGATGAAAAAGCTTTTCAACAACAAAAATTTGTAAAAAACATCAATCACAGATCGACTATATACAATACTGAAAAATACATTACAGAAAACATTAAAAATGTTCTAAAACAAACTCATGACAAATTGAAATTTAACGATAGTTCCAACGACTGTTGTCTTTGAAATCCATGTCATGAATATTAGCTTTTCAAAAGTTACAAAATATTATCATGGAAAACGATGATCTTTTGCAAACTGATAAACATAAAAAACAATTAATTATCTTCAGTCCCATCCAGTGGGGCAATCTTATTGATGATGACAATCTATTAACAAATGGACAAGGTAAGAGATTTTTATGCAGCTTTAACAAAATCCTCATTATATATAAAACAGATTTAATAATTTAACATATACCGTTTTTCAAACAAGCGATTATCCAAACCTTTTTTGACCAATAAGCACCTCATAAAAAAAATGGATACGATTTACTCAAATGGAAAAATGATAGCTAGCAGTGATACTGTAAAATATCATGATACGCATGATAGTGTAAGCAAATACTCACTTTTATATTGATTTACTATAAAATATAGTATCATAATTTTGTGGAAAATATGTGAAGCTATATACTTTTCCTCTCTCCAGTAGACTTATAATTGGCACGATCAGAGATATTGAGTTTCATACCTCACTGACATAATCATAAATTCACTTTGTATCTTTTTCAGATAGTTGCAAATAACTATGAAACACTAATGTATTAGATTCATGCGAAGCATCTTACTTCTTCTTACTTGGTAGAACAATATTCCCTTTATAATTCTGAGTATACCAACAACATTTTTCAATATTATAATGAAATGAGCGCATCCACTAGACTCACCTAATAAATCAAGCATTTGCCAGAAATAAGGATTCCACGAAAGAATTGTTTCTAAAATTAATTATATGACTCTTATAATAAAATTCATATCCTTTTTTTCTATACCCATCCCATTGTCTATCAAATTTTACGAAAATATATGCAAATAAAACCAGCTGATTCACTAAAATTTCTTGAGAATTCCAGACATTGCAACAGAATTTCATCAACAAAACCAGAGAATCTAACTCTCAATCTGTACCTCACTGCCTTTTACTGAAAGCATTGCCACAATATAATTCTATAACTTTTACCGTATTCATATATTCTTACACCAACTATATCAACGAATAGTACATGCACCCTATCATCATATGCTTGCCAATACAATCAATTGTAAACTTTAGCTTTTTCAACACAGCGCTTTTGATATTTTTTTAAATGTACACCATCATAAGTCAAAATACTTGCTGTGCAAAGTAACCGTTACATTCCCACATTGGACTGGATGCTTTTATCCTAAATAACATATATATCCAAAATATCTTTGCTTTTAAAGTAACAACACTCAATATTCCATTTTTCTAAGAGAACGATCTATATATATAAATCTATGCTTCAATCTTTATTCCGCGTCCACAGAATAATAAAAATATATATAACTTTAAAGTAAGTTGTCAGAATATGTCTTCACAATACCTTCCTTATACCTTTTTTTAACGCGTTATCCACAACCTAACTGATATCATCAATTTGAATGTAGAAAAGACATTCGAATTTTTTGTTTTGTTGTTAAACCATGTCCTATATCAAGCGTAATAGCAATCTTTTTTCATATTATATATTCCCGTATTTTTTTCAATTTTTTTATTGCATACATGATTATGCATCACAATGTTCCCATTTTCATCAAACATCACATTTTCTAAAAATCATCATCTGTCAGAGTCCAATTCTAGCTTGAAATAATAATTTGATAAATTCACCTCAAAGGATTCCTTTTTATAATCACAATACTTTTACAACTACTTTTATCTTATACACTGAGCCATATGGATCACCAGAGGAAAATGCACTTCTCAATAAATGATAAATCTTCGTCGATAAATTAAAGCTGGATATCTCCATTCCAGTTACAAAATAAATTATTATATTTTCTAACAACAATATTGGCACTGATTACCTGGATAAAAAACTTGCTACTGCTCTTTGGAAATCACAAATTTCTACTAAGCATGTGAATCGTCTATAAGAAAAATGTATATTCATCATTTGTATCGTTCTGCTACAAAGCCGTCATAATATCACTCTCATTTATTCACCTTAACTATATAATCGCCTATATGCAATGTTCAAATTCCATAACCACACTTATCGCTTTATTCCCATTACATTTTTGATTGCAACAGTATTTTATCATTTATCTAATCGTCTTTGAGCTATATTGATGCTCTTGCTTTGTTTTCCCAAAAACATAAATGCAGTAATTCTTATTTCTCTGATTTTTCTAGCTGCACATATTTTTTTCATTTTCATTATTGTTGAACATTGTTGTGTATTGAACTCACTGTTACTTCATCTGATTTGTAAATGGCTACTGATATTCTCGATTACCACTAGTACTTTCTCCGCATGCAGTGTTTGGTCATAATTTGCTCCAAGCTTTAAAAATCTATTTATCACCACTGATCTAAGATGTTCATTTTATTCTTATGAACTTATTCACACTTAAAATCTCATGCCAAAACATTTCATTTCGCTACTTTATCACAACATCGTATCCATAGTATAAATACGCTAATTCTTCATTAAAATTTATAATTAATGAATGTTGATTTAGACAATATGACACCTTGTTCTTTCTAATTTTCCATATACATATAATCTATCTGAACTGAGAGAATCACTGCATCTCTAGATCTTATTTGTGTTCTGTATCATCAGTAAATCATTAGATTAGTTGTACACAACTTCGTTTCTTATACTAGATTTGCATATACTTTTTTACATCAAGAGTATGTGCTCATCCATTTTTAATAGAAATAGTAAAAGATTATACGCACATAGCAACTTCCCCCTTACCCTTCTTATAATCTCTTTAATGAAAAATCTTGACTATCCAAAGTTAAATTAGGATTATAATAAGGATCACCGTTTTGTAAAATATCGGACCAGCGTTTCACAAATATTTCGATTTCCCGCCGAAATCTTTTTTGTTTTTCTAATGTATCTTCTAATCCTCTTGACTGCGATTCGTAATGATACAATTCCGCATAAGGATTATATACAATTAATTTTCCCTTTTTCCTTACCTTCATACAAAAATCAATATCATTAAATGCAACTTCCAGTTCCTCTGATAAACCGTGAACCGCCTCAAACACTTTTCTTTTAACCATCATACAAGCAGCCGTTACCGCGCTATAATCCTGTGCACTGATGATTCTGCAACAATAACCTACCGAACCTCTTGGATGCTGAAGAAAACAGTGTCCTGCTACTCCACCAAATCCAATAACCACTCCCGCATGTTGAATGGTATCATTCTCATAATACAATCTACCACCTACAACTCCCACATCATCACGTGTACAATAGCCAACCAGTTCTTCTATACAATCCTTATTGATCATTTCTGTATCATTATTCAGCAACCACAAATATTCTCCCTTTGCATACGTTATAGCGAAATTATTGATAGCCGAATAATTAAATTTCTCATTTCCCTGATAATAAATCACTTTTACTTTAGCGTTTTCTTTTTCCAACTTTTTATAAAAATTAAAAGTAGATTCTTTCGTGCTATGATTTTCCACTATAATATACTCATAATTTTCATAATCCGACTTCAATTCTATCGAATCAATACATCGCTTCAGATCTTCTATATGATCTTTATTCGGGATAATAATAGAAATAAACGGTTTCGAATCTAAAAGATACTTTGTTCTGTACAAACCTAGATATTCCCCTTTAACAACTTTTGCCATAATTCGATTTCTATTATAATACGCTTGAATAGCACGCTGTCCTGCCTCAAACGCATACAACTTACTTTTTGGATTTTTTGATGTGGAATCGTCATGGTTTCTCCAATGATATAATATTTTGGGTATATGATAAATAGATTTCGTTTTTTCCACACATCGCAAAATAAAATCATAATCTTGTGCGCCATCAAAAGCTTGACGTAACTTTCCTACCTTCTGCTGCAGCTCTTTTTTTACTACACAGAGATGGCATATATAATTCATTGAACACAATAAATCAATATTAAAATCAGGTTTAAAATGTGGTTGAAAAAGATTATGTCCATTCATTGATATTTTGTCCTCATCCGAATAGATCATTTCTGCATCTCTGTGTTCATTTATCAAGCGAGCGCATTCATATAATGCGTGTTTGGTCAATACATCATCATGATCTGCAAAGACAATAAAATCTCCGGTAGCAATGTCAATAGCCTTATTCATGTTATCTGAGATTTTCAGTGGAGTCACTGAACGCGCATATTTAATACGAGTCTCTTTTCGGCAAATCTTTTCCAAAAACCCCTTCAGCGGAGACTGACTACCGCTTCCGTCAGATAAACACAACTCCCAATTACTATAAGTCTGATTGTGCATAGATCTAATCAACTCTTTCAGGAAGACTTTTGGTGTCTTATACAACGGAACAACCACGCTAAATTTTGGCATGTAGGAAAATCTTTCATTTTTCTGCTTATTCAATTCCGCTCGATCTGGCAAATGTTTGGAAAGCCATTTCTGATACTGCAAAATTCCTTTTCGCTTAGCTTTAACATTTTTTAATATCTTATGAAAAACAGCACAAATACCATGTGTTTTTAGATAATAACTACCTCTCCTATAATATTTCCAAATTTTTTTAATTAATATTCCTCGTCTGCTTAATATTACTTGATATTCACTCCGTCGGGTTTTAGACTGAAAAATAAGAGTATATTTTTTCCCACTCACATGATCAATCTCAATATAAAATCCACATGCTGGAGAAACAGAATATTCATTATATACGCTTACAACATCTGGCCGTCTCATTCTGTGAAATTTAAAGCGTATTGAAACACCCTTTTGATCGATCAACAAGATTTTCACTTTTGATGTATCTACCGCCCATCCTTTGATATTGCAAGTTTTTTGTTCAAAATTTACATTTTCATCTTCTATATAATAAGGAACTTCTACTGCTTTTTTGGAAAGTTTCTTCGTTGAAATTGAAAACCAAGGTAAACTTTTTCTGTTTTTCACTACTTTTAACTCTAATTTTTCTTTCTTAGGCAAAAGATCTGGCAACTGCACCTCCACTGTAATCTTTTTATCATTTTGGGTATCAAAGACACTGGCATTATTCCACTCAAATGTATTTATTTGTAACCTCACACCTCCAAGTCTTGCTTCCACTTCATATCCTTTTGGGACCACTCCTTGAAGAATATACAATTTATGATTTTCTAGATTAAAACGTTCTGTTTTCACTTCACATTTATTTTCTTTCATAAAACAGCTACCATCTCTTAACTAAAAAATTTAAACAATACCTGAATAAATATGTACAAATACAGGAGATAAAAAGACACTCCCACAAAAGTTTCCCAATCAAAGTCTGTGCTTATTGTCCTAATTGCAAGTGTGTTTTCTGAAAAATCATCTGAATTCAAGCGAAGCTCTGCCTGCTCATTTCCTTTCGGTATATTATATACAGTAAGCGCATTACCAAAACTGGCATCTTTTGATTCCAAGGTAAACAATAATTCTCTATTCTTACAATCTGTTATTTGATCAAACCAAATCGTAAAATACTGGTTGTTTTTTACTTCTTTAGCATTCAATATACCTTCACGTAATATTTTCCCTGTCTTCCCATCAAGAATCTGATAGTTGTACACAGATGTCAGTTGATGACCGTATGTCACACATTTAATACTGATGCCATTCAGAACATTCTGGCTGCATAAAAATTTCTGCTGTACACACAACCCTGTTGTCATTTCTCCCATATTTCCATAAGTGGCACTATCAACTGTCTTATCAAATATAGGTACTTCTTTATTAATATGAGCATATAAAAAGGAAAACCCCAATATTATAACTACGATAATTATATATTTAAATATTTTTTTCATTATTATCTTTTGCTCATGAGCCTTCATATAAATTTCCAATTTTCTCAGAAGTTCCAATCATTTTCACCTGACCTTGTTCCAACCAAACAGCACGCTTGCATATAGTTTTGACTTGTTCTATACTATGAGATACAAAAAGAACAGTAGTTTTATCACTTATCATATTCTGGATTCTCCATTCACACTTCTGCTGAAATCGAAAATCTCCTACTGATAAAACCTCATCTATAATCAATATATCCGGCTTTCCAATGGTCGCTATCGAAAACGCCAATCTTGACAACATGCCAGAAGAATAATTTTTAACTGGTATATCCATAAATTCAGAGAGTTCTGAAAATTCCACTATATCATCATAATACTTCATCATTTGTTTTCTTGAATATCCTAAGATGGAACCATTTAAAAAAACATTTTCTCGTCCCGTTAAATCAAAATCAAATCCAGCGCCTAATTCAATTAAAGGAGCAATTGTACCATAAATTTTCACTTCACCTTTAGTTGGTTTTAAAACACCTGCAATTACCTTTAACAATGTACTTTTTCCACTGCCATTGAAACCCAATAATCCAACAGAATCTCCCTGTTTTATCTGAAAGCTCACATTTTTCAATGCCCACAATTCATCATATTTGACCTTTCTTTTCATTTTGAATAAAATATATTCTTTTATACTGTTGACGCCTTCTTTTTCCAGCTTAAATCGAATGGAGACTTCCTTTATTTCAATCATTAATTCACTCATAGTTTTCCTTTACAAATTCAATATAAAAGAATCCTGTTTTTTATAAAAAACATATAATCCTACGAAAATAACAACTATACATTCCATACATGCAAGCAAAATTGAAAACACTCCTGGTAAAATTCCGTTCAATGCTAAATTTCTGAACATAATTACAATATTAGTAAGTGGATTCAACCATACAATTTTTTTTACAATACCAGAAATCATTGACATTGGATAAATAATTGGCGTCAGATATAATATCGTTGTAACTAATATTCCATATAAATGAGCAATATCACGAAACTTAACCACATACGCTGCTAGTATTAATCCTACGCCAATAGTAAACAAAACAATCAGCAGCATTGGAAGAAATGACAACAAAACTGCAATATGGAATTCCGTCCTCGTTAACAACATAACCACAATCAGCGCAGCAAAAGAAGCTAAAAGATTGACTGCACTTGACATAATTCTTGATAACACAAATAAATACTTTGGTATATATGTCTTTTTAATTAAGGAAGTGTTATCAATGATAGCGCTCATTGCATTATTTGTTGATTCTGAAAAAAAATTAAATATTACCTGTCCACTTAAAATATATAAAGGGAAATTTTCAATATCCGACTTAAAAATATTGGAGAACATAATACTGAGTACAATCATCTGACATAAAGGATTCAGAAGAGACCACAATACCCCCATAACTGAACGTCTGTATCTCGTTTTAATATCACGTATAATTAATTCATTCAGCAAAGACTTGTACTTTATAAAATTCTCAATATAAGCTAACAAAATCATTCCTCCGCTGTTTATATAAACTTTTAACGCCTGTCCATTTTTGATCCTTCTCAGAAATAATCAATTCTTTTTCGGATATACCTTCAGGAATGGGCCATTCAATACTGATTTCAGGATCATTCCAGGCGATTCCCCCTTCATCATTTGAATGATAAAAACTCGTACATTTGTATAACAACTCTGCATAGTCAGACAAAACAAGAAAGCCATGTGCAAAATTTTTTGGAATAAAAAACTGCTTTTTATTCTCAGCAGAAAGAATCACTCCCTACCATTTCCCATAAGTAATCGATCCCTTACGCAGATCAACTGCTACATCAAACACTTCTCCGTTAATAACTCGCACCAACTTATCCTGAGGATAATTGATCTGAAAATGCAGTCCGCGCAACACACCTTTTTTCGAAGCTGATTGATTATCCTGTACAAAAGCCATATCAATACCTGCTTCTTTATAATCATTATAATTATAGGTCTCCATAAAATAACCACGTCTATCTTCAAAAACTGTTGGAGTAATCACCTTTAAACCTTCAATTTTACCTGTTTCTACTATTATTTTCCCCATATTTTTCTATCCTTATTACATTCGATATTTACAGTCCCTCTGCAACTTCCAATAAATATTGTCCATACGCAGTTTTTAATAAAGGCTGTGCTAGTTTTATCAACTGCTTTTTAGTTATAAACCCACTTTTATAAGCTATTTCCTCAATACAGGAAATGTAAAGCCCCTGGCGTTTCTGAAAAGCCGCTACAAAATCTGCTGCATCCAAAAGAGAGTCATGATTACCAGTATCCAACCATGCAAATCCTCTTCCTAAAATCTCAACATGTAAAATCCCTTTGCGCAAATATTCATTATTGACGCTGGTAATTTCTATCTCCCCACGAGCAGAAGGTTTTATATTTTCAGCAATCTCTACCACTTGATTATTATAAAAATACAATCCAGGTACAGCATAATTTGATTTTGGATGTTCAGGCTTTTCCTCTATAGAAAGTGCCTTTCCATTTTCATCAAACTCGACCACACCATATCTTCGAGGATCTCTTACATAATATCCAAAGATCGTTGCTCCTTCTTTGCGTCCTGCCGCCACACATAAAACTTTAGAAAAACTTTGACCATAAAAAATATTATCGCCAAGTACGAGTGCCACTGGATCATTTCCAATAAATTTTTTTCCGACTATAAAAGCATCGGCCAAACCACGCGGCTCTTTTTGAATTTCATATGAAAAAGACAAGCCTAATTCTTCTCCAGTCCCTAAGAGCTCTTGAAATACCGGTAAATCTTTCGGTGTTGAAATAATCAAAATCTCCCGAATTCCAGCCAACATTAATGTAGAGAGTGGATAATAGATCATCGGCTTGTCATATACCGGCATAAGTTGTTTCGAAACAGCCTTGGTCAATGGATGCAAACGAGTACCTAAACCACCGGATAAAATGATACCTTTCATTTTTCTGTTATTCCTTTCATGATAAAAATATACAAAAAAGTGTTGATTTTTAATTATCTGGCACTGTACATCTCTTCATAATAACGCTGATATTCACCACTGGTGACATTCTTCAGCCAATCCTCATGTTCCAAAAACCAAACAATTGTCTTTTTGATCCCTTGTTCAAATATTGTTTCTGGATACCAGCCCACTTCTGCCTTAATCTTGTCAGGCGAAATCGCATATCGTCTATCATGACTTTTTCGATCTGTCACATAAGTAATCAAATTTTCATCTATATTCTTTTTCCTCGGATCCTGATCCTGCATTATTTCTCGTAAAATTTTAATAATAATATGAATAATCTGAATATTCTGTTTTTCGTTATGTCCTCCAATATTATAGATTTCAAAAAGATCCCCCTTTTCCTGAACCATATCTATAGCCTTACAATGATCTCTCACATATAGCCAATCACGTATATTTTCCCCATCTCCATACACCGGAAGCTGTTTTCCTTGGAGTGCATTATTAATAATCAAAGGAATTAACTTCTCAGGGAATTGATAAGGGCCATAATTATTACTACAGTTGGTAATATTAGCTGGAAACTGATAAGTATCCATATATGACTTAACCAACATATTAGAAGAAGCCTTGCTAGCTGAATACGGATTGTGCGGCGCATACGGAGTAGTCTCATAAAAATATGCTGCATTTTCTTCCAAAGAACCATATACTTCATCCGTAGATACATGTAAGAACTTATGATCTGCTTTAAAAGTCCCATCTGAAAGTTTCCAGGCAGCTTTTGCAGCCTCTAACATCACCAATGTACCCAGTACATTGGTTTGTATAAAAATCTCTGGATTTTTAATACTCCTATCCACATGGCTTTCTGCTGCAAAATGTACCACTCTCTGGATTTCATTTAGTTCAAATATTTTATTAATTACTTCATGATCACAGATATCGGCTCTTATAAATTTGTAATTTTCTCTATTTTCTATACTTTTAAGATTTTCCAAGTTCCCTGCATAGGTTAGCTTATCCACATTAATAATTTTGATTGAATCATCATATTTTTTAAACAGGTAATGAATATAGTTTGAACCAATAAAACCAGCTCCCCCCGTTACTAGATACGTTTTCATTATTGATAGATCCCTCCATAATCAAATAATTCAACCAAATTTTTTTTACATGAAATAAATAACTTTATTAATTTACTTTCATTCTCATTATAGCATTATTCTAAAAACAACGCAACCGTAATTCCATAAGCATGTATTATAGTATATACAGCTATTCCCCTACAATATCACAAATCACACTCTAAGCGTCTTCTCAGCAAACAAATATTTAAACTACCTGAAACTCTTCTAAAATATTTCTTTGATCTATCATAATCACACTGAACATTGCTCCATTTCGTAATCATAAGATATTATTGTTTATAAATTACAGTTTTTTCTTCCGTTTCAACTTATACTTTTTTCTATGTTTTTTTCCTTTTTTCTATTTAAACATTCCTTTTATCCTATCCATATTAATGTTTTGTATCTTTTTCATCAATATTCTAGATTTATGCACGATTTCTGTATTAATTGTTTCATAGCCATATTGATTTACAATCCTCAACACATTAGCAAACAAATGGCCTCTGAATTCAAGGTCCCCCCCTCTTTCAATTTCTACTCTCAGAGTAACTAAGATGATATCTTTTTTCGATTTTCACAACATCAACTGTTGAATTAATATAAACGGTAGTATATATTTTCATGGATAATTTTCTTTGACATTATTACAAAATACACTGCCATAGTAAGATGTTCACCTGAAAATGCAATCGCTATTTATAGAAGTTATATTATATCTCTGTCTTTATACTATAATACCTTGCTTGCATTATAAAAATAAAACAGTAGAAAAATCAAAAATAATTGTTTTGCATTCCAACTTTGTATTGCTTTGTTACACATGCATATATCCATTGAATATCACTACTTATAATTTATTTTTCAGATAACGTTTCAATGCTGTCTGCCAGGAAGGCAAACTTTTAAACCCATTTTCAATTAATTTTCTCTTATCCAGACGACTGTTATGAGGCCTTTTTGCTTTCGCCTGGAATTCTTCACTAGTCAAAGGAATAACTTCCACTTTCATTCCTTTCTGCCTAAATAATTCCTGGCTAAATTCATACCAACTACAATATCCTTCATTTGTTGCATGGTATGTACCATACTTCTCAGTTCCTATAAAATCTACCAGAAGAACTGCCAAATCCATTGTATAGGTAGGAGAACCCACCTGATCCGCTACAACTTTAACTTGGTCTTTTTCTCTACCCATCCGCAACATTGTATTAATAAAATTATGCCCATTTTCTCCAAACACCCAAGAGGTTCTTACAATAAAATATTTATTAACATACTTCAGAACTTCCAATTCTCCGTCGTATTTTGTTTTCCCATAGATATTCAAGGGAGCAGCCGTATCGTCGGATCTCCAAGGACGCTCACCTTCTCCCGAAAAAACATAATCCGTACTGATATAAATCATTTTCAAACTCAATTTTCCACAAAGCTGTGCAATATTTTTTGTTCCACCGACATTTACTCTTTTGCAAATTTCAATATTATCTTCTGCCGCATCAACCGCTGTATATGCTGCACAATGAATCACAGCCTCCACATTTGCCTTTTCAATTACCTTACGCACTTGTAAAGCATCAGTGATGTCCATCTCGTTTATATCTACACCCAACACCTGATATCCACGTTTTTGAAGTTCTTCTACAACATGAAAACCAAGCTGTCCTTCAACTCCCGTAACCAGAATTTTCATTTTAATCCCTCCTATTATATGCATTCTATCAAAATTGTCTTAGAGTCAAATAAAATCATAGAACTGATCCCCATATTTCACCCGAATATTCAGATGCTTTTCTGAAAATAATTCTCCACTTTATTTGCCAGCGACATCATTTTCTTGAACATACGTTAATTATTTCCGTTATGGAAAAATCTTTCAGTCCTTTCCGTATCATATTTTCAGAAAACTAAAATGGAATTATTGTGTATAAAACCATTACTTCAAAACAGATATGAATACATAGATTTGGTCCTACATCATTCCCCTTTCTTCAGCCGTTTCATAAATATGATCAGTAAGCACTACAATTTTGACGTCCTTCTTCCGATTAATATCCAAAAATTCTCTTCTTTAATCACTTCGACTTCAATAATAATTACACTTTTCTAAACATTGAAACCTTCAAAAGTGATTCAGAAAACAAGCCTATAAATATTTTATGATATTTTCAAAAACATTCTGATGACTGCAATGCAATTTATTACATATGGTAAAAAAAGTATTTCCCAGACTGTATCAATTTCTTCATCTGTTTTTAAATAACTTCTATAGTCATATCCTCATCTTGTTGTTCTGATACTCATTGGAAGCATTTCTAATTAAAAATTTTCACTTATTGATAATGATGTGCTTCTCAAAGATTTTAGGAAGCATCTAATTCTTATCTGGATCAGATCATCAAACTCATAAAAATCCCTGATTTTTAAGCATCTTCTATCTTCTGATAAGCATCAACTGCTTCTATTCCTCTTGAAACTCCTCCTACATACCTTTATCACATGACCTCTTGATCTTACAGTGGGCAAAATTCAAAACAAGCGAAAAGTGTACACTATCTTCTTCAAAATTCAATCAGTGATTTAAAGATATAAAATTTTCATTAACTAATTTCACACATTTAGCAAAATCTATTGCCATGTTACGATCCCCTGAAAAACACAATGTATCTGTAATGTATCAGCCAAAAGGTTGATGTATCAATTCTCTGCCGACATACCCCAAAATTACATCAACTATTATGCCAAATTGATATTCCAACAAAACTTTTTTTGTCAAGTCAATACAAAATCTTTGAACTCCTAATATGATCTAATTCATATTTACTTAAATATACTTTCATTGATTGAGATACAATTAGATGACAAGATCATCAATGAAACCGACTATAATCTTCTAGAAAATACATATATAACGCAAAAATTTTCAAGATTTGCTTCAAGAACAATATCATCTCGATAAACATGAACCAAATAAAATATTCCTATGAGATAACCTCTCTTTAAAAATGTTTATACTGCTTCTTTTATGTATTATCTCTATCATATTTATAGTAATTTAAAATCCAATATTTCACACAACCCTCCAAAATACCATTAAAGTCTCATTTCAAATCTCTCGACATTTTAAAAAACGTTCCCAAATATAATCTAGTAAGATGATCAAAGCAAGAGTAAAAAATTATTCTGTATAAGATCCTGAAAACAAAGAAAAAAATTCTGTAAATTTTCCTTTACCATTCCCCGTTGAGATAACACTTTCAAAATCATTTTTTTCTTAATCAGCTGTCCAAAATATTTATTTCACATCATTCAAAATTCATTCAATATTTTTTTAATCAGCCATTTTGGTAATTTTCTATATCGTTTACCCAACAAATACCCAGCATACTTGCTAACACTTTTGAAAAGTAATGGAAAAATAAGCCATGGTTTTTTTTCTCTGCAAATATAGCTTGATATATTTTTAACCAGTTTTATTCCTTCTCGCTCGGAAGGGTATTTTGAAAACAACTCCGGATGCTGTACCTGCGACACTGCCAAGGCAAAATTTCTCTGAAACTGCTGTCTATTCGTATAATTATGGGAATGAATCACTTTTGCTTCCGATATATATGCAATTGCATACTCAAAATTAATTAATTTTCCTGCATAAATCATATCTTCATTAAAGATAGTCTTTAATGGAAAACCTCCCAATTCCATATAAGTTTCACGATTATATGCAGCACATACATTAGAACAAAAAAAAGTTTTTATTCCTAGTACAGAAAGATCTTCCTTTGTTTGAATTCTACTATTGTCAGGATAATTGAAATATCTTGTATATTTTTCTAATAACTCACAGTCCGGTCTCGCTAATTGTCTTGCATAAGCTGCTTTTACTTTATCATTTTCAAATGCTTGTACAAGATGTCCAATTAATTTATCATCAACTGGCAACGCATCCTGGGTCATAAAAACCATGACTTCTGCACCAGATCGTTCCGCCATCCAATGCCGTGTTCCACCATGGTCAAATTGCTCTTTTGAGATGTGAATCACCTCACAGCCTGGACACTCTTTTTCATATAAGGCGTTCCAGTAACTTTCATCGGTATTAACAATTAATATTTTATGAATAGGATAAACTTGATTATCCAGGCGCCGGAGTAGCTCTGTAAACTCCGGACCCGGTTTATAAACTGGTATTAATACATCAACTATACACTCTTTCATAACATTTTCAACTATCGTTTTGCTATCGTTCATCATAGGAACTATATTCTTCTTTTTCCTACTCCTGCATTGTCTATTCCCATTTTGGAATCTTCGCACCATCATCTATTTCCAGCGCCTTATTTATATCTTTTTCTCCCAAACCACTGTCACGAACAATATGCTGGCTATATTCTTGTACGACCGCTGAAGGAGTATATGCTTCATTTGGGAACAAAAATTGATGCAGACGTGTGACATTATATTCTAAGGTTACCGGAATCACGCAATCGCTTCCGGTAATATTTTTCTTATCCGGCATGTGTGCAAACGGAAAACCGTCCTGATTTTCTTCCGACATGGAATATGTAAATAGCTTTTGGAACATAAAAATAATATTTGCACTCTTTAAATTAGTCGTTACCAAAGGAAACACCTGATTCATCATTGTATTCAGAACTGTCAGATCAGCTCCCTTCGCTTTTTCCATGATTTTCGACAACACTAACCTCTGACGGCTGGCCCGACGAAAATCATTACCAACTGTATAACGAATCCTTGCATAGGAAACTACCTGGCTTCCATTCAAATGAAATGTTCTTGTCATTGACCCATCGAATTCATTTTTCGGCGGAATCTCGATCTTTTCATATGTCATATTGCAAGTTTTTGCTGTCTCAAGATTATAATTATTAATATGAATCAACTCTTCCCTAGTTATATCGATGTCCAACCCGCCTAGCGACTCAACAATCATACACATCGCCGAAAAATCTACGCTTATATATTGAGTAATATGCAAATCTAAATTAAGATTGACCATGGAAAGGAATTGCTCTGCTCCACCCAGGTTATAAGCCGCATTGGCCTTTGTGTAATAATTTTCATTGCCATAATAATCACGACCTACATTCAAATAGGTATCACGATATACTGAAACCAGTTTTATGTTTTTTTCATTATGATCGATACAGGCAATAATAATTGTATCGCTGTTTTTTCCCTGCAATTCAGCCCGGGTATCCAATCCCGCAAGTGCGATTAATTCAATTCCGTCTGCCTGACTGACATCTGCTGTGAACAGACGTTTTTTATCCAGGTCCTGATGATTCACCAGTAAAAATTTATGCGCTGCCCAGAGAGAGACAATTAACATAAATGATAATAACAATAATACGATAATTTCAACTATAAACAGAATTTTTTTCCTTTTATATCTTTTTTGTTTTCTCATTCAAATATTCCCCTATTATCATACTCCATGTTAGATACATATATGTAAAATTTACAATTTTCTCCTACTTATTCTTACATAATACTATAGTTTACGAAAAAGAGCAACAAATTTATCTTTACAGCATCTGCCTGATTCTACAATGCATTAGTGTGTACTGTTGACATTCCCCTCTATCATCGATTTTTAATATCATTTTAACATATTCTTCTCTAGTTTGCTGGATAGACTTCTAATACAGTCGCTAACGGCATGTATTAAGAATTTGGAAAGAAAAATGATAATAAGGTATAGCAAGAAAATTTCTCTATTCCTCTTCCATCTATTCCTTTAACGTTAACGTTATTTTGTCAGTATGCATTCTTGTTCGAAAATCCGCGAAAAACAGTTAAAAACAATATTTTCACATCCAATCCCACAGAGCAGTTTTCAATATAATACAGATCATAGTCAATCCGCTTCCTGATAGATGTATCCCCTCTATATCCATTTACCTGTGCCCAGCCAGTTATTCCTGGCCGCACTTGATGCTTTATCATATATCTTGGAATCTCTTCACGAAATTTTGTTACGAAAAACGGTCGTTCTGGCCTTGGTCCTACCAGACTCATGTCACCTTTTAAAACATTAAAAAACTGTGGCAATTCATCTATGCTTCTTTTTCTCATAAATTTCCCAAATTTCGTAACCCTTGGATCATTTTTTACTGTCCAGGCTTTTCGCTCTTCCTCAGGCTTCTGAATCTTCATGGAACGAAATTTATACATTTCAAAACTTCTGTTATGTATACCAACTCGGATTTGCCGATAAATCAACGGTCCTGGCGAAGTAACCTTGATACCGATCACAGCCAACAACATCACCGGAGAAAAAAAAATAATACACAACAGCGCTCCCACAATATCTATCATCCGTTTAATCATAGCATTAAATGTATTGCTCAGAGGAACATGACGAATATTAATAACTGGAAGTCCCATCAAATCTTCCGTATAAGGTTTCGTAGGTATAATGTTATGATAATCCGGAATAAATTTGGTATGCACTCCTGACTTCTCACACAACGCAACAATTTCTTCTAGACGGTAATATTCATTCAGACCCAAAGTGATTGCGATTTCATCTAGTTTATTCGCAGACAGAATGATCATCAGATTTTCAATCCGGCCCATCACCTTGATTCCCTGATAGCTAGTTCCGGCTATTGCATGGTCGTCCAATATTCCTCTGATCGTATATCCCCATTCAGGGAATGACAAAATCCTGTCAATGTATTCTTCTGTCGAACGGCTGTATCCCACCAGCAAAATATGCTTTTGATTAAATCCGCGGCGCCTAATTTCCATTAAAATATAGCGAATAATATTTCGAACAATAACCTCCAAAAGAACATTCAGCCCATAAAAAAGGAACAGCATACTCCGGGCAAAATGTTCTTGTTTAAGCATATAAAGCACGAGAATAATGATCAACAATCCGACTGTGTTTGCCTTTAATAAATTAACTAGCTCCTTGCGCCGCCCCTGCACACGCTTCGGCGTATACAAATTAAACCAAAAATAAAAAAGCAAATAGCCTGGAACTATCAATAGCAGCATCATCATATAAGAGTTAAAAGCCAGCGATCGGACCGGAATTCCAAACAAGTTCGTTCGATATCTCAAGATCCATGCCACCACATAGGAAAAGATGAGCACAATGGCATCGATCACAACATGCATTTGATTAAAGTACTTTTGATTATCTTTAATCACAGTAAATTACCCGTCTCCTTTTCTTATTCCAGAATTTTGAGTCATAATTCATATCGTTACTTATTACTGATTACTTAGGAACATTAAAACCTTCGGAATAAATTTATCCACAATGCAATCTGTATTCTGCAATAATGTCCCAAATTTCCCCATCGAAATCTCACTTTTTTTTCATAATTTTCTTTTTTATAGCTGATAAAAAAACCATTTTTTATGCCGGAGATATATTCTTTTCCATAACCCTTCACCGTAAAAAACAATATTTTAATAAAAAAACCAATCAACAGAAAAGGCAGATTTAAAATCCTTTGAAACAATGGCATATTTTTATGAATTAGATAAACACTATTCCTCGCAGAATATCGGATCTTCAATTCATTGTAACGCGATCCGCTTGTGCCACTGCCCACATGATACACCTTTGCTTTTGGAAGATACCAGTTCTCATAACCAATTATCCACGCCTGGTAGCCCAAATCAAGATCTTCGAGATAGGCAAAATACTCCTCATCTAGTAACCCCATTTGATTTAAATATTCCCTTCGATATATAGCCGCGCCTGCACAAGCAGCAAATATCCTGCTCGGTTTGTCATACTTCGATATATCTTTTCCTTTTCCCCTGGCAAACCCCCAACCAAACGCATTGTAAAAATTACCAGCATCGTCCACTTTACTGCGCTCTTGGTCTTGAATCATCATTGAGCTACAAGAGAAAGCTGTAGGGCGCTCTTCTATGCCCTTTAGCAATTGTTCCACAAAATCTGGAAATACTTCTGTATCATTATTCAGAAAAATCACATATGGCGTCTTTGAAATCCTGATTCCCTCATTGACAGCATGACAAAACCCATAATTTTTTGGCAAATCGATGAGCTTTACCCAGGAGTATTCGTTGCGCACTAAATTCACACTACCGTCCGAGGATCCGTTGTCTACTAATATCACAGAATATTCAAGAAATGTTTGATTTTTTATGGAATTTAAACATGTTTTTAGATATGACATGCCATTATAATTTGGTATAATTACAGAGACTTTTTCCATCTGTATATACTCCTTATCTGCTCCTCAAAGAATAATTCCATTTACTGAGAGTCAGGTTTTCATTATAGTAAGGATCCCCCTTTTTTAAAAGGCTGCCCCAGCGAGTCCTCATAAATTCAATTTCTCCCTGAAAGCGACGAATTTTTTCATTATTGTCCTCTTTCCCTCTAGATTTAGATTCATAGTGAAACATTTCCACATGAGGATGATAAACTACCAGATATCCGGCTTTTACTGTCCTCAAGCATAGATCTACATCATTAAAAGCAACAGCAAGCTTTTCTTCAAACCCTCCTAACTGTTTAAATAACGACTGTTTTATTATCATACAGGCAGCGCTCACCGCGCTATAATTCATTTGAATGGAAGCCTTATGAAAATAGCCGCGGCGACTGCCCGGCATATTCAGAAAAGCATGTCCAGCCACACCGCCAAGACCAATAATAATTCCAGCATGCTGTATGCTGTGATCCGGATAATAAAGCTTACTCCCAACAATACCTACTTCTTCTCGCTGGCAATTACCCAGCAGTTTTTCAATCCATTTCGGAGTTATAACTTCTATATCATTATTCAAAAAAAGTAAATATTCACCCTTAGCCTCTTGCGCAGCAAAATTATTGATCGCAGAAAAATTGAAACCCTTTTCCCAGTACAAAATCCGAATATTTTTCCTTTTTTCAATCTGTTTATAATACTCAAAAGTTTCATTTTTTTCACTATTATTCTCTACAATAATGATTTCATAATTTAAATAAGTAGATTTTTCCTGGATTGAATTAAGACATTGGGTCAACGTTTCTTTTTGATCTTTATTCGGTATGATGATCGTAACCAGAGGGGTCCCTTTCACTGGATAATGTACATCATAAAATCCGTAATCCTTTGTACAAGAAACAATACCTTCTGTATGCATTCGTGTCAAATGCCCCTCTATAGCTCTTTTCCCAGCCTCGTAAGCGTCTAACTTGCTGTTCGGATTGTCTGCCGTAGAAGCCTGATGGGTTCTCCAGTGATAGAGAATTCTTGGTACATGGACTATGTGTTCTGCTAGTTCACTGCATCTGAAAATAAAATCATAATCCTGTGCACCGTCGAATTCCTTTCGGAAACCGCCTGCTTTCTCAATCAGGCTCTTTTTCACCACGAGAAAATGGCAGATGTAATCATTTGAACGCAAAAGATCTAGATTGAAATCAGGTTTCAAATGCGGTTGATAATGTTCACGCAGATTCGCTGTCACTTTATCCTCATCCGTATATATAAAATCTGCTTTTTCTTTCTGTATTCTGAGCGCAATCTCATACAACGCGTCAGGAGACAGAAGATCGTCATGATCCAGAATACCGATAAAGGAACCTTTAGCCATTGAAAACGCAACATTGGTATTCTCTGAAATTCCCAGATTTTTTTCCAGGTTCTGAAATCGAATTCTTTCATCCATTCTACTGTATTTTTCCAAAATTTCCACCATGTTCTGGTCCTCTGGACTGGCATTGACCATACATAGTTCCCAGTGGAAATATGTCTGTTCGATCAAAGTTTCTAGCAACTGCCTCAGAAAAACCTTCGGCGTATGATATGCCGGAACAGCTATGCTGATCAGCGGAGGCTGAATCCATTTATGTTTTTTTTGTTTGTCAAGAGCTTCATCTGATGCTTTATGCTGCATGTACCACAGAGCATAAGGTATCTCTTCCGGCTCCATCCGTTCCTGAAGGCGAATAATAAAATCTTTCAGTCCATAATGCTTCATGTATCTCAGACCTTTGAGGATCGTATATGGCTTTAATTTTTTCACAAAACGCAGCAGCGTATTTTCTACCATGACAGTTCTCCTTGAAACTCATCATAATCTGAAATCTGGAAATTTACGAATAGATGCTATTACATATGCGGCTTCTTCTAGATTTAGAGAATAATATATGGGTAGCCGCATCAGTCGCTTACTCTCATTCGTCGTGTAAATATCATCACCGTGAAAGCGTCCAAACTTCTTTCCGGCTTTTGAAGAATGCAATGGTATGTAATGAAAGACACTGCAGATCTTCTGTTCCCGTAAAAAAGCGATCAGACGGGTTCTCGTTTCTAAATCTTTAACCTTAATATAATACATATGTGCGTTATGAACTGCGTACTCTGGCACCTCAGGCCGCACAATATATCCTACTTCTTCCAGTGGTTTTAAACTTTCATGATAATAATTCCAAATAGCCATTCGTTTATTATCGATTTCAACGGAAGCCTCCAGCTGAGCACAAAGATATGCGGCATTCAACTCGCTTGGCAAATAAGAAGATCCAAAAGCTACCCAGGTATATTTATCCACCTGACCGCGGAAAAATTTACTTCTGTCAGTTCCTTTTTCTCTAAGAATTTCTGCCTGTTCCATGTATTTATCCTCTTGAAACAGAAGAGCTCCTCCCTCGCCCATAGTATAATTTTTTGTCTCATGGAAACTGAAGCATCCAAAATCACCGAGCGTTCCCAAAGCTTTCCCTTTATAATAAGCGTGAATCCCTTGAGCAGCATCTTCAATCACTTTCAATCCATAGCGTTTTGCAATATTCATAATTGTTTCCATCTCACAAGATACACCTGCATAATGTACCGGAACGATAGCTCTGGTTCTCTCGGTAATAGCATCTTCAATCAGACGTTCATCTATATTCATAGTTTCTGGATGCACATCTACAAACACGATTCTTGCCCCTCGAAGAACAAATGCATCAGCGGTTGAAACAAAAGTATAGGACGGCATAATCACTTCATCTCCAGATTTTATATCTGCTAGATATGCCGCCATTTCTAGAGCATGAGTGCAGGATGTAGTCAGCAGACTATATTTCGTATGAAGCTCTTGCTTCATCCAGTCGGAACATTGTTTCGTAAAAGCTCCGTCACCACAAATTTGATTTTTTCGTACTGCCTCTTCTATATATTTCAATTCTTTTCCTAGATACAACGGTCTGTTAAAATCGAGCATCATTCTTTCCTTTTTTTTCACTATCATTCCCCTTCAATGTTTCTCGAATTACATATTGCGGTGTCTTACTACTGGTTAATATCAGCTTTCCGACATATTCTCCCATAATACCTAGCATCAGGAACACAATACCAAACAAAATTAACAAAATACACACTAATGAAGACCAGCCAATTGCTACAGCAGGATTTATGAATTTATGAGTTAGCACTACCAATGCCGCCATAAAACCTATTATTGAAAAAAACATGCCAAAAAAAGTAGCCAAGCGCAAAGGAGTAACTGAATAGTTCATGAAAGACATAAACAACTTTAAACTTTTTTTAAATCTATAATGAGATTGACCAGCCTCCCGTTCGTAATGTTCGATATCAATGTTAGCCATATTGTGTGTCGTCCGAAAAAATAAAAGCTGTATGAATACGCTACATCCTTCGTATTCTTTGACCCTGTCGATCACATATCTTTTGGCTAGCCAAAAGCTGCTCATCTGAATTTTCTTAGGACGTTCCAACAGATGCCACAGCAGAAAACGGCTAATTGCTCCCGTTAGATTTTTAAATGCAGAAAATTTTCTTTTTTTAAAGATCCCAAACACAACATCATATCCTTCTTTTTCCTTTTCCAAAAATTGCCAAAGTTGAGACGGATGGTTCTGCATATCGTCATCCATACCTATTACCAAATCACCGCTGATATACTGAAGGCCGGCCATTATTGCCGCATGCTGTCCAAAATTTTTCGATAAATTTACTCCAATTACATTAGGATATTTCTCAGTCATTTTTTTGATCATCGTGAATGTGCTATCCGAGGAATAATCATTCACCAAAATCATCTCACATTCATAATCATCCATTTTATTAAATTCTTTCATACACAGTTCTACCAACTGCCTAATGGTATATTCTGAATTATAACACGGAATCACGATAGAAACTAACATGTATATTCTCCTTTTATCTATCCTGCGATATTGACGGAATATATAAAAATACCTAACAAAATAAGAGCCAGGCCCGCTATTTTTTTGCGATTGAACTGTTCTTTCAGAAAAAAATATCCCATTACTGAAATATAAATATAGCTAGTAGATTCCAAAATTGGCTGCAATGACAATGGTATAACCTTAAGAGCCAATATCGTCAAAACAGTGGAAATGAGAAACAATCCATATGCAAAAATTACCGGTAGATTCAAATATTCTTTCAGTTTCGATTCATAAAATCGATTAGCAGCTCTTTTCAGTAAAATATGAGAAAAGGCTGATATAAAGACTGAAATCAACAAAACACAAACAGAAACAAGAAATTCACTCATCAAAAGTTACCACCAAACAAATTCCCATGAATACTACACCTGCACCCAATATCATATTCCAAGTAATCTTTTGCTGAAAAATAAGACCTCCCCACAACATTCCCCAGATTAGCCCCACCGACTTGTTAGCATAAGCGATGCTCAGCGATATTCGTTTCAATATTTGCTGCCATACAATGGCATATGCGAACATGATTATCAAAACTGTAATATACCACCACAAAAATGGTAAAGAAAGGAACTTCTGAAAAGCCGCCATTTTTGAACAGATTCCACTCAATGAAGAAAACAACAAACTTACATGAAGTAGCATGAATATAGGAACTGAAATTCTATCAACTTTCTTGGAATTATTCATATGCATTTTCTCACAATTTTAAATTCAATCGTTTGACTTTCCAAATCAGCTTTTCATAAACCTACGGGCCTTTGGGCCTTCATTAAACAGCAGATCCAGAATGGTTACTCCATGTTCAAAAGGTCCGAACAGCTGATGATATTCCGGATAACCAGAATAATCCATATATTGTAGAGTGATCCCAGCCTCTTCAAATAATGAATCTACAATATATTTTTTTGCAATAGGGCCTGATAGATATACATTTCCACCGGCAGACTGACAAAGAGCAACCAAACGCTCCGTTTTCCCATCCACCAGTTTATAATCCGAAGACCAGGTAATTTTCGTATGTATATCCAGAAGAGCACAGAGCTTAGTCAAAAATAGATAATTGATTCTGCTCAAATGTGTTTCTTTCTCACATCTATGATATATTTCTTCCATGAGCTCTGCATATATTTTAAAATATGGAGCTTTTGCATAATTCAACGAAATCGCCCGCCAATGGTCATGACACCACTGAGAATCAATCACCTCTGTTTCATTAATTTTCTGTAAAAATTTTCCACTATTGAGCACAGATATCGTCAGCCATTGTAAGCCTTGCGACGTCTTAATCTTGTTTCGATTTCGCCAATCACGCCTGGTGTACTGCATATCGTCGTAGAGTATAAATTCATCTACCATGTTGATGATGTCAAAATAACCTTTCCACGGTATATAATTTGACTGTAAAATAGCTATTTTTTTCATTGACACTTCCAACCTTTTCTGATATTTGCACTCTGATAGCCAATCAAAGACAAATACCTACCTGTTTCAGGGTATGGCAACACACTAATGGTTATTGAATGCCGGCAAAATATCGAAAAACAATGGCGTTCCTCCTGTATGCAAAAACAGAATTTTTTTTCCTGTAATTTTTTTCTCCTTTAGATATTCCAACATGCCCCAGAAAGCCTTCCCTGTATATATAGGATCCAGGCCAATTCCTTCTGTCTTGTATACACTCTGTATAACGTCCATGATTTTTTCATGCCAACGGCTATAAGCGCCTGCCAGATATTTATCCTCTACCAAAATCAGTGATTCTGTGAATGTTGGAAAATTGATTCCCCGTTTATTCTGATATTCTTGTAGATTTCTCTGAATCACCCTAACAGCCCGTTTCGAACTTCGCGTTACTGATATGCCTACAATCTTTCTCGCGTCTCTCACTAACAAATGACCAGCTAACAGTCCAGATTGCGTAGTATTTGTGCTAGAAGCCAAAAAAATATAATCAAAATGACAAGCCAGTTCCCTTTCCTGCTGTAAAATTTCCTGATATACCGCCACATAAGATTCCATGGGCACCGTAACATTTCCATATCCGTAAATATTACCATAAATATAATAAGGGTTATATCCTTCTTCGCGGAAATCATTCAAAGCATCCTGAACTAACGGCGCTATCTCTCCCTTACGACATCTGTATTCCCGCACACCTGAAGCCTTGATTAAATGCATATTGCAACTTATTTCCTTTGGATCAACGTCATCCACATTATGGATCATACTGCAAGGAATACCCCTCCTGGCACAGGCAGCAGCTAAAATCCGACAAAGATTCGAATGATAACCTCCATACATGAGCATGGCATCACAATGTTTTCGTTCCATATCCTTCAGAAATGCTTCTGCAAATCTAACTTTATTTCCTCCGAACGAAAATGGTAGTAGATCCTCCCGTTTTATATAAATCTGGTTACTATCTTCCCTATATTCTTCCATTATTTGAATGGGCGTTTGAATGAGAGACAGATCCCCTCTCAGCTCCAGATGAAGATTACGCAAGATTTCTTCCAAACGCTTTTCACACTGTTCTAAACTTTCTCCTTTAATAATCACCTGACCAATCCTGTCACGCCCATTCGTATAAGGACGTACTTCATCTCCAGGCTCTATATTAAAGGAAAATTTAATCGAATCTTCGTCCATTCTATTATCATTGACAATATTCCTAACAACTCCCTGCCGTACAGAGATTATCGTATGTGTTAGATTCGGAGTGCGTGAAAGAGATTTAGCAAAATAACTGCTTACATCTTCTCCAAGAGACAGCCGGATGATCATTTCATAATAATTCAATCCATAATAAATACCAGTCATCTCAGGAAGACCTGTGGCTCCGGAACGTCCTGCCAACTCAATCACATAAACCTTACCATCCTTTTTTATCAAATCATAATTTAACGGACAATTATCCAGTCCTATTGCTCGGAGAGCTAGTTCTGTCTGCTTTTCTATCTGTTTTCCTAGCACATCCAACTCTCTGAAAGGTACAGAATGTCCAACCGGTGTCGGCGTTTTGCTCACAAAAACTTCTGTGTTATTAGGAAGCATGAACAGAATCCTACCGTTCTGAACCATCGCTTCTACACCGAAAAGCTCACCCTCAATAAACTCTTCAATCAGACAATAATCTTTCCTGGTAACTTCCATGCTTTTACAAAAATTTTCCCTGGCCTCTTCTCTCGTATTGCTGCGGAAGATTCCCCGACTACCCATGAGATCCACTGCCTTCACAATAAGTGGAAAAGGCAGCCTATCCATGGCTGCTTCCAACTCTTTTTTATTATGAATGCAATAAAATTTGGCAGTTTGAACCCCTGCCGCGGTCAGTGCTTTTTTCATTTCATATTTATTTGATCCTTTTTCTGCCGCCTCACGGGTAGGGCCCGGCAAACGCTGGGCTTCACAAGCAGCTCCGATTGCGCGCATAGCAAAATCCATACCACAAGTGACAACGCCGTCTACATTCTTTTCCCTCACAGCATCCGTTACTGCCTCCGGATCAGCGATGTCAACAAACACACTCTCATCTGCACAAGCAAACCCTGGATAGCGCCCAGGTATACTGGCAGCAATCGTACGTATTCCAAGTTTTCTTGCCACTTCATACAGAGGCATTTGGGTATAACCAGCTCCTAATATCATTAACGTTTTCATTATTCTTCTCTTCCTGCAAATTCAGAATAACTGTGACCATATCATACATAGTGTACCACACTTTTGTCTTCTCTTCAAGTACTATGATACTATGACTTGCTTTTTTAAAAAAATTGTGCTAGAATGGCTCAGACAATGCCGGAAAAGGGAGTTCGAAAATGTATCATAAAAAAATAGTAAATCGGCTTAAAAAACATCCAAAAATACTGCTTTCTATCCTTGTTTTATTCACTGCCTATGCAGTATATCATCAGTATATCTTTGGAAATTATGTATTTCTATTTCGTGATATCGGCTCTGATACCACTGAACAGTATATTATGCAATACAACTCCATTGTCCATCATATCCGAAACGGGAATTTTTCTTTTTGGGATTTTACTAATGGTTTCGGCACAAGTATATATCAGATGAATCTTTTTACTCCTACATTCTGGCTAATATATTTAGCTGGCATACTCTTTGGACCGCAAGTGATGCCCAGATGTCTGATATATATTCATATTTTAACAATACTTCTCTCTGCTCTGGCTATATGGTTATTCCTTTCTTGCTTTTCTTTTTCAGCAAAAGGGAAAATTGTAGCTGCATACCTTTATGCTTTTAACGGCTTTTTAATCGTTTGGGGACAGCATTATCAGTTCAGTATCATCCTTGTTTTTCTCCCAATTCTCTTAATGCTGGTGGAAAGATCTTTTCACCAAAAACACCTGTCCATAGGCGTCTCCCTATGGACAGCACTGATGATACTATCTAGCTATTATTTTTCTTATATGGTATTAATTATAACCATATTTTATATTTTCTTAAGAATACTAAGTCTCCGCAAACAGAAGGGATGTTCTTTTTTGAATACATTCTGTAAGCAATGTACCTCTCTTTTGCTTGGTGTAGGAATGGGATTATTAAACTTACTGCCTTCATATGCCTTGATATATAATGTCTCTGCTCGTATAAACAACAAGCAAAGTTTCTTTGAGCGATGTCTGACCTCCTTTGCACCTTATCCTTCTAACTATTACAAAACACTACTACATAAACTACTTTCTGGAAATTTGCAAGGAGTTGGCAGTCCGACTGCTCCTTATCATGGATACATCAATTATTATGAAGCACCTAACCTTTTTTTTTCATCTCTTTTTTTAATTTTACTTATCCAATTTATCATCACCTTTCCCAAAATAAAAACCGAATTTCGCCAAAAAATAGTCTGGTTTATTGCCGTAGCAATGGGGGGATTCTCCCTATTAATCATGTTTGGAAGCATGATATTTAATGCATTTACTTATTCTTTTTCCAGGCATACATTTGTGCTCATGCCTTTTTTTGCTCTATTAGTTGCTTATATGCTAGATTATATTCTGAAATTCCAAAAATTCAATTTAATAGGTGGTATTATAGCCTCTCTGATTTTTACATTCGTATATCTGTCTTCCCTCTGCAAAGCCTCTACACTAACTTTTTTTTGCAATGCAATATTCCTTTACATAACCGCTTTAGGAATGATCTTTTTGTTAATACTGCTATCTCGTTCAAAAACTAAACGTATGCAAACTATAGCCTTTACACTATTAATGCTAGCCATTGGCCTGAATGTTGCTAGTGATACATATAGCAGCATAGCTGGCAGAGGAAGCATCAAACTGGGGGATGATTATTTTGAAAATTTATATGGCAATGATGTTCAGGAACTGTTAACCTACCTTCACGAAACAGACAGCACTTTTTATCGAATGGAAAAAGATTATGCCGCAGGCTCTCAGTGCATGGATGCTCTAGGGCAATATTATCGCGGAATTAGCACCTATAATTCTACAGAAAATAAAAATATTTTAGAATTTGTGGATAAACTTCTGCCTAATTTATATTATATTAATAATGCCCACTTAAATTTTCGGCAGATTGTCGGAGATAGTGGATATGCTACCCTTCTGGGTATCAAATATCTGATCTCCAAAAATTCGAATTTTCCGGACACTAACTATGAGTTAATCCACCAGTTTGGCAGTCTCTATCTGTATAAAAACCAGAAATATTCATCCTTCGCAAAATTTTATACCAAAACTATTTCTTCTTTCGAGTTCGAATCTATGAAAGATACAGTGGATACAGAGGCTTTGCTTTCACAGTACATAATTATGGATAAAAGAAAGAACTTTTTTTCATCGTTCGCTAATATTGACGATTATGCCTATATAGCTACAAATGATTTAACTATTGACAAATCTTCCCTTCCGAAAATAATTTCAACTTCGAATGATGGAAGTTTATCATGGTCTGTCCCTTTTGCAGCCATACCTTTTCTCAATAACAGTTCTTCTTCTCTCAAAAAAATAACAACGGTTTTTGATATCACTGCCAATGAATCTTCTAATATAGAAATTCGTACCACTAATAACGCATCTCCCTATATTGCAACCGTCATTGCTGGAAAGCCAACTTCTGTAAAAATAACATTTCCGGAAGATGTAAATAACCTGTATTTTACAACTCATGCGCAAAACTTGACAACTTCCATCTCCAACTTTCGTTTTTATTATTCTACAAATACCCAGTATTCTTCTAACGCTGTGATATCAATAGATGATACCGGAAATGACAGCCGACTGCTCTGTAATGCATCAGTGCCTGAAGAAGGATTATTATTCTTCCCAATCCCATATGAACAAGGCTGGAAAGCAACCATAGACGGGCAGAAAACTGAACTGCTCCGTGCAGATTATGGCTTTATTGCAATAACCCTATGTTCCGGGGAACATAATATTAATCTTAGCTATCAGCATCCATTATTCAAAGAAGCAATTATAATAACCGTTATTTGTTGGACAATCTGGTTTTTGATAGCTATAATTTTTTCTACAAAGTTCATAAAACCTAAAAATATTGCCCAATATAGTGGTTAATATAACTCGTATTATTTTGGAAAGAATTTTGCATATTGTTGTTTATTATTCAGTAATTCAGTTTTTCGATAATAAAATTATAAATAACCCTTAATTCAAACAAGAAAAAAACCTAAATCCATCAACAAATATTAATCTCCGTAATAATCACGAATCCAATTTATACAATTTTATACAATGAATATTTCCAAAATCCACTTTGCTAATAAAACCCCATTGCCAATTTTATCATTTTTTTCATCAGGCTATGAAACAGTGAATACCAAATCTCTATCATTATCGAAATCATTTTGCTCACTGTCTGTATGAATACTTCTCTTTTTTTGAAAAACCGCATAAGTCTGATCTGTCATTACAGCCGATCCCACTACCTGGTTTAACAATTTATAGTTAATTAGCATTCCTTCCTCAATTTCTTTTACCTGCATCTTGAGGCTTTCTAACCTTACATTCCGCGGGATTATTACTACACCGCCGGATATAGTCTCATACCCATAAGAAGCATCTGTTTTCATAAAATTCTGAAAAGCATAATTCAATATAGCTTGCATAT
This sequence comes from Lachnospiraceae bacterium, assembly GCA_021442455.1. Taxonomy (GTDB): domain Bacteria; phylum Bacillota; class Clostridia; order Lachnospirales; family Lachnospiraceae; genus Scatomonas. Next base: position 111,111 of record JABUSY010000021.1, on the reverse strand, counting down.
CCTCGCAGACCAGGTTACTATCAATTCCTCCCATTACAACCCCGATCAACGTAATCCCATCCCGCTGAGCACACGTTACAAGCGTACTCTTTGATATATCCGTATAGCCTGTCTTACCACCCAAACAACCTTGATAATAATAACGATTCTCTGGAACTATCATCTGCATATGGGTTTCATAATATCGTTTTCCCGACATATTGGTGGCAGGGATCGTTACATTGTTCATAGAAATAATTTCCCTGAATTTATCATATTTTAATGCCTCCCTCATAATTAATGCCATGTCATGAGCGCTGGTATAATGATCCTTATTCTCTAAACCGCTAGCATTACAAAAATGTGTATTTTGACACCCAAGTTCAATGCTTCGACTATTCATCCTGTCTGTAAATTTCTGAACTGAACCGAATATATACTCCGCCACTTGAGTTGAAATATCATTGGCAGATTTAATCATAATCATTGGTAAGCATTGTTCTATGGAAAAAACTTCTCCAATCTTAGATAGAGAATTAGAGCTTCCCGAATATACATCTGTTATTCCCGTCTCTGTCATAATAAACTGCTCATTCAAATCGCAATTCTCTAAAATCAGCATGGCTGTCATGATTTTGGTTATGCTAGCAGGATACCGTTGGGCGTTCATTCCCTTATCATAAAGAATCGCTCCTGTCTCTAACTCCATGACTACCGCTGTATCTCCCTCAATATCTGGACCTGCTGGCCAGTATTGCCAGCTGTTGGAATACACTGGAAAAGTGGCGTCCATATCCACTCCTGCCCAGGCCGTTATACAAGTTAATGTCCAAATAAACGCAGCAATTCCCACACATATAATTTTTTTAAACCTCTTATACATGAATATCCTCCACTATATTTACTATATAATTCCTTGACAACAGATATGAATAAAACATGCTTACAGGTAAACTTTCAGGAACAACGTACAGTAGAAAATATAAACATATAAATCAGATAGACCTAACAAACATCTCTTTCTTACTTCATACACTAAGCTCATCTTCAAATCACTCTGACAATAACTTACAGCAATTTTTCTTCACAAATAATATATGAGACTACTTAAAGCTTTTGGTTAATTATGATTTTTTTCACTCTGAACACTGTCCATGTCTACTTCAAATGTAAGATGATATTCACTTTATCCACCAACATATATGCTACCAGAAAGCTGAGCGCAAACAGGCAAGTTTTAAATTATCCAAAAAACCTCATGCCAAGATCTGTATTTGCCTATTCTAGAGGATATCTGATCTTCCGATATGCAAATGTATTATTTTGCTCTCCGAATATGTCAAAGGCATTATCATTCCAGATCAGTGGATCTCAAAGAATAAAATCTGAATTTTACTTATTGGATAACTATCAGCAAGTATTCCTCTGTAAGCTATACTAGACTTACACTGGAGCGTTTCTTCCATAAATGCCAACCTTCACATTAATCTTCGGCAACTTTCTTCACGAAAACTATGATCTTTGACTATACTTTTTTCTATGTTTTTGCCTGATTCTTATCATAGTGAACTCCTGGCTTGCAACATTTTCTATTATCAATCAGTATCATAGTACGGAAAAGCGTAATATTTGATTATTTAAAGCCTGGACAACTGACCTAAAGTAGGAACAGGTAAACAGATTTCTTTTTCGATCCATAGATCATCCATAACCTTTATCTTTTCAAAGTATTTTTTTTGTAACTTTGACCGATACCCCTTGATATAAACAGGAAGCGTTTGATAGTTATCCGTAATTCGATAAATATGATTTCCTTGAGAAAGATAAGATTTGTTTGTTAGTTTTAGCTGGGCACTATGCTTCTTTATCTGAATTGGACTATTAAAATTATTTACAAAATGCCAAATTGCAATTGCAATAATTATTGAAACAATTTTCACAATCAAAGACTTTGTCAGTTTACTGAGCCAATTGATTTGCATCTTTATTTTTTCCCCTTTCTTCTGCCACTAATATAAGCTATTTGATATCGTTTCTGAATTTTATATAACTGTTCTATAAGCTCTTTCGGAGGAACCGCAATATGTAACTTTCCTTCCATGGCATAGGAAACAGTTCCTGTCTCCTCAGACACAATAATCGTCAGTGAATCACTAACTTCACTGATGCCTAAGCCGGCACGATGACGCGTACCCAATTTTTTATTCAGTTTCATGTTATCAGAAAGTGGAAGATAACAAGTAGCCGCCATCACCCGATTGTTACGTATAATAACAGCACCATCATGTAAAGGTGTATTATGTTCAAAGATATTAATCAATAATTCTTCAGTGAGAAGCGCATCTATAGGAATTCCCGTTTTTTCGTACTCCTCCAGCTTTACCTCTCGCTCCACTACGATCAAGGCTCCAGTCTTAACCTCGCCCATTTCAAAACTAGCACGCACCAGTGCATTGATCGTCTGATCCAAAAAACTCATATTATTCACTTTGTTTATTGTAAGCAGAGTCAACGGATTCTTATGGCTCATCTGTTCTAGAACCTTTCTAAGCTCAGGCTGGAATACAACGATTATTGCATTCATCGCCAAAACACTCATTTTACTCATCAACCATACAATAATATCCATATGCAAAAAATTTGCACTAACACAAAAAAATATGATGAATAGCATACCCTTTAAAACAGGGGTATTTTTTATCCAAAAAATTAAATAATACACAAAATATGCAAGTAAAAATATCTGCATGATATCAATAATTTCTATTGTCTGTATCCCATTCCATAATGTTTCCAAGGTGACACTTCCTTTCAACACAGATCCAGTTTTAAAAATTTTAGACATTTTAAAATTTTGACATAAAACTCACATCTTTCAAAAGATTGAATGCAGCTGCTAAAGCCTTAACGTTTATATGTTTTTTTCTGTTAATATCCATATATACTCTCAAAATTAATTTTAAAAGCTACTTCTTATCTATGATTGTTATTTAAACGCTCATAATTCGAAGAAAATTACAACCACAATGAAATACTAACCACTGAATATCTACCTTCATAAACAATCTCTCCAGCAGTTCTAAGAAATACATAAAAAATGCTACAACCCGCTACAAAGATACATCTTCCCAGATGATAAGTCTCAGATAACTTCCAAAATTCTTACAGCAACTAACACAACAGCTACACATGAGATTACCGAAAAACAATATTGTCTTATTATTTACTAGTCAGTAGGGGACATCAACACCATAAATCTTACCCACTTCTAGATCTCATACCAAAACAATATAAAACGATCATGAACACTTCCTAGTATCTCAATCAAAATTGAGCAAAGCATGGCCACCATAAAAGATTAAGGTAAGATAAAACTTCTAGCAATAACGTAATTTGACCATAGTCAGAGAAAAGCTCATCATTCTATAAAATGCTGTAATTTTCAGAATACCAATATTTTTCATTTTTCCCAACAAACTTATTCATTTCCCCGTTATACAATCCGTTCAAAAGAAACAGTTTTCATAATATATTTTTAACATCTTCCTATTTTCTTCTTCTTGTACGCTAGCGATATCTGAAGCTAAAAATCATATAAACAATCACAAAATCCATAATTCAAAACAAATGCCGAAAAAAGAATCCAGCAGATCATTCACATAATAAGCTATCAAAAAATCTATAATATAAACTACAATGATTGTCAAAACAAAATCTTGTTTCCATTATTTTTTCTCCTAATGGACAATCCTAAGCATTAAAAACAACCTTGTCTTCTTTAGTGTATACCTATATATTGTACCATATTTCAAAAAAAATGAAAAGGAATTTATCATTACCAATATCTCCGAGGCTAATTCAAACAGAATTAAAGTCTTTTTTAACAATGAAACTAACATATCTATGCTGCTAGTACTCCCGGTGTTTTGACATTATTCCTCAGCAATATATCCCCTAAACTAGCTTTAGATTTTTGCAATTTATAAAAGACTATACTAAATTTAGATTTCTCTATACATAATTTTTTGTTTTTTTTGGACTGTGGTTTGTTTATACTCAAAACAGCACAGTATTTCACGGACATGCTGGACAATTAAAATAACTAGACGGCTCATTCTTTAATCTAGTTATATCCGCGTTTGAATCCATCTTCTCTATTTCCTGAATCAGACCCAAATAAGAAAATGGGGTGAATGTTCGCTCATAACTATGTCTTTTCCTTCCACAGTTCTGATAAGATTCCTGATTTTTGTGTTTCAAAAATTGCCTGCAGTACAGACACACTAACCTTTTTGAAAGCTACAGGCCTTTTCCGACACATTTTCTGTATATATAATAAATAACTCTTTATCACTCCAGAAGCACATCACGGATAGGGAAACTGCTTTAAATATAGCATATTGATATTCTTGCCAATCTTTCTCCCCCCTACAATCTCTTCTTCCACAACCATTGCATAGATTGTCATCTGCAACGAACTCTGATCATCTCTAAAAATGGCATACGTCTCAGGCACTGGTCAATACTATAATAGGAGTCCTATAACGATTCACCTTCCTCTTGATTATCTATGTCTAAAAAATACCAGCACTTTCGGGTCAGTATCATGCATTGAAAGCTGCCTTCCTCATATGCCACCTTTATCAATTTTCCCAAAATTAATAATTGAGTTTTCTACAACTTTAAACAGTTTCAGCGACTTGTGAATCGTAGAAGCCTCATATCCAGTAACATTTGTTATGCTCTGACCAGTCCCGTTCAATATAGGTACAGCGAGAAAAAACATATCCATTTTCCATTCCAGACAGCTTACGCAACAACTTTGATCTGTATAATATCCAGAGCGACCCTCCGCTCCCTTTCTTTAGTTTTTGAAGCATTTTCGTAGTATTGAATTTCAGAAAATCAGACTGTCTAGTATAAGATATGTTCATTTTTTACAATAATCTTCCGATCAATGACCATATCTCGCAGATACTGATCGATTACTTCCTTTTTAACTCCAAAAAGCTCTCTGGTTCTGTAGAGCAGCTTTTTCCTTTAAAAAATATATATTATCCCTGTTCGCTTGGCATAACTTAGTATAAAGATTACTACGAATCCTGTATTCCGAATCAATTCGAATACCTACGCGCTCTGAAATTTCATCCACGATTTTAAAATCAACTTTCCTTGAATTCCCTTCTGTTAGCTTATCAGGTTTTCCCTGTTATGGAAAAGTTATATTGTTAATCATTTGCTTTCCCATCACTGATTCTCTGAATTTCCGAAAAGTGCTCCCTCCAATTATCCATCATTCTCAAAGTATTCTCAGCAAATCAATGAATAATTTTAACAGCCAGTACTGCTCTAATCTTCTTTATTCGCTCTATTGCTCGGATAAGCGTTCCAGCACCAAAGTTCCATTCTGAAGAATTTTCGGACTAAACGCTTCGCACGCAGGTTATCTTATCTTTACCCGCATTTAAAATTTAGTACCGTATATCCATTTTCCTCATAATGTATTGTTTCCCATACGTTCACTGATCACTTTCTCTATCTCGTTCAGTAAAACGCCCTCTGGTTAACACGATCCGCCGTTCTGATACGTTGACCGCCAATTTTGACGAAGTTATTCTCTAGAACAGTATAGAACAGCGGCCACCACAAAGTAACTAACTATATCCCACTAAAGCTTCTATAATCTCCCCGGTAAGTATCACTGGTTTGACAATCCAATTACTACATCTCTTCCCTTAATACCTATGATCATCAGCGCCGACTGCTGGTAATTTCTTCCGATTTTATTGCCATTTCTGCTCTCTGTTCACTGACGAACAAACCCATAGTTTATTCACATAACGGATATATCGCCTTGTTGAAATTCTCACCAACAATACGAACTGAGGGAGATACAACCAATTCCTCTGAACACAGTATTACCCAAAATATCGACGATTATCTTACTGAATAACTTCGTGATATCTATACCGATTCAGATAATCTCGACTATAGGGGAAACCTCTTCAGAATTTTACCTCTGACGTCACCTGATAGGTAATCTCTTTCACAAATTCCGTCACAACACTGAGTACACAAATGACAATTCTTGGCTATCATAAGATTTTCCGTCTATGAATTTCTGAAGAAAATACCGAAGCATCTTCTCTGTAATCACATAATCAAAGAGCGTACTCTGACGCTGACACAAAGGCTTTATTATAAACCACTACCGACAGCTCTCTCAATACGATACCTTTACCTTTCGCATATATCAAAATACTGGTTTGCTATCAAGGTCGCTCCCCATATCTGTTACAGATATCATAGTAGTTTTCTTATCTGTCTATTCAATAACAGTTACCCTACATAAATATTTATACTAAAATATGAGGACAAATAAGAGTACCTTTACAAATATTTTTTAACACACTGTCCAGTATAAGATACGGGATTCAACGCGATTTCCTCCGGCGTTCCTTTTGCAATGACCATACCTCCCCGGTCTCCGCCTTCAGGTCCGATGTCAATAATATAATCGGCAGTTTTGATGAGATCCAGATTATGTTCAATCACAATCACTGTGTTACCGTTCTCCGACAGCCGCTTCAAAATATCCACCAGCTTATGGACATCTGCAAAATGCAGCCCCGTCGTAGGCTCATCCAGAATATAAATTGTCTTTCCCGTACTTCGCTTAGAAAGCTCCGTAGCTAACTTGATCCTCTGTGCCTCCCCGCCTGACAAAGTAGTCGAGGGCTGTCCTAGTCGGATATACGAAAGTCCTACATCGTTCAGGGTCTCTATTTTTTTGTGTATAAAAGGAACATATTCAAAAAAATCCAATGCTTCCTCTACCGTCATGTTCAATACGTCATAAATGTTTTTTCCTTTATATTTTACTTCTAAAGTCTCACGGTTATAACGTTTTCCCTGACAAACTTCACAAGGCACATATATATCTGGAAGAAAATGCATTTCTATTTTTATAATTCCATCGCCGCTGCAGGCCTCGCAGCGGCCGCCTTTCACGTTGAAACTGAACCTTCCTTTCTTATATCCTCTCATTTTGGCATCCGCCGTAACGGCAAATAGATCGCGGATCATGTCGAATACACCCGTATAGGTAGCTGGATTGGACCGAGGCGTTCGGCCTATAGGCGACTGATCGATATCAATCACTTTATCTAGCTGCTCCGAGCCTTCTAGATCCTTGTATCTGCCCTCTATCAGGCATGCTCGATTCAAATCTCTGGCTAGCCTCTTATAAAGGATTTCATTGACTAAAGAGCTTTTTCCTGAACCAGAGACACCGGTAACGCAAGTCATCACTCCCAGAGGAAAAGCCACGTCAATATTCTTCAGATTATTTTCTCGTGCCCCCAATACCTTCAACCAACCAGTTGGCTTCCTACGGATTTCTGGTACCGGAATTTTGATTTTTCCACCCAGATAGGCTCCTGTAATAGATCTCTCATTGTTCACCAAATCTTTTGCCGTACCAATACCTACCAATTCTCCTCCGTGTTCCCCGGCTCCCGGACCAATATCTATGACACAATCCGCCGCACGCATCGTATCCTCATCGTGTTCCACCACAATCAGAGAATTTCCTAGATCCCGCAGATGCCTCAATGTCGCTAACAATTTCTCATTGTCCCTCTGATGTAGGCCGATACTTGGCTCATCCAGTATATAAACTACCCCCACCAGACCGGAACCAATTTGGGTAGCCAAACGTATCCGCTGGGCTTCTCCACCCGAAAGTGTAGCGGTTGCTCTGGCCAAAGTTAGATAATCCAAACCCACATCCATTAGAAAGCTCACTCGGACCTTAATTTCTTTCAGAATTTGCTGACCGATCAACTTCTGCTGATCACTTAGCTTTATTTCTTTCAAAAATGCCGTCAACTTTCCGATAGATAGGTTCGCCACTGTAAAAATATTCTTATCACTTACCGTCACAGCAAGAGAGGTTGCCTTCAATCTTTGCCCATGGCAAACCGGACAAGGTATGATACGCATAAATGTCTCATATTCTTGTCTACTGCTCTTTGAAGCAGCTTCACGGTAACGGCGCTCCACATTTTTAATCAAACCTTCAAAAACCACATCATAAATCCCTTCTCCCCGCTGACCTTTGTAATGTACCTTTACACTCTTACCCTTACTTCCGTAAATAATCACATCATGTATTTCCTTCGGATAATCGCAAAAAGGCGTATTCAATGAAAAATGATAGGCATTCGCCAATCCTTCCAGAATCGCTCTGGTGAATTTTCCTTTATCTATACAGGATTTCCAACCAATTACGGCAATGGCTCCCTGCAAAATAGAAAGGCTCGAATCAGGAATCATCAGTTCCTCCGAAAACTCCATCTTATACCCCAGTCCAAAACACTCCGTACAAGCTCCAAATGGATTATTAAAAGAAAAATTCCGGGGTTCTATCTCATCTATGCTAATTCCACAGTCTGGACAAGAAAAGCTTTGACTAAAGCTTTGCGTTTTTCCGTCCATGGTATCTAGAATCAGAAGCCCATCTGAAAGCCCCAAAACCGTTTCAATGGAATCCGTCAGCCTCTTCTCAAGACCTTTCTTAATTATCAACCGATCTACCACGATCTCAATATTATGTTTTAGATTCTTATCCAGATTGATTTCTCCTGATAGCTCATATAAGTTTCCATCCACCATCACACGAACAAAACCACTTCGTTTCGCCTGCTCCAGAATCTTTTCATGGCGCCCTTTGCGGCCGCGTACTACAGACGCCAGTAGCTGAATCTTAGTATGCTTAGGCAGTGAGAGAATTTTTTCCACCATCTGATCTACAGTTTGTCTTCTGATCTCACGTCTACATTTTGGACAATGAGGAATGCCAATACGCGCATAGAGCAAACGAAAATAATCATAAATTTCTGTCACAGTCCCAACTGTAGATCTCGGATTCCGGTTTGTCGACTTCTGGTCAATGGAAATGGCAGGCGGAAGTCCTTCTATACTTTCCACGTTAGGCTTCTCCATTTGCCCCAGAAACTGCCGGACATAAGAAGAATGACTCTCCATATAACGTCTCTGCCCTTCCATGTAAATGGTATCAAAAGCCAACGAGCTTTTCCCAGAACCAGATAAGCCCGTAAGCACCACAAATTCATTTCTTGGGATGTCCACATTCAAATTTTTTAAATTATTCTCTTCCGCCCCACGTATTTTAATAAATTGATCACCCTGATTCTTTATCATCTTATCTCCTCTGGATCAATCAAATGGCTCTATAGTATCTCACATTTATATCATATCATATTTTTATTCATTATGTAAACATTTGTTCTATAACAATAGCAAATTCAATAAGCATCAGGGGGGGGATTTTTTCCCCTTTTAAATGTTCTCTGATGAGAAAAATAGTTTAGAGACTTGGACAACAGTCTGAAAGAAGTTTAACCAAAGCCTTTCATAGTACCCGTCACTGTTCCTCCAAGTCTTTCTAGTAAACCTCTTCACCCGTGTTCTTCGAAAGTGTGAACGAATAGAACACTCCAACAAAGTCTTTTAAATAAATTAAAGAGACTGAGAATATAACTTAAAACTGCTATACCTATGGAAAAATAACATTTTCTTTTTTAAACTGCTTTAAACTGTTTGCAGAACGACCACATCATACTAGAACATGAGTAAAATATTTTAAAGATCAAAATTTATGAAAAAGTAACTCCCCCGAAAAACAAAAAGTAAGATATCTCTTTCGATGAAATGTCAACCATCCAGCAATCGCTATACACATAATTGTGATAGGCAATATTAGTACAATAACTCCTGAACTCTTTTCCCAATGCAGCAACTGGAATGTAATATTAACTCCCAAACAAATCTTCAATCCAACCAGTTATCAAACTCCGCTTAAAATCTAGCTTTGCGCCGTCCTGTACGCAAATATGTCCAGAATATATTCAGCCATTTCTATAAAAACAACTGAAATTCAGTAGAATTGTGACAAAAAACAAAAATAAAAGCAAATGCAATAATCACCCATGCCATGAAGATACCATTTAAAAAAGCTTATCAAAATTAATTAGGTAGGCGACCAGCAGTAGTCTTTCCCATGCATGCGGCAATGCTCTTGAAATAATGCAGATTTTTATTAATTGCTCATCAAATTCACATTGTAACAACCTCATGCCTGATTAACATATCACTGAAACCTAGAATAAATGTTACACAAACATTTCGGAAGAATTTCAGAAAAAACAGAGAAAGAATTGCTAAGTGTATCCTTGTGTAAGCACAATTATATCTTATTTTAAAAATAGCGAAAATTGCACCTACTACACCTCTACCAGCTTAATCCAAATTTCTAAATCCATGACTCTGTACAGGTTAAAGCTATCCGTCGAATAATTATAAAACGAAGAAACAGACAAATACATTTTAAAACTATTTTTGAATTCAATAATGCAAAACTATACAATACATCCGAACTTTTGAAACAAGTCTCTCACTAGATTCGATAACTATAATAATTAAACGAGCGAAAGGCTTATTGATCATAAATCCGATATCGGCCATATCCGGCTTGTCTTTCCTCAACTTCCTGACTCCCTGCTCGATCCTTAACTTTAATTACGGCAAAAACTCTGACATTACCATATTACTCAGCGAAAGCCCACGTCTGGTCAGAAAAATTCTACCCCTTTCCTGCTTCAACAGTCCTGCCTTCCAATATTTCTCAATTTGTTTTCCATAGACTTGCCGGAGCGGGATTCCAAATTTTTTTTCAAATTCTCTCTCTGCAACTCCTTCGGTCAGACGCAGACCAAAAATCATAAATTCCGCCTGATGATCCATTTTATTCAATCGTTCTGTTTCTTCCTGAATCAGATCTGGATGGTAGCTGTTTTCCAAATAACATTTCATATCACTCGTATTCCTGAACCTGATGTTTCCAATCAGAGACGAACTCCCAAGCCCAATTCCCCAATACTCTGCCCCGGTCCAATATCCTAAATTATGCCGACATTCATATCCAGTCTTCGAATAATTAGAAATTTCATACTGCCAATATCCATATACCGCCAGAATGTCATGAGTACTTTCATACATCATCCGTTCGCTATCCTCATCGGGGAAGTTTAGCTTCTCCTGATTTTCGTAAAAAGGTGTCCCTTCCTCCAAAATTAGACTGTAAACCGAAATATGTTCCGGGCTCAGAGATGCGATCTCTCGAAGAGATCTTTCCCATGAGTTTACATCCTGCCCTGGAAGCCCCGATATCAGATCCACGTTGATATTTTTAAAACCTGCCTCTCTTGCAAACTCCCAGCTTTCCATAAACTCCTCAAAGGTATGAATGCGTCCCAAGCTCTTCAATTCCTCATTCAGCGTACTTTGACACCCGAAACTGATTCGATTAACTCCTGATTCCCTATATCTCTTCAGTTTTTCTTCCGACACTGTCCCCGGATTAACCTCCACTGAAATCTCTGCTTCTTCCCGGATGAAATAATTTTGTTTCAACCTCTTTAATATACCTTCAATCCCATCAGCCTCCAGTAACGACGGCGTTCCTCCTCCAATAAACACCGTACTGACCTCATAATCCATGAACGCTTTTGATCCGCCAACAATTTCTGCTTCCAGTGCCTTCAGATATCTCTCCTGAATCTCCTTGTCAGCCACAAAAGATAGAAAATCACAATAGTTACATTTTCTCACACAAAATGGGATATGCACATACAGTTTCATCTCCTTCATTGGGACATTTATCTTCTCCTTTTATACTAAAATTCATTTTTCATCTAATTTCAACGCGCTCATGAATACTTTCTGTGGAATCTCAACATTCCCTATTCGACTCATCCGTTTCTTTCCTTTCTTTTGTTTCTCAAGCAGCTTCTTCTTCCTCGAAATATCTCCTCCATAACACTTTGCCAACACGTCCTTCCTCATTGCCTTCACAGTTTCTCGCGCAATGATTTTAGAACCAATGGCCGCTTGTATCGGTATCTCGAACAGCTGCCGTGGAATCTCCTCCTTGAGCTTTGCACACATCTTCTTACCTCGCTCATATGCAGAGCCTTTATAGACGATGAAAGAAAGAGCGTCCACCTCTTCCCGGTTGACCAGAATGTTTAGCTTTACCAAATCGCTGCGCTCGTATCCCATCATTTCATAATCAAAAGACGCATACCCTCTGGAACGAGATTGTAATGCGCCGAAAAAATCATAAATAATCTCGTTCAGTGGCAGATAGTAATGCAACACTGCCCTAGTCTGTTCTATATACTCCATACTCTGATACTGCCCCCTTCGCTCCTCACAGAGTTGCATAATTGGTCCGACAAAGTCTGTCGTTACTATGATCTTTGCTTTTACAAGCGGTTCTTCCATATATTCAATCTCCGACGGATGAGGTAGATTAGACGGATTCGTTAGCTCAATACAACTTCCGTCAATCCTATAAACTTTATATATAACGCTTGGCGCAGTGGTAATCAAATCCAAGTTATATTCCCTTTTCAACCGCTCTTGAATAATTTCCAGGTGTAAAAACCCCAAAAAACCACATCGGTAACCAAAACCCAAGGCCATAGAGGTCTCCGGTTCATAGAACAGAGAGGCATCATTCAACTGTAGCTTTTCTAACGCATCACGTAGCACTCCATATTTTGCTCCGTCGGACGGATATATCCCACAGTAAACCATCGGATTCATCTTTTTGTATCCAGGGAGCGCCTCGGCACACGGCCTACAATTATCGGTAATCGTATCTCCTACTCGCGTATCGCTTACATTCTTGATGCTTGCAGTGATATAACCGACCATGCCGGCGGGCAATTCTTCACAAGGGATCATCTTCCCTGCGCCGAAATAGCCAACCTCTACAACCTCTTCTACAGCTTTTGTAGCCATCATGTAAATCTTTGTTCCACGCTTCACCGTACCTTCCATAATGCGCGCGGAAATAATCACTCCTTTATAAGAATCATAGACAGAGCCAAAAATCAATGCCTTTAGAGGCGCCCCAGGATCACCAGCGGGCGCAGGTATCTTTTGAACGACCTCCTCCAAGACAGAGTCTACATTTTGTCCTGTTTTCGCAGAAATCTGCGGTGCTTCTTTGGCTTCGATCCCTATAACATCCTCAATTTCACTAATCACCTGCTTCGGCTTGGCGCTTGGCAAATCTATTTTATTAATTATTGGCAATACATCCAGATCATGTTCCAGAGCCAGATAAACGTTAGATAGGGTTTGAGCCTCTATTCCCTGAGCCGCATCCACTACCAGCAGTGATCCATCACAGGCAGCCAAACTCCTGGAAACCTCATAATGAAAGTCTACATGTCCTGGGGTATCAATCATATTGAGAATATATTCCTCTCCGTCCTTCGCCTTATAAACTGTCCGTACAACCTGGGCCTTAATGGTGATTCCTCGTTCTCTCTCCAGATCCATATTGTCCAAGACCTGATCCTGCATCTCTCGCTGCGTCAGCAATCCAGTCATCTCAATAATCCGATCCGCCAGCGTGGATTTACCATGGTCAATATGTGCAATAATGCAAAAATTTCGTATTTTACTCTGATCAATCTCTGCCAAAGCAGTCCCCTCCAATTTTTATTATCAGCATTTATTATACATAAGTTTTAAATGGCATACAAGACTTTGTTCAGGATGAATGCCAAAAGCTTCATGACATTCATTGCCTCCTCCACAGTAGAGTCTAGACTCCCTTCTCCAGAAACAGTGATTTTGACCATACAGAAAGATTATAGATGTATCTCTTCAGATAAATACACTGCGTATTAAAAGGGAAATACTAGCTGAAAAAACAGTTCAAATCGGCAATATGGATTTGGCAGAAAATCCATATTGTGCCATTCCGCATTTATCGAGAATCCGTTACAAAACACCACCCTCACCCTGGAGATGCCATTTATATCTGTCACCAAGTGCTTAAATCTATCCGCTCCGTCCTACTACAGGTCAATCAACCACTGCGAATGAGCTTGATCAGCTCTGACAAAAATTTATCCATTTGTCGCTGCCTGCAACAAATTGGATACAGCATCGCGCACAATAGTTCCAGCATCTAATCATTATCGAGATTCTTATGCCGATCACTGAGATATACAGGCTTTTTTCATTTAACTCACACCTCTAATTACAACCTCAAAATCCGGATGAATCCCCGTATCAATCAACTTGGTTGTACAGCCCCTTCGCTTATCGCTTAGTGCTGCAAATATCGAGCACGTCAATAATTATCATAAGGTCCGGATTGATTGTGGCGATCACTTCTTTCATCGGAACCTGATTCTCGCTCCAAAATCTACTTCTCATATCCTAGAATGGTATGGTGTGTAATTTTTCATATTTCCCTTATCCATGGAAACGAAGGGCGTTAATCGTGATATTCTGACTCCCAACATCTATCAACAGTACAAAATCTACATTAGGAAAAAGTATCTCTTCAGATTGTCCCGCCAGTTCCAAGGAAACCGCACTCACAAGGATACCTTTAGCACCCTACAGCATATTGGAAACTTCCAGAGTGATATAAATGTCTATAAGGGCTTCTTTCTCATTTTCTATTTCAACAACTATCGTGCAGATATAATCACGCTTATGAATAGCCATAGCAGAAATTTTTATATTGTATTGTCTTTTTCATATTTCTCTTCATTTTTCATTGCCAAATCAATCCGAATTTTGTACTTGTTTATTATATAATTCTCCTTCCACCTTGCACTATCGCATATTGATTTTCAAACAAAAAACTTAATTTTTTATATATTGACAAATACTTTTAAATAGCATATACTGAATAAGTATGTTGCATTTATGGTTTTCCTATTTACCTCAATAATCAGAAACATTAAATTTAAAACATTGGAGGTGTACAGTTTGGCTAACATTAAATCTGCTAAAAAGAGAATTTTGGTAAACACAAAAAAAGTTGAAAGAAATAAAGCAATCAAATCAGCCGTGAAAAGATCAATCAAAAAAGTAAAAACTGCTGTTTCCGCAAACGCTAAAGAAATTGCAATGATTTCCCTTGTCAATGCAATTTCAAACATTAACAAAGCTGTTACCAAAGGCGTTTATCATAAAAATAATGCGTCCAGAAAAATTTCCCGCTTAAGCAAAGCTGTAAATTCTATTACATAATATAAATTCCGGATTTAGCATTTCATTCTCGAATTTTCTTGTGAACTGTATTTAAAAATCATCAGCTCCACGCTCAACATATCATTCAGACGACCCGTTTTTATATCTGCCTCTGTTTGTGCAAAATCTTCTACGGCATTATACAGCTCCTCCGTGGAATATTTCCATACTATTGAGATATATTTTTTCACTACAAAAGGAGCTAGTCCTGTCCTGGAAGCCATGCTTCTCTGATCACAACCACTTTCCTGTAGCTTTTTGATCTGAAAACACAAGTTAAACTGACGAGCCAACAGATAAAAAATTCGCATAGGTGGCTCCTTCAACGCCAAAAGATCATAATATAAATTTAACGCTTTTTCCCTTTGTTTTTCCGAAACGGCACGAACCATATCAAAAATCTGGTTCGTGATCTGAGCTTTGCAGACCTCTTTGATGTCGGTCACCGATATCACATCCCTACCCATAGTATAAGCAAGAAGCTTTTCCAATTCTCTATCAATCAGTTCCATATCCGTTCCAGTTTGTTCCAAAAACAACTCCATATCTCTGCGTGTAATCTTTTTACCTTCTTTTTTTAGAATTCCTAAAACCCATCGGATTAATGTTTCTTCATTCTGAACAGGAAATTCCACCGTTCGTCCATGTTTTTGAATCACTTTAAACATTCGACTTCGCTTATCCACTTCCTCCTCCACAAAGATTATCACTAAATAATCCGGAAGAGAGGTCATGTAGTTGACAATTAAATCTGACTTTCCCTTCAAACAGCCCGTATGATCCAAGAGGATCACACGCCGATTTGAAAAAAAAGGCATTGTCTCGCCTAGATCTATAATTTCCTCTTCATTTTGATCATTTCCCTCAAACCGGATAAAATTCATAATATCATTTTTCGTAATCAGGGCCTCTAAAAGTTTTAGCTTATACTTTCTCTTCAGATAGTCTTCCGGCCCATAAAGCAAATATACTTTCTTGTATTGTTTATTTTTAATATCTTCTATTAAGCTTTTCATTCACTCTTCAGTCCTTCTCTTCAGCTGTAGCAAATTTTTCTTCATCTCTCTTGGAACTCCCTGAGAACTTGTCTGCCAAGCTTACAGATTTTTAAAATTAATGAAATCAATGTCTCCCTTCCTTGGCGGAAGATAATGGATATCTAGCACCGAAAGCTATTTTTTCGTGAAAATCCAATATGAAGTATTCGGTATTAGTCGCTGTCACATAGTAAGAAATACTTAATACAAACTGCATCATTTTGGAGTGATCAGAACCATGAGCAGCTATTTCTGCTGTCTTTTCGATGCATATTGTAAGCCTTCAGCTTCAGCTAAAATTGTTTAAATTTTCCCAGTAAAATATTACCATCATCCATTATTTCTCTAAAAATATAATCTATATGCTGTAACGATTACATTATACAGTATCGACACTCCAGAGACTTTATTTTCCATTTTGAATGAAACCAACAAAGAGAACTTCTTCCATATAAGCTATCAAAATCTCATTACTATTATCTCTACTTCCGTCATCCACATTTACTACAATCAGCCAATAGCTGTACCTTCACCATGTTCATCTATAAATATAAATAGGATACCACTGATCCAAAACCTTAAAAATTGTTTTTTCCTTCATACGCGAAAATCGCAATATACAAAATAGTCATTTTCACTCTCCAAATATCCTAGAAAATACAATTTCTAATTACTTTATTCAGTATAAATGAGTTTTTTTCCGAATGCAACCCTCTACTTCGTCCAGGCACAAAAAACTTTCAGTTTAACAACCGCCATTCTTCCTCTCCGCCCAAGAAGAGTACCTATATATCATAATTATTTAATATTATCCCTCTTGCGTTTCAAGCTCTGTAGGCGACTACGACTTCGTTTCTTCTTCAAATACATTTATTTAAGGCATTTACCCTTATTTCTACGCATCAAATACAAAGATCCTAACCGAACCGTAAAAGTCTCCTGTTTCTCCTGCTTCGCATAGAAGATCTACCTTTTCCAGCAGAGATGTAAGAAACATGGATATACTAAGTTTCAGTCGTTTGATAGCAGTTAGAAGATCTCACGGAATACTATTATTAATTTATTTCCGATTGACCATATTTCAATTTTGGTATCCAAAGAGGAGTAACAATGATTGTATCACATCATCACGAAGTTTTCAATGCGAAAAACCTATCGCTATTGTCATAATATAATAAAAAATAATCTGTAACTCCTTCATCTGATCCGTCAATTACTGAAAAAGAGCCCCAATTCTATTATATTTCTTAACACCCAAAAAAGATATATTAAAAAATAATAGCATATCAGTTATAGAATGGAGAATATAACAGCCAGCCATAAAATATTTAATTCCATTTTCTTTTTCCAAAGCATTTTCTTCAGGCAAAAGTTTTTGAAATAGCAATTTTCAGCGCCGGATATACAACTCTTGCTCCAAAAGCAATTATTGAAAAATAACTCAAATCCACTACCAAAAAATAACCTGAATTTAAAATCAATATAAATCTCGGTCAGAACCAGGAGAATCAAAATATTATAGCTCTTTCTGAACATTCAACCCGTCATCATTTTACCAAATATCAAAAATACTCTGAGCATAGAAGCCCTGACCTTCGATACACAAGCTGTAAATATCCCCTAGCCAAGTTTCACCAATTTTCTGTAGACGACTCTTATCCACTCTAGAATACCGTAAAAACATGCTTCAGAGATTTTTCTGAAATCCCTATGCCGAAATCATTCACAACCGCTTAAAAATATTTGTGATCCGCATTCAAAAATCCTGAAAATGATTTTATTTAAATTAAACAGGCGTCATCGTGATCAATTTTAGCATTTATCGAACGGTGAAACACAATCTTTTTACCAGTTCACTCCAACGCACAATTTTTTACCATAAGGCTAATCTCTCTGAATCCAATAAATATTCTCTCTTTTTCTCATTCACTAGCATAGTCTGCATAAGCCGAAGTATATTCGTCTTGATCCGAACTTTCACTTTCAAAATATTACTGAGCTTTGTGATATAATCAATCTCAAGGTATGCTCTAATCTCAAAATCTTGTCCATATCCTCTCCCTTTGCTGTCAAAACCACAATGGAAATACAACAAATTCCCTAATCTGATGGAAAACCTTCAGACCATTCAATCTTTTCCATCGTAGTCAATGCTACGCTCTCCTGTTTCAGAGAAAAATGGATTCCTTTTACTATTAGCTTTGCATTATCTCCAAACAATACTTTTTTGGTATGCTTCTATATTCATTTTTTCATCTATCTTTGCAAGAAGTTTTTTTGATATCCTCAATATTTTAAATTTTTTCAATGGTCAAAAACTATCCCCCTACTCACTGTACTACATCAACGGAAAGATCATTAAAAGCTCATTGGAAAACTCGTGTTCAGGTTCACTTCTCCCGTTTTGTCAAATTTGACATCTCCTAATCTCTGAATAAGCTCTTAGGTTTTCTTAACGATATAGATTTTAGCCATCTGCCACCTTTTCTGCAGCCCTAAGTGAATTCAAATTCCATTTATCCGCATTTTGTCTCATCTCCCATGTCACTAACAGCATCATACACCATCTCTGTTCTCTAAAAAAATTCATCGCTTCACAGATATATATAAATACCCTCCGATAGCGCTATCCTGGATAGTTGTCTCTCATCCCCGGACTTCGAAGATAAAGTCACTAAATTTTGATTTCACCCATATTAATTGCAGCAAAAAATAGTCAGAAACAAAAACAAGAATATACAACTCTGTATCGCTCCTCACAGTTTGTGATAACAAATGATAAGACATTAATCAAACCTTGTTATTTTAAAAAATTACAGGTTTTGTAGCAAGAAGAATGAAATACCTTGATAAAAAAAACAGGTGACCTTCAATATCAATTGCTGTCTGAAAAAATATATAACAATGACACTTTCTCGTTTCCGATCACCAGAAAAAACTAGGAAAATACGGAACGAGGCAGAACAGAAAATGCACTATAAATTTTTACAAACCAGATTACTGGCAGCAGCTTTGTAAGAAAGATACAAATATTATGCCTTACAAACAATACCTGTAGGGCACGAAGAATAGAAAATTATCAAACTGTCCCTGTTAATCTCCATGGAAGTACTGATACAAAATTGCAAGTTAAAGTCTTTCATAGCACCACAATTTAGAAGCAAAATTGAAAGAATTGCCTTTGACAGAGTCTGATTTTTCTCATACAGATAACGTTATCTCGATCAGTTTTTTCGCTACAGCGGCTGCTTTTTTACTCTGAACAGTTCTACCAGATAAAAACATTCTCAGTTATACAATTAGCAGTATGACTTTTGACTAACCCAGTTGTTTCATGCTCGAGATGACTGAAACGGTGATAAAAGCTTTAATCCGACCGCCAATTAATGTATAGATTTTTTTGATCCACATTTCAAAGCGCACTGACATTTTAACAAAATATTCTGAGGCCTTATGAGTGTGCTCAGTTAAAGAATTATAAAATAGTTGATCATTTTACTAATTCTAGCAAATTGTTGAGTATAATTTACAGGATGATGAGAATTTGATCCATGAATTTCAAAAATAACAGTCTAAAGTAAAGAAACAAAAATTTTCTTTTCTCTCACGATTTGCTTCTATGTTTCTAGGGTAGTCAATTCCTGAATTTAAATAAAACGGATAACCGATAAAAAAATTATGGAATACGTAAACTGCAAAATCTTACACACAATGGCAAACAAAAATGAAACCTATTGTTATTGTACATTAAGGTAGACTTGCATGTTATCAATTACAATTATCTGAGATAATACCAAAGACTCGAATAGCCAAAATAGAGCATCAAAAACGACTCGCTTTATATTTATATCCTATACGGAGTTTTCTATGTATCTATTGGTGTAGTTAGGAGCACTTCCTGACGACAACAAAAGCCAAGAATAACCTTCAGAGATCTTTTTTTGTACAGAACGAAGCCTTTTGTCAGTATCCATGATATGTCATCAGGTATTGGTAAAGCAAAAACATAGTACTGATTTTTATAAAACACTCATTGATCAATGCAAACGAATCTTGAAACTGATCTCAACCGATCATAGCTCTATCAACAAAAGAGAATAGGATCCCCCCTATATTCTCTTCATCCGTTATTTAAGCGCTTCTCTCAGCTTCTCGATCATTTCATCTATATCGGCTTCCCTGATAATCAGCGGAGGTAGAAATCGCAGCACATTGGTGCCAGCACTGATAACGACTAATCCCTTTTCGAGACATTTACCAACGATCTTACCTATTTTTCGCCCCTCAATGACCAAGCCCTGGATAAATCCCTTTCCTCTACGGGCACTAATAAAATCGTACTCATCCACCAATTCATCCAATTTCTTTTCCAGATAGGGAGCAGTTTCCTGCACATGTGCTACAATGTCTTCCGAAGCGAACAAATCGAACACTGTACTGACTGCCCGACAAGCCAAAGGATTTCCTCCATAAGTTGTTCCATGATCACCTGGCACGAGAGATTGTTCCGCAATTTTTTCATTTAAAACGAAAGCTCCTACAGGGACGCCGCAACCCAATGCTTTAGCGCAAGTCAACACATCCGTCTTCACACCGTATTTCTGCCAAGCAAACATGTAACCACTCCGACCCATACCACACTGAATTTCATCCAAAATCAACAAAATATCTTTCTCATCGCAGAGAACACGCACACCTTTCAAAAATTCTTCTTCTGCTGGATAAATACCACCTTCACCCTGAATGGTCTCTAGGATAATCGCACAGGTTTTGTGAGTTATCTGTTCCTTTACGCTGTCCAAATTGTTAAAATCAGCAAAACGTATGCCTCCAATCAGTGGTTTAAAAGGCTCCTGATAATAAGCATTCCCTGTGACAGACAACGCTCCCAAACTCCTTCCATGAAAGGAATGGTTCATAGCTATTATTTCATGATCAGTACTACCGTCTTTGAGCCATGCATATTTCCTGGCTACCTTAATTGCTCCCTCAATGGCCTCTGTTCCGCTATTGGTAAAAAAAACTTTACTCATTCCAGATGCTTCTGCCAGCTTTTGAGCCGCTTCTGCCATTGGGATATTATAATAGAGGTTAGACGTATGTATGATCTTATCAATTTGATCTTTCAAAGCTGCATTATATATTTCATTCCCATATCCCAAGGCAAATACTGCTATTCCTGCCATAAAATCCAAATATTCTTTACCGTTTGTATCATAGAGACGGATGCCTTTCCCTCTTTCAAAAACCACAGGAAAGCGGTTATATGTATGTAGTACATACTGATCTGTCTGTTTCATATAATCAATCATTTCCATTGTACACTTTTTCCTCGTCATCCATCAAAATCGCCGTTCCAATTCCTTTATTCATAAATATTTCCAGCAACAGACAATGGGGAATCATTCCATCCAAGATATGCACTCTAGAAACACCATGATTAATAGCGTCAATGCAATTCTGCAGTTTTGGAATCATACCGCCGTTTACATTGCCATTATCAATGAGACTGGCTGCCTCCTTAATATGCAGCTTCGGAATTATGGAAGACGGATCATCCTTGTCATAGAATACTCCTTTTGTATCCGTCACGAACACCAGCTGTTCAGCGCTGACAGATTTTGCAATAGCACTGGCAGTATCATCCGCATTAATGTTATAAGAACAAAACGCGTCATCTATTCCAATCGGACATACAATCGGAAGGAAATCCTTTTCTAGCAGATTATAGAGAATCTTTGGATCCACTTTTCGGATCTCGCCCACATATCCGATATCTTTTCCCCCTGATAGCTTCTTCCCCACTTGTAGCAAGCCTCCATCTTTTCCACTGATACCTACAGCCTTAACCCCCAGGGACTGGACCAGAGTAACCAACTCCTTGTTAATCTTATTGAGAACCATTTCCACCACTTCTATTGTATCCTGATCTGTCACTCGAAGGCCATTAATAAATTGAGACTCCATATCTACTTTATGAACCCATCGAGAGATTTCCTTGCCTCCTCCGTGCACGATAATCAGTTTAACACCAACCAACTTTAACAGAACTACATCTTTTATAATATTTTTCTTTAACTCTTCATCCATCATGGCACTTCCACCGTATTTCACCACAATCATTTTCTTTCTCAAACGTTGAATATAAGGAAGCATTTCAATGAGTGCCTCTGCTTTATCTAGATACTTCTGCATAACCATGCCATTTATCCTCTCAATCACATTTATATATACTAACCAGATTTGGAAACAGGTAACTGATTCCCTACTTGTTAAGATCGGTAAGCTGCATTGATTTTTACATAATCATAAGTAAGGTCGCAGCCCCAGGCAGTAGCTTCCGCTTTTCCCTGTTTTAGATCGGCAAGCACCTTCACTTCTGGTTCAGACAGAATCGCCGTTGCCTCTTCTTCGCTGTAATCAATAGCTACAGAATTTTTAATAATCTGCAGCCTACCGGCTGAACTCTCTAAATACAGATCCACTTTTTCTGGATCGAATTTAGCACCAGAATATCCCATAGCACATAAGATTCTACCCCAATTGGCATCATGACCAAAAATTGCAGTTTTGATCAAGTTAGAGGTAATCACAGATTTAGCCAGTACCACCGCCTGCTCTCTATCCTGTGCTCCGATAATTTTCACCTCGAACAAAGTCGTGGCTCCTTCGCCATCACCGGCAATTTTTTTTGCAAGTATTGTATTAACTTCATACAGAGCATCTACAAATTTCTGGTAATCTCTGTCCTTTTTAGTAATCATCGGATTTCCAGCAAGACCATTGGCTAACAAAAGCACCGTATCATTTGTAGACGTATCTCCGTCCACAGATACCATATTGTATGTATCTTTGACAACTTCAGACAGTGCCTCCTGCAACATTGCCTTGGAAATATCCCCATCTGTTGTCAGAAAAGACAGCATCGTGCACATATTAGGATATATCATGCCTGATCCCTTGCACATGGCACCGATAGTCACAATTTTTCCGCCTATTTCAACAGAAACCGCAATCTCCTTTTGTCTGGTATCTGTCGTCATGATAGCCTGAGCCGCTGAGCTTCCCGCCTCCCTAGAATTTGACAGCAGTGGGGCAAGCATTCTTATCCCCTCGATTATTTTATCTATAGGTATTTGCTGCCCAATTACCCCTGTAGATGCCACTAGGACAGAATCTTCTGGAATTTTCAGAACTTCAGCCGCAATTTTTGCCGTTTCCATGCAGCAACGGTAGCCTTCTTCTCCTGTACACGCATTAGCTACACCGCTGTTGCAGACCACAGATTGAGCCGCTTCACAGTCATAAACAATGTGTTGATCCCATTTCACAGGGGCCGCTTTTATAATATTGCTTGTAAAGGTTCCTGCCACTACACATGGAACTATACTGTATAACAGTGCCATATCCTTTACATTTCCTTGTTTGATTCCTACGCTTCCTCCTGCCGCTTGAAATCCAATAGCCGCCGTCACGCCACTATCCATTTTTTTCATAATTTACTTTCTCCCACCTATGATATTTTACGGAAATATAGGAACCAAATGAAGACCTTTTGCCTCATCCAAGCCAAACATCAGATTCATATTCTGCACTGCCTGCCCAGCTGCTCCCTTTACCAGATTATCCAGCGCGCTCATCATGATAATACGCTTTGTGCGATGATCCAGTTTAAAACTAATATCCACATAATTACTACCCTTTACCCATTTTGTCTGTGGACATACATCTCTGTCCAGAAGGCGAATAAAACACTCATCTTGATAATATTTCTTATAAATTTCCTGTACATCCTCCCAAGAAACATTTTTTACCAAAGAGGCGTAAGCCGTAATCAAAATCCCTCTATTTACAGAAACCAGATGGGGTGTAAAATTAATCGTAACTGGATATCCTGCCGCATAACTCAGTTGCTCCTCAATCTCAGGCGTATGCCGGTGAGTAGCTACCCCATATGCCTTAATACTTTCATTCACCTCGCAAAACAGAGTATCCACTTTTGTACCTCTACCAGCACCTGAAGTGCCTGATTTTGCATCGACAATGATCGTATTCCCGTCTATCATTTTCTCCTTCAGAAGCGGATAGATACTCAAAATCGAACAGGTCGTATAGCATCCTGGATTTGCCACCAATCTAGACTGTTTCACAGCCTCTCTGTTAATTTCACACAGCCCGTAAACTGCTTCAGAAATATACTGAGACGCTCGATGTTCTATTTTATACCACTCTTGGTAAACCTTCACATTCTTAAACCTGAAATCTGCACTCAAGTCAATAATCTTGCTTTTATTCAATATATCCTCATTTATAAGAGACGCACAAAAACCCTGTGGTGTCGCCGTAAATATCACATCTGCAGCATTTGCCAATTCCTTTATATTATCATCCTGGCAGATATTCTCCACCAAACGAAACATATTTTGATAAACCCCTGAATACTTCTCATTGATATAGTTCCTAGAACCATACCAGACAATTCTCACATCCTCATGTCCCAGAAGCAAACGTACTAATTCAGCACCCGCATAACCTGTAGATCCAATAATTCCAGCTTTAATCATAGTCCTCCTATCCCTTTTCCCTTCTATAATCTGAATAATGCATGAACTCACACATATTCGTTTATGTCCTATGTCCATATTATACGCAATTATAAATTATACATTTATTTCTCAAAATATGCAAGTTTTTTTAACTTTTAAATATTAACCCTTGCATATTCTTTAGCATTGATGTATATTTTTACATGCGTATATTTAACTAAGGAGGGTTCTATCATGAACGAAAAAGTTATTTTAGCATATTCCGGTGGGTTAGACACTACTGCAACTATTCCGTGGCTCAAGGAGCATTTTGGTTATGACGTAATTTGCTGCTGCGTTGACTGCGGTCAAGGCAACGAATTAAACGATCTGAACGAAAGAGCTAAATTGTCCGGCGCCACCAAGCTATACATAGAAGATGTTACTGATGAATTTTGTGATGATTTCATCATGCCCTGCGTGAAAGCTGGCGCTGTCTATGAGCACAAATATTTACTAGGAACCTCTATGGCCCGTCCAGTTATCGCCAAAAAACTGGTTGAGATTGCCCGCAAAGAGGGAGCAAAAGCTATTTGTCACGGAGCTACCGGAAAAGGAAACGACCAAATCCGTTTTGAATTAGCCTTTAAGGCTCTGGCTCCTGATTTGAAAGTAATTGCGCCTTGGCGTATGCCGGAA
The DNA here is from genome assembly GCA_021442455.1 of Lachnospiraceae bacterium. Classification (GTDB taxonomy): domain Bacteria; phylum Bacillota; class Clostridia; order Lachnospirales; family Lachnospiraceae; genus Scatomonas. The sequence continues at coordinate 85,718 of JABUSY010000021.1, read as the reverse complement.
TTATGGAAAATGGATTCTCGCGAAGCAGAAATGGAATTCTGCAAAGCACACGGCATAGACTTGCCTTTTTCTGACAACAACAGCTATAGTCGTGACCGAAACCTATGGCATATCAGTCATGAAGGGCTAGAGCTGGAAGACCCTGCCAACGAACCTAACTATGACCACATGCTGGTACTCGGTATTACTCCGGAGAAAGCTCCAGACGAACCGGAATACCTAACTCTTACGTTCGAACAAGGCATCCCTAAAACTCTGAATGCAAAAGCAATGAAGGTGTCTGAAATTATAGCCGCTCTGAACGCTTTGGGTGGCAAACATGGCATTGGTATCGTCGACATTGTGGAAAACCGCGTCGTCGGTATGAAATCTCGTGGCGTATACGAGACTCCAGGCGGAACTATCCTAATGGAGGCACATGACCAGCTGGAGGAACTGATCCTCGACCGAGAAACATTGGAGACAAAAAAGAATTTAGGAAGTCAGTTTGCCCAGATTGTATATGAAGGAAAATGGTTCACTCCTCTTAGAGAAGCAATACAGGCCTTTGTAACATGCACTCAAAAATATGTAACCGGAGAAGTTAAAATAAAGCTGTACAAGGGTAATATCATCAAAACAAGCACTAGTTCCCCGTATAGCCTGTATAACCAATCTCTAGCCTCTTTCAAAACTGGACAGCTATACGATCATCAAGACGCCAGCGGTTTCATTACTCTGTTTGGCCTACCTCTGAAGGTCCGCTCGATGAAACTACAGGAAATGGAAAAAGAATCAACAATAAAATGAAGTAAAATATATTAATAAAAAAAATTTTGTGTGGAAGAATATGCTCTCTATTTTATTGACAAAGGACATATCCTTTCGCATAGAGTTTTTTATTCTACAGACAACCCCATTCTTTCATCAAGAAGCTTGCTGTCATATTCTCTGATACATTCTCTCACAACCTCTGCATCAGATTTATAAGCGCAAAATATCTGACCAATCCTCTGATTATTTTCCCCACCTTTGCCGAGCACCAGCACAACTGTATCTCCTTTTGCTTCCATTATGGCCTTTTTGATAGCTTCCTCCCGGTCAAAAATACACTCGTAGGAACAACCGGTATCCTCAACAAAACGACCGATTTCCATACAGATATCCTTAATCTCTTCCGGTCCTGGATCATCCGTCGAAAGATAGACTTTACTGCAAAATTTTCCGGCAATCAACCCCATGTCTCTCCGCCGGTTCAACGCTTTTCCTCCAGGACATCCAAACACGGAAACAATTTTGTAATCCGGATATTCCATCCGGACAGAAGCAAAAATCTTCTCAAAACTCAGGCCATTATGAGCATAATCTACTATAACCTTCAGCTTCTGATTTCGGCTGTTGTATTCTTCCATACGCCCATTCAAAGTCACTTCTTTCAGTACCTTTTGCATCGTCGCGAGCGGCAACTCATAGGCATAAGCAACAGCAATGGATGCCAAGGCATTTTCAACATTAAAAATCCCATGCATGGCCAGTGAAAATTTTCCTTCAAAACGATCGCAAGTGACAAAAAAGCTCACTGTACCATTCTCCACACATATATCATGCCCGTAAATATCGGCTCCAGGTTTCGTACCAAACGTCAATATCCGGCCAGCCGAAGAGGCCTTAATTAAAAGCATACGGCTGAATTCAGAATCCAAATTTACGACTGCTGTTCGAACTTGAGAGAACAATCGAAGCTTAGAGCAAAAATAGTCTTTAAAATTTTTATGCTCCACTGGGCTGATATGATCCTCTGAGATATTTAGAAATACTCCTACATCAAAAGAAATGCCTGAAACTCTTCCATATTTGAGAGCTTGACTGGACACCTCCATTGCCAGATAGGTAATTCCGCTGTCACATGCATTCCTGAAATGGCGATACAACTCCAGAGATTCCGGCGTCGTGATGCGGGCCGATTTCCGTTCCTTCCCGTCATAAGTTTCTACAGAAGTTAAGCAAGCAATATCCCGTCCACCCGTCTGCTTCATATATTCATCAAAAATCTTTTTAATGTAATACGTAGTTGTAGTTTTTCCTTTCGTACCCGTAATTCCTATATACTTCAGTATTCCTTCCGGAACTTGATAAAACTTTTTTGCCAGAAGCGGCATTGCTGCTCGTACATTTTTCACAAGAATATGCGCTACCTGCTCCAGTCCATAATCCTTTTCGCTGATATAGCAAATACTTCCCTTAAAAACTGCTTCTTCTAAATACGTCTTTTTAAATAACGCCCCCTTACATATGAACAAGCTGCCCGGATCGGCCTTCGCGGATTCATAGGTAATGCTAGACACCTCTTCCTCTCTCATCCGATACAGCTCACTGGTGATTGCTTGATTTTCACCTTCTAGCAGATTTAGATACTCTCCAACTGTAAAATTCATATTTATTCCCCCTAAGGACTCCTAATCCAATTAGTAAGACATCTGGCATTTTTGAATTTTTGCCAACTTCTATCATTATTCTAACGGAAAATACACAATTTTTCAATTTCAACAATATTATATTTCGCTCTGCCTGAAAAACTAGAAAAGTAGCAAAAGGCGCCAAAAAGTTCCACTGCTAGCTTATACAGAAGTTAAATTCTGTCTCTGCCGTTCCGCATTTACTTTCTCACTGCCAATACCATTGCCTAGCAACAAATGCATCAAGCTAAATCTACAGAACTTTTCACCATCAAACCCGGAGTACCTCTACATGCTGCAAAGTTAGATAACACTATCGCGCATCGACTAGACTGTCGATATTGGTATAGACACTGATCTTTTCCCTCATTAAAGAGTAATGTGCTTCCTTACTCAGCCTTATAGTGTCATCTCCATTAGATTTCTTTATCTGAGTCTTAGATCAGAGTGCCGCTGTGGCCCCATTTACAATCTCCATCCGGATAGATCCATTTTGAGATAATCTTAAATATCTAGCAGCGCGGATATCTTCATGCTCCTTATCGGTATCGATATATGAAAATTGAACGATCCCAGCTTGTTCTACAAATCTAATGCCTTCTACAAGTTCAATGAATATCAAGTCATTAACGGCAATGACCACCAAATATATCAAATTTTCTTCTTAGTTTTTCCCCTGAGAGAATGAATATGACTTTTTCAGAAATATTATCTGCTGACCAAACACGAAAATATTCATACTCTATTTACGTGAACAACTCAAAAAAATCTCCTGGCCACGACGGAATATTCAACATTTACTTGCTAAATTATTACCATATTACGTATAACATTCTTGAAATCGTCATCCTCCAACAGCATAACATGAATCTCCAATATTACCGTATTTCCCTCTCTAACCTTTAGAACATCTATTTCATAGCTGGCTTAGCGTTTTTGCTTATTCATAGCACGTAATTTCTGCGTTTTTCACCTTATACTTTCAAATTATTTTTTCTAAAAATAATATTCTTTCGATTCTTTATATTAATAATTTTTCCCCATAATATTTTTTCATCTTTGACTCTTTCGGTATAGAAATTTAAGGCACAGGTTCGCTTTGAAAAAGTGTTATAGAAGTCTATCTACTTCTTCTCTTTATTTTTTGTTTTTTTACTCCAAAGAAGATCAGCCAGACCATCAACTTCTTCGCATCAACGATTTTTCCTTTAAATTTCACTTTTACCTGAGAAGTCTTTGAACTACATTGACGAACAAGCATACCAATCTGACATAGGTTCCCACATCATCTATATTTATCTTTTTTCTAATGTAATTTAAGCAAACATGAACACAGTAATCATGGTGTTCACACTTTCTGTTTCAAAGATAATCTGCTTCTATGCGAAGGATACGAACACGCCCTTGATTTCTTCCAGAGCTTCTTTCCTGCTCATTGTCTGTAATTACCAGATGCTGTCTAGTGGCACAAATTAGCTGTCGATATAATATTCAGTATTCCCTTTCACCTCATTTCTGTAATTAATTGTGATATTATTCTTAAAGGATAAGCATATTCTCCAATCTATATTTGTTAATCTCAGATGAGATCGATTATATATTTAAAATATATGATAAGTCCGCTTTCCTCAGTAAATTAAAATCAGTTTGAATGATTGCACAAAAAACAAGGGATATTTTCAGCATATTGCTCAAATCTCCGTGTCAGCTCATCACTCCTATATCCGTAAGCAATTGTTCTCTAGAGTTAATCTTGTCCTCTTTACAGAACAATAATTCTATTAACATATTTATTTTTTCTTCCAAATATCACAACAGGAAGTAGCATCTCCCGAATCACTTTCCTCTACTCCCGAGTCAGAATTGTTCCGAGCAGAATCACACCATCCACCTGATTCATCTGGTTGTTTGAAGTGAAAACCTTCAAATATTTTACTTTATTTGTCGCATAATTATTTATGTTTGTAAATAACAACTCATATTTGAAATCTGACACTACGTTGTTGATACCTTTTCCACCATTCAACTAATCAAATCCACATGAATCTTAAAAATAATTATTCCAACTAGATTCATCTGTGTCATTTACAGAACCCACGCATCTGTGAAGAAGACTCAAACTCTTATTGTCGTGATCATTTCCATTGTGAAGATACCGCGATACTGTCGCTTGTGATACTCCGGACATTTTACAATTTTCGTCACTGCCCTAATCTCATGAGCAATTCTTTCATATTTTTATTTAAAAATATAGCGTTGAGCATCGAATGCATCCATATTTTTCACTTCCGTTCCGTTTCATTACTTCACTACTGCTAATCAACATCCAATGATATCACACTCATGATTTTGAAAATACTGGTTAGTTATCTTAGCGCAATTGTCGCAACATATTTCATCATTCAGAATAAATATTCAATTTCATCTATACATGCACTAGATTTTTTGTTATAGTAATACCTATATATCTCGATTTCCTTAGCTGGAAAGCGGTTGTGATAAAACAAAGAAATTTAAAACATTGACTCATCACAAAAAGGAACGTTTATCACATTACCATGACAATGCCAACTAAAATTCTGATAAAACATGTAATAAGGGGATTAATACTAAAACCTAAATACAATTTATGCAATATGTGCTGGACAGGACATGACTTTCTCTTTACACTCTATACCCGCAGATAAAGAATAACTTTTATTAACCTATATTGATATGCAACATAACGGATTTATTTTCGTTGTTTTTTTCATATTGATCTATAAATGGAATTTACTATGAGAATGCCTTTCTGAAAGTAATCTATCTGTCAAAATACTTTAGGAGATAGCATATAAAGCTTCTTCATCAGACAATTTTACTTTCTTCGATGCTCAAGATACACGCAAAGTGAATGCTGTCTGTAATCTGTTTTTATTATGATCTACAAAAACCATCAAATACTCATTGTCTAGATTTCTAACTAAACTGTGCAAAAATGTTGAAGTCTTGTATCATGAATTTAAAGAACGAAGTTCCATTTTCAGTAATAACGCCTGACGGATGAAACATTGCAGCCCTTACAAAGATTACAATCACTGATCCAATAAAAACAGTATAAAAAACCTGTTCTGCCATACTTAAAAAACTGTTTGCAACAAATTTTAATATTTTATGAAAGAACATATGAAAACTACAGAAGGCATTTCTCGCATGAACATCCAATATTCATCCAACTGACTAATAAAACAGTTTTTGGAATTCCTCAAGGATCTTTACTGAATAATTATATGGTTTTTGAATTTAAGAATTAGTATTACAAAAAAAATTGTATCTAAACAGAGATTGGAGAAAAATTTTTTAAAATAGTGTCAAAATTCGGAAGAAACATGCCAAAAATTTGATATAAAATTATACATTGTAGTATATAAAAGTAATATAAAACACACATGTTTAATGATTGCATAGAAAGAGATTATAACGAATAAATATTTACCTATATGTAAATGTTATATTCGAGGATGATAGCTTTTGAATACCATCAAAGCAAAAGAAACTATAAAGTTATTGAATAACCAAGGAATTTAAAATATATAGAAAAATCTTTTCGCAGAAAATTTTAAAATAGACGCAACTGTTTTAAAAAAGAATCAGTTTTATTGATAAGGAAGGAAAGTATAAATAGTGAACGTAAAATAATATCCAAAAATCACAAATATATGCGAACAGTGTAGTTTTTGATTACGATAAAAAGAGAAAAATGATAAAGAATTTTTATGCATTTATTTAAAATAAACTTCATTTTATAGTTACTGAAAAAACGCAACGAAAAATACTACAAACGGAAGAAAGTCAAAAAATATTAGTATTTCCCCATTAAAGTAACTAATGACAATGTTTATTGCAAAATTAATAAATTAACTCAATAAGTGAGTATGCGAAATTAGATAGAACAGATAAAGTAATTTTTGAAAAATAACTGATTTTCTATAAAGATGTATTTGGATGAAAAAGGTGAAATCTCTCATGATATGCCCTATCAAAAAGTAGAAAAAAATATGAAGTTTTCCGAATAAGTCAAACTCAGAAATATATTTCTGAGTTTGAAAAATAAATGAAACAATATTAAAAAACGAGAGAAAAGCAGTAAATCAGCAGAAGAAAAAAATAAAGATCAAACACCTTCTCCTGCGATATAATAATGAGATGCAAAACCGGATTTTATTGATATGGGAACGGTAAAAAACTTGAAATAAAATGGTATTGTAAATTGACAAAATTTTTATTAAATTACCAAGGAGGTAAAATACAATGGAGTTCAAATTACAATCCGAATATCAGCCTACCGGAGACCAACCGAAGGCTATCGAAGATCTAGTCAAAGGATTCAAGAAAGGCAATCAATGCCAAACTTTACTAGGGGTTACAGGTTCAGGTAAAACTTTTACGATGGCGAATGTTATCCAGGAGTTACAGAAGCCAACTCTCGTTATCGCACATAATAAAACACTTGCTGCTCAATTGTACGGAGAATTCAAGGAGATGTTCCCTGATAACGCAGTGGAGTATTTTGTCTCCTACTACGATTACTATCAACCAGAAGCCTACGTGCCCTCTTCCGATACGTATATCTCCAAGGACTCCTCTATAAATGATGAAATCGACAAATTACGCCTATCCACCACTTCTTCCCTGATCGATCGGAAGGACGTCATTGTCGTATCCAGTGTTTCCTGTATTTACGGTCTGGGAAGCCCAAAAGATTATGTGAAAATGATCATCGCCCTGCACTCAGGTATGCAAAAGGACCGGGACGAAGTAATCAGGGAGTTGATTGATATACAGTACGAACGAAATGAGATAGAATTTCATAGAGGTACCTTTCGTGTGCGAGGGGATGTAGTGGAAATTATTCCAGCCAAGGAAAGCGATATAGCTGTCCGCATCGAATTTTTCGGCAACGAAATCGACCGCATCACACAGATCGACGCGCTCACTGGAAGAATACGCTCGGAATTAAAATATGTGACTATCTCCCCCGTTAATCATTACGTTCTCCCCATAAAAACGATGTTGAAAGTAACCAAAGAAATAAAAAAAGAATTAGAAGAGCGAGTCCGCTATTTTAAAAATGCAGGAAAGTTCCTGGAAGCCCAGCGGATCGAAGAACGAACAAATTTCGATATTGAAATGCTTCGTGAAACAGGAATTTGTTCCGGCATAGAAAATTATTCTCGGCACATGTCATGTCTAAAGCCTGGACAAGCACCCTATACACTGATAGATTTCTTTCCAAAAGATTTTTTCATCATCATTGATGAATCCCACAAGACGATTCCACAAATTGAAGGAATGTTTTCCGGAGACCAGTCACGCAAGACTACTCTAGTAGAATATGGGTTTCGCCTCCCTTCTGCCAAGGATAATCGCCCTCTAAGCTTTCAAGAATTCGAAAGCAAGATTAACCAAATCCTATTCGTATCTGCCACACCGGGCCAGTATGAGGCCGATCACGAACTTCTGAGAGCCAAACAAATCATTCGTCCCACAGGCCTTCTGGATCCAAGAGTAACGGTGCGCCCTGCCACAGGGCAGATTGATAACCTGATCTGTGAAGTTAACAACGAGAGCGCACTGCATCACAAAGTCCTAATCACAACACTCAGCAAACGCATGGCAGAAGATCTCACGGACTATATGAAAGAGTCTGGGATCAGGGTTCGTTACCTTCATTCCGATATCGATGCCATTGAACGAATAAAAATCATCCGCGATATTCGCTTAGATATATTTGATGTCCTGGTCGGTATCAACCTGCTCCGTGAAGGGCTTGATATTCCGGAAATCACCCTTGTGGCCATTCTTGACGCCGACAAAGAAGGCTTTCTCCGTTCAGAAACCTCGCTAATCCAGACTATCGGTCGAGCCGCCCGGAATATAAACGGCCATGTCATCATGTACGCGGATGTAATAACTGAATCCATGCGCCATGCCATTGAGGAAACAACAAGACGCCGAGAGGTTCAAGAAGCTTATAACCAAGAACATAACATCACCCCAAAAACCATCCAGAAAAGCGTCAAGGATCTGATTAGTATCTCCAAAACCCATAAGGAAAACTATCTGGAAACAAATCTGGAATGTATGAGTCGCGAAAAGCTTAAAAAGCTGATCGAAAAGATTCAGAATCAGATGAAAGCTGCGGCCGCCGACCTAAACTTTGAGAGTGCGGCCAAACTCAGGGATAAAATGATCGAATTGAAGAAAAATTTAGAAGAATTGTGAGAACACTAAGTTTTCTGCAATCTCAGTTATTGTTTTTTCAAACTTTTTCACCGATATAAACCTTCCAAAAGAATAAGCCTTACATACTTTCTCCGAGCAAGTTCATTCAGAAGTAACTCTCTCTTATGGTACCAAAAACCTGGACAATGAAATATCTTGGACCTGTTTTGTCCGTTATTTTTCGTAAATTCTAGCTCATAGACTACATATTTGATCAGAGTTTCCATTCTACAGATAAAAAGATTCACTGCCTAATACCATACAATAATATTCCGTTATACTGCTACTGATTCTGGAATACTTCCTGAATCCTTTGAGACCAAAACCTGATTTTTTAAAAGCCAAGAACCTTTAAACAGAAAGCAGAACTTATTCCCATCCATTCGGTACCGCTCCGCATTCCCAGGAAGAATAGAATAGATCTACTTGAGAGATAATTTGCAAAACTTCATCCTCAAATTTTCTGTTATAAAGTTCATTATATATGCTTGCAATCGTCCATGTCGAAGATCAACAATCAGAAAAAAATAAAATGGAAATTCTGGATCTTTCTGAGGATTTCTTTTTTCAACTGAATCTTATTATACAGTTGAAATCTCATACTTTAAAACGACTGTCTACCTTCCATACTTAAGAAAACAATCAAAAATTTATTGCCACTCATCCAGAAAACGAAAACTTCTATGCTCAGATGCTATATGCTATAATACAATCTACTTCAGACAAGAGAGTCCTCTTCTTCCTTCTTTGATAATTCCATAATTATCATTTAACATCCTTTAAACTATCTAGATCATAGATGCACTTAAGCAGCGGAACTCCCGTTCGCCTATTTTCTGAAATCCTCTACATCAACAAAATCTTCCCAGCCTTACACTTGAAGATCTGTGTCAACTTCTTTCTGAATATTCCGACTGCTTAGTTACATCTACGGAATGCTACCATATAAACAGTACGATCATCAACCTATTTAATCAAAATATCATCATTGTCATAAAAACGATTCAAAAGACTAATTTATTTCATCCACTACTTGACAATGAGACACTCTGGCTACTTAAAAAGTTTTGGTAACAAAAAAAATGGATAAAGGCTATCCATCCTATTCTGAAGCATTTTTCAACCAAAATGCTTTTTACCTGAAATATTTCTTTCTTAACTTTTTTCATGTATAAAGCAGTTTACAGGTGACAATATCGAAATTAGTATAATAGAAGCTGTTTATCGGTATATGATACACAAAATCCAACATCTAAATCTCCGAATAATTCTTATATTTCTGTCACTTTTATTCCTCCTACTCCCTGATGTAATAGATACAATCTGCCAATCACACATTCACTACTACCCCTTTCCAAGTTCCGTGATCAAATCCAGGATATTGACAATCTCCTTTGTGAGCGCATCCAGATATCCATACCTTCTTCCTTTGTTATAATCTTCATAATTGCTCATGTTAAAAAACACCTAGAGCAGACTTTCCCATTTCATTTAATACCATACTGCCTGATGTAAACCTTTCTTCCTGAAACCGAGCGAAACAACCTAAGTCCTTTTTATCTCAAAATTACCAAACAGTTTAACCAAACAGAAACATTCACCTAATTCCGAAATTTAGTACAACATATTCATAACTCCCTCTCTTTTGCGAAGTCTTATTTCTATTCAGGTCCAACCATCCTCCGTACTCATAATATACTCTTGAGACAACACAGACAAATCTACGATTAAACAAAATCCGATCGTATCCGTGTCAAATAGTTTATCTCCTTTTACCTTCAAAGACAGGTTGATCCTCTACTCTCGTAGATAACTCCTTCCGTTTTTTCATAACCAGCTGTATTTTCATCTTTTTTACTTCCTAATATCGTTTTATCTTTTCCCGCAAAAAGAAATCAGGAAGTCAAAATTTCCAGCGCTTTGTCAAGCTGTACATCAGTTTTGCTCTCCTCCGGCTCTTTCACTTCTACGTCCGGTATAATTCCCGTTCCGTTGATATCATCTCCCTTCGGCGTATAATAATGAGCCACCGTTAGCTTAACTACACTTCCGTCCGACAGCTTATAAGTATTCTGTACGATACCTTTTCCAAAAGTCTTTTCTCCAACCAAGGTTCCAATGCCATAATCTTTAACCGCCCCAGCAAATATCTCTGACGCGCTGGCACTCCCTTCATTTACAAGTATCACCAATGGAATGTCAATCGGCGTCCTACCTGCGCAATCCCGTTTGTTCTGGTTACCATCCTTATCCTTTGTATAGACAATTATACCTTCAGGCAGAATCTGACTCAAAGTGTCGCAGACACCATCCAACAGTCCTCCCGGATTATCCCTTAAATCGATAACGAGTTTTTGCAATCCCTTCTCCTTTAACTCCTCATATATTTTCTCGAACTGTGAAGAAGTCACATCTGTAAAATCCGTGATCTGAATATACCCGATCTGGTTTTTCAGCATCTCTCCTTTGACAAATTTTATTTTCACCGTTTCTTTGGCAATCTCAACTGTTATCGACGCATCACTGCCTTCCCTTGTCAACACCATAGTAATTGTAGTATTATCTGACTTCTGAATCAGCTCCATCACCTGTTTGCTACTCATCCCTGTGACATTTTTACCCTCAACGCTTTCGATCACATCGCCAGATTTTACGCCGGCTTTTGCAGCCGGGGAATCTTCTATACATTCAAATACCTGAATTTTTTTATCTTCACTTCTCTGCACAATTGTTATTCCGATACCTACAAAGACGCCATCCTGTTTCTTTTTGAGTTGCGCATATTCTTCCTGAGTATAATATGTTGAATACCGATCCCCTAGCCCTTCCACCAAACCCAGAAACATACAATCTGCTTGATGTTGTTTCTCTACCTCGCCTAAATAATGATTTTCAATCAGATGTTCAATTTCCTGAATCTTTCTCTGAGTATGAAAAATATTCGGTACGCCTCCAAGCGGAAAACACATAATCACAAAATACAGAACTTCAAGCGCTAGGCAGATAACAAGAATATTTTTAAACAAATATTGAATACCGAAGCTCTTATTTTTCTTGTCCTCCATATTAACACTCCTTCACAGTTTCAGTCATTATATAACAAAGGACGGAGGAGACATTCCTCCGTCTCAAAAAATTTTTTTCAAACTTTCAGATGCTTTCGGATTGTAAAGAAACTTCCCACAAAACCAATTCCCATACCAAGTATCAATCCTACTGGAAGTAGAAACTGAAAGACATGATTGACAGGCTGCAAGCCGTTCATAAAATTTTGTAGCACACTGAATTTTGTAAGTATATACTCTATGGCCTGATTATACAGAAAATACAGGGCCGTCAGTGGAATAGCCGCACCGACCAAACCAATTAGGATACCTTCCAATATAAATGGAAGCCTTACGAATGTATCTGTAGCTCCAATCAATTTCATAATTCCTATTTCTTCCTTTCGCACTGAAACTCCTACAGAGATTGTATTACTGATTAAAAAGATTGAGACCGCTAACAGGATGATAATGAGAAGCATTGAAACAGTAGTAATTAGCCTGTTGATCGTAGAGAGAGTTTCTGAAGCTTGCTGCGACTGGTTAATATTTCTCACACCTTCCAATCCTTTTATATAATTCACCAGCTCGTTCTGTTTCTCGATTTCATTGACATAAACCTCATAATGAGCCGAATGTTTCAGCGGATTATCCTTATTTGCTTTGAACCCCTCTGCTGCCTGTGTATTCCCTTCAAAATACTCTGCTATATAACTTTCCCATGCTTCGTCTGCAGAAACGTAATTGCATTTCGTCACAATATCCGTTCGATTCCGGATCTCCTGACCAATTGTATCAATTGATGCCTGATCCAACCCTTCATTAAAAAATACTGTAATGCCCACGTTGCTTTCCACATTCTTCATAATATAAGTAAAGTTAAGGTTCAGCGCAAAGAACAAACCAAACAAAAAAATACACGCGCCCATAGTCGCAATGGAGGCTAGTGAGAACATTTTGTTCCTCCAGATATTCTTAATTCCCTGCTTGACGCCATAGCCTATAGTATTAATTTTCAACGTAAATACCTTCTTTTTCGTCGCTTATAATGACGCCTTTCCGCAGGTGAATCACCCTTTTTTTCATCACATTGACAATTCCCTTGTTGTGAGTCACTACCAGCACTGTAGTGCCACATTCGCTAATTTCTTCCAACATTTTCATAATCTCATTGGAGTTCTTTGGGTCCAGGTTCCCGGTCGGTTCATCGGCCAGCAGAATTTTAGGACGGTTCACCAGAGCTCTGGCCAAGGCCACTCTCTGTTGTTCGCCTCCAGACAGCTCCTTTGGATTTGAACGGTATTTATCTGCTAACCCCACCAAAGTTAGCACTTCAGGCACTCTTTTCTTGATCATCCAGTTCGGCTTCTCAATCACTCTTTGGCTAAAAGCTACATTTTCATAAACATTCCTGTCCTTCAGTAAACGAAAATCCTGAAAAACCACACCAAGGCTCCTACGATACTTGGATATTTGCCTTCGCGTAAGCTTGTTCAAGATTTTCCCATTGACAAATATAGTGCCAGACGACGGATTGAGCTCCTTCAGAAGTAACTTAATCAGTGTTGACTTTCCAGAACCGCTGTCACCGACCACAAAAACAAATTCCCCTTTGTCAATGTGTAAGGATATGTTATGAATGGCTGGCTTCCCTTTTTCATAACTCTTACTCACACTATCTAAAGTTATCATGATTATCCTCCTATAGCTAGCTTTCCTGTAAAACTTTGAGTAATCCAAGGTTTTTATATATTTTATAATTATCAAAACAATTTTAAAGGTAATCGTATCCTTAAATATTTGTAAATCAAAGCCGGCGATTTTCTGAAGTTTATCCAGCTGATAGAGAAGTATATTTCTGAGAATGTAAAGCTATCTTGACGTTTCAGATACATTGAGATTATTTTTAAAAAATTATTGATAGTAATTCAAGTCTCTGCATCAAAATTATTGTGAGATTTATTCGCAAATATTTCTTGAATAAACATCTTACACAGCGAAATTGAAAGCTGATAGATCAGCCTACCGATTTCCAGAGCAATATAAGTGATGATATATCTCTATCATCAAAAAAATCTTATCTTCCTTATTTAAATTTTTTTGACATCTATCTTCCAGAAGATAGATGTCAGTACTTTATCTTCTATATCCCCCATTCCTATATTCATCTTTGAAATATACTTTAATTTTAATCCTTCAAGTGTGTTTTTCATCATTCACATCCATTCCTCGATGATAGTCTAAACTCATACTCCAAACTACTTAATCTCTTTCTTATATAAGAGTAGACTGTATAAATCTCATACTCATTCTAATACAAAATATACCAAAAGCAAAGGAAAAATTCTTTGATTTTTTTGTTTTTTCCCTTTTTTCACACCTGCTGATTATCAGACAATCATTCTCTCCTAGCACTTTTTTTGCAAAAGAAGATCCGCAGAAGAACCACTTAACCATCTACAACTCAAATAATTTAAGCCTCAGAAAATGAAAATAGCACGTTCAACAGCACAGAAATTAGCGATTAAAAGAACACTCACCAGATCCTTAATCACAAAATTACCAATTCTGAAAAACCTTCTTCCACAAAATCAAATGAAAGAAAAGCATAAGTAATGCTAAAAATCATCAGCGCTATTTCCGCTACAATCCGCATATAACTCTATAATTGCTTTTCTCCATGCTGTACAAGACTATTCGTTCTTTTCTTACTTAAACCTCGTGACCAACGCACCGAAAAATACTTTGTAATAGTTTACTCCATCAACTAATTTTTAATTCTACTTCGTTTTGTATATTGAGATGTTTTTCCAAAATCCTTGATATTTTTCATTGATCTGCTGACGCTTTTTTAACAAAAACTGAACTCGCCTGCAAATCCCTGCAGACTGCTAATAATGACATCCTGAACACACTATTAATCTCTTTCACATCGACCACATCCACTGCCTTTCCGGAAATAGCAATACCTGAAATGTCGACTGTATCTAGGTAATCGTTCTGCATAAATTCAATAATCCATTTCATTGCCGATACTAGATTCAGATAAACCAGCCATACTTCCATAACACTAATTTAATTAATTTAATCAGGCATAATCTCATTTTCGTCTCCATTTACAATACCATCAGCTTTTAAAACCTATCTATAGTAAAAGGTATGAAAGGATAAAAATATATCAGAATTTGCCAAAATACAACTATACAAAGGCAGCTACATATTTTCTCAAACTATTTTATTATACTTCAAAAATTAGATCACCGTAAGACGGCATCGGCCACATTTTTTTATCTACTATCATTTCTAGTGCATCCACCGGGATCCTCAGTTTTTCCATGGCCATAAAAATTTTTTCATGATAGAATTTTGCCTGCTTTTTTCCTTTTTTCATGTCACCTGCCTGAGCCTCTACCTCAATCAAAGTATTCAGCGATTGCTGTATCTGTTTCAGCAGAGCACTTGTCTTTTCTAACAGCTTCTTCTGGACGCTCACATCATTGACGCCTGCCTCTTTTACTGCATTAATAGAATCTGCCAAAAGCTTTGTACATCTCACCGCGACCGGAATGATCTCCTTACTGACTATATCTATCATGGTTTTTGCTTCAATATTGATCGTCTTAATATAATTCTCATATTTCACTTCTTCCCTGGATTCTAGTTCCGCTTTGGTGAAAACACCAAATTTTTCAAACATCCTAACATTTTCCTTCTTAGTCAATTCCGGTATCGCATCAACCATGGATTGAATATGCGGCAGGCCTCTTCTCTCTGCTTCTGCTACCCACTCATCTGAATAACCATTACCATTGAAGATAATTCTTTGATGCTCGCTAAAATTTTTCTTAATCAAGTCGTGTACTGCTTCATCAAAATCATCAGCCTTTTCCAGGATATCACAGGCATCACTGAAGGTTTCTGCTACGATAGTATTCAGAACGATGTTAGGTTCGGAAATGGAATCCCTGGAACCGACCATGCGAAACTCAAATTTATTTCCAGTAAAAGCGAAAGGTGAAGTTCTGTTGCGATCAGTAGCGTCTTTATTCAAATCCGGAAGACTTTTAACACCTATACTTAGCTTGCTTCTTCTTAGGCAGTTGAGCGCTACTCCGTTGCACACTATTTGCTCCAGCACATCCTCTAGCTGTTCTCCAAGAAAAATAGAAATAATAGCAGGCGGTGCTTCATTGGAACCAAGCCTATGGTCATTACCTGGATCTGCTGCTGATGCTCTCAATAGCCCTGCATGTTTGTCAACTGCCTTAATAATACAAGAAAGCACTAACAGAAACTGGATATTTTCGTGAGGCGTCTTTCCCGGATCCAGCATGTTGATGCCATCATCCGTTGTAATGGACCAATTATTATGTTTTCCGGAACCGTTCACTCCCGCAAAAGGCTTTTCATGTAGTAAGCATTTCATACCGTGCTGACAGGCAACCCGTTTCAGCGTCTGCATCACGATGTGGTTATGATCTACGGCCACATTGGCTTCTGTATAGACCGTAGCCAACTCATGTTGGCCTGGAGCCACTTCATTATGCTGAGTCTTAGCACCCACGCCCAATTTCCAGAGCTCTATATTGACATCTTTCATAAAGGAAGCGATTCTTTGACGGATCGTTCCAAAATAATGATCATCCATTTCTTGCCCTTTGGGGGGCATTGCTCCAAACAGCGTACGGCCGCTGTATATCAAATCTTTTCTCTTCAAAAATTTCTCAGCATCCACCAGGAAATATTCTTGTTCAGGTCCTACGGATGGCGTCACCTTCTTTGAAGAGGTGTTTCCAAACAATCTCAACAAACGTATAGATTGCTTATCAATGACTTCCATGGAACGGAGTAGAGGTGTCTTCTGATCTAACGCTTCTCCCGTATAGGAACAAAAAGCTGTCGGAATACACAAGGTCGCACCTGCCGCATCTTGCCTAACAAACGCAGGAGAAGTGCAGTCCCATGCTGTATAACCTCGAGCCTCAAAAGTAGCCCGTAGCCCACCTGAGGGAAAAGAAGAGGCATCTGGTTCGCCCTTAATAAGCTCTTTTCCAGAAAAACTCATCAGAACTTTTCCACTTGGTAGCGGAGTAGTAAGAAATGCATCATGCTTTTCAGCAGTAACGCCTGTCAGCGGTTGGAACCAATGGGTATAATGAGTTGCGCCTTTTTCAAGCGCCCATTCTTTTATCTCATGAGCAATCACATCGGCGGTTTCCAAATCCAGATTACCGCCTTCTTTGATAATATTCTTCAATTTCTTATAAACCTTTTTCGGAAGTCGTTCTTGCATGACTGTGTCATTGAAAACATTTTCTCCAAAGATTTCTGCCACATTCACATATTTCCTCATTTATTTTCCTCTTTCTTTCTCTTATTTACGAATCAATCCTATTTCTGAAAAAGAAAAGAACATTCACATTACACTATAGAACGCCCTTTTTAACATAGGTGTGTATATCATATAACTACTATTGACATAATACAAAACAGAAAATACAAATAAATTCTTCATATTCCATTCAAAAAAATTCAAATAAAACATACAAAATATATTACAGAAAATGCTGAGACCGAACAAGCGATCAAGCTTTTCCGAGAGAACCAAACAACTCCATCTTTTCCTGAACAGTTTTCTTGATAACTTTGGTGCCTGGAAGGAGCAACTTCCGAGGATCAAATCCTTTACCTTGCTTATCTTTTCCAGCTTCAACATACGCACGAGTAGCAGCCGCAAATGCTAACTGGCACTCTGTATTCACATTGATTTTAGAAACACCAAGATCAATTGCTTTTTTAATCTGTCCACTAGGGATGCCTGTGCCTCCGTGAAGTACCAGAGGTATGACTCCTGTCAGCTTTCGTACAGCCGCTAATGTCTCAAAGCTCAGCCCCTTCCAGTTCGGAGGATATACGCCGTGGATATTTCCAATGCCTGCTGCCAGCATATCTAT
This sequence comes from Lachnospiraceae bacterium, assembly GCA_021442455.1. Classification (GTDB taxonomy): domain Bacteria; phylum Bacillota; class Clostridia; order Lachnospirales; family Lachnospiraceae; genus Scatomonas. Next base: position 68,021 of record JABUSY010000021.1, on the reverse strand, counting down.
ACCTAGATCAACGATTTTCTTGCATTCCTGCAGGTTAGCACACTCGCCCATCTCTACGACTCCATCCTTTTCGCCTCCGATAGAGCCTACCTCTGCTTCCAGAGAGATATCTTTCTTCGCACAAATGTTTACTAACTCTTTCGTCTTTTCCACATTTTCCTCGATGGGAAAATGAGATCCGTCAAACATAATCGATGAAAATCCGGCTTCAATGCACGTATGGCATGCTTCGTAGCTACCGTGATCCAAATGTAGCGCGACTGGAACCGTTATCTTCAGTTCTTCCAGCATACCCTTTAGCATGCCCACCACAGTCTTGTAACCTGTCATATATTTTCCCGCGCCCTCAGACACCCCCAGAATAACCGGTGAATTTAACTCCTGAGCAGTAATCAGAATTGCTTTCGTCCATTCCAGATTATGAATGTTGAACTGGCCTACTGCATAATGTCCGGCTTGTGCCTTCTGAAGCATTTTCTTTGCTGAAATTAACATAGATTTTCCTCCTGAATTAATTTTATCATTTTAGTATTATAACTATCTTGCCAAGACATTCACAAAACACAGCGTTTTTATCAGAATTCAGCAATTTTGTAAATATTCGTCTGCAATGCTTTATCTTCACCAAAAATAAACTTTCCCACATTCCCATCGTTCATCCCTCCAGGCAACATCTTCATAACAATAAGAAAACTATCTTCTCTCTATAAGATATCACCGGTGTCCTGCATCATATTTTTTATAGGCTATTTGCAAAATCATTGATGTTTACGGCGGGAATTATACCCTAGAGCGACAACCGTTTCTATCTTCATCAACTCGTAACACATTAAGAGTCCTTTCCTCTCTCCTGTAAATAATCAGCTCCAGGTTTTCCGCATATTTCATAACAACCTCAATGGTATTTCCTGGTTACTGGTTCGGAAAATAACTTTTATCCGCTTTTTTCAAAAAATATCTATGATCTCTGGAGAAGCTTCATACAGATCTGTTCTTTTGCTCGACCTTCATTGCTTCTCAAATCTTCCGAATTAGGGTCTGGATTTTTCTGCTTTTCACTATTATACTAATATCAAGCTGGTGTCTTTTCTGTCCGGCAAAATATAGAGGTAGATATATGGATAACAGAGAATACATTATGATTACCGGAGCTTCACATGGTATTGGGAAGGCTGCTGCTTTTGCTTTTGCCAGACGCGGATACCGAGTGCTGGCCATATCACGCAATCTGGACGGCGGATTGGATAAGTTGCAACAAGATATTCAAAAAAATTTGGAAACGGAGTGCCTGATTCTGGCTGGAGATATAGGAAAAGAGACCTTTGTTCAAAAGATTTTTAAGTTTCTTTCGGCTCACGGACAACTCAAAGCTCTCGTCAATAATGCAGGGATTTCTCATGTAGGACTACTGCAAAATATGCTTCTGGAAGAATGGAACCAACTCTTTCAAACAAACGTTACATCTATGTTTCTGACTTGCCGAGCTGCGATTCCGATATTCCTTACACAGGGAGAAGGAAGTATCGTGAACGTTTCTTCCGTTTGGGGCAATGTAGGTGCTTCCTGTGAAACAGCTTACTCAGCTACTAAAGGTGCAATCAATGCTTTGACACACGCACTGGCCAAGGAACTGGCGCCCAGCAGAATCCGTGTAAATGCAGCAGCTTTCGGAGTAGTGGATACTTCTATGAACCAAATTTTCTCTCCTGCTGAACGAGTGGCGCTCACAAAAAAGATCCCAATGGGCAGATTCGGCACTATGGATGAAGCTGCCGACCTTCTGTTAGATTTGGCACTAAATCATCCCTATCTAACTGGACAAGTCATCACCATGGACGGAGGATGGCTGTAGATCAATAACTCTAAAAAGTTCACTTCAAAATAATTTTTGGTTGGATCGAATATTACAAAAAAATTTCTGCTCAGGCTTATACCAGCTCGAGCAAAACCTCCATAGCGGAATCGCCTTTACGTGGACCGATCTTCACGATGCGACTATATCCACCGTTTCGGCCATCGTATTTCGACGCGACTTCATCGAACATCTTAGCCACCATATCAATTTGTTTGATGTTTTTCTTCCTGCCTTTATTAGAAACCGGCATTTCTGTAACCGGATAGAAAACCTTCATCATCTGACGTCTAGCATGAAGTCTGGAAGCGTTATCCTTCTTGATCTCTTTCTGCACTTTGTGATATAAGCTAATTTTTTTCCCCTCTTTCGCTTCTTTAACGCGTTTGCCATCTGCATCTTTTCTTGGAACCTTCGCAGTTACAGTTACGATCTTATAATTAGCCTTTTCACGGATAGCCATGGCAATAATGCCTTCAGCGATCTTTCGGATCTCTTTTGCTTTAGTCTCTGTGGTGCGAATTTTACCATGATATAACAGATTGGTTACCTGGTTTCTTAATATCGCTTTTCTCTGTTCAGAAGTTCTTCCCAGCTTTTTATAACTTGCCATTTTATTTTCCTCCATTTGTAGAACGAAAAACTACACTCCTTTGGTTTGAATCATTTCTTTTTTTCTACAAATTCAACCTTTACTATTCATCTCCTGGATTCAGCTGCAATCCCAACTCTTTTAACTTTGTAAGAACTTCTTCCAGGGATTTACGCCCCAGGTTACGAACCTTCATCATGTCCTCAGACGTTTTGTTACACAACTCTTCCACAGTACTAATACCGGCTCGCTTCAAGCAGTTATAAGAACGAACGGAAAGCTCTAATTCATCGATGTTCATCTCAAGAACCTTTTCTTTCTCATTATCTTCTTGCTCTATCATAACCTCTGCCGTTTTAGCCTTCTCTGAAAGATCAATAAACAACTTTAAATGTTCACTTAAAACTTTGGCAGCCAAACTGACTGCCTCATCTGGATCCAATGTAACTTTTGTATAAACATCCAGTGTCAATTTGTCAAAATCAGTAATTTGACCGACACGAGTGTTTTCCACTGTCAAATTTACACGCTCCACCGGCGTATAAATAGCATCTATCGAGATTACACCAATCGCCATGTCTTCCATTTTTACCTTATCAGCACTCATATAACCACGTCCCTGAGTAATGGTCAACTCCATATATAACCTACTATTCGACCCGCCATTCAATGTGGCAATAATCTGATCGAGGTTCATGATTTCAACGTCCTGATCCACCTGAATATCGGATGCTTTTACCACACCTTCGCCTTCAAAGTCCACATATGCAATCCTTGGCTCATTCATTTTGCTATTGTCCTTGATGTTAATGGCAAGACTCTTCAAATTCATGATAATTTCTGTGACATCTTCCTTGACTCCAGGAATAGTACTGAATTCATGCAAAACTCCTTCGATCTTTACCTGGCTAACTGCCGCGCCGGGTAAAGAAGAAAGCATGATCCTTCGAAGAGAATTACCAAGAGTCGTTCCATATCCACGTTCTAATGGTTCCACCACGAATCTGCTAAACTTTTTATCTTCAGAAATCTCCGTAATCTTAATTTTCGGTTTGTTAAAATCAAACACCTAGAAACCCCTCCTTATGAGAAATTATACTATTGAGGGTTACCCACACTACTGATTACTTGGAATACAGTTCGACAATAAGCATCTCATTTACCGGAACATCGATCACATCACGTGTCGGAACTTCTTTGACAATACCTTGCAATGCTTCCTGATTCACCTCGATCCATTTCGGAGATATGCGTCCACCTGTTACTTCTAGAATATCTTTATAACGCTTAAATTCTTTCTTGCTCTCTTTGATTGCCACCACATCACCAGGCTGAGTCAGATAGAGTGGGATGTTTACCTGCTTACCGTTCACTGTCACATGCTTATGATCAACGATCTGTCTCGCTTCCCTTCTTGTCCTGGCAAATCCCATACGAAATATGACATTATCCAAACGCTGCTCCAACATAGCCATCAGATTATCACCTGTCTGTCCGGACATCCGATCAGCTTTCTTGTAATAATTACGGAAAGGCTTTTCCAAAATTCCATAAATGAATTTTGCTTTCTGTTTTTCTCTTAGCTGAAGTCCGTATTCGGACATTTTTTTATTAGCACGTCTTAACTGACGTGTGGATTTCTTATCAATTCCTAAATACACAGGATCCAGACCAAGTGATCTGCACCTTTTCAAAATCGGTACTCTATTTACTGCCATTACAATGACCTCCTGTTTGATTAAACTCTTCTACGTTTTGGCGGACGACAACCGTTGTGCGGTACTGGCGTTACATCATAAATACTGGTAACCTCAAGTCCACATGCGGACAAAGTGCGTATTGCTGCCTCACGACCTGACCCAGGCCCTTTTACAAACACGTCTACAGTTTTCAAACCATAAACCAGTGCTGCTTTCGCAGCAGTTTCTGCAGCCATCTGTGCTGCATAAGGAGTAGATTTTCTTGAACCTTTAAAGCCCAGGCCGCCTGCGCTCGCCCACGCTAGGGCATTTCCTGCGGTATCAGTCAGGGTAACAATCGTGTTGTTAAATGACGATTGAATATGTGCTTGTCCACATTCAACATTTTTCTTGACACGACGTTTTGTTATTTTTTTCGTTACTTTTACCATATAATAAAAACTAACCTACACTTTCCTGATAATAATTAAACATTTACCTTATTTTTTCTTATTAGCAACGGTCCTCTTCGGACCTTTTCGAGTTCTAGCATTTGTCTTGGTCTTCTGTCCACGAACGGGAAGTCCTTTTCTATGCCGAATTCCTCTATAACAACTAATTTCCTGCAAACGCTTGATATTCATCGAAATCTCACATCTCAGATCACCTTCCACAGTTTGTATCTCCTCGATCACAGCAGCGATTTTCTTAACCTCATCGTCTGTCAGATTTCTCACACGGGCATCCGGGTTCACTCCTGCCTGCATAAGAATACGATTGGAAGAAGCTCTCCCAATTCCATAGATATAAGTCAAACCGATCTCTACGCGTTTGTCTTTTGGCAAATCTACACCAGCTATACGAGCCATGTGCATTTCCTCCATTCATCTCATCATCTCATTTTACTGATATTATTTATTAGAATTCCGAATAACACATCCAGCTGTATATAACACCATCTCTCTTGCTGTTATGCGATACCTTAACACACAAAAAAGATATCCTAACACAACCAGACAAATATCATTTTATGAAAAATCAACATAAATATCCAGAATAGTAATTAACTTAACCCTGACGCTGTTTATGCTTTGGATTTTCACAAATGATACGAATGCTTCCTTTTCTTTTAATAACCTTACACTTTGCGCACATTGGCTTAACAGATGACCTTACCTTCATACATATGTATCCTCCTGCTTTATGTTCTTATCTTAATTCCTGAACTTTAAAACTTAATTTTCAAGAAATTAACCTTGTATTTACGGGATCTCTGATGAGTTAATTCAAAACCTGCATACATAAATCATTTTATAGAATATAACACTACGACTCCTGGAATGCAAGTAAAATTTTCTTCTTATTTATTATTTTTTAATACTCTACCATTTAAGCAAATCGGATTTTTGCATTTTTTTAACGATAATAACGAAACATGAACAGGCATGAGCAGATCCAAATGATGGAGAATACTTGTATTATTTTTTGTTAAAATAACAGAGTAAAAGGCGGATAATGACCAAACACACACCACGCATGTTGATGAAAAATAGCTCACATAAACTGCGCAACCAAAATTCACACTCAATTCGACTTCGGTATTCTAACTGTTTCCAATCTTACTTCTACTTTAAGATAAGATCTGCCACCACATTTATAATTTTTTCCAAAATTATAAATATAGATACCTGGATATCTAGATACCTGGATATCTGTCAAAATTTCAGCAGCTTCAGAATATCAGAAAAACATCCAGCCTGACACGGTTAATCATCATGGATAACCGTAAGAGCAACCAAACAACCGTATGCACCGTCCTTTTAATTTTTTTATTTTTTCTTCATACCGTAGTTTGATAGAACTAAGCCTCCGAAACTTAGATTAAACTACTCCTCAACAAAAACAGATGCATTGAAATAATCCTTTCACCATCGATTTGTTTCAGAAGAAGAATTAAAAATACCAGCAAATTTTATATTTATAGCCAACATTTATCATAGCTATCTCACCAGAACTGTTACAGCTAATCAACATCACTGCGACACCTCTCTTAACAAGACCTTTTTTCAGTGAGAATACTCCTTTGTCCGAATCAGATATCTCATCTAGAAAATCAAACTCGATCGTATAGTTTCTAATCTTATGGTTAACCTCTACAAAAATCAGAGTAATGCTTACCATTGCAGCTCTTTCCCTGTTTTTTCAGAAATTTGCAAACCAATGAGATCTGAACAACAATCTTTCAATAAGACTATCCCTAGATATATTCTTTATGCCACCATAGCTGCTAGTGATTGTTTCAATGTAAAATATTTCTTTCAGAAATACTCTCATCATGGCTTTGCTCCTCTTTCACTATATGCTACGATAATTACACCTATAAATATATTCTTTGACCGTTTTTTCCCACAAACATTTTTCAAGCACACTTTTACCGGCCTAGCAAATTCCACAATTTTGTTCGCATGAAAATTCTAATCAGAAAGCAGGATCAGATTATAGATGATATACTATAAGCTCAACTCAAGAAATTCATGGAATCAAAAATCAACATGCTAATAAAGGCTACAAGTAAATAATCCGCAGAAACTTCTACTAATGCCTACAGAAGCCATTAGCAAAATCCTGTTTACTCTACCCTTGAAGGAGGACCATCAACATCGAAATTAAAATAGCAATATAATCTTATCACCGAAAAGGTATGCTATAAAACTGGAATTTCAGTTTATTTGAAATATGCTTAACTGATTCTAACGACCGTCCAAAATGGAAATCAATATATGATTAAGAACAAGAGAAAAACTTCTGCTTCCTTAATCACTTCTGCAGAATATATGCTCTTTCATTCAACTAATTTCTACAACTGTTCATCTATCATGTGATTAATTTTCAGATAATCTGATGTAACAACTGGCCAGATCAAAGCATTCATCACCGTAAAAGTTTTCATATGTTTCTTCAAAGCGAAACAACCAAGTACGCTCCCATATACTCTTTTCCATAAATAAAGAGTACGAGAAAAAAGTCTTCATAGTTAACAGTACAAAATTCTACCTAAATGAGGGCTTTTCTTCTTTCCAAAAGACAACCTGCACTCTGCTATAAGAGCTTCCAGAAAACAAATCCATCTACACAATGAGTAATTGATTCTTTTGATCCTATCTCAATACACTATCAAAGTTCTGCATAACTGCAGCATCTAGAACAGTGCCGGGTACATAGAACACTTGAATAATAAGGACAGGGGATATCCTCCACGAACCTATAACCGAGACGGATGACATCAAATATCGATATGTACTTGTGCAAATTCGATAAATGCATCTGTATCTGTTCGAGTAAAAATCGTACAGCGGATGAATCGTGATATGGTTTTTATCTTTGCACTCATTTTGGGTAGCGCCACCATGCTTTTACAATATGCACGCTATACAGATTTATATGGAGCGCGCCCACAATTGCCTTCTTAGTGCAATTTAATGCACAAATGATTTTTCACACAGTTATCAGGCAGGCTAGGAAGCACCTGGTCATCTTCCAAATCGAAATCCATTGATGCAAAATAGACTCATGTTCTTATTGCAACAGTCACCACTACAATAAATTGCCTTACACTCTTAACACCTTCTGTCATCTTACTAAATACTATGCCCACACCGCGTCTTTTTAAGCTAACTAAACTATTGGTCAATAAACTTAAATTTCTGTTCTTATAAGATTATAAAAATTTGGCTTAAAAACTTTTTTACTTCTAAATTTTCACTGTAATAAACAGTTACCTTCCATTTATTTTTCCAACTGCACCACAATTGGCATATACTTTATTTCATAACTATTATTTCATTGAATTTGTCTTTTGTATCATTTATCCTAACAGTATTGTCCATATTATGATTACATTCATGATTGCCATATCAGTTCTATATATAACTGACACCATTCCTTGACATTGCTTTAACAGAGCTGATATTTTCTCTATGAAACATTCCTCAATGTCTTATTTCTGCTTACTGAAGCAAAGAACCACGGAATCTAGTGTCCAGCTCTTTGTCAGCCATCTAGAAATAATTCTTGCTTTCCTTTTCAAAGGACAGTATTCCACTTCCACATCATTTTTCTCTTCGATTATGCTCATATACCAATGACCTCTTTCATGTAATATTCGATACACTAGCAGTAACAAATCACTAGCGAAGAACCGTCGCATGATTCTGTTTTACAGATTACTTCTAAAACAATCTGGACCAAATCAAATCTCAAGTGCTACTTACGTCATAAAACATAGCGAATAGACATCATACACAGATCCTTCATTTTCATTTCTTTACCGCCGATCGCAAATTTTGCAATGACACTGAGCACTGTAAAATGAGACGCATAGCTATCGATATTTGTATAATCCTCTGCATCCAGTACCAAAAAATTCATATTCCTTCCATGAACCATCACATAATCCAAGAGCGTCATAGCCAATATTCATAACGTCCTCTCGAATACTCAAACACTTCTTTTCGTGAGAAATTTTTTATTATCCCGGACAAAGGCTGCTTTTTCATTATCAACACCTTCAATAGTCGCCAAAAAAGTTGCTTACTTCATGTGTTACCTCCAGATCCCTACCATTTTCCAGATAATTAGCAACTAAATGTAGATTTTTTCACTACAACCTTGCATATACGCCTGTGTACTCGAACTACACCTTAGAAGTTAACGAATTCCTCTACCTTCCTCTCCAAAGACTACATACTCAGTTCTTTTGCAAGACATACACTTAAACAAGCTTTCCGTACCCGGCATAGTGTCATAAGGCAATACTTGCTATGCAGTATTCATAAAGTTAGAACCGTTGTGAACCAGAAAGATACTGTTTCTTTTTCAGCTCTCTGTCACAAGGATAGGACAGAGAGCTGCATGTGGAGTGATCAAAGCACAGTGGTTATATTTTATCGAATCCCCGTCCGGAACATCTAGAACTGTGCCTCGCTTTTCTTATTTGCTAATCTTCAACAACCAGGTTCCATTTTTTAGCACATATTTCGTTATTTGAATAACCTTCCGGAGCTTGCTTTTTGTATGACATCAATCACTTCACTATGCTATTTGACGGCTCGTCTTCAGCTGTGGCTCATCTCTTCGATATCTGGATCTTCTTTAGGTGTTTAATGCCATAATAAGTCGACGGCATTGTTATTTATATCTACAACTTTTTGAATTTTTTCTTATAAATAAAGTCTGAATTAAATCGAACACATAGATCGTATCTTGCTCATTCAATTCTCAGATAAAACTATTATTAATCCACTTGATTTCTTTGAATCATATACAAAATATACCTGACAAGTTTGCGAAATCAACAATGAGCTTGAAGGAGTTCTTGCTATCCTTCTATTGTACCATTTGAGCCCAGCTCTCAGAATTTTTCATTAGGTACACCATTCAGCATGGTATATATATTCTCCTCTCTCAGGAAAAGAGTTAAAAGTTATATCATCTTCAATGCTGATCCAATTTTAAGTTTTTGAATACGCTCGCTAGCTATTTAGGAATAATAGTGAGGAAGCTCAAACCATAGTGTTCAACTAACAATGGACATAGAATATTCTTTTCTGCATACATCATTGCTGACCAAACGATGTCCCCTCTTGAGCAATTTCAAAACTGTGCTACTTTTCAATCAAAACATAATCAATGCACCTTTCACCATATGATGAGCGCTAATTGCACATCTATTCAACAGATAAGCACCATGATGAATATAAAGATATTTCCATCCGTATAAAAGAAATTGAAACGTTGTCTTTTTAGAAACTTCATCAAGTCCTTCCATGATTAGGGGAGGACTTGAAATATGACACAGAGAATCTCCTGAAAGTGAGCGCCACTTAACTGATGATTTAAATTCTTTCATTGACAAAATATGCAGTCAACTTTCAAACTGATCAGTTAATCTCCGATATTGTGATATCGCAAGTCTTTCATATCAATTTTCTGGCTCATATTTCAAAGACTCATGCCCTTCGCCAGGTTGGTTGACGAGATAAAGTTCATACCCTTTTTTTATCCTTTTACTCCTTTGAGTCATAGCCCATCATAACATATCCTCACTGGCACTTTTGCCTTCATAATTTTCAGATTTATGAAAATAATTATAAACTGACCTGGCTGTTCTTGCGTTCATAGATGGCAATTCTCTTAGCTCCTCTAGACTAGCATTTCTGATTTCATCCAGAGTCTGATAATGTTGCAGCAATTCCTTTCTACGGCTGATCCCAATCCCCTGAATGTCGTCCAATACAGAATGCACCTGCCCTTTACTACGCAATAAACGATGATATTCTATAGCAAAACGATGAGTCTCATGCTGAATCCTTGTAATCAGATGAAAACCCTCACCATTTTTGTCAAGAGGTATTTCACAATTATCAAAATAGATCCCTCTGGTTCGATGATGATCATCCTTGACCATTCCGCAGATTGGAATTTTCAGCCTCATTTTGTTCAAAACCTTTAACGCCGCATTTACCTGGCCACGGCCGCCATCTATCATAATCAGATTCGGCAGCTTTTCAAATCCTCTCTCCGCATCTATTCCCCTTCGAAAACGCCTACTCAGAACTTCCTCCATACTCGCATAATCATTCAGTCCTTCCACAAACTTAATTCGAAACTTTCGATAATCCGTACGCTTTGGTTTTCCTTTTTCATAAACAACCATAGAACCTACAGACTGAAAATTGCTAATAGTTGAAATGTCATAGGCCTCTATCCGTTCCGGTGGCTCTATGGAGAGCCATCTCCCAATTTCCTTCACCGCATCAATACTCCGCTTTTCTTCTCTCTTTAAACGTTCTTTGTCGTGATACAAAATAATCTGCGCATTGTGTGCCGCCAACTTCATCAATTTTCCCTTCGAGCCTTTTTTGGGCACCTTAATGTGAACCTTCTGTCCCCGCTTCCGGCTCAGCCATGCCTCTAACACCTCCTGATCCTCAATGTCATCGGATATCATCAATTCCCTTGGTATAAATGGAGTTCCCGCATAAAATTGTTTCAGAAAGCTTAAAACCACACCGCTCCGCTCTTCACCAATAGCGACACGAAGATAAAAATGATCTCTTCCGATCATCTTCCCATCCCGTATGAAAAAGACCTGTACCACTCCATCTTCTTTGTTCAGGGCCAGAGCTACTACATCCCAATCCTCGCCAGAGCTGATGCTGATCTTCTGATGCTCCCCCAGCCTTCTAACACTGTCAATTAAATCCCGATATTCACAAGCTTCTTCAAAGCGCAGCTCCTCTGAAGCATGCTCCATTTTAACTGTCAGCCCCTTAATTACCTCTTGGAAATTTCCGTTGAGAAAATCCATCATATCATCCACTTGTTGTCTATAATCTTCGGAAGTAATCCACCCCTGACAAGGCGCTTTACACTGATGAATGTGATAATACAGGCAAGGCCGTTTTTCCCCCTGATCCATAAAAAGCTTTTTACTACAGTTCCGCAGGCAATATAGCTTTTTTACCAGATCAATGGTTTTCTTAATCGCTCTTACGCTAGTATACGGACCAAAATATTTTGATTTGTCCTTTTTTATCTGTCTGGCGAACAACACCCGTGGAAACTTTTCCTGTACCGTCACCCGTATAAAAGGATATGATTTATCGTCCTTAAGCATGGTATTATATTTTGGTCGGTACTCCTTGATCAAATTACACTCCAGAACTAACGCCTCCAGCTCAGAATCCGTCACAATATATTCAAAACATGTGATTTGAGGCACCATCTGTGCAATTTTGAGTCCCTTGTTCTTGCTACTTTGAAAATACTGACGTACTCTGTTTTTTAAACTGACCGCTTTTCCAACATATATAATCTCATCCTTCGCATTGTACATCAGATAGACACCTGGCCTGGCAGGAAGCTTCTTCAGTTCCTCAGCTATATTGAAAGCCATATTTTTCTCTCCTTCCTATCGCCCCCGATCTCAGCAAAATTCCACCGAAACCAACAGAAAATGAGGACCGCTACAATCATGCCGTAATCACACTGTTTATCACATCATTCATAATAGCAAATTCCACAATTGTCAATCACAGACATTATACACGTATGCCGTAATTCTCCCATCAACTGCTCTCTAGTGGTCTGCGATTTTTTTATTGTAGAGATCTATTGAAATTTTTCTGCTTCTACTCTATCACATATAGCTTCCGGTTCTTTTCTCCATCAATGTTTTTTCGACAAAACTATCATCTTTCTAGTAAAAAAATATGATTGATGATAGGCATTCAGTAAATTATATCTCACCATCAAAAGCCATCATAAAATCATACCTCAAATTCTCCTTGTTATTTTCATGGAACTTGACTACATGTTTCGGACTGAAGGTTTTTAGATACTCTTCCCAGGTGTGCATTTTACATTTATTTTTCCATAATAATACAAAATGCCTATCACATATGCTACATTTCCTTTTTACAATGTAAGACTTATTCCTTCAGCACCTCTTCCCCGTTCCTGAAAATGAAAGCCCTGAGAGTAAAAAAGCTCTCCGTAATCAAGATACTTCCATATTTGGACCTACCTTTAAAGATTTGCACATTCCCTATTCCAGAATTTTGTTGATGTCGTCAAAGTAAAAATATTCAGTTTTGCTATTTGCTGTTATATAAACATGTTCTCTGAATATTTTTCTAGAAATCCAATATTCGTTGCATCTATGATGCAGATACTTCAGTGCTTTCTCTTCAATAGATTATAGAAAGAATGTTTTAATATAACAGCTTTTCCTGTACTCATATTAAATTCTTTTAAAAACAACATACTTTCCCATATGGACGGCAGCTTCCATATGGACAGCAGCTTCCGTTGCACAAAGATCTAATCATACAACAGTAACAGCAAACCTTACTCATCTTTCCTTCTTCGCAGTTACAGATATCGTAATTGCCTCCTATATTGGAGTACCATTCACTATTCCTGGATAAACTCTGCAATAGCCTCTGAAACTGCAAGTTTTCCGGCTCCAAATTAACAGCTATCTGTGCATCTTCCAAAGCATTTACATTATTGCCCATTCCTGCATTGGCAAGCGCATGCAGATAATACCAAGTGCCATTTCGATTTGAAATATTGTTTAGTATATTCATGGCCTCCATGTAATGACCATTGTTAATGTAATTGGCCACAGCCTGCAGCTTCACGTCATTTCCGTATCCATAACTTCCACTTTCATACGTACCAGAAAAAGTATCAGTTTCTATTTCATCTATAATCTGTTTATACGCCTGCTGTATTTGTTTGAATTTTTCTTCCGCCTGAGCCTTATTAGGATTATTCATGTTAGCATCTGGATGATATTTCCGACTCAAAGTTCGGTAAGCTCTTTTTATTTTTTCTATACTGTCATCTCTTGATACACCTAGTACCTCATATGGATCCTGCATTCGTTATTGATTCTCCTCATGCTTGCTTTTTTTGCTCTTCAGCATTCTATATTTCATCCAAATACCAGCATACAATATATTTCTTAAAATGTCCACGTTTTTCAGAATAGGAATCTTCTCAAAAGCCTTGGAAGCCGACGCAGCCATCATCGTTAATATCTGAAATACACTCTCTTCATAGTTAGAACGGCCGACAACCGACAAAAACGGATTGTAAGTACCCATCTTCTGATCCTCTTCCAAATCTTCATAGGCATCCATCAGATAAATAAACTTTCCCAGGTAAAACCCTATCTTCCTTAAATCACTGCTCCATATATCTTCCTGGTATACAAAAATTTCTTCCATCATCCTACCTGTTAACCCCGCAGCAAGATCAATATCTTCCGCCCATACCTCTTCTACTTTATGAAGCTCGTTTAAATAACGACGTATGGCCTTCACCTGCCGCGGGTAACTGGATGCGATTTTCAGATAAAATCTTCTCAGAAACCATGCCGCACCCAAGCTTCCCCTTTTCTTCTCATCCTGCCAATTGTCCATCAGATTATGATAAACTAGCAAGATATTCATATCTGCCGCATAGCTGGTATAACGATTTCTTCTACAAGGCCGCTTATGCATAGGATGCAGAAGACAAAAATGCCGCTCCTGACTGTTCTTTTCCTCATAAAGTCCTGTGAGAAGAATCGCTAGAAAAGTCATATCATAAGTGAGCGTTATTCTGCCAAATTCCCCACAAGATTGCTTCAGATCTTGGCAAACCCCGCAGTAATAAGAAAGGTACCGTTCAAAATCTTTAACCTTTAATTCTCTCTTATTCACTGTAATATATCCGAACATTCAATTCCCCCTCAGGTACGTTTAACAAAATCCATATGACACTGAGGACAATGTATAGAAATATTTCCTTTACCCTTTGGAACACGCAACAGTTTTTTACAATGACAATTAGGACATTGAAAATAGCAATGCTCTTTATCTCTAAAGGGCTGAATTTTTTTTCGAAAAAATCCTAAAAATCGTTTTTTAACTTTTAGGAACTTCTGATTTTCCTTCCAGCGTTTCGTCTGATGTCTAGAAAATATTCTGAAATACCCACATACCAGAAACAATACAGTTATAAGATACAAAATAAAAATAGACGAAAAACAGGAAACCAGCATCATTCCAAGAGACAGAAACAGCAAAAAACTTCCCATCTCATCTATTCCATAACGTCCTTCCATAAAATTTTGAAGTTTACTCCTTAATTTATTCATTCAAAACCTGCCCTTTCCAAAATACTAACGATAATACTGTATCGCTTTTTTGCAATAAAATCAATTCATCCTTTATTAATTATTCATAAATTTATGCTTGTGTGGTTAGAAAATATGGAAATTCGTATGGAAAACATAAACTACTAATAACCTTGCAAAAGTCTACTTAACCAGACAGAACTACTAAAGGTCTTCCTCCGTTTTTTGACTATGCCAGAGGTATAATACTCTCACCAAAGATAAGAACTACGATGAGCTTAAACAATAAACATAAAAATTCAATAAAGAAAGACTAGCGCCAATAACTTAACATTATGCGAGCATTACCGTCTGTAATTATACAGATTACACTTTCGTGAAAGCAAGGTAAAGGATTTAAATCGTTTTAAAAACTTGAATATTAACTGTTCTTTACGCATATACAATCTTCAGTGTAAGAAAATTCTTCAACTCCTCCATTCTCGTCTTACTTGTTCCTGCGCAGATACAAAATATGGAATTTTCAACACATCGGTAAGCATACACTCTATGATACCGATAGAGATCAGATTTTCCTCTCCATTTTTACTGCTATATTGTTAAATTTCTGGTCGATATAGACACCTAAACAAAAATTATTTTCAATAATCAATCAGACTAGACTTCTGTGTTTTTCAAATATACAAGCCCTGTAATTGTTTTGCTTCTGCCTCCTGGGAAAGAAACAACAACACTCCAGCCGTTCCGCCTATATATTACAGCTCATCGATTTTACCAAAAAACACCCGAAAAAAATTGGGGGGGGTAACATGCGTATCCGAAATCGCTTTGACAATGCAGCATGTATAAGTATGATTCACTCTCCTCAACTGTTTATCGATCAGAGTTTGATTCCAAATCATCGAATAGCTTAAATCTAAAACGACAGCTGTAAAAACTTCTCTGGTATTCAACACTCTGAAACGAAATATAATTACAATCTCTTCCATATAACATAAGCAAAATGCTTGTTGTGTTTTTGACATTTTCAAGACAAGCATGTTTTGACCAGAAACTAACAGACAGTGCCATTTCATAGCCCATTCCTTGTATCATAAATTTCTTTTTTCTCTTTACAGGAATTTTTTAGGACAGCAACAGCTCTATAGATTTTGCCAGCTTGCTTCATCGGTATTGCAAACCCACATAACCAAATATGATCAGAAGATATACCATCGTACCCCTCAACGAAAAACCTTTTCATTTTCAACATTCCGAAGAACCTGTAGAAGAACATCTACATACGCCTCCCCATCACTAAAAAAGCACTAAAAGATACATGAACAATAATCTTTGTAAAAACGCTTTTTATTTTAAATATAATAAAATATACATAAAACAATATGGTATTTAGTAGGAAAGACTTTTTAGATAAGTTTCACTATAAAGTACAGGAAATATTTATTTTTTCAAAACTCATGTGTCATAAAGAAAGAAAATCTTACAACAATTCCTGAATTCGACGCAGCTCGTCCACAGGCAGCTGACCAGGTGCCGAAACGTTTCCCGCTGACCCGAACGTTATGGCTGATCCGGTTAGATGACCGCTAACTCTGGAAATACTGCCCAGGCGCCCCATGGAGATAGATATCAAAGGATTGTGCAGCTTACGGTCCATCTCCAGCGTTACACTTAAGAGCTTCAGCACGTCCTCCCGGTTTTTTGGCATAACAGCAACTTTCAAAATTTCCGCTCCCGTGTCGCAAAGTTCTTCAAATACAGAGATAAACTCCTGTCTCTCCGGCGTTCTGTCAAAAAAATGGCTGGAAGCCACTACCGGTTTCCCCATAGTGTGAACAGCTTCTATTAGTTTATGAACCTGAAACTCAGGCCATCTTCCCTCTACATCAATTAAATCTATCTCTGTTCGAGACGCCGCCCAGAGATTTAATTTTTTGTACTCTTCCATCGAAATTTCTCGATTTCCACCTTCACGCTCCGTCCTGAAAGTAAAAAGAAGCGGAATCTTTCCCAAAATCTTAGATAACGTGCTCAAAACTCCGGCAGCTTTCTCATAATCCGTAACGTCTCTATAAAAATCAGCTCTCCATTCAACCAGATCTCCCTTTGCATCAGAAGCCACACGAGCTTGTTTCACTATCTCCTCCTTTGTCCTTCCCAGGACTGGCACACAAATTTTTGGGAATCCATCGCCCAAAATTGTTTTTTTTAATTGAATTGTATGTTTAACTATCATGTATTGCTCTCCTATACACATTGAGATAAATACTTCTCTTTAATATTTTTCACTGGCATTTGCCTTCCTGTCCAGAGTCTGAATGCCTCCGCACCCTGATAGAGCAGCATATGTAGTCCGTTAAATGTACGGCATCCGGCTGCCTTCGCTCGAGACAGAAACTGTGTCTCTCTTGGATTATATATAATGTCAGCGACTAACAATCCCGAATGAAATAAAGAAGTATCTTCCAGAACAGAATGATTAATATTTGGTGCCATACCAACCGTTGTGGCATTGACCACAAGTGTGCTATTCAGAAAAGATGATCTTAACACTGCTGTATCCGCCAAATCGTAAAGTGCTGCCCTGCAAGCGGTGGTTCTGTTAATCGTATCCACTAGCTGTAAAGTCCTCTGATGAAAACGGCTGGAAGGGCGGGCAAATATATTCAAAATCTAAATTCCGTCCAAAGCCGCCTGAACGCAAATGGCAGAAGCCGCCCCCCCCGCTCCGAATATCGTCATAGTCTGACCCTTCGGATCAAATCCTACTTCCCGCATAGAGTGCATAAAACCGAGTCCGTCAGTATTGTGTCCCATAAGCTTTCCACTCTCATTGACAACCGTATTAACAGCTCCGATCATTTGTGCCGCTAACGAAAGCTCATCTGCTAGCTCAGCCATTCGGTTTTTATCAGGCATAGTCAAGTTAAATCCACGAATCCCACAAGCTATCAGCCCCTTAACCGCAGTTTCCAGGGTATCTTCCCCTACATTAAAACATAAATATACGTAATCCAGATCAAGAATCCGGAAAGCCTCATTGTGCATTAGAGGAGAAAGGCTGTGTGTAACAGGATTTCCTAACAAGCCAGTAAAACCGGTATGACCGGTAATCGTAAAATCGTAATTCATCTTTGCCTCCACATTTTCTCTTGTAATTGTTCCGAAAATATTCCGTTCTTCTCTATTTCGTCCAATATTTCCTTTGTGATTTTTTTTCAGAAGTTTCTTGAAAACTTACAGAGGAATTCATATTTGTCCGTCCTCTTCCAAATTTCTTCAAAAAACAAGCTGGCATCCAGTATACACAAGTTGTCTGAAAATGATCACTAGACACACTATTTTACCGCATGCTATATTTCCCACTAAAAGATGAGACGCTTTTTAAAAAAATTTTTTCCTGATCCTTCTCGCTTGATCAGCAGGCAACCATCTCGAATAGATCTTTCCGTTTTTACATAGTACAGCTCTGAAAATACAACCTTCTTTGAATTTCTGCTGGATATTTAATAAAAATCTCTTTTCCAGTTCAGTCTACTTCGAAATTTTTTGACGTTTACATTCCCTTACTCAGCCTCCTGATGCAATTTCAGAATTGACAGATCAATGCTGCCTTGATCATACTATGTGCTCGACGATCATTTTTTCATTATAACCGCTGTTAAAATTCACTAATTACTATTTTCGTCGTAAGTGCAACTATGCATCTAGCCTTCTTCCAATATAATATTCTCAATCTCTTTACCACCTCAACAGCTATTCGACAGATAATCACTTTTTAGAGCCCCACCACAGTTACTGGCAGAACATTCAGAAACTTTCTAATATTTTCTACAAATGCCAACGCATAAATAGATACCCTTCCGTTTATCAGCACATTCGCAGCTCTGATAATCACCAGCACATAATCCACAAAATGCATCTGGGATCTGTAAAACATCCCGAGGCTGAATCGTTCCCTCCTGTGTGGCCATACTTTATCTGTAACGATGAACTTTATGCCTGCGCTATTTTTGCAACCTGTTCCACCGTAAGCCCTTCCTTGATATAACTCTTTCTCGAAAAAATATTACCGTTCTGCATTTACAGTTATTCCCTGAAATAGCCTTATATTGCATAAATGTGTTATAAAACAGGTAATGTTTTCCTTAAAATGCTATCTAGCTGCACCAGAGCCTATGGCGTGACCTCATTCATTTTACCATCTTCCAGCCATAGATGTACAATAACACCCTTTGGAAGACAATAGAAAGCAAGTTTCTTCGCGCTCACTAGGTCATTCAGTAAAAATTCAGAACCCACCAACATCGACGATCATTTACTAAATATCCCCTTTATACCAAGGCTAATAATTTTCCTTTATACTAGTCACACTTCCTTGTTGCCAAAGAAAATATTTGAAATATCTCGTTTTCTTTAAGGATATACGTTCATCACTACGTTATCAATCTTTTTCGTAACTTCCGCTGTCGTTATAGAGCATACTATAACTTTTTCCTCTACTGCTCATTAATTTTCATTTTTTGCTAGAGATTTGAGCAAATAATTATTGATGAATTCAACACTTTTATGCTTTGCTTGACAATGTTAAATCAGAACGAAATCGTAGAGTGTATCTGCCTCTTTCAGAAGACAGGTTACCTATCTTTTTTAAAGGTAGAAGAAACCGTAAATCCTCCAGATTCACATTAACATTAAGTATAATGTTGAATTAGACGAATAAATCAAAAGTTTCTTTTTGTCCAGAATGTTAGTGTACTTAATCATAATCTACCTCAAAATAACATTTATGTTGACCTAAGATGTCTTGACATTTCCTGCATCATGAAATTTATAAAAAATATGCTAAGCGAAACTTCATTGAAGACAACTCTCGAGGAGACAATCAAGCCATACCAAACTCCTTTTTCGGTACATGTGATCTCCAGCTAATAGTTTCTGTACTGTGTAATTTTTCTAAAACATATTCTATCGAGGAATCATGTTCACGATATTGAAATAATTTCACTACCAAGATAGATTCCTAAAACATAATGACTATATCCGTTAAGCAATCTGTAATGATATAAATAACAAAAACAAAAACTAGGACATATTTTTCAGATATGCTAGTGATTAGCATAAGCGCTGTAAAGACCATCAGCCAGCAAGATTTCTAGCTAAACTATATAACTTCGAAAATTTTCTCTATATCAACGGTGAGTCAACACCTGACACAGTGCTTCCTTTATACAAACTTATATAACTCTGTCCGAAGCGTTTATTTCATGAGTGGCTTATAACTTCTGTGAGCGATATACTTGATAGATGTGCTTTGGATCTATCCCTCGATGAGATACTGATCCTACAAACAACTTCCGTCCCAGACATCTTCTGTAATTTCAAGATGCTGATATGCATATTTTCTATCGTCATACTAAAACTGCATTTGCATATTCCTTGGCAGCGTTTACCTCATCCTTGCGAATTTTTCTAATTATTCTTTTGATTTTTCCCACATCAAATGGATCAGTTCGATAATCTGATAAACAATGCTTTTCAAACAGACTTTACGTCTTCTAGATAATCCTGATCAAAAAACTCAGTGATGTTTAATTCCCAAGCATGAGATTTTCCTTATATCGATCAACGTGAACATTTTCCGAATATTCAGCATAAATGAAGAGTCCATCCCATAGAAAATTTTTATCTGTATCTTTTGACACACCATATATAAAAATCGCATTTGACAATAAATCTCATAGAACCGTCATACCGAAGCAACTCTCTAACATGTAGATTTTCGAAAGAGCTTTCCTAGAGATTCCGAAGCTGTTGCAAATTTTTCTGTTTCAACACAACTCAAAAAGATAAAAATACTAAATCTTAGTTGCATTGAAAGAGTTGATTCTATAAGACTTTTTCGCAGATAACGCATAGATCAAGCCCATTATCTACATTTTCTAGGGACAGATTTCCATATTTTTTCATCCGACAAGCTTTCTTCACATGTTGTATAATTTCAACCAATTTAATAACACAATAAATCCTGTTTTATGCAGCGCATCTTTCTCTCTCCCCAGTGCCCATTCACAAAGATCTGCCACCTTGATATACTGCCCTAGCTTGTAGCTCAAAACTTCAACTACATATCAATCAAAGGAATATCTTTCCCCTTTCCAGGATAAAGCATCCCTCTAACCACTTAAAGAATCATTTAGCTGCAGAACATCATCGTAATCTCTACTCCTTTTCAGTGATCACTTTCGCTTTGTTCAAGGCGAATCCTGTATGCTTAAAGTAACATTGATTTTCCTCCGAAAAAACAAAAGCTGATTGGCAACAGAACAAATCATAAAACGCTATTCCTGTCAATATCGACAGCAGATTTTTCACAACGATTCTCACTCTTTATACTATAGTCTAAAAAACCGACTCAGAGATACAGTCGTTTATCACTTGAAACACAATGTCACAAATTTCTTGTTGATTCGTTATTTTATTCATTCCAACACTTCATCCAAATCTCAACTGAAACCTAACGTCGACGACTCTTCACTCATCACGCCATTGTACCAGAAAACCTTGTTTTTCATAAAAGATTCTTTATTGTGTCCTTCACTGTATGGGTAATCATGGCGATCGACTTCATCCTGATAACTCTTCGTCAGATCATAAGCGGCCCTTCTCTTTCCATAACTAATATGCACTACAATAGAATATAACAAAATGCTCTTAAAATACGAAATTATACATATTTTTTTCTCTATTGAATTACAAGCGACTGATTTACCCTATATTTCTACGCCATCTACAACTATCTCCTGAAATCAACATTTAAATTGTAAAGGCAAAAATACAAATGCCTGTCAAAACTATTAGCATTCAAAGCAAGCGCTTAACATTCATCAAAACAGCACTGATCCATTTTCTGTTTTACACAATTATCTTCTCTAGCCAAGACTGTAATCAACCCGTTCATAATAACTGAAAAACTGGATAATCAGAGGTATTATTATCTCCGTTTTTTTCTTTCTTATCCGCTCATCTTTGACTTCTCCGACGTATATCAAAAAACCGCCACTTACTTCCAAAATCTCGTTCATCACTTCGACATTGACAATTACTGAAGAGAAATTTCTATTGGTTATTCAGAATTTTTTGGCCGAATACATAGAACAAATACCAAAGCTTTCAAAATGTCAGCGTTTGCTACATAATTTTCTTGACCACTTTATGAAAACTAATAGCCACCCCAATTGATAGGATATTGTTGTAACCGATTTTTGCCGCTCATTCAATCCATTTTTTATTTACAAAATATATCATGCGGTGATCTTTTTCCCCATTTTCGACTATGAAAATTTAAATTGTTTTTAAAATATCTGATACTGCATATATATCAATAATCAAGTTTATTTTGCATAAAAGATTTTTCATTGTTGTTTTATGTATTTTTACTATAGGCTAAATATCACATAACAAATACGCATAACAAAATATGTTCTCTTCTTATTAAGTAAATCAATTTTGAGTGTTTTAACTGCGAAATTCATATCTGCAGTTCATCTCAAACTTTATAAGGTGGTATTATAAACAACTTATTTCTCATAAAACTCCCTTGAAATTACCTACACTTCAGATAATCAATCTCAAACGGAATACTTCCAATATATGATCATCAACGATATTTCATTATACATTCGATCTAAAAAATCAACAACAACGATGTTAAGAAAAAGAAAACAACATTATCATATCAAAGACTTCACAAATATGAAAATATTGAAGTAAAAGACAAATAATCAAAATTTGAACATTCAAGCAACTTCTTATACAATCAAAACTCCATCTCAAAATAGCCAGCCAGATCATACAATCATATTTACCTACCTTGTAAAAGAGAGAATATGTTTTATAACTCTATTTTAATTTTCTCTTCTTCAAAAAATCCGGGATCTGTATATCCTTTTTCACTACATTGCTAGTCAGAGGTACTGAAGCTTTTGGCATATTATATTCCTTTGTCAAAACCTGCTGCGGTATCTGAAAGGTCGGCATCTTAAGCCCTACATTGCTGAAATTACTCTTCTGAATGGGTGCAGCTACCTTCTTGGCATTAGATACACTAACCTGTTTAGCAACCACATCATTCAATCCCGTAGCAATTACCGTAATCTTTGCAGTATCTGCAACGGTATCATCATACATCGCACCAAAAATAATATTTGCATCCTCACCTGCCAGATTTTGTACATAGCTAGCAGCGTCGTTGGTATCCATAAGGCTAATGTCTCCAGAAATATTGATAATAACGTGACTTGCTCCCTGAATAGTTGTTTCCAACAACGGGCTGGATACAGCTTGCTGTACAGCTTCCAAAGCTTTGTCTTCTCCCTTCGCTTCGCCAATTCCGATATGCGCAATGCCCTTGTCCGTCATAACAGTCTGCACATCTGCAAAATCTAGATTAATCAAAGCTGGTAGATTAATAAGATCAGTAATCCCCTGTACAGCCTTCTGTAGCACTTCATCAGCCTTTTTCAAGGCTTCCGGCATAGTTGTCCTTCGATCAACGATCTCTAGTAGCTTATCATTCGGAATCACAATTAATGTGTCCACACTTTTTTTCAATTTTTCGATACCCATCAAGGCATTGCTCATACGAGTTTTTGCTTCAAAACGGAAAGGTTTTGTTACAACTCCAACAGTCAGTATGCCCATTTCTTTAGCAATATTGGCAACAACAGGAGCAGCGCCGGTACCAGTACCGCCGCCCATTCCGCAGGTTACGAAAACCATATCAGCTCCTTCTATCAACTGTTTCAACTCTTCTATACTCTCTTCAGCCCCTTTCTCCCCAACTTCCGGCTTAGCCCCAGCTCCAAGACCCTTCGTTATTTTTTCTCCTATTTGAAGTATTGTTGACGCTTTGCAGCGTGTTAGTGCCTGTTTATCTGTATTTACGCCTACCAATTCCACACCACCAATGGATTCCTCCACCATTCTATTCACAGCATTATTACCTGCTCCTCCGACACCAATGACGATAATTTTTGCAGATGATTCTGCTTCATTTGTCATAATTTCTAACAAAATACTTCCTCCTTCATAACTTTCCCTTATTTATTTGCTAAAATATATCTTAATCTCATTATTAGTTATATATACAATATATAATATAATTTATTACTGAATTTATCAACTATTTTTTGATTTTTCTCCTCTTTTTTTAAAGTTACTTTAATCTTGCTCAAATATAATGCTCTGTATATCATTTGTAAAATCTTCTAAATGAAGGACTCCCGACATTCCTGAGAGCTTCGGAAGTATTGATGCAATCCTAATCATCTTTTCCTGCAAATAGATATCTGTTCCTAGTGAAATCCGGACCTGCTCATAATGCAGAGTCATTAACTGATTTTCGGTAAATTCTATACTATCAGGCTGAAGCTCATATTTGTTAATTAAATGAATCAGCGTCAGTATGGTGCTGTATACAAAAGGATTTTCCATTGAAAGAATTTCCCCTATAACTACACTTTCATAATGTAAACCTGTAATCATAGGAACATTCATCCAAGTCGAAGGAAAATCTATAATATCCATCTTACTTCCGTTTATGGAGCCGCCGTTTTCTGTTTGGTCATTTTCTCCGAAAGATTCGATGGCAAGAGAATTATCATCATCCGTACTCTGTAAATCTCTCACTGAAAGAGATTCCAGCACCAAACTATCTTTATCCAAATAGTAATCTATATCTTTTTCTCGAACATAACCAATGGGGTGTTTTTCATGGACATATAAGCGGATTTTATTCCTATTTAAGTATTCCACATTGACAGCTTCTATAAACGGGATATCATTCAGATTAATATATTTCTGGAAAGTGGAAAGGAAAACAGAATTATGAGCGAAACAGTCATCCAATACTATATTCTCCACTTCCTTTTTCGTATACCTAATATTTCCGATAACCTCTACCTCTTTGATATAAAATAACCAAAAGTACAGCAAAAGCATTAAAACTACTACACCTGCAATAAACAACCTGATCCTTTTAAAAACTTTTCGGGAATTTAACTTTCTTTTACACATCTTAACTCCTATATATTACTCCTATATATTGGCTAATTTCCCTTACCAGCAGAATAATGTCTTTTTCTATATGCTACATAATAGCAGTTAATATAATTTTAGCTCATCAATCTCCGTATAGCTTCTAGACCTTCCAAAACAAAATCGGCTCCGCCTCGCAGATTCGACACATATGTAAATATCACTGTCAAACGCCAAATGAGTAAGACAAACATCAACATGAAGCAAATCTTCCTCATAAGAATTCAAACTTTTAGAATTCAAACTTTTCACAAATGATAGAAAAGATCATATCATTTTGCTCTTTCGGAACAAAATCAGTTTCTGTAACGAGTGTTCCAGGTCTTTTCCCAAAAATCCCTCTGCTTCCTAATCTCATAAATTAAATCTCCTAGTTTATCTGTAACTCACTATCAAAAACTTCCGTTTTTTAGATAACCAAACATTCCCTCTGGTAACGTTCTACTCTCCAAA
Organism: Lachnospiraceae bacterium; assembly: GCA_021442455.1. GTDB lineage: Bacteria > Bacillota > Clostridia > Lachnospirales > Lachnospiraceae > Scatomonas. The sequence goes on along the minus strand of JABUSY010000021.1, from coordinate 42,657 downwards.
CCACCGCAATAAAATTTATTCAACACCTTCTATCCAGAAAAATTGTCAATATCTGAGATTAGAGCTAAAGATTGTAACAATACCTACATTTTCTCAATTTTCATATTTTAAATTGTTTTATCTGAGCACAAGCACAATCAGAAAAATACTAAATAGAATCAGAATCAAAAAACATAAATAGAGAATTCTGAGCACTATTACATTTTTATCATCCAAACCATAAATAACCTCAACACGATCAAATCTAGAACTAAAGCATAGTTAAGAATATGACAGTAATCAATCTTCGTAAATACATGCACTCCCCCCAGCGTCGTAACAAAAAACTGCTGCTTATAATATGCAGGATCATCAAAGTGCACCCATCCGTTATACACACGAAAATTATCTTAAAGCACAAGCTCATAAATTACCAAGATCAAGATAAATATCAAAAGTACCGACAACCTTCCATTTATATTTTTTTATTAACATGGCCATCCTTATTTTATCCTATCTATTTTATATATTAATTTAACCAGAAAATATATATTTTCCTTCTAAATTGGATCAAAAGAAATATTTAACTTACCAACAGGCTCTGAAAGTTGTTTAGCGGTACTATTTTAAAAATAATCATTGACTGATTATAATCTATTAACTTAACACAAATATTTTTCTCAACTTGAAATCTATCGTCTTATATCATCAAAGTTCCAGCTCTGACGATAGATAGTGTAACGTATCAATTAGCCAGAGAGACAGATTTAAATCCACTTTACATACTCTTTAAATTTATCTCCTCTTTGCTCATAGTTATCAAATTGTCCCCAGCTCGCACAAGCTGGGGACAACAGCACGGTATCTCCTCTTTTTGCCTTTTCAGCGCATGTCTTCACGGCTTCTTCCAGATTCTTACAAAATAGAATATGTTCCTCCGGGAAACCGCAGGCAATAGCTGATTTTGCAATCTTCTCCCTGCTCTGTCCGATCAAAACCAGATCTTTTACTTTACCGTCGAAGCTATTGATCCACTCCGCATAAGAGGACTCCTTATCAAAACCGCCCCCAATCAGTACAATAGGCCGATTCATGGCCTGTATTCCTTTTATGGCAGCCGCCGGATTGGTCCCCTTGGAATCATTATAATATTTAACACCATTTTTTTCTGTCACATACTCGATCCTGTGTGCTACTCCTGTAAAATTGCAGATACTTTTCCGTATACTATTTAAAGGAACACCTAGATCTTTGGCAATTGCAATAGCGACCATAACATTTTCAAAATTATGAATCCCTAGAATCTTTAAATCATTGGTACGCACCACAGAAATGATTATTTTTCCATTGGAAATCTTTATTTCCCCGTTTTCCAGATAAATTCCTTGTTCCAGAACTCTTCTGCTTGAGAAATATATAACTTTCGGACGGATGTCTTTTCCAAATTCTCTCAAAATATCATTTTCGTAATTTAGAACACAGACATCCTCTTCTGTCTGATTTTTTACAATCATTTTTTTTACCCGAATATATTCTTCCATCGTATGGTGACGATTCAAATGATCCTCTGTAATATTCGTAATTGCACTTATTTTCGGATGGAATGTATCGATTGTCTCCAACTGAAAGCTGCTTATTTCAATAACGGTAATCGCATTCTCTGTCTGTTCCAAAACCACTTCACTATAAGGGGTCCCGATATTTCCGACCACATATACCTCCTGATAGTAGGACCTCATGATTTGTCCAAGGAGAGTTGTAGTGGTGGTTTTTCCATTGGTTCCGGTTATAGCGAGCATTTTTTTCTTTCCAAGTTGGTAGGCCAGTTCAATTTCACCTAAAACCGCCAAACCGAATTCTTTAAATTTTTTAACTACAGGCAGGTCACAAGGTACGCCCGGACTCACGATCACTAACGATAACTCAGCTATCATCCTCTCCGGAAATTCACCCAGAATCACCTCTACTTGCTTCGGCTCACACAGTTTATTCAAAATTTCCTGTTTTGAAAGTTTGCTATTTCCATCGTAAATGATCGGCTGCACTCCTTCCTTTATCAAAAGCTCACAAGCCCTAATTCCACTTTTCCCTGCTCCAAATACCAATACTTTTTTATGCTTCCACACCATAGCTGCTTATCCTACTTTTCACCATCTATTTTTCTTGCTTAAAGACTTAACAAGACAACCAAACACAACAATGCCGTGATACTCAAAAACAATATCATAATACGAATCTCTGACCATCCACATAACTCAAAGTGATGATGGAGCGGAGACATTTTAAAAAGACGTTTTCCATGTGTTAGTTTAAAATAGATCACCTGAATCACAACAGATAGTAGCTCCACCACATAGATAAACCCAACAATTGGCAAAAATAGCGGCATGTTCATCATATACGCCGTACCTATCACGAAACCGCCAAGAGCCAGAGAACCCGTGTCTCCCATAAAGACTTTGGCTGGAAATATGTTGAATATCAAAAAGCCAATGAGGCTCCCAATCACCGCGCCGGTAATAAACGATATTTCACTGTCTTCCCTCACTGCGACCACCGTAAAAAATATAGCTACCATTATAGTTACACTGGAAACAAGTCCGTCCAGGCCATCAGTAAAATTCACACCGTTAACAACTGACAGCATCATAATAAATAGCAACGGAATAGCCAGCCAGCCTATATCCAGAATCTTACCTTCGGAAAACGGAAGCAAGATCTTTAACTTCTCTTTTGTAAAATTTATCATGAAAAAGGAAAAAATACCGCTCAGCACGAACTGGCATAACAATTTCTGCCAGACTAAAAGACCATCAGACCGCTTCAGCACCACCTTCAAATAGTCATCTATAAATCCAATTATCCCAAAGCCTAACATAAGTAACAAGATCGGAATAATCTTCGGATAAAACTTAACAAAAAACAATGAAGTTTCTGTCGTCGAAATTAGGAAAATTAAACCTCCCATCGTCGGAAGTCCCGCCTTCATTTGATGGGATGGCACCCCTTCCTTTCTCTCAGTTTGCATTATTTTAAATTGTTTTAAAAAAGATATGATCACTGGACCGAGAGTTATGCTAATAACAAAAGAAATGATAACCGGAACTATAAAAATCAAATTCATAATCCACCTCTTATTATTTCATGATTCATAATCATATTGTATTTTCCTACAAAATTTCCGAAATATTTTATTGAGCATTATCTACGCTTCATAAGACATAATTCAGTTGTCGCTACCTTCAACAAACTCTCCAGTAAACTTATACACGCAAAAAAACATACTGCCTATACAGAAGATTTCGCATATGTAGCAGTGACTAGTTGTTCTATGTAACAATTTAATCATTAACGATTGTGTACTTCTTCATAGGAATTCACCTTCTGTCGCTTTTTCCTTATCTTCCTTTTCTATATCCTGATAAGATAATAAGATATCACATATTTAAAATGAAGATATATATTACTGCTCACACTTCAATAAAATTCCTTCTAGAAATTATTGCAAATTCCACTTGGCCAATATTCTCCTGCTTGTACATAATCATAGTTACTTCACCCTATAGATCTTTTTTGTTTTAGTGAGCAACCCAAACTGTACAAAAGATTGATAATAATCATCCATACTCATGTGATAAATCTGCTTCGATCAAAACAGAATTGTAGAAGTTCTGGCTATTCTTGACAAAGTTTTTCATCTTATACTTGGCTCTTTTATGACGATAGATTTTCCTGCCCTCAATCGATCTTATATCCTTGACAGAAAAAAGTATTCTATAAAATAACAAGACTGCCCTCCTTCCCAGAAATATAGTAATAATTTTTAATTTGAAATCTCCTGTTCATATGTTCATTTCATTTTTTTTAAACTATATTCTATCTTAATCCTACGAATCACTTCATCATATTTTATTTTCAACCTGATGATTCCTTGATTAACGCCATCGGTAAACTTCTTACCTAGAAGCACCGTCCCGGCAACATCCAGTATTTAATACGGGTCCGCTTGTATATCTCTCTCCCCCCTTTTGCGCGACTTCTATGATAGATATAGTTATCCGAATCAAAAACAATCAGATAATCTAAATACTCTACCAGCATCCAAAATCATCATAGGAAAATACAATGACCACTAACCATTGTACTATTATTGATATTGAAAACTCTATGAAGTTATGCAAAGTGTATTTTTCTCTTCAATTCTTTTACTCTGCCAAATGTTGGCCATAGTTACTGATTTCGTCGCTCAGAAATTCATTTTCTCCCTCAACTATTTCCTGATCAGGGAATAGTTGCATATATGGTAATAGTTCGGTAAAAATATGCTTTGTAATTTTCTGAGCATAGACGCTTTTACTTTGATCCGTCGCATTCGGTTCATCCACTACTGTATAGACCACCACCTGAGGATCATCCAAAGGTGCAAATCCAATATAGGAAACCAAATATTTACCGCTATCTCTCGGAATTTTCTGAGCCGTACCAGTTTTTCCTCCCATACTGTATCCGTCTACTTTGGCATCCATACCCGTTCCGCCTATTTCCACAACATTACCCAGATCCTTTCTGATGATATCACTGACTTCGGACGAAACCGTCTGACGTTCCAATACACTGTCAATCATTTGAACCACAGCTCCCTGATTTTCTGTGATCGCACTAACCACATGAGGCTTATAATAATACCCACCATTAATAAGAGAGGAAAAAGCTGCCGCCTCCTGGATCATCGTACAGGTAAAACCCTGTCCAAAAGCCGCCGTCGCCAATTCCAATTTGCCCATGCTGTCCGCCGTATGTAAAATTCCGGAATGCTCACCTGGCAAGTCAATCCCAGTCTTAGATCCAAAATTAAAAATTTTTTGATAACGGAGAAAATTCTCACTGCCCATCTTTTCTGCAATTTGCATTATAGTATCATTGCAAGAATTCACCAACGCATCTCCCACCGTTTGTTTTCCATGCTCATTCGGGAAAATAGCACAATGAATTTTTCGATTGGAAATCATTTTATAGCCATCACAATAAAATTCTTCCGTTGTGTTAATTGAACCCGTTTCCAATGCTGCCGCCGCTGTCATAGGTTTTACCGTGGAACCAGGTTCAAAAGCATCAGACACACAGTAATTTCTCCAGATTTTGTTAAAATTCTGCAGCATGGTTTCATTGTTCATATTATTAATCTCTTCCTGGCTATAAAAATTTGACAGATCTCTCGGAGTATTCAGATCATACCAGTTAGAAGAATCCATTCCTAGAATTTCACCGTTATTGGGATTCATGACAATTACACCTATATTTTTGGCACTCTGCTTCCCATTTGGCCCTGCGGTCATTTTCGTTTGATAATCTTCCAGGGCGTTCCGAATGATCTGCTGCACATTTACATCGATTGTCGAAACAACATTCTTACCGTTCACCGGCGATATAATCTTCTGCTTTGCACTCGAATCCGTATTCAAAAACCCGTATTGACGACCATTCATGCCGTTCAGTACGTTAGAATAATAGCCTTCAATCCCCCAATCCGCCATGTTGTCCGCATAAGTAAATCCAATCAGATTACATGCCAGTGAATTCATTGGATATACACGCAAATAATTTTCTTCAAACCAAATTCCTTTTACATTCTGACGTTCCTGCCTCTCTTCATCGGAAAGATCCGAATCTTCGGTCTTTGCTTTTTCCAGGTATTCTTCAAATTTCTCCTTTTCAGTTATTGAAAGGTTCGATTTTAGAACCTGATACTGACTATTTCCCCTCTCTTTATTGTCCAATTTACTTCGAATTTCCTTTTCTTCTAAGTTTAATACTTTGACCAAAGCTTTTATCGTAGGCTCCAGATATTTTGGGACATTATCACCCTCTTTACCCTTTCTGATATCATTTACTGCTTTACAGTCCACAATCACATTATAGACCTTTTTACTGGTAGCTAAAATAGTCCCATTTCTATCCAGAATATCGCCTCTCTGAAACGGGATCACTCGACTCTCATTCTCGTACTGCCTCTGTGTTTGCTTCAACACAATTCTATTATATTGTTTACCGTTCGTAGCAAGGATAAAAATGATACGGATAAATATACCAACCAAAATCAGTATGACTGCAACAAACATTCCTACCAGTTTTTTACTCATTCTTTTGTTTATTTCTCGCTTGTCTATCTCTGTCTGATGTTTTCTTCCTCTATTACTACTTTTCACACATTCACCCACTTAATATTTAGTTATAGCTATTATTTATCTAGAACATTTTCATACTACCTTACATGGCTCTTTTCAATAATGTCATAATATTGTATCTGTAATTCAGTAGCATAATGCATACCAAACTTCTTCAAGGCAGCCAGCTTTATATTTTCCAATGAAATGGATGCCATTGCCTGATTATAATAAGCATCGTTATTTGCCTTTAAGTCACTTAGTTGACTCTCCATAAAGGCAATCGTTTCATTTTGAGTTGTAAGTGTTGCCTTCATCTTCAGATAGTTCAAACATAAAAACAATGTTACCGTACAAATAAGTGCCAAAAATATAACATATGCTACGCTTATATTTTGGGAATGCACACGGTTGTTTCTAACTTGTATGCTGACTATTGACTTTGCAGCATGCTGATCCTCATATGTCTCTTTTGAAATCTCAATCTTCCTTACGGCACTTCCATCCTCACAATTCTGTCTTCTTAATTTGTTTAAAGATAAATTCACTCTTCTTCCAGACATAAAAAGTCTCCTGTTCACCATTACTTTCTCTTGCGTGCAAAAACTCTCAGCTTTGAACTTTTAGATCGCTTGTTAGCCTTAATTTCTTCTTCTGTTGGTACTATAGGTTTTCTAGTTACTACAAATCCTTTAGACTTTTTCCCGCATACACACAAAGGAAAATTCGTCGAACAAATACATGGATGCTCGTTCCTTCGGAAAATATTTTTTACGATGCGATCTTCTAAAGAATGAAAAGTAATTATACAAAGCCTACCACCGTCTCCTAAAAAGTCAATCATGTCATCTAATGAAGTTTTGAGAACCTCCAACTCTTGATTAACCTCAATCCTCAAAGCTTGAAACGTTTTCTTAGCTGGATGACGACCCGTTTCCCTCATTTTTGCTGGAATAGATGCCTTAATAATTTCAATCAACTGTCCAGTTGTTGAAATTGGCTTTTTCCCCCTTTCTAAACAAATATGCTTCGCAATATTTTTTGCAAATCTTTCTTCTCCATAATCCCGTATAACTCGATATAACTCACTTTCACCATAAGTATTTACGATCTCATAAGCAGTACGCACCTGTCTTCTGTCCATACGCATATCCAGAAATACATCTTTCTGGTACGTAAATCCTCGTTCAATATTATCCAATTGGCAAGAGGATACACCCAGATCCAATAGAATTCCATCAACGATCTGAATACCCTTTGTTTTCAATTCGCTAACCATATTGCAATAGTTGCTACGTAAAATCTTTACTTGTTCTTCATACTCCTTTAAACGTTCGCGTGCAGCCATGATTGCATCTTCATCCTGATCTATTCCTATAAATTTCCCCATAACAGATAAACGTTTACAAACTTCCAAGGCATGTCCGCCTCCGCCAAGAGTTCCATCTACATAAATGCCGTCAGGTTTTACCTTGAGATGTTCTATGGTTTCTTCTAGTAATACAGATACATGATTAAATTCCATAAATTTAACACTCCACGCTCAGCTTCAGATTATCATACCAATATCTTGTAGCTCCTTTGCAATGACATTCATATCATCATAATTACTGTTTTCACTCCACTTTCGCTTACTCCAAATTTCAATCCGATTAATATTGCCTGTTAACACAACATTCTTCTCCAGATTAGCATATTCTCGTAGAATCTCCGGTATGAGAATTCTCCCCTGTTTGTCAAATGTGCACGGTGTTGCACTTGCAACAAAAAATCGAGTAAAAATTCTAGCATTTCGACTTATAAGCGGTAGATCACGAAGTTTTTTTTCAAAAATTCTCCACTCATTTTGAGGGTAAAGCGAAAGACAACCATCCAATCCCTTCGTTAATACAAAATTAGCTCCCAATTCGTCTCTAAACCTAGACGGTATGATCAATCTACCCTTTGCATCAATTGAATGACTATACTCTCCCATGAACATAAGACTTTTCCTCGTTAGCAACAGTAAAGGAATTTTTTCTTTCACTTTTTGAATAGTACTAAAAAATACTACACTACTTACCACTATTTACCACTATTTACCACTTATTTTTTATTTTATCTCATTAATTTTAAAAGATCAATATTTTTTCAAAAATTCATATTGAATTTTACTTCAAAAAATCTGCATTTAAAGAAGGGAAAACAACGTTGTATTTTCCCTCCTGCGTAATTCTCATAAGTATTTTCACCTTAAATGAATAAGCAAGCAAAGTCACATCATTGCTTCCACGCCTTTAACATAAAAAGTAAAAACATCGTTTTAAAGATATTTTCTCAAGTAATGCTCTTATTTAACATTAAATCGAAATAATATTACATCTCCATCCCGAACCACATAATTTTTTCCTTCCATCCGTACCAAACCTTTCTCTTTGGCTCCCGCATAAGAACCGGCATCTAGAAGATCTTGATAATTCACCACCTCAGCTTTGATAAAACCTCTCTCAAAATCTGTATGGATCTTACCGGCAGCCTGAGGTGCTTTCGTTCCCATCTTTATGGTCCACGCCCGAGTCTCTTCCTCCCCGCTGGTCAAGAAACTCATGCAACCCAGTACACGGTAACTAGCTTCGATTAGCTTTTCCAAGCTTGACTCCTCCAATCCAAGAGCATCCAGAAATTCTCCCTTGCCATCATCGTCCAGTTCTGAAATTTCCGCCTCCATTTTCGCGCAGATCACGAATACTTCACTGCCGTGATCGTCCGCGTACTTCCGGATAGCTTCTACATTCTCGTTTGAATGCCCATTGTCCTCCATATCATCTTCTCTGATATTCGCCGCATAAATAACCGGTTTGGCTGTCAGCAGGTTATATTCAGTAAACCAATATTTTTCATCTTCATTTTCCAATTCAAAAAGAAGCGCGTCCTTGCCTTCTTCCAGATGCTGTTTCAGGCGCACCTGCATGGCAAATTCTTTTGCCGCAGTCTTATCCACCCGAGCACTCTTTCCAGTCTTGTAGATTCTCCTCTCCAGAACTTCTAAATCGGAAAAAATCAATTCTAAATCAATCGTTTCAATGTCTCTCAATGGATTGATATTCCCATCAACATGCATCACATTTTCATCTTCAAAGCAGCGCACTACATGAACGATCGCATCTACCTCCCGTATGTGAGCCAAAAACTGATTCCCAAGCCCTTCGCCCTTGGAAGCTCCTTTAACCAATCCCGCAATATCCACAAATTCCACAGCGGCCGGCGTTATCTTCTTGGAATGATTAAAATTCCCCAAAAGCTGAAGACGATGATCCGGAACCAGTACTATTCCCACATTAGGATCAATGGTACAGAACGGATAGTTGCCAGAGTCTACTCCTGCTTTAGTTAAAGAATTAAAAAGGCTACTCTTTCCTACATTAGGAAGCCCCACAATACCTAATTTCATCGATCATTACCTCTTTATGCTTTATGCTATAAATTTTTTGTCACAAGCTGTTTTCCCCACCATTAGAATTATGTATTACGAGACACTCTCTTAACCACTCCAACTAAGCCCCCTTCCTTCAAAGAACAATGCTCAAAAATACTTTTCCCAAACGAATTAAAATCGCAAATAAATGTTGCAACATAACACTTCCTGATAATCCTTCCTACAATCAAAAGCTTTATGTTCATCTGACTGTGATAATAACAACTACACCTTGTTAGATCTGTTTTCTTGCACTATCTCAATTTCTATATCGTAATGAATATTGTCAAAATTTCACATAAACATCCAGCTTTTTTGTAGCACTATTTCTAGATGATGATGATATATAAAAGGAATAATTATTCATTATAGCTAAATACTTAAAAACGAATATAACAACTCTATAAAGTAAATTTCAAATAACTGATGAAGAAAAGCCTCCAGGTGGTACTTTCCTGCCGCCACTTTTTGTTCGAGTATCCTTTACTTTACCACATAATTATCATCAATCCCTGCTTTTCATCAATATCAGTATTCCCTCTCTCCATCTCATCCTAGCTTCTTCTACCAAAATTTCATTGTTGTTCCCCCTCCGTCTTCTTGCACAAGTATATACTCCTGAAGCAGATACTGAAAACTTTCTAGTGTCAATCCGCGAATCGAACCTCAAAACGAAAAATAAGATACATATTTTCCAAGATGTTTTTTTCTAAGAACTACTTCTCTCTACAGGCATTGTCATTCGGTTACCAAGATCTATGATTCAACTTGTAATTTTTTTTCAGAGTAAGCATTGTAAATATTACTCAAAATATGGTCCAGCCTGCTTCCGTTAGCTCTCAGGAAATAGAGTTCTGTTACTCCTAGATTTAACACCTAATTTTAGCAATAGACATATCTGATTAAGTTGAATATGGAAATCGATATTTCCTTATATGCACAATAGTACTCGATCATTTCAAGAGCTAGGCTGTTAAAAGCTTCTACAATACAATCAGGTTTTATTTTTCTAAGAAAACTGCAAATAAATCCATCTTCTATAGTTATCCCATGATATAATGATCGTTTTCATTGTTTATTTCCTCTGATTGAATTTCTCAAAAAACAAGGCAATATTCGATGAAATATCGCCTGTAAATACACCTGAACCAGCCACCAAAATATTAGCCCCTGCTTCCAATACCCGTTCGGCTGTTACACTGTTTATTCCACCATCTACCTCTATAAATATTTTCCTATATCCAGCCTCATCCAACTTTTCCCGAAGACTTCGAATTTTATCCGTCATTACAGGCAAATAAGACTGGCCTCCAAAACCCGGATTCACAGTCATCAACAGTACCATGTCCATCTTATCCAACACATAATCTAGAACATTCAGGGAAGTAGCAGGATTCAGGGCGACGGCTGCCTGCATTCCACATTCATGGATCATTTGCAGCGTCCAGTCCAAATGTTTACAGGCTTCCGCATGAACGGTCAACATGTCTGCACCGCTTTTCTGCATTGCCTCCACATACCGGCTCGGCTCCTCTACCATCATGTGAACATCAAAAAACAGCTCGCTTTCTTGTCTAATTGAAGATATTACCGGCATACCGAAGGAAATGCTAGGCACGAACACCCCGTCCATCACATCGATATGTAACCACTGACATCCGCACTGTTCTAGTAAGACCAACTGCTCTTGCAGATGGTTAAAATTTGCCGAAAGTATAGAAGGCGCCAACTGATACATATTAATATCTCCTTTTCTCTTTTTCTTTTACATACAGATAATCCTGAAACTTGCATTTGCCTTCAAATGGGATAAATTCCTGAAAACAATTTTCAGCTCTTCTTTATCCATCTTCATTACATACAAGGACGTAAATCCAAGGATATTCTCAGAGACATATCACTTATTCAACTGGATCAGTTAAAAATGACGAGTAATATGCTTTCCCTTCTTTAATGATTTTAGCAGTTCTCATGCCAATTTCTTTCTGTATCGAATTCGGAATTTTCTATTTTCCCACACCAAAATGTCCAACCACTGCGATCGAGCAACCGTACGGATATTTCACGACACCACAAAGGAACAGATTCTAGCCGCAACGCCTGTAGAGTTTTTTGCACAATCTTCCACCTCATCCATGGAAAATAGGTCTTTTGTATGGAAACAAATCAAAAACAGAAATCCCTATTTTTCAATCAGAAAACTATCTAAGACATCTCTATCGGCTGTCTGGCTTTCCAGTAAAAAATTCCACATCCTGTATCCAGAAGGGATACAACCGACCGAATTAGTTCATTATTTTAGATTTTAGAACAAAATTTCACAAAATACGCGGTTTTATTGTCCTTATCCTGTATATCAATTTTGATATTGTCACCTACCAAATACTTTGTGCCTTTTTCTAAAATTTTCTTTACCTTACATTCATATATTGTGAAATAGCACACCCTGTTTTTCCAACTCTCAAAAGCCTACGTTTTGAGATAATCGAAATATAAATACTGAATTTAATAACTCTTATCATATTACGTTACGGAGCTTTAAATGTCACATTTGAATATTTCTCAATCAGTTCATCATTTTCATACACATTAATCACACCTGTAGAAACTCCCGGCGCACCGTAAATAGCCTCTTTGTATGTTCCATTTCTCCATGGATTAGCACCTTCATAGATCGTAGTCACAGTATCGTTTTGCACCAATTCCAGCCGCACATGCCCTCCGTTATAAGCTTCTGGCGCTTTCAGTCTGCTATAACACACCCATCTGGTATCACCTTCCGATGCGCGTTTTGTATTAATCGTTAGCATAATGGTGCTCCCTGCCGGAACCTGCTCTCCTGGACCCGGGCTCAATGAAATTACATTGCCTATCTCCAGCTCATTAGTATATTCCGTAGTTGTGATATATTTTAAGCCCTTTCTGTCCAGTATGCTTTTTGCATCTTCCTCACTGTATCCTCTCAGAGAAGGTATTTCAACCAGATTCTGGGTCGGATTAGCACCTTTGCTCACATATAACTTAACTGTAGAACCAGAAAGCACAGATTTCCCTTCATCCGGATCAACAGATATGATCCTTCCAATTTTCACTGTATCACTGTACTTCAAATCTGTACTGGTTATAAGTCCTAGTCTTTGCAAAATGCTTTCTGCATCTGTCTGACTAGCCCCCGTCAAACCATTCGGAATAGTTACATTGGCTTTTCCGCTACTCACCGTTACATTAATCGTGGAATTCTTAGCTACCTTTGTCTTAGCTTCCGTTTCCTGAAAAATAATTTCCCCCTGCGCATATATATTCGACGCTTGTGTAGCCGTCTGTTTCACCTCTATGGACAACTTCCTAGCCAGTGTCTGCGCTTCTTGAAGCGTCTTTCCTCTGAAATCCGGTACTACAACCTCTTTAGTTTCTAAATGAGATGAATTTCTGTCGGAAATAGACGTACGTGCCAAATTGTCTTTTTGGAAGAATTTCTTATAGAATCCAGCCATATTTCCAATTGCAACAAACAGAATAATAATAATTATTGCCACAAGTATAAAGCCTCCAATCGTAATGGCTTTTTCTAGCTTCTGGCTCACTACATCATCATCTCCCGCAATATTATCCTCATAATCCTCCTTATCTTTCTCATCATCTTCATAAGTCATCCCCGCACGAATCTTCTCCATTTCTCGATCTGACATCTGTACTGTGTTCGCACGCGCGCTCAGCGGTGCTAAGGTAACAAAATTTCCTTGAGGATCAATTAGCGAATGCTTCAACTCTCCAATCAAAAAAACCACATTCGCATATCGGCACTCAGGATTCTTTTGTGTACACTTTAATATAATCTGTTCCAGTGAATAAGGCAGCGCCGGCGTATATTTGGAGGGAGGAATCATCTCTTCCTGAAGATGCTTAATCGCAATGGAAACCACCGTATCTCCGTCAAAAGGCACACGGCCTGTTACCATTTCATACATCGTAATGCCCAGCGAATAAATATCGCTTTTTGCATCAGAAAAACCACCTTGCACTTGTTCAGGAGAACTATAATGCACAGAGCCTATCATATTTGCGGTGAGAGTATGCGAATTTGTTTCTTTCGCGATTCCAAAATCAGACAGTTTTACCTTTCCATCTGTGGAAATAATGATATTCTGCGGCTTTACATCTCTATGGATGATCCCGCGGTTATGCGCAGCTTCCAGCCCAAAAGAAACCTGTATTGCAATACTAATGGCCTCTTTAATGCTCAGTTTGCATTTCTTCGTGATATAATCCTTCAGGGTAATGCCTTCAATTAATTCCATCACAATATAATAACACTCCCTGTCTTTTCCAACATCAAACACATTGACAACATTAGGATGTGACAGTCCGGCTGCAGCCTGAGCTTCCTTTCTGAATTTTTCTATAAAAGTCGTGTCCTCACTAAACTCCGCCTTCAATACCTTTACTGCCACCATCCGGTTCAGCTTATAATCCTTCGCCTTGTAGATATCGGCCATACCTCCGGATCCTATTCTGAATATTATCTCATATCTTTCTCCCAGAATGATTCCCTCTTTTAACATTCTTTCACCTCGTTTGTAAATGGTTCAACGACAATAACCGCTATGTTATCTTTTCCGCCATTTTCATTTGCTCGGTTAATCAGCGCCTGTGCCTTGTTATCTACCTTGCTTTCTTTCAAGATAATGAAAATTTCCTCATCCTTCACCATATTTGACAAACCATCTGAACACATCACAATTTGATTTCCGGATTTTAATTTAATGTCAAAAAAATCAATTTTGATCTCTGGCTCTATTCCTACCGCGCGGGTGATAATATTTTTATCCGGATGATTTTCTCCTTCTTGCGAATTCAATTTCCCAAGCCGTACCATTTCAGCAATCAAGGAATGATCCTGCGTAATCTGTTCCAATTGCTCATCGGCCAAATATAAACGGCTGTCTCCCACATTTGCCACATATGCATATCCACCTACAACTGTCAAAGCAACCATCGTCGTACCCATCCCAGACATAAATAAATCTTTCCTTGACTGATCCAGCACCTTCTTATTTGCCGCTTCGATTCCGTTTCGAATAATCTTAACAGGATTAAAATTTTTGTCTTTTCTGATGGTCTCCACTAGTACAGACACGCCGTAACGAGATGCAAAATCCCCCGCGTTATGACCTCCCATACCATCAGCTACCACAAAAAGATTAAGAAGATTTCCGACTGGCTCTTCTGAAGTATATATAAAGTCCTGATTTATCTGTCTTTTCTGTCCTATGTCAATCGCAGAAAATATCTTCATATATTATCCTCCCATAACGCACTAACTGCGTATCTTATCCAAAGAGCTTTTTCTTAATTTTCACAAACGTCATTGATATCGCTACCCATTGCTTTTTTTAATAAAAGTAACATTAATTTCGTAGGTTTCAAGTTTATTTTGAAAATTCATAATCACTTTTTATTGTAATAACACACAAAATTTTTATCTTTTACAAGTAGTCAAAATCAAATTTACGTAACAGCTTAAACTTAACACAAAATAATTTCTTCCAAAGCTAATTAGCCTTTCAATCGAAGATTGCTTCGCAACTAATAGTACCTCTTTACATTACTCAACATGTTATTCTAGCATTGAATAGCAAAACGATCAATCAATCTACAGGCACCATCCAGTTCGAATCGGGAGCGTCAAACTACATCGAATACCCGTGATACCGTGCCTGTTCACTTTCTCGGAAAATCGTCCGTAGCACAACCATTAATAAAGCTTGTTAACTACTAAAAACCTTTTTTCTGTGCCAATTTAAGCATTTCATATACCAATATGTCCGGATGTGAATTTTTTCCTTATATATCATTTAATAAACAGAAAACAGAAAGCCGCAGAATTTTCAAAAACACAAACTTCATCTTTACAATAAAACTTTTAAAAATAATTGATCACATAATCCAACAAAATTTTGTACACAAATATTCCTTCACAAAGCCTGCTATAAAAAGCTTAATCTTACTTGAACAAATATGATGGGTTTTTCACAACCTTTTTGAAAATCCTATGGTTGATACGTTTTTTCTTCTAAAATTTCAGAATCAGTTCACGTATATTCATATAATTTAGTCATCGTTTCTCCTTGAAAGTAAAATCAGCCGTAATAACTGAATCATAGATGCTACAACAGCAACTACATAGGTCATAGCTGCTGCTCTAAGCACTTTACGGGTTCCTGATATCTCCTGCTGCACCATAATTCCTGTTTGTTTCAAAATTCTAAGTGCTCTGTCGGAAGCGTCAAATTCCACAGGCAGTGTAACCAGCTGAAATAACAGTGCTCCGCAGAAAAGGCAAATTCCGGCCGTCAAAAGAGGCCGCACGGAAAAAATCAGACCTATCAAGAACAATGGACATGAAAGTTGAGAGCCAAGATGAGAAACCCCTACCAAAGCGCTTCTGACAAAAAGAGGCGTATATGCCGTAGCATGCTGTAACGCATGGCCGCATTCATGTGCCGCTACGCTCACTGCTGCCAGAGAAGAGCCGCTGTATATGGAATCAGACAGCTTAATCACCTTCCTCCAGGGATCATAGTGATCGTTCAAGTTCCCATGAATATGCATTACCTGAACATCAAAAATTCTGGCTCTACGCAAAATCTGTTTCGCTGCTTCTCCTCCTGTCATCCCGCTGATACTTCTGATATGGCTATACTTCTTAAACGTCCCATGCATGTTCAACTGAACCACCAGGGAAATAAAAAATGTCACCAAAATCAATATACATTCAAACCTACAGTAATATAGTCCCATTTTATTACCTCCTTTTATTCTCAGCCAAAAATTGCACCCGTTTTCTGAAAACAGCCGCGCAAAAAAGCATCTACATCCATGCGATTCTTCCCTTCTAACTGCAGTTCTAGTATGTTCAGCTGTCCCTTGCCGGTCTGAACAGATAGACCCTCTTTACCAGCACTAACGACGGTTCCCGGTGCCAATTTGGAATCTTGTTGCAGTACATCCGCTTTCCAGATTTTTAAATTTTTCCCTTTCATACGCGTGAAAGCACTTGGCCAAGGGTTCATCCCCCGTATCAAACGTTCAATAGATTTCGCATCCTTCCTCCAGTTAATTAACCCATCCGCCTTGTTTATCATCCTCGCATAATCTGTAGAGCTCTCTGCTGGTTGTTTTTGTGGCTGAACCGTTCCATCCTCTAACCGTTCAAGCGTCTGAACTAACTGCCTGGCTCCCATCTCTCTTAGTTTTCCAAACAGTGAACTGCTCGTCTCATCCTTTTCTAGGAGAATCTCCTCCTTAGACAATATATCCCCTGTATCTACCCCAGCATCCATTCGCATAATTGTGACTCCTGAAACTTCTTCACCGTTAATCAAAGCCCATTGAATCGGCGCCGCTCCACGATATTTAGGTAATAGCGAGGCATGTACGTTAATACAACCAAATTTAGGCAATTTTAAAATCGTTCCTGGAATAATCTGACCAAATGCCACGACAACTATTACATCTGGATGAATTTTCTTCAATTTTTCTAGAAAACCATCCTCACGAACCTTCTTTGGTTGATAAACAGTCAGGCCGTGAGCCATGGCAACTTCCTTCACAGGTGTAGCCTGCAGAATTTTCCCTCGCCCTTTCGTTTTATCAGGCTGTGTCACTACCGCCGCTACCTGGTGACCGGCCTCTAAAATCGCTTCCAATGTATTCACAGAAAAATCCGGAGTTCCCATAAATACTATTTTCATTTTTTCTCTTCATCCTTCAGTGCGACATTCTCCCGTAATTTTCCTTCCACACGAGAAGTATACAGAATACCATCCAAATGGTCACATTCATGAAAAATTGCTCTAGCCAAAAGACCGACTCCTTCTAATTCAAACTGATTCATATCCAGATCAAAAGCTCGGACTTTCACGTAATTTGGCCGTGTAACTCTACCTAACTTTCCGGGAAGGCTCAGACAGCCTTCATCCCCCGTTTGTTCTCCGCAGGTATCAAGAATTTCTGGATTGATTAGGATATGAGGATGCTCACGATCCACATCAATAACCACGATTCTTTTCAGTATCCCTACCTGAGGAGCGGCCAATCCAACTCCGTAGGTATGATATATGGTTTCCAACATATCTTTCGCCAACTCACGAAGTCGAGGGGTTACTGTATTCACAGGCCTACAAACCTTTTCCAGTATCTTGTCGCCCATGATTCTAATATTCCGTAACGCCATTTTTATTTCTCCTTTAAACATTAAAATCAAATTGTATATGAACAGAAGCAAATCCACTATTGGTCTCTATATAATGTTCCAACAATTCCCGCAACCGGATCAGTTCCTGTTTCTCTTTGCTCTTTAGATATAATACTTCCCTGTAATAATCCTGGATCTTAGCAATGCTTTCTGGCGCCGGTCCTACCAATTGAAAATCCTTCTTCCTTTTAATCTTAAGCAAATATCTCCTGATATAGTCCATAGCATTCTGTAAATGATCCTCCCTGTCACAAGAAGCGCGAACAGCTAGCAAATTTGATACAGGCGGATAATTCATCAGCTCGCGGCTATCAATCTCCTTTTCATAGAAAGCTTCATAATCCTGCGAAAGGGCTGCTTTTATGCTGTAATGCTCCGGATAGTAAGTTTGTATCACAACTTCTCCAAGCAATTCTCTCTGAGCTGCACAACTAATCGCCTGCGCCAACAACTGATACGTCCGTTCTGCCGCTCTGTAATTACTGGCGAACAAAGTCATATCGGCAGCAATCACTCCAACCAGTGTCACTTTCGAAAAATTATGTCCTTTTACAATCATCTGGGTACCAATCAGAATATCTGCTTTTTCTGCAGAAAATGCTTTCAGAATCCTCTCAGATTTATCTTTTCCTCTGGTAGTATCCGCATCCATCCGCAACGTCCTAGCCTTCGGAAAAAACTTCTTCACCATCTGCTCCACTTGCTGAGTTCCAGCGTAAAAGCCTCCGATATACGGTGAGTTGCACTTCGGGCAGCTCCTTAGCTCTTCCCTATCAAAACCACAATAATGGCAGATCAGCCTGCCATTATTGTAATACGTGAGGGGAACGTCGCAGTGAAGACATTTAATCACATGTCCGCAGGCTCTGCAAGAAATGACGCTTGCATATCCTTTCCTATTAAGAAACAATATAACCTGTTCTCCAGCTTTTAGACGAAGCTCGATAGCCTCCTGCAGGCAATTGCTCAAGACTGTACGATTTCCTTTTTTTAATTCTTCTCGCATATCCACAAGATATATTTTCGGGAAAACTGTATTTCCATACTGACTCTTTATCTGAAATAACGCATAGTGTCCTTGTTTGCACCTATAATAAGCATCAATCGACGGCATCGCTGATCCCATAACTACATGTGCTCCCTCCAACTTTCCTCTGGCGATCGCTGTTTCGCGCGCATGATATTTTGGCGTTCCTTCGCTACGGTACGAATTTTCATGCTCCTCGTCAATCACAATTAATCCAAGTCTCGAAAACGGTGTAAACAAAGCAGATCTTGGACCTATCATAACCTGAACGTCTCCCCGTTTTACCCGTTCAAACTGGTCATACCTCTCTGCCGGAGACATTTTAGAATTCAGAACAGTCACCAAACTACCAAATCTTCGGTAAAACCGCTGGACCATTTGCCAGGTCAATGCAATCTCTGGAATCAGCATAATCACTTGATGTCCTTTCAAAAGTACCTTCTCTATCAGCTTCATATAAACCAGTGTCTTACCGCTTCCCGTGACTCCCTGAATCAAACATGGACGCTCCCCGACTTTCCATTCTCTGAGAATTCCATCCAAAACCTTCTGTTGTTCCGCTGTCAAATCTGGAACTGCCTTCTCCTGCAGCAAAACATCCAATTTCTCAACAGGATTCCTATATACTGTAAGCTGTACCATGCGAATAATTCCCTTCTCTGTCATTTTTTTCATCGACTCTTCAGATATCTTCAATTCTCTGGAAACATACTCATCAGTAAGCTCTGTCCGCTCCAGCAATGCCTCTAGGAGCCGAATCTTAGCCTTGTATTTTTTTCTTCGAAACTCCTCCAACCAGAAGGCTGCCTGCAATTGATTGACATTCAACAGAATTTTTCTGCCGAATTTGGTTTTTTGCTTATCCTTTACCGGCATTACTGTCTTCAGCGCCTGAATCATAGTGGAACCATAGGTGTGCCGAATCCAAGTGGCCAGCATGATTAGTTTTGTGTCCACAGTAATCCCGTCTTCCGCCATTTCAGCAATTTTTTTAATTTTCTCTGGTTTATATCTCGGTCTACTCCCCAAACTGATCACATAACCATTGATGATACGGTTACCTTCACCAAAAGGGATCTTTACTCGTGTTCCCGCCTGTACTTGCCCTTTCAGCTCAGAAGGTATCTGGTATTGGAAAGGCCGATCCAACTTTTCGTGAGTGATATCAACAATAATATCCGCGTATTGTTCCTTCATACTACCCTCTTATTTTTATCATTCGCCCGCAAACAGTCTCCTGATGTTACTATTCATTCTGTAACAACTGTGACCAGCCATCTCTTTCCCTTCACTGTACTTTTCTCTCCTCCTCTAGGATTTTCTCAAGCAGAACGCATTCATTCATTGATTACTCCCCCATTGATGAGCCGGTTTTGATATCGTCAATGATTTTTCCTGAAAAAATCTCATTCTTCAGATTATCCGAAATGATGGTGATGAAATCGATTAACCGTTCGAAAATCTCTCCCTTTTCAAAGTATCTGAAATATAACTGATTACCTTCGCAGCAGAACAACTACACTATCCGATGCATGGAATATTCTAACAAGGTAGTCAATAAGCTCTTCAAATATAGCATTGTAGAGAGAGTCGAACAAAAATGAACTATTAAATCTTCACATATCCCTTGATTTTGTTTTTTTCAACGAAGTACGTATATTTTTTGTTACAGAAAAACAGCGGCAGATAACTATAACAGTCAGATATATATAATTTCCTTTTCTCGGAATGTCCATTTAAATCGAAACAATCTAGCAACATCTTCATATAATACTGAATGCCTAGGCATACCGGTTTTAACCGTAACTTTTACTGATGCTTGTACTACAAGAGCATCCGCCCTTAACAATTGCATCGCCAGCAAATTCGTATTTCTCATTCAAAGTGCCATGTATCTCTATACTAAGAAGCTCTTCTTACCCTCATGGAATCATAATCTATCCCTGCAATATCAATGTTTTCACTTTCCACAAGACATATACTTTGTAAATCTTTGAGAAATACTGATAATCACATAAAATGATTTTCCACACAGCATGAATATTTATTTATGCTCTTTACAAGAATAACATACTCAAGATGAGATTTCAATATATACGAATTGCTTAAGTTCATAAAGATGTTTTCTACAATTTAATAACCATAATTATTCCTAATTAAAATTGTTGCGCAATGACTGACATAAGCCATCATGTAACAATTTTGTTCAACCATAATTTTTCTTTGTATACACTCTATATATAACTTATCATTTCCTACACATCAATTATCTCTCCTTTTCCTGAAGTACAAAAATACAGATGCAGCACTGGCCTTTATGTATAATAATATACCGTTTTTACAAAATCTCATACGTTTTTACAAAATCTCATAAAAAATAAAAACTACTGAACAAATTTATTTTTTTCCTTAAACACGTAGCCTCTCCGTTTTAAGTTCGTGTCTTAGAAGAAAATGTCTGACAGGACAAAAATCTCTTTACTACCTGATTTTTATCTACATTGACTATCAAGATATCTTCTAACTAAGATCCTCATATTTCTTTCACATCATTAAGTGAAGTGCAATCACCACATTTTCCTGTTTCATTCAATTTTACTGGAAGTCTCCCAAGTACAAGTCACCTCCCAATAACTGGAAAGCAAAATACTAGCATTATAAATTTGATCTTTGCTGTTTGGCAGCTTCATAAATCTCCAGTAAATACCTCTGGCATTTAATTTAAATGTCAAATGAATGTTCCTCGTACAAGTTTATACAGATCGCCGTTTAACGGTGTATATTGTCCAGTACCAAAATAACTTCCACAATTATCCACATAGAATTCCTCTTCCTTCAACGCTTTTTAAACTGAATCGTAAATTTATCACTATGACTCTTTGCATAATAAGAATTGGAACTAAAATCACTCTTATTGCCAATTTCAGTACTAAATTTACCGATTTCCTGACTATCATATAACCTTTATATAACCTTTGCTCCGGTTCTTCGATGTGAGATCTTTTGTTTCCGACAGAAAGATAGTATATATCAAAAACTCCAGGTTCTACAAAATAGCCACTGAATACATTGGCCATCACAATCCGTTTCACTTCATCTGCTCCAGCTTTTATTATATTTTCTTATATATATGATATTGAGTAGATGAGCGTTATTTTTCGTCATTTATATATTTTCTGTATATCATTTTTAGATTTGAAATTTTATAGAACAATCTCAATAGATACAACCCATAAAATGCGAAAACACACATATGTGATTACTAATGATTACTAAAATAAAGGTCTGAAAATCAATTATCAATCTGTTCGAATGGAAGAAAACTTGAACTGAAACTTTATGGAATGGCCCCACATCGAAAAGCTTTAGAGACCATTTGGAACACAATTTAGATATCGTCATCATAGATATACAAATAAAATATCTGATTATGACGACCTAGACCTGGTACAACAATTACGAGATGTGGATACCCCTTTCATCATTATCAACGACTATCAGTATTTTGAATATTCCTAGATAAATCTATGTGTGTTTTGTGGATATCCGACTACCATCTAAATGCAACTAATAAGACAGAGCTGATCAACGGCCAAGTCATGTAATTTACTAGTATCATAACGGAAATGAGGAAAAATCTGTTCAGGCAGGAACAGTTAATCACTACACTAGAGAAATCCCTAATTAAAAATAGATGAATATCAAGTAAATTTCATCCTGTTCCAGGATTCGTTGATGCATATGCCTGTTCTTTATGCCGAAAATCAAAAGCTTAACTTTTCCAAAAAAAAATTTAATATCTATTGTGATACACCGATACCGAAACGCTATGTATATCCCAACGTAGAGACCACTATCACTAAAACAATAAATTATATCTGCAGCAATACACCGGATATTTTTTTCTAACTTTTTATATGTTTCTACGAAATATAAATAAAGATTATGTGAACTGTACCATTCATTGATTCTATCAGATCTGGAAATTTCCGAAATTTTCAACACTATTTCCATTACTACCGATGTAGGATTTCACCTTCCATAGTTACGAAACAATCAGAATTAGCAATAAAACAGCCTTTGATTCCATCTATTCTAAGATCATCTGTGATATCCAAGCGTATATATATATTTCATATTTCACATTTTAATCTTCAGGGTATGCCAAACAGCCATCTAGACGGTTAGATCTACAAATGAACTGGTTTATAGTCCTAGTCCTGTTCAATATATCCGCTACGAGAATGCAATTTCTTTACACCTACTATCAACTAAACATAAAAATATTGTCTATTTCGGTAGAAGCTGTATACGAAATTTCCCGCTTTTTATTCCTACTTTATGCAACAGTCACTGTATATCTCTTTTTTATGCAACTTCTTTTCCTTAGCAGGCGTTACGGCTAACTAATTTCCCGCATAATTTCCATAATTACTTCAAAGAACTAGCCGCCAGAAAACACCTTTCCGGAATTTTTCCTCGTAAAGCTTGTTTGAACACAGATTAACGGAATACAAATTTGGACATATACGATTACGATCAGCGTCTAAGCAAAGCCCCCTCCAATTTACTTTGAGCATCAGATTAAGCTTTATTTTTTCTACAACAACTCTGAAACTCCATTCACTAGCAGGTTCTGGAATATCATATACAGAGGAAGTGAGGATATAACAGAAGCCCCTTTTCATCTTTTCGCTGCAATGTGAACAAAGTCTTCAATGTGGTACCTCTATGGTAAGAACACAAGAATATTACAAAACTTAATTTCACAGTAATACCGCTCTCCTCTGATAGTAGCTAACGGCCTCTGATTTGTAATTTGTTAAAGCTCACTTTGTAAGCAATTCTAAATCACTACATGTTGCACGGTCTAGAAAGCATATTTGACAACGGATTCATCACCATCAAAACTAGCATAACTCAAAAAACGGAGCCTGATTTCCATTGACGACAATAAATCAATCTCGAAAAGTTTAAGACGATTCAGGAAAAATAAACAGGATGAATCCTCCTAAACAGCAAAATCCGTTCCTCCGATATCGCTCTGTCAAATGTGAATGATTGAATCAAACTGACTTTTAATCTCATATCATATACACGAGAAATGAATATTGCCGTATGAATAACGAATTTCTGAAAATTCCAAATTGGACAATTACAACCGGAAGCATAAACTTTTTTCAAGACTGTTGCTTTAATGTTTTAACAAAGAAGTGTGACCTTCATACAAGCTCATCCTGGAACGAAAAACATGGCGACCGTACTGGCAGGACAAAACGTTGTCCAAATGATACATTTCCTTTAAAGCCTTTCCGATACTAAAGTATATAATTTTCAACTAGCTTATGAAATACGACTATTCGTCGAGCTTATCCATCGAAAAAACATATTCCTAACTTATCATTACCTTTGGCTATGCCAAAATAATACCTGTCTTCAGATTGCTTCAGCCAAAGACGACTAAAATGCTGTCGCTTCTGAATTTCAATATTCATCCCTCCAAGACAGCAAAATCTCTATCTCCTTTGGAACAGCACATGATATTGCTGTCACCTGCTGCGAAACAAAAAAGAGCGACAGCAAAATCGTCTTTGTTACCAAATTCTGAAGAAACAAAATATCATTATCCTATACCTAGCTTCCTCCGTGGAGTAAAGTGTTCTTTCTTCAGATAAAATAATGATCATGAAGAATAAACCAGAAAATCTGAACCTTCTATCTATAAGATTAAATTCTTACAGCAAATATGACCTTATATCTTTTTCAGGAGCCGGTAAACAGTGCTTTGCTCTTTTTCCCTTCAGGAAAGCGAAATTTAGATGCTCACCACTGGCCATCTGTACGGATCAAACTTTTCCAAGAAACGCAGAAAAATTCTCATCTACGTATTGAAGAAGATTCATTAATTTCATAGATTTTTTTCTTTTTATCTTAGGACCCAGGCGCTTTTTACGCGCATCCATAAAAAAACAGCTCTCCATTCCTGTTGATGGTTAATCGAACTCTCCGCAAAAAGAATGTTTACGTAAGGATCAAAATCATACTGTATCGATTTATCCTGCTAGAATCTCCAATGTGCTTATAATCAGCATGTCTTCGTTTCATATTGACTACATTGCCCAATAAATCATCAATGATTATTCAAAAACTTGAATCAAGCGTACTGTTGTTTATAGCCACACAGTGAGAAAAGTGCTAGAGAGTGGAAAATCATCCCTCATCGCGCCGTTCCTAAATTTGATTTGCAAAATACTTAATATCCTATTATATTAAAAAACGATTGTTTCAGCAGTCATTTTTAAATTTTAGGATATATAAAATACAAACCTAATTTCTCTACTATACTATCTATATTGCTGCCCTGTCTGAATCATTGCATGTAACACAAATCCAAATACACACTGGACTGACTGCAATTCATACTGTGAGAAGATTAAATTACTAAAAATCACTCAATATTAAAAACATTAGAAAAGCGCAGCTGTTTTACTGAAAAGACCAGATAAGGATTACGAATAAAAAAAAATTGTTATCTTAAGTTCGCACAGCCAAATAACAAAATAATACTGTTCGCTTTCGAGGCTACAAAAACACTAACCCAAGACAGCGTCCCTCAAGACGCTATAACCTATATCCTAGAAAATAAAAACAACCGTTGACCAAACAAGCTACTACTGAATCGCCGAAAAAGTGATTATCATACTGACAAAAATTCTCCACGTAATCGAAGCGAACACTCCAGTCAAAAGACTCCTGATCCTTTTAAAAGACTTCTCATCAGAAAAGTATCCCTCAGCAATCATTTGCGAATGCTGCTTTTCCCTCTCGTCTCAGAGTTTTATATGTTTATTTTATTTTTAATGTTTTCAAATAAACCTTTTGTTCCTCAGTGATGCGGTAGCTTTCCACGGCCTTCTGGATTGCTTTATTGTGTGTCCATTTATCCAGCCGTTTCTCTTGTAAGAACGGAAGTATCTTCCTATACTGCTTAGCCAGAGCTGTAGCAAAATACCAGGCAACTATCATATTGATATAATACTCATCTGACCTAATACCAGCCACAAGCTCCGGATATTCCGGCTTAAATGCATCATCTAGATACAATCGCATCAACATGCCGACCGCAAATCGCACCGTATACGTATCATTTTTCTTCACCCACTCCTTAATCTTATCAAACAATTCCAGCAAATGCGCTCCAAATATCTTTGGAAAGATCATATCACAGACAGCCCAATTATTCACATATGGCAAAAACCGTTCTACCTCCTTTACGGCATCATCATAATTCTTAACTGTTGCCAATAAAAATCCATGAAGATTATTTTCTTCATAATATTTGTGCGGCAAAATCTTCAAAAATTCTCGTTTTGCTAGTATACTCTCATATTTTTTTGCCAGCTTTCGCAACTCCGGTCTTCTCACTCCGATTACAGAAGCAGGATCAACAGTCGGCAACAATTTACACTGAAAATCTCTATATTTCAAATCTTGCAACTCAAACAACCTAGCCTGAATCTCCTTCTTGATTGGAATCATCGCTCTTCTCCTCTACATTTTTCTCTCTCATTATTATCTTCGAAAAAACAGACACGTCAATGCTTAAATTTTATTACATATTTTTAATATTGCTTTACTTTTTTGAATAATATGGACATACTTGAAACACAACCTCCATTATAATAAAGTGTAGATAGTTAATTAAGCACTCGCTATCTCTTATCTGAAAAATGAACTATAGTTAGCTTACGCATATCCATATCTCTTTCTTTTCGTGATAAAAAATACAATAGAAAACACCGAAGCCAGAATTTCCGCTACCATTACTGCCAGCCAGATTCCATCTACCCCCCAAAATACAGGAAGCAGAAATGTAATCCCTCCTCTTAGCACCAGAGCACGCATAAATGACAAAAGTGCAGATACCTTTCCATTACAGAGTGCAGTGAAAAATGAAGAAGAGAAAACATTAAGCCCACAAATGATATAATTCAGTGCAAACAACCGGAAACCATGTACGGTTATTTCCAACAAATCACGATTATAGTTTATAAATATTCTAGAAAGCGAATAACTTGACATCTCAGATACCACTACCATAATAATTGAAAACATTCCAGTTATCATCAAGCTTTTTCTAAACAGATTTTGCAATTCCCCATGATTTTCTGCCCCGTATTGATAACTGATTACAGGAGCGCCACCAAAAGAAAATCCAAAAAATGTTCCAAGGAAAATAAAATCCACATACATTATAATCGAATAAGCAGCCACACCTGCCTCCCCCAACATCCAAATAAGCTGAATATTATAAATGATACCTACAAGAGATGCCGCTATATTATTCATCATCTCAGAGGAACCATTGGCGCAGGCATTGAGTAGGGGCTTCCCGTAAAACTTCGTCTTCATCAGCTGAAGGCTTCCGCTTTTTTTATGTAAAAAGTAAACGAGCGGGATGATTCCTCCCACTGAATAGCCGATAATGGTTGCAAACCCTGCCCCTGCTATTCCCATCCAGAAGATCTTGATAAACACATAATCCATCACCATATTCGTCACTCCTGCTGCCAATGAGAGCCACAAGGCCATGTGTGGCTTTTCAGCGACAATCAGAAAACTCTGAAATGTGAGCTGAAGCATAAAAACAGCGGCACCAGTCAGAAGTATCCTTCCATATAAGACGCTGTCCCTAATCAGAAGATCACTAGCTCCAGCCAATCTCGCCAAAGGCTCCATACAAATAATTCCAATTACAGACAACACAATGCCCAGAATAGCAATCACCCATACGAACATGGAAAAATATCGATTTGCCTGTTTCTGCTTACTTTCGCCCATACTCTTGGCAGTTACCGCGCTCCCACCGACGCCAAGCATAAAACCGAAGGCCTCGATAATCATAATGACCGGCATTACAATATTTATTGCCGAAAGCTCCAAATCTCCCACAAGATTAGAGACAAAAAGACCGTCAATGATACTGTAAATAGATGCGCAAATCGTCGTTACGATTGAAGGAAAAGTAAAACGCAACAGCTTTCTATAAGTAAAATGATCTGATAATTGAATTTTCATTCCTTCCTCTTTTTTCTTCAATCATTCTTAAAGATTTTTAGAATTCTTTCAGAATATAGACATATTTTTTTCACTAAGAAAAATTAGATAGTTGATTAACCACTCATTATCTCTTTCTTCATAAAAAGGAGCGCTGATAAAATGGGTGGCTGTGATGCAAACCATTTTGCTGCGCTTCTTATTGCATGCTCTCACGGGCCGGAGAGTATACAAGTTATGTAAATAATATTCAGGCCGGCAAAAACCCGCCAATTTTATTTCGTGATGAATGTTTAATCTCTCACTAATTCCTCATTTATCATTATCAGTTACAAAATCACAAAACACAATCTGTTATTGCAGCTGAAGATTGCAACTTCCCACTTTTAATTCAGTCAACATATCGCTCCAAGATCATGCGGAAGATCACTGACAAATAACCTTCCTCACCTCATTGCTAAACCTATCGAACTTCGAATAAGCTTCATCAAAAACTGACCATCCTACAGTATCGGACAAACTGTTTAACCCTGGACACCATCTTTTTAGTTCTCGATCAAAAATTGTCTTAAGCACCGTTATTTTGATCTTGTGCATTCAATCATCGTTCTAATTTTCTTAGATATCCCGTTTTGCCTCTTCCCAAAAAATTCTATGACGGCCTCTATCTTCAAAAGTATAATTTCCAGATCAAACTGTTCTTCCGTCCGTAATATATCATTCCGCTTTCGCTGCCATGATCTTTAACAATGCTAACAAATACTCTATAGATGTGGATCAAATCTTTATCCATAACCATACTAAAACCTCTCAGCTCTTCTCCCTTATTTCAAAACTGAAATTTCAGTGCCCTCTAACACTATAACAACTTGTCCAGCATCAGCTGAATTGTATCAATTTCAATTGATATCCTATATTTTGATATAATTGCAATCCTGTAGTAATCATCGTTGCCAAAAATTACTTAATTGCCCTTGCTTTCTTGAGCATCTAATTCCTCTTTGATCATAATCCGGCCGATCATTTGAGAAAAATTATAAAAAACCTCATCCATATGGATCAACAATCATCTTCGTCAAAACAGTCACCACAGGCTTGTAAATCCCTCACTTCAGCAACTTCAACACGCAAAAAAATTTGAAAATCATAGCTACTATATCCCCCTAGCTCATGGCCAAACAAACGAAACGGAATATATAACCACATAATAAACTATAATATTTTTATGCTTACTGCTTTCAAAATACCAGATCCAGTACATCCATATGGTGCCGATATTCTCGAGTAGACAATATAATATGAATACATGTAATGTTGAATATTGCTATATTTCACTCAAGACAGAAAGAAAATACAAAAAACTTCCGAATAACAGCGAAATCAATATGGCACCCTATCCAGCAATGTTCTGAATTATATATCATCAAAATACAAATTTATCCGCAAAATAGACCTCTAACTCTTCGAATTTCACACGTTTCTGCTTCATAGAATCACGATCACGGACAGTGACGGCGCCGTCTATCTCTGAAACAAAATCATAGGTGATACAGTAAGGTGTTCCGATCTCATCCTGCCTGCGATATCTCTTCCCGATATTTCCGCGGTCATCATACTCACAGTTATATTTTTTTGAAAGACCTATAAAAATTTTCTCTGCGCCTTTATTAAGCTTCTTAGAGAGCGGCAACACCGCAATCTTAATCGGAGCCAATACCGGATGAAAATGCATGACGGTTCGCACATCGTTTCTTTCTGCATTCAACATCTCTTCATCATAAGCACTACATAAAAAAGCCAGTACCACACGATCAACTCCCAGGGAAGGTTCTACAACAGAAGGAATATACTTTTCATTCTTCGTATCATCATAATAAGTCATGTCCTGACCAGAAGTGTTCTGATGCTGTGTCAGGTCATAATCCGTCCGATCTGCAATACCCCACAGCTCACCCCATCCAAAGGGGAAGAGAAACTCAATATCTGTCGTCCTCTTACTGTAAAAACAAAGCTCCTCTGAAGAATGATCTCTAACACGCATCTCTTCTTCTTTCATTCCAAGACTCTTCAACCAGTTGATGCAAAATCGTCTCCAATACAAAAACCATTCCTTATCCGTACCTGCTTTACAGAAAAATTCCAGTTCCATCTGTTCAAATTCCCTAGTGCGGAAAATAAAATTGCCCGGTGTAATTTCATTTCGAAAAGATTTTCCAATCTGAGCAATTCCGAAAGGTATTTTCTTTCTGGTAGTTCTGACAACATTTTTAAAATTGACAAAAATACCCTGAGCGGTCTCCGGACGCAAGTAAACTGTATTTTTTGCATCTTCGGTTACTCCTTGGAAAGTCTTAAACATCAAATTAAACTGACGAATATCTGTAAAATTGTGTTTTCCACAAGTCGGACAAAGAACTTGATTCTTCTCAATAAATTTCATCATCTTCTCTGGAGGCCATTCATTCATACTAGCACCTTCAAGAGGCATGGCCTTTTCCTTGCAAAAATCTTCAATCAACCTATCTGCCCGGAATCTCGCGTGGCATTCTTTACAATCCATCAGCGGGTCTGAAAAACTTCCGAGATGACCTGAAGCTACCCAAATATTAGGATGCATTAGAATCGCACAGTCCACTCCCACATTATAGGGACTTTCCATTACAAATTTCTTCCACCAGGCTTTTTTTACATTGTTTTTTAATTCCACACCCAGCGGCCCATAATCCCAGGTATTCGCCAGACCACTGTAAATCTAAGAACTGGGATATACAAAACCTCTGGATTTGGCAAGAGTTACTATTTTGTCCATGGTCTTTTTCATATCTATAATCTCCTTAAATAAATTTATTCACTTGCACAGATGCTCTTACTTTGCTGTAAAACTTTTTTTCTGATTACGTCCTGTCAAAAATGCGCTTAACCATCTTCAGAATAGCTTTTTATAATTTTACTTTCTCATCAGTGATGCGTATAAACTATCTTAGCATATCTTTCAGAGGAACTTCGACGACTGACGTTGTTCTGACCTCGATTGCTTACACCTTATCCAATGATATAAAGGATTATCTCAAACAGCATTATCTGCACAGATATTTCCAAAAGTTAAGATCTGTAACTTCTACCCATAATCTAGATTCATCAACCTCTCCATTGCTTTACTGTCATTATCCATATAATTCCTGTGCATTTCTTCATATTTATTGTCTTTCACGATAAATGATATCATCTCTTCCCGGTCCATTTGAAATCATCATAATCGGGAATCCAATCTTTTTCTCAATAAATTCGACATAATTTCGGCAATTTTCTGGCAAATCCTCATATTTCTTAATACCCCGAATATCGCAACTCCAACCAGGTAGAGTCTCAAGAACCGGCTTGGCCTTCTCCAGAAGCCCTGTAGTCGGAAATTCTGTTGTGATTCTACCGTCAATGTCATAGGCTACACAAACAGGAATCTTTTTCAAATATCCTAATACATCTAACACGGTAAAAGCCACATCTGTAGTAGCCTGTATTCTGCATCCATATTTGGATGCTACACAATCGTACCATCCCATTCTCCTTGGCCTACCTGTGGTTGCTCCATACTCGCCACCGTCACCACCGCGACGTCTCAGCTCATCCGCCTCATTTCCAAAAATTTCAGAAACAAATGCACCAGCTCCCACAGCACTTGAATATGCTTTAGTAACCGTGATGACCTTCTTAATCTCAAAAGGCGGAACACCGGCTCCCACAGCACCGTACCCGGCCAATGTAGAAGAAGATGTAACCATCGGATAAATTCCATGGTCCGGATCTTTCAGCGAACCAAGCTGTCCCTCTAGCAAAATCTCTTTGCCCTCCTGAAGTGCCTTATTCAAAAATGTAGAAGTATCACATACGAACGGCAGAATCATCTCTTTCCATTTCATCAACTCTCCGAAAATTTCTTTCGGATGCAAAAGTGGCTTGTGATATAAATGTTCCAGCAACACTGTTTTAGTCTCACAGACATTCTGCAGCTTTTTAAACAACGCTTTTTCATTAAAAAGCTCATTCACCTGAAAACCGATCTTTGCGTATTTATCAGAATAGAAAGGAGCGATACCGGATTTTGTGGAACCAAAGGAATGGCCGGCCAGCCTCTCTTCTTCATACCAGTCAAATAAAATATGATAAGGCATTACTATCTGTGCCCTATCAGATACCAAAAGCTTCGGCGTAGGCACTCCTCTGCTAACAATATCGTCGTATTCCTTTTTTAACACGGGAATATTTAATGCCACAGCATTACCGATGACGTTAGTCGTGTGATTGTAGAACACACCAGAAGGCAGAAGATGTAGCACAAATTTTCCATAATTATTGACGATGGTATGTCCTGCATTGCCTCCTCCTTGAAAACGTACGATAATATCAGCTTGTTCAGCTAGCATATCCGTAATCTTCCCTTTTCCTTCGTCTCCCCAATTTGCTCCGACTACTGCCTTGATCATCTTGAAATTCCTCCTAAAATAATTTTCCCACGAGATACTCAGAACGACCCTGTAGAAAAAATAAGAACTACATCTGTTTTACACTTTGATTTCAGCCTTCATCCCCAAAAGCTCGTGATTTCTCTTAAGAAGCGGACGAATAACCTGTTTCAGATAAGCTTTTACTTGCACTTCCGCGCATCCGGTATATCTCGGAAGATCCATGACCTTTTTCAAATCTTTCAAACTGAGGTTAAAAGTTGGATCAGCTGCAATCCGCTCCAAAAGATCGTTATCTTTTCCCTCCACCTTGATTGATCTTCCTGCCTCCATGGAAAGTGTACGGATTCTCTCATGTAACTCTTGACGATCTCCTCCTGCCTTCACCGCATTCATCATGATATTCTCTGTTACCATAAACGGGAGCTCGGACATCAAATGTTTTTCAATAACCTTCGGATATACCACCAGACCATTGACTATATTTAGTACTAAATTCAAAACACCATCAGTCGCCAAAAATCCTTCCGATATAGATAAGCGCCTGTTAGCTGAATCATCCAAAGTTCTCTCAAACCATTGGGTAGCTGAAGTAACTGCAGGATTTAGCGCATCGATCATCACATATCTGGACAGAGATGCGATTCTCTCGCTTCTCATTGGATTTCGCTTGTAAGCCATAGCAGAAGAACCAATTTGGCCTTTCTCAAATGGTTCTTCCACCTCTTTCAAATGCTGAAGCAAGCGAATATCATTGGAAAATTTATGAGCGCTGGCAGCAATTCCTGCCATTACATTCACCACTCTCGTATCCACTTTTCTGGAATATGTTTGCCCGGATACAGGATAACAGGCGGAAAATCCCATCTTCTCAGCAATCATTGGATCAATCCTATCGATGATTCTCTGATCTCCCTGAAACAGCTCTAGAAAACTTGCCTGTGTACCTGTAGTCCCCTTGGATCCCAGCAGTTTCAGTGTACTCTGTACATATTCCAGATCCTCAAAATCCATGACAAATTCCTGTATCCACAAGGTCGCACGCTTGCCAACTGTCGTCGGCTGTGCCGGCTGAAAATGAGTAAATGCCAAAGTCGGCTGTCCCTTCTGCTTATCAGCGAATTTAGCCAGCTCCGCGATCACATTCACTAGTTTTTTTTTCACTAACTTCAAAGCTTCGTTCATGACAATGATATCTGTATTGTCTCCAACATAACAAGAAGTGGCCCCCAAATGAATGATACCCTTTGCCTTTGGGCACTGTAACCCGTATGCATATACATGAGACATAACGTCATGCCGCACTTTTTTTTCACGTGCTTTTACCACATCGTAATTAATATCGAATACATGCTCCTTCATCTCATCTATCTGTTCCTGGGTAATCGGAAGCCCTAGTTCCATCTCCGTTTCCGCCAGAGCGATCCACAGTTTTCTCCAGGTACTAAACTTCATATCAGATGAGAAAATGAACTGCATTTCCTTACTGGCATATCGTTCAGAAAGAGGGCTTATATATCTGTTCGTTATATTCATATTCTCCTGTCCTCCCTGTTAGCTTCAATTGAGTCCCAAACGACAGAAGACTTCCTGATACGCTTCTTCAACATTGCCCATTTCTCTTCTGAAACGATCCTTGTCCAGTTTCTCATTGGTATTCACATCCCACAAGCGACAGGTATCCGGAGAGATTTCATCTGCCAAGATAAGCATCCCATTTGCTAGACGTCCGAATTCAATCTTGAAATCAATGAGCTGAATACCAACGTCCAGAAAATATTTTTTCAAAAACTCATTCACCTTTCTTGTATATTTTTTAATTATAGCAATCTCTTCTTGTGTGACCAGGCCAAGTGCCAATGCATAATCGTCGTTAATAAATGGATCATTCAGCTCGTCACATTTATAGCTTAATTCAAGAATCGGAGAAAGCAGTTCTCTTCCCTCTTCAACTCCCATTCTCTTAGAAAAGCTTCCGGCAGCTACGTTTCTCACGATCACTTCTAACGGCACAATGCTGACTTTCTTGACAACAGTCTCACGGTTGCTCAGTTCTTCTACTAGATGGGTCGGAACGCCTGCTTTCTCTAGCTGTTTCATAACATAATTAGACATTTTGTTGTTAATCACGCCCTTGCCTACAATTGTACCTTTTTTCACGCCATTAAACGCAGTGGCGTCATCTTTATATTCTATGATTACAACTGCCGGATCTTCGGTTGCGTATACCTTCTTTGCTTTTCCTTCATATAGCTTTTGTTTTTTCTCCATAAGCTTTGATACCTTTCTTTTCTTGACGTATTTTCGTATTAACAGATTATAATAGAGGAACGATTATTCGCTATTTCAAAGTGATACCTGACTTAAGTATTCCATATCAATTATAAAGCATTGCAATACCAAAAGCAATGCAAATTTAAAAGGCACGATGTTTGACATTTGGCAAAAACGACTTAAAAACTCTTCATTACTAACATTATCCGAAAAAAGATCTGTTTTGATGTACTCTCTTCTGCAATCACTTCTGTACAATATAGTCAACAATATCTTTTGCAAGCTGTAACTCATGCATGGCAATGATCATCATGATCTTTAAATCAGAGTATTTATAGAAGATTTTTAGTATTTCTTCAGTCAAATCCAAAGCCAGGACTGATGTGGAATCAGCAAAAACTTGGAATTCAGAACAAATGCCCTGACAATGGACATACCCTGACATGCTAAATCGATAGCGTCCAAGAATATTTGTTTTCTTATCTTTTCTAAAACCCATTTTTTCTCAGCAACTCTCTCGTTTCATCTTATAATTTGCAATTGGATTACTTATACTGACATCTCTGAATTACTTCAATTACAAAATGATAAATTTTCTCAAAATATACCGTATAATTCAGTAAACAAACTAAAATGATGATGGTAAATGCCTAATTTCAAATATTTATTTCTCATCTCACAATCAGTGATAAATCAACGCAGTTTTTCGCATAGATGGAAATCAAAATCTTAACCAACTAGATAATTGGTTTAAACATATGACCATTTCTACGATCAGTGCTGTCAACTTCTCTAACATTACGTTATAGCTTATACACGATCTTTATTTAGAAACAAGCAGACCCCCTGAATAAACCTCACGAGGTCTGCTTGTGTTTTTGCTTTCTTCGATCAATTTTCCTCACAATATTTGCTAATTTCTAAATATGCACGTTTACACTATTGTTCAGTACTTGTTTTCCTTTCTTGAAGCCGATTGTATATTCCTCAATATTCAGCATCGATAATTTCTCTCCTCTAACAGTAACAGTTGATATTTAGCCACGACGCTTATTGTATATCAAAGCATCCAATGTACTACCTAATCTACAGCTCAATAAACTCCATATTGTAATTATGTCAAAAAGATATCGATCACTCTCTTCTGATCTCCCCTCTGCATCACTGTGCAGCATCTCCAATTCCGCAAAGATGATCTATATGCTTCTACTATCTTTCCGACTAGTTTCGTCAACTGATCGATTTCCTAACTCTTTACTACCATAATTATCTGCCTGTTCCCTTCATTAAAAAAGTGAAACACGACTATTCATAGCAAATTTATATTTTTCAAGTTTCTAAAACTTCAACTCTAAATAAAAACTAGTATATTCTACTCATCCCGTCATTTTCTTTAAGTAGGGGAGACTCTTCATCAAACTTTACCATCTTTTACATCAAACTCAATCTTAAAAGCTGATCTGTTGTCAGAATTTTCCAGTTAGAAACAAAGGAAGCGCCGAATGACATACTTTTTGTTGCAGAATGAGAACTGTTCATTGCCATGTTCTCGCTTTTATATTCTTTCCAACACAGTCATCATTTAGGCAAAGAATATGCATACAATTTTATAACCTTTACTTTCCTTGAACTCTACACACATTCACAAATGTGTATACTATCATACTGCTTTCCAATTTGTCAATTGCCTTTCAAATTCAAATACAAATAATATGATGATGCTTTCGCCGCCTCCCTTCCTTTATTTACAACACTCACTATAATATTTCTATAGTTTTATATAATTCAACTGAAGCCTCAGTTTTTCATTCAAGAAAATTAAACTGAGATTGAAGCAATGGAAAATTTTCTATTGTTAAAATCAAGAACACTTTCACTGCTTTGTTAGGAAAACATCTTTTTAGCGCATAAATAACTATATTTTTCATCAAACCTTCTAGAATCTGTTTTTAGAGAAATATAAGTGCAGAAACCGACGTATTTGAGCTTCTTTGAAACTATCATTGCGAACAACAAAGAATAGATTTGAATGGAACGGTAATATTCCTGAAAGTCATTTGCAAAATCTCTAGAGAACTGAACATAACAAACATCTCCTTCTACATCAGCCATATATAGCTGGATTATTCGTGAATAAATCACCTCAGGCTATAAAATTTCCATAACTGAAATATTATCTCATACGCTATGTGCAAACTTTCTTCAGCAATTACGAGCAAATTAACATAATGGCCTTTAAGCAAAGAAATCGATGATTTCAGTTCAGCTCTTGCCCATGTAAACATATAACCGAGAATACCTTTTTCTCCAAACTCTCTGCCTTGTTATCGTATTTATCAACAAAAATCTGTCCACCCGTTGATATGCATGCAGGTCTGAAAATTATTCTCGATTCTGTATTTTTACATCGGATGTTCCAGTCTGTCCTTTTCTTCATTTAATGATATACTCAAGATCCAGTTCTTTCATCCATTGGAAAGTTCTTTTGCGGTTGATATACGCATCTCATATTCGCCACTCCCTCACCAGCAACCCATATAGCTCTCTTGTTTTTTCGGCATTTTATAATCTGAGTTTACGATATATTTATACTAGTATCCTATACGTACGGCCTCGCTATCTGCATTCAGTAAATTACATGCCTCAGATCATCGATATAGCACATCTCTTATTTCATTATCTTTAAGCAATACACAAGTTCATATTTTCTGTCGATGTTTTAGCATCCTTTATCTCTTAGCTATTTTTCAGTTCCATGAATTTAGCGATAGAAACATATCCCTGCTCATACACATGTACGTCAACTTCAGTTTGCTTATAAAAAGTATTAGGATCACGAAGAGAAGGATATTAAATCGTAATATGATATCAAATCGTAACATTGTTAAATCATTTTTATACTTAAGCTCATTTTACAGTGTCCAGTTATCAGAAAAATCTCTTGAATCTAACGAAACAAATCTCTAATTTTATAGCATATTTATCCGCTAAATAATCACATTGTTTAATAGTTCATTTTATATATTAACCAATATTTTCTAAATTTAATCTGATTTTCATAAAATGAGAAAGCTTTTTCTTTGTAATTTTTATATTACTGAAAAGTTTTTTTGTACGCGTTATTGACTCTATCTTACTTAACATAAAACATCACGTTTTAGTAATATGAACCAACAAGGGAAACACCAACAATACTATCTTTACCTGCTAATTCCTATTTTATTTTTAATAAAAAAATGTTCCCGCAAAATGTATCACCTACAGTTCTCCAAAATCATAATATCTGAAAGTACCTGAAAAATCCCTGAAAAGTTAGTATTTAAGCCATCAAAATTCAT
The DNA here is from genome assembly GCA_021442455.1 of Lachnospiraceae bacterium. Taxonomy (GTDB): domain Bacteria; phylum Bacillota; class Clostridia; order Lachnospirales; family Lachnospiraceae; genus Scatomonas. The sequence continues at coordinate 4,647 of JABUSY010000021.1, read as the reverse complement.
GTAAGCTTTTTCTCTCAATGATTCTGATTCTGTTCCTATGGATATTCGTTGTCATCATCTCAATCACTTTAAGCTCCGAAGAGAATTCATGGAAAAATCCGCCGCTTTCTCCTGCCATATAACAAAGCTAAAAACACATCAATTTTATGCAAAAAGCAAACTGGAATATCATCAATCTGGGAAACGTCAATTCGCTAATCTTCTCATGCACTACGCTATAAACCTCGGAAATATCCACTTAGCACTCAGCCTACCTGACTCGCCAAAATATAGTTTTCTGAAGTCAAAGGCCAACGAACATACAATATAAGAGATCAGCTTGTTTATCAAAATTAACAATATGTGTAAAAACTCTCAAAAATATCGTCAAATATGACGGAAAATGCTTACAGATAAATATGAAATAGCAAAAATACATATGTTATAATCAAGGAAAATAATATCCTCTATACTTTGTGAAATTTTCAAAGATATAGACTTGATTACTCCCCGGAGCTCATTATCTATTTTCATGCTTTCATAGCCATCTTTGCCCTGAACAAGTATCCTAAAAAATTCCAAAAACACTTTAAAAAATTTTATTCCTTCGTTTGATTACCATTCCTATCTCAACTACGAGTGCTGGAACAAATTCAGCATAAACGTATTCGAATAGAATATGTTTACACTGCCAGAAAATACCGGCGACCAGCCAAAGAGAAACACAAAACCGACACTCTTGATTGCAACTCGCTCCGAGCTACAAAATCTACGAGGACGCTATATCCAAACACAACATCATATGCCATAAAACATAAAACTCATCGTCTGCATTATTTTTAGTATATGAAAGTTCCTTTGGAACACACTGAAAATGAATGCCTCACTTTCTAAACATAGAAAAACAAATTAGCATATGACTAGAAATAAAAATCTCAACCTTCAAACTCAAGTCAAAAATGCAACCAATGGTTTACGGAATTTTGGAAGAAATCAACAGAGAGATATTCTCCACTTATGTCAATAATCTCTCAAAAAAACAGACTGCATCTGTGAAAAGGAGGTAAGCGAATAATTGCAATTGCCTCTAAACACTAAAAAGAGACAGTCCCTCCACGAAACTCGATGCACATGAAAAAAACTGTTGCATTTGCATGATATCTCAATATCTCAGGATAACGAATATCTAAAACTAAATGATATCTTGCCACTTATTCTTTTTTCTATCGAATCTTCCATATCCTTCCAGAAAAAAGTATGTTCCATCACAAATTGCTAATGTTAGCACATCTTCCGTCTTCACTGCCAAAAGAACATCAAGCATATGATCCAATTGATGCAAACATGCCAAAGGATCGGCGCATACTACCCGTGAACCAGGTATCGCTCTCTGAAGAAAGTGTCCTGAAATATCCCATCATCATCCCCCACAGATATCTCAACTATTCTCGTTAATGGCTTTTCTAGTTACATAGGTGAGACATAGCTTACTCCAAGCTTTTGCGCCACATCTTTTTCAACTTTTAACATACCATACAACATTCTTCAATCACAACCGCCTCTTTCCGAGCGTCTTGATAACATACCGACTGTAACAGAAACAAAGTAATTATGACCGTCTTTCTCATGTTTTTCCATGCGCTTTACAATCTTTTCCATCACTTTCGTATTCATAATTCAACAAATAACAAATATTCAGAACTATGTCAAAATCATCGAAATTTTTTGGAAATAGCTGTTAAAATCTATGGCAACAAATCAATGATGAATAAATATGCAGCTTGATTTTTAGCTATTCCATATTTTCTCTGTAGATCATCCCGACATTCTGATTATTTTGCATCTTATAGCTCAATGAAGAACAAATCCACAAAAGAGACTTTCCTTTCCAGATATTGTTCTTTCAAACGCTTTCTCGCAAGTTAAACCATATTAACCATATTATAAGTTTTGGAAATTTTTCTGTAAATCATATTGCGGAAGCACATCCTTATCCCGGATCAGAAATGCTTCAAACAAACTTATATAACTTTTTTCATTCACTAGCACTTCCAGATATGAAACCCCTTCCGATATTCTACTATAAATATCCTCAACAGCATTATAGGATAAACGCCAACAAAAATACATTACCGAAACATTTGACAGAATTTTATGATAACATTATTTCACACACCAAACATGCATCAGCATTACCTTTCAAATTATTTAGAAACTTTTTTCGTTCAGTGCAAGCTTTTTCTGAAAGCATTCGGCGATTCATGAAAAATTTTCTGTAACAAAAACATTGCCAGTTATGCCAGATTTCTAAACTCCAGCTTGTCCAGAATACTACTGAGACAATTTCTGAACATATCCTCGCTGAGATAGAGCTGCTCTGCAATGAAATCAGCGAATATGCCCTTTTCAGAAACCCAGAGATGCAATACATAATTAAATTTTCCTTGTTTCATCCGAGATACCTCAACCATATTCTCATTACCGAACACTGTCTGGTCAATGCACATAATCCGTAGAAATCAGCAAAATACTCCCACAGTTCTTTGTCAGCAGAGACCTTCCTGATATCGCTCCTAATTGCCCAGTTATATATATTCATCATCCAACAATGTGATCAGCAGTAAAAGCCGAATCTCCGAAAAAATTTTTCTGAAAATTCTGACTTCTTACCAATGTCAAACTCTCCAAGCCATTACCATTTTCTCTTCAGACCTCCGAAGAATTGCAGAATCATCAAAAAGGATATTATATACATGCTTTCTAACGCTGTCCATTAACAAATTCTTTTGCACGAAAATCACCACTCTGAACCACGACCGCTGTGCATTTCCTCTACAAGTGAAGAAGAAAAATTAAAATTTACAATTAAAACCGGAAAACTGCGACGATTAAGGCTGTTGCACTGTGAGGACCACAGCTTTCAGAAATTCCGAACTTTCCACATGTGTTTAACCATAATGATAAGACGCTGAAAATTAGTCTCAGCAGCATGTACCTCAATGTGATCAGGATTTTTTATTATCTGTCATCACAAAAAGTTACCTTTTAAAGAGTTCTGATCCGAATGTTCTACATTAAACGACATCTTTCTTAAAATAAATGGCAGAAAAAGAGCTGATGGATGAGAAAAAAGTATGGGTAATTTATAAGTATCTTTTTATTCAAATCCTGTGAAAAACTGGAGTAGACTTCCGAGGAGCCAGGATGTCTATCATCAAGCTTCAAATGGTGGATATAGACATAAGAACCATCTTCTTATCAAGGTAGTTTTTTCTGCTCTATTACCTAAGGTTTTTCCTAAAAATCATTTTTTTCGAAAACAGTATAGCGTCTCCTCGGAAAGTGCTATTGGATATACCTAAATCTGAAAGTAAATAGAAATGAAAATTTTTCTGGAAATCCTCTTCCAACTAATCTCCTGCTTTTAGGCCAACCTGATGTTCGAAAATATCCAGCAAACAAATTTTTACAAGTATCAACCGTTTGAATCCGACTATACTGATCAGCGACACCTTTTACTATTTGATCGTCTACCATGACTTCTGAAAGCTTTGGACAACAATCTGATCACACTGGCTTTCTTCATTAAGAAAAGAGAACGCTATAACAATTTATAAAGTTATCTTTAAAATATAAAGTAAAGTCTGACCTATAGAATTTTCTCATCATCTCTCTGATGAACGTCCTTTAACAGTGATGCAGAACACAGAAAGAGAATTGTCATGGCATAAAACCTAGATATCATTGTCGTAAACCTCTTTATCTCAATGCCTGTTTGATCACTAATTTCTCCAGAATCAGATCTCTGGCACCAACGGTGAGCAGTAAAAGCACATCGTTTCGAATCTACGCTAATTTTTGAACCATATCTGAAAGATGCATTAGCTTTTTCCCTGACCTCTGCGCAAATCAAAAACTACAAAAATCCTTGCTTCTAACAAAGGCTACTATACTCTAGACAAACAGAGTGTTTTTTATGACGTGAGAACGAATATATTTAGGCTTACTTAAGAACTTATATCCCAAAACTAACGCCCTTCTGTTGATATACCTCAATTGCCAAACTGTAAGATCTCACAGAACCTCCGTTGATGATGAGCAAGTTATTCCTCATCAGATCAATAACCTCTTCTTTTTCCACACGATAATCCGTCTTCTGTTCTTTTCAAATGTATAGCAAATTCCAATTCCTAAAGATATCGAATCATCGAAAGTAGCATAAGATATTCATACTACTTAAGATATAGTGTTACATTATTTTCAACACAAAATACCCATTTTAAAATGTAAATATGGTGTGCTAATACAGATAAAATTTTCATGTAGCACTTTTTCACTAAAATATTTATAAAATAGACAACCTGTCCACGTTATAATTAACTTCTTGTCTCCAATCAAAGGCTATGGAAACAAGATGAATTACCCTCTCTTTAAAGACGCTTCCTTAGTTCCTTTTGGTATCATCAATGATTTACTTGAAAGCAGACAGACTAAAGCAAAACAAAAATCCTGTTTTAAATATATTAATGCATTTTCCTAAAGTCCACTGACATTGTCATTGAACTGCTACGCACCTCTTTGCAACTTTGTAGGAATATTGGAACTAACGACCGGATACCTCAACCAGATACCTCAACCAGATACCTCAACCAGATACCTCAACCAGAT